>NZ_CP058321.1:3124612-3849224 GCF_014263395.1 Halomonas sp. SH5A2 | reverse complement strand
ACATCTCACCATCAGTTGAAAAAGGCCGACCATTGTAGCGTCCAACGGCGTGGTTATCCACACAGGACTAGGCCGTTTTAATAAGCTGTGGAAAACTTTTAGCGGGTCGAAAGTGATCGGTATTCCAAGTGCTGGATAAAAGCTTGCTGCTCATTATCATTTGGCATTAATTCACAGTTAATCAACCACTTATCATCGTCTTTTCCGCAACTTATACACAACCTCACATATCTTTTATGTGATTGAATTTAAAGAATAATATAAGGTTGTTAACAAAATGTATCCCCACTATTAGCCACAAGGCGGCAGAAAGCCAATTGCTGAACGCTGATGTGCTCCCTGGTAAGCGCATTACGTGATCCCTGGCAGACGTCTGCGTGTGTGGGAGGTATTTTTTACAAGGAAAAAATTGCACGCAACCCGGGAAGCCTCTACAATTTCCGGTCTTGAATTGAATCTCCCGGCTAGTTCCTCACTGGACCGGGTCTTTTGGAATTTATTTTCCGTCCTAACCACGTGGGAATAACGAGTTATGAAACGCACTTTTCAACCTAGCGTTCTCAAGCGCAAGCGCGCGCATGGCTTCCGTGCTCGTATGGCAACCAAAAACGGCCGCGCCATCATTTCGCGTCGCCGCGCCAAAGGCCGTAAGCGTCTGAGCGCCTGATCTCGGATTGCGTGTGCCACATCAAGGGTTTCCCCGGTATTTTCGGTTACTTAATGCCGGGGATTACCGCTACGTTTTTGAGCAAGCAGACCTCAAGGTGCATGGCAAGGGTATAATGGCGTTAGCACGTTGGAATACCCTCGGGCATCCCCGCCTTGGCCTAGTGGTCAGCAAGAAAAATGTGAAGCTCGCCGTTGATCGAAATCGCTTCAAAAGACTCGTTCGTGAGTCAGTTCGGCTACGTCAAGACCAGCTTCCCGCAGTGGATATTGTGGTTCTTGCTCGGCGTGGCGTTCAGGACATGGACAATGACGTTTTATATCGTCAGCTCCATGGTATGTGGAAACGGCTTCGGCGCGACAGCCAGGCAGCCGACGCGCCACCTGCTAGCTCAAAGCGCACTACTTGATGGGCACCTCATCGCTCGACCTCGGCCTGCCGCCTGGCAGGCTTTCGTGTGTCATGGGTCGAGCAACTGATACTGCGCCATTAGCATGTTCACCACCCAGCGGGCAGAACCCTCATGGACGTAAAACGACTTATATTACTGATTCCACTTGCCATTCTGGCCTATCTACTGGTTGTACAGTGGAATCAGGATTACGGACAGACGTCTTATCAATCGTCGTCCGAGCAATCGCAACGTCAAATCAGCGATAACAACGCAACGTCGGAGAGTAGCGACGCATCTGGCGACAGCGACGCGGACAACTTGTCGGTTCCCGGTGATGACGCTGCCGCTTCGCAAGACGCGCTGAACAGCGACGAAAGTGACAGCGACAGCCGTGAATTCATCGCGGTTACCACCGACGTTCTGGATGTTCGTATTGATCCACACGGTGGCGATATCGTGTATGCCGCCTTACCTCAGCATAAACAGGCGCTCGAGTCGGATCGCAGTTATGTTCTGCTCTCCGACAATCAAACGCGCAGCTACGTTGCACGCTCAGGCTTGCAGCTTAACGGGGAAGCAAATCGCATTACATTTACCCCCGATAACAGCGAATACCTGCTAGGTGATGACGAAGATCAACTTGAGGTCAACCTCACCGCCGAGGTAAACGGCATCGAGGTCATCAAGCGACTTACCTTTGAACGTGGCAATTACGCTGTTGACGTCAATTACTATTTGGCCAATAACACCGATGAGCCCGTCAGCGCTCGTTTTATCGGCCAACTCGCTCGGGATAACAGCCCTGATCCGTCAAGCGGCGTCAGTATGGGCATGAATTCCTATCTGGGCGCCGCGTATTCAACCCCTGAAGAAACCTATGAAAAGGTTGATTTTGACGATATCCAAGGCGGTAACTTCAATAATAGAGAGGCACAAGGCGGTTGGATGGCCATTATCCAGCACTATTTTGTCTCGGCTTGGGTACCCCAACAGAATCAGCAGAACCTCTATTACGTCTCGACGGATTCGCGCGACCGTAATGTCATCGCCTTTGCTGGCCCCACCAGCGAGCTGGCAGCGGAAGAAGAAACCTCATTGGGTGCCACTCTGTACATGGGTCCCAAGATTCAGGATCATCTTGAGCAGGTAGCGCCGAATCTTGAGCTGACGGTCGACTATGGCTGGTTATGGTTCCTGGCTAACCCGCTATTCTGGCTGCTTGACAAGATTCACGACATTGTTGGCAACTGGGGCTGGTCCATCGTCCTGTTGACGGTATTGGTGAAAACCATTCTCTTCCCGCTTTCTGCCAAGGCCTACAAGTCGATGGCACGGATGCGCAAGCTTGGCCCCGAGATGCAGCGTCTCAAAGAGATGTACGGCGATGATCGCCAGAAGATGTCTCAAGAGATGATGAAGTTCTACCAGAAGGAGAAGATCAACCCTCTGGGTGGCTGCTTGCCGATCCTGGTGCAGATGCCAGTCTTTATCGCCTTGTATTGGATGTTGTTGGAGTCCGTTGAACTGCGACACGCTCCCTTCATCTTCTGGGTGCAGGATCTATCGGTGAAAGACCCGTACTTTATTCTGCCGATTCTGATGGGCCTTTCGATGTTCGTACAGCAACAGCTTAACCCCACGCCGCCTGATCCGATGCAGGCGAAGATCATGAAGATGCTACCCATCATCTTTACGTTCTTCTTCCTGTGGTTCCCGGCGGGCCTGGTGATCTACTGGGTGGTCAACAACATCATCTCGGTGGCGCAGCAGTACTTCATTACGCGCAAAATCGAGCAAGACCCAAGTATTGGCAAAGGCATGAAAACCAAAAAATAAAGCCGATGCCTTGAACACCCAGACCCCCGCTCTTGCGGGGGTCTGGTGTTTTAGGAGGCAAAAACTCACACTACGTTCACTTGCCACCTGCACATAGAAAGAGAAACGCCATGGCAGACCGACTTTATACCCAAGACACCATCGCCGCCCTGGCCACTCCCCCCGGTCGTGGCGGCGTCGGTATTATTCGTGTTTCTGGCCCGGCCTGCCGCGACATTGCCGTCGCCATGCTAGGCCACTGCCCAGCCCCACGCTACGCACACTATGGCGCTTTTATGGGTGCCGACGGCAATATCGATGAGGGGATCGCGCTACTGTTTCCGGACCCCCACTCGTTCACCGGTGAAGATGTACTCGAACTTCAAGGCCATGGCGGGCCGGTGATCATGGATATGCTGCTTGAACGCTGCGTCCAGTTAGGCGCTCGACTGGCAGGGCCGGGCGAGTTTTCCGAGCGTGCTTTCCTGAATGACAAGCTTGACCTGGCCCAGGCCGAGGCCATTGCCGATCTGATAGATGCCACCTCCCGCTCCGCCGCCGAAAACGCGGTGCGTTCGCTTCAGGGTGAGTTTTCCAACCGGGTAGCCGCGCTGGTACAGCGGCTTATCGAACTGCGCGTCTACGTCGAGGCGGCGATTGATTTTCCCGAGGAGGAAATCGACTTTCTGGCGGATGGCCACGTGGCCAGCCTGCTGGACGATGTAACCCGTGAGCTTATTGACGTACGCTCAGCCGCTGGCCAGGGAGCCTTGATGCGCGAGGGCATGAGCGTTGTCATTGCCGGGCGTCCCAATGCCGGTAAGTCGAGCTTGCTCAACGCCCTGACCGAGCAGGATACCGCCATCGTCACCGATATTGCCGGTACCACGCGGGATGTGCTGCGCGAACATATCCACATCGACGGGATGCCGCTGCATGTAATTGATACCGCTGGGCTGCGCGATACACCTGACGCGGTGGAACAGATCGGCGTCGCCCGGGCCTGGGCAGAGATCGAAGGCGCCGACCGCGTGCTGCTGCTGGTCGATGCGTCAACGACCGATGAAACCGACCCCATGGCAATCTGGCCTGAATTTGTCGCCCGGCTGCCGGACCAGCAGCGCCTGACGCTGGTGCGTAATAAAATCGACACCAGCGCCGAACAGGCGGGCATAGATTTATCCACAAACCCACCCACGGTGCGTCTTTCTGCAAAAACAGGCGTGGGTGTGGATAACTTGAAAGCGCACCTGAAAGATATCATGGGCTTTTCAGCGACCACTGAGGGGCGTTTTTCAGCCCGCCGCCGCCACCTGGATGCGCTTGACCGGGCAATGAACGCCCTTGAAACCGGCCGCCGACAGCTCGAAGGCAATGGCGCCGGTGAACTGCTGGCGGAAGATCTGCGCGATGCGCAGCAGGCGCTCGGCGAAATCACCGGTGAATTCAGCGCCGACGATTTGCTGGGGGAAATTTTTGGCAGCTTCTGTATCGGTAAATAGGCGGTCTTAAACGGCGCTACTCCTCTACCAACCAAGACGCACGATAGCGACTTTGTGCGCCCAGCAGCGGGGTCAACTGGGCCATCGCGCCGGCCAGACGTTCATCCAGCCCCCAGGGCGGGTTAATCACCAACATTCCGCTACCGTACATGCCGCGCTCATGGGTCTCCGCAGCTCGCTGGCAAAGCTCGCTGCGCCAGATTTTGCGGATCCCGCTACGCTCAAGCGCTTCCAACAGCACCTGGTGATTCCCGGCAGGCAGCAATGGGTACCAGACCAACACCACCGCGTGACGCGCTTTCGCAAGTGCCACGTTAAGGGTATCCGCCACCGCCTGATACTCGTCTTTACGCTCGTAGCTTGGGTCAACCAGCACACAGACACGAGGCGTTGCAACCGGCAGGCGCTGACATAATCCCTGCAACCCGTCGCCATGAATTCGCTCGACACCTTCCGCCAACGCCTGGTCATCAAAATGCTGATGCTCGCCAGGGTGCAGCTCAAACCCGTATAGCCGCTCTTTTTCTCGCAGCGCCTGGCTTATCCACCAGGGAGATCCGGGATAATGGGCCAATTCGTCGGGATAGCGTTGCGCACGCGATAGAGTGTCCAGCCAACTGCATAGCAGCGGATCGGACACTGATTGAGCCGCGTTCCAAAGGGGCCAGACCCCGTCCCGATACTCCCTCAAGCGCTGGGTTTCTTCGCTAGACAACGGGTAAAAACCGCGCCCCGCGTGGGTGTCGATATACGTCACCGGTGAAGGTTTGCGCAGCAGGTACTCGATGGTTGCAAATAACGTCAAATGTTTATGTACATCGGCAAAATTGCCAGCATGGTACGCGTGTTGATATGACAACATGATAATTCGGCAACTCATAAAAAAGCCCGCTACTCAGCATAGCGGGCGTTGAAATGGCTTCACAGCTGTATGGCCTAGCCGCCTTGGTTTTGCGCTTCCGCCGTCGGCGTCAAGGTAATTTCGACGCGACGGTTCTGGCTGCGTCCATTTTCAGTATCGTTACTGGCCACCGGCTGGGATTCACCGTAGCCACGAGTATTCAAGCGCATTGACGACACGCCATTCTGACTCAAGTAACTACCCACCGCTTGAGCCCGGCGCTCAGACAGACGCTGGTTATAGGCTTCTTCACCGGTGCTGTCGGTATGGCCCGCAACGTTAATGCGGGTGTCAGCGTATTCGCTAACCACATTGGCCACTTCGTTCAGCGAACTGCGTGCCTCGCTGGTCAGTTCAGCGGAATCAAAGCCGAAGGTCACGCTGCTGGGCATGTTCAGCACGATATCGTCGCCGCGGCGATCAATTTCAATGCGCGAACCTTCCAGGTTTTGGCGCAATTGCTGCTCCTGGCGATCCATATAGGCACCCACGCCAGCACCCGCTGCGGCACCTACTGCCGCCCCAATCAGCGCCCGGTCTCGGCGGCTGGTGCTACCATCCCCGGACAGAGCACCGGCAGCCGCGCCTACTACAGCACCAATGCCTGTGCCGGTGGCTGTCGATGAGCGCTGAGTTTGACCGCCGCCGTAGGGGTCCGAGGTTGCACAACCGGCAACCAGTACAGCGGCCGCTAACGGGGTCAGTAGTCGAGAAATACGCATCGCTCACTCCTTAACATTGTCATCTATGAAGTTACTCGTCGCTTATCAATGCCAGCAACTCGTTCAAGAATAATAGACCTTGAGGCGATGCCTGTAGTCTTTTGGGCATTTCCATCAAAAGTCCTTTTTTCTCGGCATTGTGTAAACGCGCCAATAACACATCAACCGGCAAACCCGTATGCGCTGACCACATCGAGACAGGCACCCCCTGGGTCAGACGCAGGGCATTCATCGAGAACTCCAGCGGCAGTTCGTGTTCAGCAATAGACTGCTTGCCCGCAGCAAAGCCACGTGGGTCATTCACACGCCTTAAATAGGCATCCGGCTGACGCGTTTTCCAACGCCGTTCAATATGCCACTGCCCCTGGTAGTCAACGTGGCTCAACTTTCCGTGAGCCCCTGCCCCGATGCCCAGATAATCGCCAAATTGCCAATAATTGAGATTGTGCAGGCTCTGTCGATCGGGTTGCGCGTAAGCGGAAATCTCGTAGCGCTTTAACCCCGCCTGCTCCAGACGTAAATGACCCTCATCCTGAATGTCCCAAAGGGTTTCTTCATGGGGCAAGGTCGGCGGATTGACATAAAACGCTGTGTTGGGCTCCAGCGTCAGTTGGTACCAGGACAAGTGTTCAGGGGATAACGCCAGCGCTTGCTCGATATCCGCCATCGCCAGTTGAGGCGTCTGCTGCGGTAGGCCATGCATCAGGTCAATATTGAGGTTGTCAAAACCCGCCTGACGCGCCTGGCTGACGGCCTTGATGGCCTCTTCGCCGCTGTGAATTCGCCCCAATGCGGCTAGCTGGTCCGAATGGAAACTTTGCACCCCAAGCGAAAGCCGGTTGATACCCGCATCACGATAGCCGGTAAAACGGCTTTGCTCCGTCGTGCCGGGGTTCGCCTCAAGGGTGATTTCAATCGTTTCTGAAAATGGTAAGCGAGCACTTACTTCGAATAAAAGGCTTTTATAAAAGCCTGGTGAAAGCAGACTAGGCGTTCCGCCGCCGATAAATATGCTCTGCACGGTTCGCCCCGCCGCCAGCTCAAGATCGCCATCGATATCCTGTAACAGCGCCTTCAGGTAAGCGGCTTCAGGTAATTCATCATGCTGGGGCTCGTGGGAATTAAAGTCACAATAAGGGCATTTGCGCACGCACCACGGCGTATGAATATACAGCGATAAAGGTGGCAATGGCTCACCCATGGGCCACCTTCAACACGTCGACTAGCCCGCTCAGGGCACGCCCACGATGACTCAAGCGATTTTTCGTCTCGCTGGGTAATTCCGCCACGCTCATGCTCTGATCGGGCAGCCAGAATAGCGTGTCATAGCCAAAACCGCCCTCACCACGCGGGTGAGCCAGCACTTCGCCTTCCCAGCTGCGTTGAACAATAACCGGCACCGGGTCCTCAGGGTGGCGTAGATAAACCAGGACACACCAATAGCGTGCCGTTCGCTGCCCTTCCGGGCAATCCTGCAAAGCTTCAAGCAACTTGGCGTTATTGCGCTGGTCGCTTTTGGGTTCACCAGCATAGCGGGCGGAATAGATGCCCGGTGCGCCATGTAACGCATCCACCTCCAGACCTGAGTCATCGGACAGGGCCGGTAAGCCACTTTGGCGGCTCGCTTCACGGGCTTTAATAAGCGCGTTTTCAACAAAGGTCACGCCCGTCTCTGCCACGTCATGAACGCCAAAATCCGCTTGGGGGCATACATCAAAACCAAGAGGCGCTAATAATTCGTTGAATTCTTTCAATTTACCAGCGTTTCCGCTGGCAAGCACAAGCGTTTGCGTACTGGTCATGCGGCGACCTCCTAGGGTGAACGATCAGTTTACGCATGCCCTAAGCCCGAAAAAAGCAGCCGGGATGTAACATGATGTGTTTTTATAAAAAATCTTCGTTTATGAAAAAAATAATTTATTTTTATATTCAATATCTTATTTTAAAAAAACCATTCAGAGTCATCTTTTTTGATGATTTTGCAGTAACATACATTTACATTTAAAAACTAATAGACAACACTTGAAGGGTTACCTGCTCATTCGTTATTTCTATGAGGATCCTCCAATGCCGCAAGAAAAGGCTGTCGATACGGTATTTATCGTTACCGAAAAAAGCCCACAATCACAATTATTTGCGGAATACCTGGGGAGTCATACCGAGTGCCGGGTGCAACTTCAGCCTCCTCATGAACGAATCACGGCCCCATCATCGGGTAACACCTTGATGTTGATCGACAGCGATCACATCAGCGTTGAAGCCCTGCCAGACTGGCAGCATCAGCTACCTGAAAAGCTCAGCAACGAGCCATTGGCTGCTTTTAATGTCCGCGATATGGATCATGCGCTTGAAGCTCTGTCCTGCGCGCAGTTGAAAGGGGTGTTCTATCGCCATGAGAGCCTGGACGTCATTTGCAAAGGCATTCATGCGCTGCTCGAAGGTGAGCTGTGGATGTCCCGGGAACTGATGACTCGGTTGATCCTGTTTTACCGCAAATATCAAAACAACGCCTTTAGACCCGCCTGCGGCCTTACCAACCGGGAAATGGAAATTATCTCACTACTGAGCGCCGGGGCCTCTAATCATCAAATTGCGGAAAAGCTGTTCCTTAGCGAACACACCGTCAAGTCTCACCTTTACAACATTTTTCGCAAAATCAACGTGCATAACCGCATCCAGGCGCTGAATTGGATTCATCAGAATTTGGGCCCCATTTTGCCCAATATTGAAACCGCACGAAGCTTGCAGCGTCGCCATTAGCGCACAGCAAAGGGGATTGACGATGAAAGCACTGCGCTATAAATCCGCCATCCTGTGTTATTTCCTGTTGTGGGGAAGCGCATCGACCTACGCCGAAGAAATGACAGAGGCCGTATCGCCCACTGCCAATGGGCAAGCGGCGCTTGCTGATGAACAAGCCGCCGTCGACGCTATCAACCAGCTTTCCGGCCCCGATGGCGCTGAAGTAGAACGACCCACCAACGGCAGCGAATTAACCGGCATCATGGTAGACCGCACCATCACCATGGCCGGCAAGACTTTCTATCGCGCCTTCAGCCAGCGCGCCATGGGTAACCCGATTATTGGCAACGCGACCATCACCATCCAGGAACGCCCCGATGCCCGTTGGGGAAGCCAAGTGTGGATTATGGAACGCAACCAGATGCATTTCCGTACCCAGCTCTCCCCAAGGATCAGCGAGGCCGACCGCGCGGCAGGAGAAGCCGTACAAATCGTGGAAGAAGCACTACTGCGTCAAAAGCTGAGCTCAGCGCTATCTTCCGACAAAGACTTAGGAAGTGAGGAGTTACGATAATGAAAACATCGGCAATTTGCTCCACAGGTATCGGCTCAGCGGTGCTGATCGGACTGTTAACGCTACCAGTTCACGCGGGAGAAATGATTTACGAACCGCTCAATCCGTCTTTTGGGGGCGATCCTTTCATGGGCAGCTACATGCTCAACAAGGCCCAGTCCCAGGATACCAACACCGACCCAAACACCCGTGATATTGAGCGTCCTTCATCCACCGAGCGTCTGATTCAAAGCCTGGAGAGCCGCTTAATCTCCAGTCTACTCAGCGATGTTGGGGATGGAACCATTGATCAAGGTAGCTTCGACAGCGATGAATTCAGCGTGGTGGTAGAAGATGCTGGGGGTCAGTTAGTGATACGCGTTATCGATAAACTAACTGGGGACGAAACCAATATCAGCGTCGGGGAAACTTTTAATCCATGAGATAGCCCATCTATCGAAACAAAGCATTACGAATTAAAAAACCAAACATCATAAATGATGGATAAGTCAGGGGATCATCATGAAGATTATAGCTGCATTTTTAATTGCGGGTTTACTCAGCGGCTGCGCGGGAATGGTCGCCAATTCCGAAAACCTGGAAGGAACCGAGGCAACATTAACACCGCGTGGCGCCTCCTATCAGGATCTGGTGTCTCTACCACCACCAGCCGGCAAAATTTTTGTTTCGGTCTATGATTTCCGCGACCAAACAGGACAGTATCGACCTGCACCCGCCAGTACCTTCTCGACGGCAGTGACCCAAGGGGCTGCCGCAATGTTAACTGGCGCGCTGGCAGATTCTGGCTGGTTCATCCCACTTGAGCGGGTGGGCCTGCAAAATCTATTAACAGAGCGACGTATTATTCGTGCTGAGTTCGAGCGCTTCAATCAACCCGATACGCTCCCCTCATTACGTGCGGCTTCCGTCATGCTGGAAGGCGGCATTATTGCCTATGAATCCAATATAAGAACAGGTGGTGCGGGGGCCGAATATTTTGGTATTGGGGCGTCGGGGGAGTACCAGGTTGACCAGGTCACGGTTAATCTACGTGCCGTTGAAATCTCAACGGGCGAAGTACTCGCCAATGTGACAACGACGAAAACTATCTATTCGAAAGAGCTACGTGCTGGCGTTTATCGTTTTATTGATTTCCGACGTCTCTTGGAAGCGGAAGCCGGTATCACAACCAACGAACCCGTCCAGATGGCAGTAATGTCTTCCATTGAATCAGCGGTTATCCACTTAATCGCTCGAGGCGTAGAAAATAATCTTTGGAACCTCAGCAACGACGTTAACTTTACAGATACGATTCTTGCTGATTACTTAAGTGCTCCCATACCTCAATTGTAATGAGTCAACTAATTCGAAAAATGTAGATTAAACAATTGACGACTTATGAAGGCCATGCATTGCGCATGGCCTTTTTTATCTTAAAATACTAGAACAAAAAATAAAAAGTATTAGAAACGTCATACCCAAGAAGACACATATAATTAAAAAATTCGTCCTACAAACCCTAAAACTTACGATAGCGAAGCCCGCCAAATAGTCCAAACTCAATACATAAAATACATTTGGATACAAAATGTTTCAGAGGGCTTCATCATGAAACGTCAGTGCGCCAATAAAGCATCAATGGGAATTTCCCCAGCCAAACACTCAATATTGTTGGCAACACTATTGGCCGCCAGTATCCTTACTGCCGCACCAGTTAATGCTGACGATAGCCACATTGAGCAGTTCTTTAATCAGGTTGATACCAAAAATTATCGGGGCAACTACAGCATTATTGACCAAGTCGGCAATAACAATAGGGCCACGGTGAACCAAACTTACTCAAACTCAGAGGCTTACCAGCGTGGTAACTTTTCTAGGATACATCAGTCAGGTAACTTTAATATTGCCAATATCACTCAAACAGGTGGCAATAATTTTGGTGTGATATCGCAAGATGGTGATGGCCATAGGGCCGACATTAACCAAGATGGTAATGCAAGAAATATTGAAGGTGATCCAAGTAAACTACTTGAAGCAAATGTATCCCAGTTTGGCAGTAAAAGCGATATCCAGATTTCACAATCGGGGAGTGGCTACCGCAGCATTAACGTAGAGCAAAGAGCTTTTTCGGGTAATGCGCGTCCAGTCACCGTCGAAACCTACTGAGCAACACCGGTTGCCTCAGTAATAACTAAAGCAAGTAAATCGTAAAGGGGAAACACCATGAAAACTCAAATGACTGCTATCGCCGCCGCTATCGCTCTTGCCATGAGCGCTTCAGCCTTAGCTCAAACACCAACTGAACCAGCTAGTCCTGAATTTGATAATTCACGTAGCACTATCAATAGTATGGCAGGTTCTTCCTATGACGGTAGCGGCCTGGGCAATGATTCATTTATTGACCAGAATGGTGATGATAACGAAACCAGCGTCATCCAATGGGGTACACAAATTTCACGTATTCAGCAAGATGGCAATGATAATACTGCAGGGGTCATCCAGGATGATGTTGTAGGTGGATCATCAACAGGTGAAAACTACTCGTTAATCATGCAAGAAAAAGATGGTAACCAAGCATATGTAAATCAACTTGGCCAAGAAAACGACTCAATTATTGATCAAGGAAGGTCAGGCAGCAACAACGCTTATAACTATGCAGATGTCGATCAAGATGGCTACCGTAACGATTCTTGGGTAGAACAAGATGGCTATGATAATCTATCTATGGTAACCCAGTTTGGTAGTCTTAATGACAGCTACGTGAAGTCTCTTGGAAATTACAACGAAACTCACACTATGCAACATGGTAACGAACTAGATAGTGATATTATATCTGCAGGTGATGACAACTATACAGATGTTCTTCAAATTGGCTACGGTCATGACTCTTTCGTCCGTACTATTGGCGACTATAACTCAAGTGTCGTCGTTCAAAGCGGCGATTATGGTAATGCTAGCCAACAAAACTTCTCACAAATTAGAACTGTTGGATCTAGCAACACTAACTATGTTCAACAGGGCAACTAAGCGTTTATAACGCTTTACCTTGATCAAGCCGCCCCTCCCCGGGGCGGTTTTTTATTACCTAATCGACACCGTCAGCGTGCCCCCCTTGCCCTGTGTTGAAGACCGCGAGCGGTTGGTGCCTTTCTGAATATCCACCTCCAGGCGATCACCGTCGCTTAACAGCTTGACCGTGCCTTCAAGGGCAGTGCCTTCAAAGCTGAATTCCGCCGGTACCGTGCCGTTTTCCTCGATATGTTCGGTGGTTTCACCCTCGTGGGTAATGCGCCAATGAGCGGAAAACGCAGCGCCTTCCGTACCTTCCATGGTAATACGAATCGGATTCATCGATGGTACCTCAAGCGATTGAGCGCTTAACGGTAGGTGGATGGTTAACCCTATTGCCAGTAGCGTGGCGCCTGGCCACGTCCAGAGTCGTTTCATAATGGCCTCTACAACGTAAAGAGCCGCTGGTTATCAGCGGCTCTTTGAGTATAGCGGAGTTTTCGTTACTTGCTGTTACATATAAGTAAAGGCCTTCTCGGCTGCATCCAGCGTTTTTTGGATATCTTCGGGTGTATGAGCGCTGGACATGAAGCCCGCTTCGAACGCCGAAGGCGCAAGATAGACACCCTGATCAAGCATCGCACCGAAGAAACGGCGAAACGCTTCGGGGTCACAGGCGGTCGCTTGGGCAAAGTTATCCACACGGCTTTGTCCGGTAAAAAAGATCCCAAACATGCCGCCTGCCGATTGGGTCATCATCGGCACGTTGGCGGCATTGGCGCGTTCCTGCAGACCCGTGCATAACGTTTCAACACGTTGTGTCAGGGCATCATGGAAGCCGGGTACCTGCAGCTTGGTTAGCAGCGCGATACCGGCCGCCATGGCCAGCGGATTGCCTGAGAGCGTGCCCGCCTGATAAATCGGCCCCATGGGCGAAATATTCTGCATAATCTCGCGTTTGCCGCCGAAGGCGCCGACCGGCATACCACCACCCACGATCTTGCCCAGGCAGGTTAAATCAGGGGTCACGCCGTAGTGAGCCTGAGCACCGCCAAGGGCGACGCGAAAGCCGGTCATCACTTCATCGAAAATCAGTACGCTATCGTGCTCGTTACATACGCGGCGCAGCGTCTCGAGAAAGCCTGGCTGCGGCGGAATGCAGTTCATGTTGCCGGAGACCGGCTCGACGATGATACAGGCGATCTCATCGCCCATCTCTTCAAAGCACGCCTCAACCCCTTCGGGGTCGTTATACGACAAGGTAATGGTGTGCTCGGCAAGCGATGCCGGCACGCCCGGTGAGCTCGGCTCTCCATGGGTCAATGCCCCGGATCCGGCTTTGACCAGCAGCGAATCGGAGTGACCGTGGTAGTTGCCTTCAAACTTGACGATTTTGTCTCGCCCGGTGGCGCCGCGTGCCAGACGAATGGCCGACATCGTCGCTTCGGTGCCGGAGCTGGTCATCCGCACCATTTCCATCGACGGAATCATCTCGCAAATCAGGTCTGCCATGGTGGTTTCAACCGCCGTGGGGGTACCGAACGATAGCCCGTTATCCAGCCGGGCCCGCACCGCTGCAAGCACATCCTGATCCGCATGCCCGGTGATCATCGGCCCCCATGAACCCACGTAGTCCACGTAGCGGTTGCCTTCGACGTCGAACAGATAGGCGCCTTGTGCGCGCTCCATGAATACCGGCGGGCGATGCAACCCTTTGAAGGCCCGCACCGGGGAATTAACGCCGCCGGGAATATGGCGGCTGGCAAGTTCAAACAATTCAGCGGAAGTCGTCATGGCGTCCTCTTCATTCATTGCGTCATTAATCGCGTGGCGTCATTAAATCAAAAACGTGAAGCGCGTGGGGTACGGTTGGGTAAAAACTGTCCGCTTGGCGTCTCATAGCCATGTGACAAGCTTTGCCAGGTATAGTGCTGAGCTTGCTCACACGCAGTAAGTAAGCGCTCACCCACAGCCAGGCGGGCCGCAATAGCCGATGCCAGCGTGCATCCCGAACCATGAAATTGTTCAGGTAAGCGCGGCCATGGCCACTGCCGGGTATTATCCGGTGAATGTAGCGTCAGTAATACCTGATCGTCATTGCCGGGTAGCGGATCATCAGTTGCCGACACCAGTACCGCCTGGCAACCCAGCGAAAGCAGTGCCACCGCTCTTGCCGTATCGTCATCCGTTGCCTGGCACTCAGGCGTGAGCGCGGCTAACTCGGCGCGGTTGGGCGTCAGGATATCGACCAGGGGAAGCAGCCGCGCGATGTACTCTTGACGCAGCTCAGGCGTCGAGAGTTCAGCGCCGCCACCGGCTTTTAGCACCGGGTCGGCCACCACCGGCACACCGGGGAAACGCCGGATAATCGATATCGCCGCCTCCAGGGTGGCCTCGCTGCTAATCAAGCCAAGCTTGATAGCCGCCACCGGCATGGTCGCGATCTCATCGACCATCTGGTTGATGAGATAAGTATCCGTGGGCACCACCCGCACTACGTTATGGCAGTTTTGAATGGTCAGCGCGGTGGGAATGGTTACCGCCCAGCCACCGCAGGCAGCGATCGACTCGCTGTCGGCAATCAAACCAGCTCCGCCGGTTGGGTCGTGTCCGGCCAGTACTAATACAACAGGAGGTAATGGTTGGCGCATCAGAACGGTTTCACTACCGCCAGCAAGATAATGCCGATCAGGCCAATCACCGGTAACTCGTTAAACCAGCGGAAAAACACATGACTTTTGTTGCAGCGTGCCTGGCTGAACTGCTTGAAATAAATCAGGCAGACATGGTGATAGGCAATTAACAGCGCAATCAGCAGCAGTTTTGCATGCATCCATCCCTGGCTGAGCCAGGCGGGTGCCAGATACAAGAGCCAGCCACCGAAAATCAGCACGGCAATCATCGACGGCATCATAATGCCCCGATAAAGCTTACGTTCCATGGTCGTAAAATACGTCATCGCTTGCTGATCATCCGCATCGCGTGCCTGGGCATGGTAGACAAACAGCCTGGGTAGATAAAACATGGCGGCAAACCAGGTTACCATCGCGATTAAATGAATCGCTTTGATCCATAAATACATTGTCACTCCTTAGGCTGAGGCTCTTTGTGAGATGAATCATTATCGCGCGGATCGCTGTAATGGTAATAACGCTCGATAGCGCCTCGAGTGATGATACCTGAAATACGCCGCTGTTTCGGCCGATGACCGTGGACCACGTAAAGCGCGTCCAGAGCGTCATTCTGCAACGTCAAAAAGGCTTCGGAAAGGGTCGCTTGTAACGCGATAGGCGCCATCTCAAGCCGCTCCCCGGGTATTTCCAATAAATCGATCAACCCTTCAACAGAGGCGTTATCACTTGACGACTCATCGTGCTCAATCATCCAACGCGCCAGCGCAGCGGCTTTAAGGCCAAGAACCGGCTTATCGGCACTGGAGCGTTCAATCACCAGCCATATCGGGTTATTTTCTAGTAAGCGGCGCGCCTGATCCGGCGTTATCATCCTCGACGTGCGTACCAGGTGACGCTCCATCACCGCGGGCACCGACACCCTGGATAGCGCCTGCATCAGCGGTTGCTGTAACGGGTGCAGCCCGTAGCGCACGCTGCTGATAAAAAACCCTTCGCAACCGGTTAACTGGCGCGACGTCAGGCAGGCGACCACCACCGCCAACATGCCCGGCAACATGATCCCCGGCGAATGAGTGAGCTCCAGGAGTGCCATAAGCGCCGCCAGCGGTGCCTGCAAGACAGCCCCCATCATCGCCGCCATCCCAAGCATTGCATAAATGCCGGGATCAGCGGCTTTGCCCCCCCATAGCCAGCCTCCCAATAGACCACTCAGGGCGCCGGTAGCAGCCCCTATGACCAATACCGGGCCAATGATTCCAATAGGTACCCCGCCAGCAACCGTCAGAGCCGTTACCACCAGCTTTACCGCAATCAACGCCAGTAGCACCTGAACCGCCAACTGGTTATTGAGCGCGGCGGCCACACTGTCGTAGCCGATACCTTGCACCTCGGGAAACCAGATGGCAGCCACACCGGTAATCAGCGCAACAACGCCCAAACGGCCCCACAAGGGCCACTGCTGAAAACGCTGCAAGCGCGATAAATGAATAAAACCGCCGGCCAGCAAACCCACCACCAAGCCTGTCATCACGACCCAGGGCAGGTTCATTAATGAACCAAAAACAACGTCGGGGATGTGAAACGCCGGTTCATTGCCATACACCATTTGCGCCACCAGCGCGCCCATCATGGACGCCAATATAACCGGCATAAAGCTCATCATCGTGTACTCCATCATCACCACTTCCATGGCGAAGATGACCCCGGCAATCGGCGTGTTGAACGAGGCTGAAATCCCCGCGGCGGTGCCGCAAGCCACCAGTACCCGTAAACTGTTGTTGGGTAGACGCATCCGCTGGCCAAGACCACTCGACGCCGCTGCCCCAAGATGAATGGCAGGCCCCTCGCGACCGGCCGAGAGGCCGCCCAGAACGGCCACGGCGCCCAGCCACCATTGGTTGAGCCAGTTGCGCAGCGGGAAACGGCCTTGATGGTAGGTCAAGCGCTCGATCACATGGCCCACGCCAAGCTTGCGGGCCGCGGCTTTTTGGCGATAAAGCAAGGTGCCGATCAGGCCAACGGCAATGAACGGAAGCGCCGCGCGCCCCCAGGGCGCCAGCGATTCAAACGCTTCCGGGTTACCCTCGGGCATATAAAGCAATGCCCCCGCCGAGAGCAGCAAGCGAAACACGACCATCAAGGCACCGGTAATCAGCCCCGACACCAAGCCCAATACGCATAGCTGCGGAAGCGCATCGACATTGGCCAACTGGCGCCGAAAACTGTCTAAGGTGAAATCGGATCGGGAAAAACGCGCCACTGGCGACCATCCTTGCTCTTGTGTCTATACACTCTTGTGTATCATAGCTGGATACGCATAAACAGCTTGGTATCCTATGCTTAAGCCGTTGGCGATTCGATTTGCGCTCAAAATCTGCAAGGAGTCATTGTGATTAAGGTAGGCATTGTTGGCGGCACAGGCTACACCGGCGTTGAACTGCTTCGGCTTCTCGCCCTGCACCCCCACGTCGAAGTAGCAGCGATCACGTCACGCACAGAAGCGGGCGTGAAGGTCAGCGACATGTACCCGAATCTGCGTGGGCACTACGACACGCTGGCGTTTAGCGAGCCCGACGCCAAACAGCTGAGCCGTCTGGATGCGGTGTTTTTCGCCACGCCCCACGGGGTTGCTCACGCACTAGCAGGCGAACTACTGGATCAAGGTACCCGCGTGATTGATCTCTCAGCGGATTTTCGCCTACGTGACGCCGACGAATGGGCGCAATGGTATGGTCAGCCCCACGGTGCGCCTGCCTTGCTTGGCGAAGCGGTATACGGCCTGCCCGAAATGCATCGTGAAAAGATCAAAACGGCGCGTCTGGTAGCCGTACCGGGCTGCTACCCTACCGCCGTTCAGTTGGGTTATCTACCATTGTTGGAAGCCGGTTTGGTCGATGCCGGTCGGCTGATCGCCGACTGCAAATCAGGCGTTACCGGTGCCGGTCGCGGGGCTAAAGTCGGTTCGTTATTGGCCGAAGCCAGCGAATCTATGAAGGCGTACGGTGCTTCTGGGCATCGCCACCTGCCCGAAATCCGCCAGGGCCTGACAGACATTCAGGCCGGTGCCGTCGGCCTGACCTTCGTACCGCACCTGACGCCAATGATCCGCGGTATTCATGCCACCCTGTATTCGACGCTCAGCGGAGCGCACGGTGACCTTCAGGCACTTTTTGAACGTCGCTACGCCAACGAGCCCTGCGTTGACGTCATGCCTGCTGGCAGTCACCCGGAAACACGCAGCGTGAAAGGCACCAATACGTGCCGTATCGCGGTTCACCGCCCGGAAAATAGTGACACGGTAGTGGTGCTGTCGGTAATTGACAATCTGGTGAAAGGGGCTTCGGGGCAGGCCGTTCAAAACCTTAACCTGATGTTTGGCTTTGACGAAGCCACCGGCCTCAGTGCCCCGGCTGTCATGCCCTAGCATCCGTCGAGGCGGTTAATAGTTGACCCTTTTGCTAGGTTTTACTCATAATTAGTATTCATGCAGTCTATTCGCTTCGGGGCGCGCTTTTATCGCCAAGCGATAGCCGCCCCATTCGCTCACGGGAGGTAGCCATGAGCAGCGCAGAATCCTTCGTTCCTACGCCACTATTGTTGTCCGATAGCGCCCAAAAACGCATCAACGCCTTGATGGCAGAAGAAAACAACTCAACGCTTAAACTACGCGTTTATGTCACCGGCGGTGGCTGCTCGGGTTTCCAATACGGCTTTGATTTTGCCGATAACGTTGCCGAGGACGATACGGTTATCGAATTTGGTGACGCCGCTCTAGTGGTTGACCCGCTTTCCTACCAATACCTGGTGGGTTCAACCGTTGACTACGAAGAAGGCCTGGCAGGCGCACGTTTTCGCGTGCAAAACCCTAATGCCACCACTACCTGTGGTTGTGGCGCTTCATTTATGGTGTAGCGGCTTCCCCTCAAATGTTGGGCAGCGTCGACCCAACGTTTACCGCAGTTCCAACCCGTGACTTGACGCCCTGGTCGTTTCTCGCCAAGGTTATTATGTCAATAACAGGCTTAGATACCAGTCGCAAAGCGGTACATACTGCTTTGCTGGCGCTTTGCCATACAAACCACGGGGAAAACCTATGAAATCGCTGTTATCACGCACCGTACTTCCTTTATCCGCCCTGACGCTTGCGTTGGGTAGCGTCACTGCTCAAGCGCAAGAGACGCCCACCGTCAATGTCGCCACTGACCCAAGCTTCGTACCGTTTGAGATGATGGATGAAGACACCGGCGAAATGGTCGGCTTCGACATGGATATCATCAACGAAGTGGCTGACCGGGCGGGCTTTGAAGTCAACCTGACCACCATGGACTTCTCCGGCATTATTCCGGCGGTGCAAACCGGCAACCAGGAAATTGCCATAGCCGGAATCACCATTACCGAAGAACGGGCAGAGGTCGTCGACTTTTCTGACCCCTACTACGATTCAGGCCTGCGAATCATCGTTCGCGCCGATAGCGACGTTGAAGACATTGATGACCTGGAAGGCATGACCATCGCCACCAAAACAGGCTCCACCAGCTACGACTTCCTGGAAGAAAAGTTTGGTGACAACGCCGAATTTACCCCCTACCCCGGCACTTCTGACATGTACATGGCGCTGCTGGGCCGCAACGTCGATGCCGTCTTCTACGATGCCCCCAACGTGGCCTACTTCTCGCAAACCCGCGGTGAAGGCCGAACTAAAGTCGTGGGTCCTCTCTACGAAGGCCAGCAATATGGCATCGTCTTCAACAAAGGCAGCGAGTGGGTCGAACCCACCAATGAAGCCTTGGCTGAAATGCGCGAAGACGGCACTTACGATGAAATCTATGAAAAATGGTTTGGTGAAGCGCCCAGCGACGAATAATCAACGCTGATCGTTCTTTGACCATTTCATCAGGGCCGGGCGGCCTCGCCCCCGGCCCTGTTCGTTTGTCTTCTCATCTCTCAGGAGAACGCGCGTGGAACCGAGCTTTGAGTTTAATTGGGCAGCGACCATTAACTCGATTCCCCATTTGCTACCGGGGATCCCCTACACCCTGCTGATTTCTTTTGGCGGGCTCGCCATCGGCTTTTTTATCGGCATCTTCTTTGGTCTTCTACGCATCAGCCCCTTCCGTTGGCTGCGCTGGCCCGCCATTGTCTACGTCGAAGTCTTCCGCGGCACCCCTATTCTGGTTCAAGTGCTGTTTATCTTCTACGGCCTGCCTCAATTGTTAGGAAGCCCTATCAATGCTCTCGTTGCCGGTATTGCCGCCATTGCGGTGAATTCGGGGGCTTATATTTCCGAAATCGTGCGGGGCGGCGTTCAATCCATTGAACGTGGCCAGCGAGAAGCCTCACTGTCGCTGGGTCTGTCACGTACCCAGGCGTTTCGTTATGTTATCTGGCCACAAGCATTTCGCCGCATGATCCCGCCACTGGGTAACCAGAGCATCATCAGTATCAAGGATACCTCCTTGTTTTCAGTGATCGGGGTGGGTGAGCTAGTTCGTCAGGGTCAGGTTTATATTGCCAGTACCTTTACCGCGATGGAGGTCTACTTGATGGTGGCCATTATGTACCTCGCTATCACCTGGACCCTTTCAATCCTCTTGCGCCAGCTTGAAAACAAAGGCTTGGTAGGTCAATAAGGAGACGCACAATGAACGATAATGCTCAGCAGATTGTGCGTATGCAGAAGCTCAATAAACACTTTGGCAGCCTGCACGTACTCAAAGACATTGATATGCACATCACCCCTGGCGAAGTGGTTGTGGTGATCGGTGCAAGTGGGTCGGGTAAATCCACCCTGATCCGCTGCATCAACGGGCTGGAAGAGTTTCAGGCCGGTTCGCTGGAGGTGGACGGTAACGAGTTGCTACCCAACGGTAAGAGCAGCAAGGCACTGCAAACCATCCGCACCGAAGTCGGCATGGTGTTCCAGCAGTTCAACCTGTTTCCTCATTTAAGCGTTATCGACAACATCACCCTCGCTCCCATGAAAGTACGCGGTTGGAACCGCTCAGACGCCCTGGAAGCGGCCAAGCGCCTGCTCGACCGCGTAGGGATATCCGACCAGGCGGATAAGTATCCCAGCCAGCTCTCTGGCGGTCAGCAACAGCGTGTGGCACTGGCACGTGCTCTTGCCATGGAACCGCGGTTAATGCTGTTTGACGAGCCTACCTCGGCGCTGGACCCCGAAATGATTGGCGAGGTGCTGGATGCCATGCGAGAACTCGCTAAAGAGGGCATGACCATGGTCATCGTCACCCATGAAATGGGCTTCGCGCGTGAAGTCGCCGACCGTGTGGTATTCATTCACCAAGGGGAAATCACCGAAGAGGGGCCTCCCGAACAGCTATTCGATACGCCTCGACACGAACGTACCCAGTCGTTTTTAGCCCGGGTACTCAAGCACTGAGTTAGCCAAAAAATACGCTCGATAAACGACATTTAATGGCCTGTGATCAACACAGGCCATTTTTTTGCCTGTGGATAATTTATTTTGATGGTTTACCTAAATCTGCTGTAAACCTGCACCATGCCCCCTTCGAACTCGATACCATCGTACTTCCTTCACTTGTTCACAGTCGCGGTAACAACCCCGGTATAGACGAGTGGAAAACCCGTGTCTCATCACATCGGTGGATAAAGCAAGCTTTCATCCACAGGCCCAACACCGTTTCTACTCAGTTAGTCCGCCGTTTAATCATGTAAAAGTCAACAATATAACTATTTGATAATTTTAGAATTAAATTGCTTATCAACAGATTTCATCCACACTAGTAGTAACAACATCAATAGAACTTCTCTTATATTATATTTATGTTGTTATTAATAAGGGCTGCGGAACAAATGAGGGTGTGGAAAAAACTGACGGTTACCCACAAGGGGTTTATACTGGCGGGCTTATTGAATTAAGGTGCTCATGCACCGACTCAACTCATCCGTGCCTGATGGCACAAGACGAGGTGTCTCTTGAATTACCCTGACCGCTTTGACGTGATTGTCATCGGCGGTGGCCATGCGGGAACTGAAGCCGCGCTGGCCTCTGCTCGTATGGGCTGTCAAACCTTATTGCTTACGCACAACATCGAAACACTCGGCCAAATGTCGTGTAATCCGGCCATTGGCGGGATCGGCAAGAGCCATCTGGTCAAGGAAATTGATGCGCTGGGCGGCGCCATGGGGCTTGCCACAGACGCAGGCGGCATTCAGTTTCGTGTCTTGAACGCACGCAAGGGTCCAGCTGTTCGAGCAACTCGAGCCCAGGCTGACCGCGTACGCTACAAAGCAGCCATCCGTGGCATGCTTGAAAATCAGCCAAACCTGACGATTTTCCAGCAGGCTGCTGGCGATTTGATTGTGGATAACGACACGGTTCGTGGCGTGGTGACGGAAACCGGTATCCGGTTTCACAGTGAGTCCGTGGTTCTATCGACCGGTACTTTTCTCGGCGGTGTGATTCATATTGGGCTTGATCAAAGTCGCGGTGGCCGAGCGGGCGATGCGCCATCAAACGCCTTGGCTGAGCGACTGCGTGCCCTGCCGTTCCGGGTTGATCGTCTGAAAACCGGTACACCGCCGCGCATTGATGCCAAAAGCGTTGATTTCTCTCAATTTGAAGAGCAACCCGGCGACACGCCAACACCGGTAATGTCCTATCTCGGCTCGAGGGAAATGCACCCCAAGCAGATGAGCTGTCATATTGCTCACACCAACGAGCGCACTCATGAAATCATCTTGGCGAACCTCGAACGTTCGCCGATGTATTCGGGCGTTATCGAGGGCATCGGGCCCCGCTATTGCCCCTCGATTGAAGACAAGGTCCATCGCTTCGCCGATAAATCGAGCCACCAGATATTTATCGAACCCGAAGGCCTGGATACCAATGAGCTGTATCCCAACGGTATTTCCACCTCGTTACCGTTCGATATACAGCTTCAGGTTGTGCGCTCGATCAAGGGAATGGAAAACGCCCATATCACCCGGCCTGGCTACGCGATTGAGTACGATTTCTTTGATCCACGGGATTTGCAGCATTCCCTGGAAACCAAATTTATCCACAACCTGTTTTTTGCTGGGCAAATCAACGGCACAACCGGTTACGAAGAAGCCGGTGCCCAAGGCTTGCTCGCAGGGCTGAACGCGGCACGCCGTGCCAAGCAGCTGGATGCATGGTATCCACGTCGTGATGAAGCTTATCTCGGGGTTCTGGTCGATGATTTGATTACCATGGGGACCAAAGAGCCCTATCGTATGTTCACCTCACGAGCGGAATATCGCCTGCTCCTGCGCGAAGATAACGCGGATCTGCGGCTTACTGAAAAAGGTCGCGAACTGGGGCTGGTGGATGATGTCCGCTGGGCGGCATTCAGTAAAAAACGCGATGCCATCGAGCAAGAGTCGGCCCGTCTTGCCAGTACCTGGGTACAGCCGAAAAGCCCGGCTGCCGCTGTTATCGCTGAACATACCGGTCAGGCGTTGAACCGCGAGTACCGTTTGAGCGATCTGCTTAAACGCCCGGAACTCGACTATGCGACCCTGACCCATCTTCCCGGTCTGGAAGCTTGTCCGGTGACAGACGAGGCCGTCGCTGAACAGGTTCAGATTCAAGCAAAGTATCAGGGATATATCGATCGTCAGCAGGACGAGATCGATAAACTTAAACGCCATGAGGCGATGCCCCTACCCGCTGATCTGGACTATCAACGCATTGAAGGCCTGTCCATTGAAATTCGCCAAAAGCTGAGCGAAGCACGGCCTGAAACCCTCGCCCAGGCGGCGCGTATTTCGGGCGTTACGCCCGCGGCCGTATCGATTTTGCTGATCCAACTCAAGAAACGTCGGCTTATATCGACGCCCGAGGTAGCCAACAGATGAGCGGTGTATCGACGCTGTTTTCCAGTTTACCCAGCCAGGTTGCGACGCGGCTGGATGAAGGACTCAGCGCATTAGGCACCCCAATAACAACCCAGCAGCGTGATCAGCTGCTGGGTCTGCTTGCGCTATTGCACAAGTGGAACCGGGCTTATAATCTCACCGCTGTACGCGATGTTAACGACATGGTACCGCGCCATGTGCTGGACAGTGCGGCCGTGCTGCCATTTGTCGAAGGGCCCAAGCTTCTTGACGTTGGCGCAGGGCCAGGGTTGCCAGGACTGGTTCTGGCCATTCTCAAGCCCGAACTATCCGTGACCCTTCTGGATAGCAACGGCAAAAAGGTCCGCTTTCAGCGCCAGGCGGTGATGGAACTGGGATTGTCGAACGTTATCCCCGTTCAAGCACGGGTAGAACAGTTTGCCGAAAGCGTCTTTGATCAAGTGATTTCGCGAGCATTCGCCAGTTTGGTGGATTTTGTTAATCTGACGCGCAAGCTTCCGACTGCCGAAGGACAGTGGCTGGCAATGAAAGGCCCTGGTGCCAATGAAGAATTGCGCGATCTGCCGGGCGATGTTCGGCTTCACGCGAGACACACGTTAAATGTCCCCTTTGAGACGGCCGAGCGACAGCTGTTGATTCTGACCCCACAAGGAGTTGAGTAAGTGAGCCAGATCATTGCCCTGACCAACCAGAAAGGCGGCGTGGGCAAGTCCACTTCAGCCGTTAACTTGGCGGCCAGCCTCGCCGGACTCGACCGCCGTGTACTGCTGGTGGATCTTGATCCGCAGGGGCATGCCAGCATGGGCAGTGGCATCGACAAACACAGCTTGGAAAAAAGCGTTCTCGACGTCCTGTTGGGTGAGGCGAGCGCTGCCGACGCGATTGTCCGGCAGCCGCCCGTGAAGTATGACGTGCTACCCAGCAACGGTGACTTGACCGCTGCGGAAGTTGAACTCATGCACTCAGACCAGCGTGAAAGTGGCTTGACGACGGCGCTGTCGGGCGTTTTATCACAATACGACGTCGTGCTGATTGACTGCCCGCCATCGCTTAATATGCTGACAGTGAATGCCCTTACGGCGGCTCACGGTGTGTTGATTCCGCTGCAGTGTGAATTCTATGCACTGGAAGGCCTTTCGGCACTACTGGATACGGTCGAGCAGATTAAACAGAGCATTAACCCTGATCTGGCTGTCTCCGGCATTTTGCGCACCATGTACGATAAGCGCACCAGCCTGACCCGTGAAGTCGACAAGCAACTGCGCGATTATTTCGGCGATGCACTGCTGAAAACCACGATTCCGCGTAATGTTAAAGTGGCCGAAGCGCCTAGTCATGGCCTGCCGGTTACCCAGTACGCGCGCTTTTCGCGCGGCAGCCAGGCCTACCGTGTGTTAGCAAAAGAGCTAATTCGTCGACTCGCGCTATAATCACCACGACTGATCTATTTATCACGAGGGAATGCCCATGACGCGTAAACCCGCGCTAGGACGTGGCTTGGATGCTCTGATCGGTGCTGGTGCCCGCCGCCGCGATAGCCTTGAATTAGCGGCAGGTTCATACTCACCGGCTGACAGCGATGGTGCTGGTGAGACGGCTACCTCGGCGAGTCAGGAACGCCTTGAACGTTTGCCGCTTGGCCAGCTATCACGGGGTAAATATCAGCCGCGCCGCGATATCCAGCCGGAAGCGCTAGAAGAGCTAGCTGACTCGATCCGTGCTCAAGGGGTCATGCAGCCCATCGTAGTGCGCCCGATTGGCGAAGACCGCTACGAGATTGTGGCCGGCGAACGCCGTTGGCGGGCGGCTCAGCTTGCTGAATTGGACGTCATCCCGGCGGTTATCCGGGACGTTAGCGATGAAGTTGCCCTGGCGCTGGCATTGATCGAAAACATTCAGCGCGAAAACCTCAATGCCATTGAAGAGGCAATGGCGTTGAAACGGTTAGGCGATGAGTTTGAAATGACTCAGCAGCAGATGGCGGATGCGGTCGGTAAATCGCGCACTCAGGTGGCCAACCTGTTACGCCTGCTGGCGCTGGATAACGAAGTACAGACGCTGCTTGAGCGCGGTGACCTGGATATGGGACACGCCCGGGCCCTGCTGACACTCAATAGTGCTCAGCAGCGTCAGGTCGCCCACGAAGTGGTCAATAATGATCTGACCGTTCGGGCCACGGAAGCGCTGGTTAAAAAAGTACAAAGCCAACCGGCAGCGTCCACACCACGGCGTCAGGCAAAAACCCCTGACGTGGCGCGTCTGGAAACGCAACTGGGTGAACTGCTCGGTGCGCCTGTGTCCATTGATCATGGTCAAAGAGGGAAAGGAAAAGTCACCATTCGCTATACCAGCCTGGAAGAATTGGACGGCATCCTGGGACACATTAAATAGCTCGCTATTAATTTATAAATAGCAGGCTTACTAACAACCTGTGGAAAAGGCTGTTTTTTCCCCCTTTGGTCGCATTTAGGCACTTGAACGCGTGAAATACCCACAACGTCGGTTGAAGGTCTCATGCCCCTTCCCTATAATCGCGCAAGATTTGTGCAGGCTGCGCAAGGTTGTTTATTGCCTGTCGACATAGCTTTTAATACAGCTTGATGGGCCGGAAAGACATGCAGCGACTGGAAACGTTACGACGACAGGCTTATGTCATCCGGCTAGCGATCGCCCAATTACTTGTTGCATTGGTCGGTACCTTGCTAGCGTTGGTTGTCGCTGATAGCGGCAGTGCGACATCGGTAACGCTAGGCGCGTTGGTGGCGTTCTTGCCTCAAGTGTTTTTTGTCCAGCGGATGGCGGTTTTTAAACAACGTGTCCCCGCGTCGCAAAGTGCACTCAGGCTGTTTCGCGCCGAAGCAGGCAAGTTTGGTTTGACGGTGGCACTGTTCGCAGTCGTTTTTATTACCGTACCCCCCTCAAACCCAGCTTTCTTTTTTAGTGCTTATATCGCGGTTGTTCTAATGCATTGGTTAGCACCCTGGCTGATGCCTAGAAAATTGCGCAACTGATCGAGGTGACAAGTCCATGGCCGCAGGAAACGAAGTCTCATCGACTTACTATATCCAGCACCACTTGCAGAATCTGACCTTTGGAAAACACCCGGAAAACGGTTGGTCGCTGGCAAGCTCTGCCGAGGAAGCCCGCGAAATGGGCTTTTGGGCGATTCATCTGGACACCATGGGCTGGTCGATTGCCATGGGGCTTTTATTTATCTGGGTTTTCCGAAAAGCAGGCAAAATGGCCACCACGGGTGTACCGACTGGTTTGCAGAATGCCGTTGAGATGGTGGTTGAGTTTATTGAAAACCTGGTCAACGCCACTTTTCATGGCCGTAACCCGTTGATTGCACCACTTGCCTTGACGCTGTTTGTGTGGATTTTGCTCATGAACACGCTAAAAATCATACCGGTGGATTATTTTCCAGAGCTATTCGCCCGCCTGGGCGTCGATTACATGAAAATCGTGCCGACCACCGACCCCAATGCCACACTGGGTATGGCATTAGGTGTGTTCTGTTTGATTATCTTTTATAGCTTGAAAGTCAAGGGCGTAGGAGGCTTTGCCAAAGAGTTGTCCTTGACGCCGTTTAACCACTGGGCTTTGATTCCCTTTAATCTGGTGCTCGAAATCATCGGTTTACTGGTGAAGCCGTTGGGCCTTGGCCTACGTCTATTCGGTAATATGTTTGCCGGTGAGGTTATCTTTATCCTGATTGCCCTGTTGCCGTTTTGGGCCATCTGGCTGCTGGACGTGCCTTGGGCCATCTTCCACATCTTAGTGGTAACGCTGCAGGCCTTTATCTTTACTACGCTTTCGGTTGTATACCTGAGCGCAGCGCACGAACATCACTAACCAAGCAGTGTCGTTTTCATTAACCCTCAACCCTTAACCAAAACTTAAACTCAGGAGCAACATCATGGAAATGGTTTATCTCTCCGCTGCAATCATCATCGGTCTGGGCGCACTGGCTACCGGCATTGGCTTCGCCTTGTTGGGTGGCAAATTGCTTGAGTCCACCGCGCGTCAGCCGGAAATGGGTGACCAACTGCAGACCAAAACCTTCATCATGGCCGGCCTTCTGGATGCGGTACCGATGATCGGTGTTGGTATTGCGATGTACCTGATCTTCGTTGTTGCCGGTTAATGAGAACATTGCCGAGCGGCCTGTCCGCTCGGTTTTGTTTCACTCCGGTCGCCACGAACTTGTCAGAGGTACATTCCTGTGAATATCAACATGACGCTAATCGGGCAGACGATCGCCTTCGCGATCTTTGTCTGGTTTTGCATAAAGTATGTGTGGCCACCGATCAGCAACGCGCTCCATGAGCGTCAGAAGAAAATTGCTGATGGCCTGGACGCAGCCAGCCGTGCTTCTCGCGATCTTGAAGTCGCCCAAGAGAAAGCCGAGCAAACCCTGCGTGAGAGCAAGGAACAGGCGTCTCAGATTCTTGAGCAGGCCAACAAGCGTTCTGCTCAGATCGTTGAAGAAGCCCGCGAACAGGCCCGCGCTGAAGGCGAGCGTCTGGTAGCAAGCGCACGTTCCGAGATTGATCAAGAAGTGAACCGCGCTAAAGAGGATCTTCGTGCCCAAGTCTCTCATCTTGCCATTATCGGTGCTGAGCGCGTCTTGGAAGCGTCGGTCGACGAACAAGCCCATCGCAAGTTACTTGATGAGCTTGCTGCCGAACTGTAAGGAGGTGAACCATGGCGGAATTACTGACCGTCGCTCGTCCTTACGCTAAGGCGGCGTTTGAATACGCGCGCGATCATGAGGCGCTGGATAACTGGTCGAATGCGCTTGCATCCTTGAGCCTAGCCGTTACTGACAGTGACGTGCATCGCCTGCTGGGTAACCCGAAACTGGCAACTGAACAGAAAGCAGAACTGCTGGCGAGTGTGTTGCCCGATGGTGACGACGCTATACGGCGGTTTCTGGACACCCTGGCAGGCGAAGGTCGTCTCAATGCGCTGCCATACATCGCTGATCAGTTCGAGCGCCTGCGCGCTGAATATGAGGAGCGGGTAGAGGTGACGGTGATATCGGCCTACAAGCTTGATAGCAAGCAGAAAACCAAGCTTTCTAACGCGCTCAAGAAACGTCTGAATCGCAAAATCTCCATTACTACTCAGGTGGATAAAACGCTTATTGGCGGCGTTATTCTACGTGCTGGCGATACCGTCATTGACGGGTCGGTACGTGGACGATTGAACCGCCTTTCCGAAGCGTTAACCGCTTGAGTCTGAGGGACATGGCATGCAGCAACTGAATCCTTCCGAGATCAGCGACATCATCAAGCAGCGAATTGAGAAGCTTGACGTCGCATCTGAAGCCCGCAATCAGGGCACCATCGTTAGCGTTTCCGACGGTATCGTGAAAGTTCACGGCCTCGCAGACGCAATGTTTGGTGAAATGATCGAATTTCCCAACAGCGTTTTTGGCATGGTACTCAACCTGGAGCGTGACTCCGTGGGTGCCGTGGTGCTGGGTGACTACCTGTTGCTTGAAGAGGGCATGACCGCCAAGTGTACCGGTCGTATCCTTGAAGTACCGGTAGGCCCTGAGCTGATTGGTCGCGTTGTCGATGCGTTGGGTAACCCCATCGACGGCAAGGGTGATATCGACGCTAAACTGACCGACGCCGTTGAAAAAGTGGCGCCCGGTGTTATCACCCGTCAGTCCGTTGACGAGCCGATTCAAACCGGCTTGAAGTCGATTGACTCCATGGTGCCGATCGGCCGTGGTCAGCGTGAGCTGATCATCGGTGACCGCCAGATCGGTAAATCCGCCATTGCCATTGATGCGATCATCAACCAGAAAGGCAAGGGCGTGACCTGTGTCTACGTGGCCATTGGTCAGAAGCAATCGACCATTGCCAACGTGGTACGCAAGCTCGAAGAACACGGCGCGATGGAACATACCATCATCGTCGCCGCTGGCGCTGCCGACCCGGCACCCATGCAGTTCCTGGCGGCCTACTCCGGCTGCACCATGGGCGAATACTTCCGTGACCGCGGCGAAGACGCACTCATCGTCTATGACGATTTGTCTAAGCAGGCCGTTGCCTATCGTCAGGTATCGTTGCTGCTGCGCCGTCCGCCCGGCCGTGAAGCCTATCCGGGTGACGTCTTCTATCTTCACTCGCGTCTGCTGGAGCGGGCTGCACGGGTTAACGTCGACTACGTTGAGAAGTTCACCAACGGTGAAGTGAAAGGCAAAACCGGTTCATTGACCGCGCTGCCGATCATCGAAACCCAGGGTGGTGACGTGTCCGCGTTCGTTCCGACCAACGTGATCTCGATCACCGACGGTCAGATCTTCCTCGAGACCAACCTGTTTAACTCGGGTATTCGTCCGGCGATCAACGCGGGTCTATCAGTATCGCGTGTCGGTGGTTCGGCGCAGACCAAGATCATCAAGAAGCTTGGCGGTAGCGTCCGTCTAGCCTTGGCGCAGTATCGCGAACTGGCGGCGTTTTCGCAGTTTGCCTCTGACCTGGACGAAGCCACGCGCAAGCAGCTTGAGCATGGTCAGCGCGTCACCGAGTTGATGAAGCAACACCAATACTCGCCGATGTCGGTAGCCGAAATGGCGCTTACGCTTTACGCCGCCAATGAAGGTCACCTGGATGATGTCGAAGTCAACAAAGTGCTGGACTTCGAGCGTGCGCTGCACGACTACATGAGGTCTGAGCACAGCGACTTGCTCGACAAGATCAACCAGACTGGCGACTACAACGACGAGATTCAAAACGGCTTGAAGTCGGGTCTCGAGAAGTTCAAGGCGACTCAGAGCTGGTAATGTCTGGCCCGTCTGTATTAGGCGGGTTTGCATGCTTTCTGAGAGCCACGAACGAAGGGTAGATCGCTATGGCAGCTGCAAAAGAGATACGCACCCAGATCGGGAGCATTAAGAATACGCAGAAGATCACCAGTGCCATGGAAATGGTTGCTGCGTCGAAAATGCGTAAAGCGCAAGAGCGGATGAAGGCCAGCCAGCCTTACGCCAAGCAGATTCGCAACGTGGTCAGCCACCTTGCCGACGCTAATCCCGAGTACAAGCACGACTATATGGTCGAGCGTAATGAGGTGAAGCGCGTTGGCTATATCGTGGTCTCCACCGATCGCGGTTTGTGCGGTGGTCTGAACCATAACCTGTTCAAGGCGGTGGTGAAGGATGCCAAGGCCTGGCATCAGGAAGGCGCCGGACTGGACTTCTGCGCTCTTGGTGCTAAGGCCAGTGGCTTTTTCCGCAATTATGGGGGCAACCTGGTTGCCGCCAAAAGCGGGTTAGGCGAAGCACCGTCGGTTGAAGGTCTGATTGGCAGTATCAAGGTCATGCTCGAAGCGTACGATGAAGGCAATATCGACCGCTTGTACGTGGTGCATAACGAGTTTATCAACACCATGACGCAAAAGCCGGTAGTACGTCAGCTTCTTCCGCTGTCGACGGATATTGGTGAAGACGCAGAGCAAGACGACGAAAACGCCCGTCCCGGAAGCTGGGACTACCTGTATGAGCCGGATGCCAAGGCGTTGTTGGATAGCCTGATGATTCGTTTCATTGAGTCGCAGGTGTATCAGGCGGTCGTGGAAAACGTGGCGTGCGAACAAGCCGCCCGGATGATCGCCATGAAGAGTGCTACCGATAACGCGGGCAATCTGATTGACGATCTGGAAATGGTTTATAACAAGGCCCGTCAGGCCGCCATTACCCAGGAAATTTCCGAGATCGTCGGCGGCGCTGCCGCCGTATAATGCCTAGGGAGCCGATCCTTTTCGTGGCTCCCGGCAGACAGGTTTCATTTGCAGGTTTTTGAGAGGAACCAAGATGAGCGGACGTATCGTACAAATCATCGGCGCGGTGATTGACGTAGAGTTTCCGCGGGACTCTGTGCCCAAGGTCTACGACGCGCTGAAGGTCTCTGATGTAGAGACCATCCTCGAAGTCCAGCAGCAGCTGGGCGACGGCGTGGTGCGCACCATCGCCATGGGCTCCACTGAGGGCTTGAAGCGTGGCATGGACGTGGCCGACACAGGTGCTGCGATTTCGGTCCCCGTGGGTAAAGCCACGCTGGGTCGTATCATGAACGTGCTCGGTGAGCCGATTGATGAAGCGGGTGAGATCGGCGAAGACGAGCGCATGCCGATTCACCGTAAGGCACCTGGCTATGCCGACCAGGCAGCATCTGAAGAGCTGCTGGAAACCGGGATCAAGGTTATCGACCTGGTCTGCCCGTTTGCCAAGGGTGGTAAAGTCGGTCTTTTCGGCGGTGCCGGTGTCGGTAAAACCGTCAACATGATGGAGCTTATCCGCAACATCGCCACCGAACACAGCGGCTACTCCGTATTCGCGGGTGTCGGTGAGCGTACGCGTGAGGGTAACGACTTCTATCACGAAATGACCGAATCCAACGTTATCGACAAGGTATCGCTGGTTTACGGTCAGATGAACGAACCGCCGGGTAACCGCCTGCGCGTTGCGCTGACCGGCCTGACAATCGCGGAAAAATTCCGTGACGAAGGCCGCGACGTTCTGCTGTTCGTCGATAACATCTACCGCTATACCCTGGCGGGTACCGAAGTATCGGCGCTGCTCGGTCGTATGCCGTCAGCGGTTGGTTATCAGCCGACGCTGGCTGAAGAGATGGGCGTTCTGCAGGAACGTATCACCTCGACGAAGACCGGCTCGATTACTTCCGTACAGGCCGTTTATGTACCGGCGGATGACTTGACCGATCCGTCGCCGGCCACCACCTTCTCGCACTTGGACGCTACCGTGGTACTCGCACGTTCCATCGCCGAGCTGGGTATTTATCCGGCGATCGATCCGCTCGATTCCACGTCGCGTCAGCTAGACCCGCTGGTGGTGGGTGACGAGCACTACAATGTGGCTCGTGGCGTTCAGGGTGTCCTGCAGCGTTACAAGGAACTGAAGGATATTATCGCGATTCTGGGGATGGATGAGCTGTCTGACGAAGACAAGCTGGCCGTTGCCCGCGCGCGTAAAATCCAGCGCTTCCTGTCGCAGCCGTTCTTCGTGGCCGAGGTATTCACTGGTGCGCCGGGTAAATACGTGTCGCTGAAAGACACCATCCGTGGCTTCCAGGGCATCCTCGAAGGCGAGTACGATGACCTGCCGGAACAGGCCTTCTACATGGTCGGCTCCATCGACGAAGCGGTCGAGAAAGCCAACCAGATGAAGAAGTAATCCCGTCCATTAGGGGGATTCGCTATGGCGAATAGCTTCACATGCAATATCGTCAGCGCTGAAGCATCCATCTACTCGGGAACGGTCGAGATGGTGGTTGCCTCTGGCAGCACGGGCGATCTGGGGATTCTCCCCGGTCACGCACCGCTGCTGACGGAACTCAAGCCTGGACCGGTACGGGTGATTCACGATGGTGGCGAAGAAGAACATTTCTTCGTGACTGGCGGCTTCATGGAAGTCCAGCCAGATATCGTGACCGTGTTGGCTGACGCCGCATCGCGGGCCAGCGACCTCAATGAGGCGGCTGCCGAAGAAGCGCGTCAGCAAGCGCTGAAAGCCTTTAACGACAAGACATCCGAGCTCGACTATACGCGGGCTGCAGCGGAACTTGCCGAAGCCGTTGCCCAGCTGCGAACGATCCAGCAGTTGCGCAAAAAAGCGGGTAAAGGCTAAAACCGTCACGCTTGGCGTGAAACACAACGCCCCTTGAACCCGTGATTAGGGTTCAAGGGGCGTTTTTTTGTCTGATAGTTTGTAGGGTTAGTACAGTATGTAGGGCAAATACAAGTTGGCAGCCTAGGTTATTAGGCATAGGGCAAGGATGAGGAATTTCTGCCGCGTAGCCTTCGCAAGCGTATAAGGAGAATGCCGTGTCATTGAACGATGAAACGCTGCAAGTCATAAAAACCGAGCTGCTTGACGAGCTTGAAAAGGACGCACCGAACACGGCACTGTTTGCGGAACGTTTGAGTGAGATCCGGTCGGCGGATATCGGCGAAATCCTCGAAGATCTGATCGAGGAGGATGACGCCTTGGCCGAGGCGCTTTCGTTACTCGATGTTTTGTCCCACGAGCGCGCCGCCAATGTCTTGGGTTATCTACCCGGCGAAAGCCAGCTAGAGGTCGTAGGCAGTCTCTCGGATACCCATGCACTCAAGCTGCTGGAAGAAATGGGCTCCGATGAGCGGGCCGATTTGTTCAACCTGCTCGATGAAGACCGCCGTGAAGCGCTGCTGAGGCGCATGGCCCACAGGGAGCGTGAAGACCTCAAGCGATTGGCCAGCTACGAGGAGGGGACCGCCGGGGCTATCATGACCTCGGATTACGTCGCGATTGCCAGTGGCATGACGGTCTCTCAGGCGATGATGCGGGTGCGCCAGACCGCGCCTGACGCTGAAACGGTCTATCAGCTCTATGTGTTGGACAGCGAAGGTCAGTTGATTGGCACCATGTCACTGCGCCAACTAATGGTTGCCCGTCCGGGCGCGCTGGTCGATAACATCATGATCAAGGATGTGATCAGTACGCCGGTGGATAAAGAGCAGGAAGACGTCGCTAGGATCGTGGCGCGCTACGATCTGCTGGCCCTGCCGGTGATCGATGCTGATGGCCGGATGGTAGGAATCGTGACCCACGATGACGCCATGGACGTGGCTGAGTCGGAAGCCACAGAAGATATCCACAAGGGGATGTCGATCGGTCAGTTGGAGGACGGCGTTAGCCGGGTTCCTCTTTGGACGCTATATCGCAAGCGGGTGTTCTGGCTAGTACTGCTGGTATTTGCCAATCTGTTTTCCGGTGCTGGCATTGCCTATTTTGAGGACACCATTGCGGCGCAGGTTGCCCTGGTGTTCTTTCTGCCGTTGCTGATTGGCAGCGGTGGTAACGCGGGGGCTCAGGCCGCCACCTTGATGGTTCGGGGGATGGCAACGGGTGACGTCGGTGTAAAAGACTGGGGAAAAATGCTGGGTCGTGAGCTGTTGGTGGCTGGGTCCTTGGGCATCACCATGGCAATTGCCGTGGCGCCGATCGGGGTGATTCGCGGCGGTGAGGCGGTGGCCATGATTGTCGCACTCAGCATGGTGACCATCGTCATGTTTGGCAGCTTGATCGGCATGTGCTTGCCGTTCGTGCTGGAGCGTTTTCGGGTTGATCCTGCCACCGCTTCGGCGCCGCTGGTCACCACCTTGATTGATGCAACTGGTGTACTGATTTACTTCAGCATTGCCACCGCGGTGCTTACCCCTTTGTAGTTGTGTGAATAGCGAATCAGCGCATCGTGTGACTGGCGGCGCGGGTAATAAACATCACTTCTACATTCCCCAGCCATTCGATATCGCTGGCCAGCGCTTTTAACTGGCTGGCCAGGCATTGGGGTGGCTGGTGAACCGCATCGCTTATAATCAGCGATACTGAGATTTTTTCGTCCAGGTAGTGAAGCTGTAGCTCGCTGAGCGTTCGCCATACCGGATGCTTGTACCATCGTGCATCCAGTGCTGCCTCTACTTCCGGACGTAATGGTAAGCCCGGCAAACGGCTTGGATCGCCCTCGCCGGCGTCGTCTTCCGGATCAATGTGGAAAATCACATCGGTTAATGCAGGGAACTGTCGGCGCAGCCGTCGGCTAACTTCATTGCCGATTTCATGGGCTTCCGACACGGTGATTTTGGGTCCCACGACCACGTGCAGGTCGACCATCACCCAGCCAGCGGACTGACGGGTACGCAGGTCGTGCACGCTGTCTACGCCAGGCACGCCGCAGGCGACGTCATGCATCTGCTGTTGGGCGTCTTCGGGGAGAGCGGTATCGACCAGCTCGCGCGCCGACTCCCACAACAAGTCCCAACCAACTTTACCGACTAGTAGACCGACAATGATGGCAGCCACGGCGTCCAGCCAACCCAGGCCAAATTGGGCACCCAGCAGGGCAACCAATACCACTGCGGTGGAGAGGGCATCGCTGCGCGAGTGCCAGGCGTTGGCTTCAAGCAGTTTGGAGCCGACGCGTTTGGCGATTTGCATGGTGTAGCGGTAGATCCACTCTTTACTGAGTAATGCAATGACCGTCACTACAATGGCGAACACGCCGGGTGCGTTAACTTCAGCGCCACTAAACAAACGGTCCAGGCTTGACCAGGCAATACCCCCCGCAACGAAAATCAGCACACTACCCAGCAGGAGCGTGGTAAGGGTTTCGATCCGGCCATGGCCATAATGGTGGTCTTTGTCGGGCTCCTGACGGCCGTAATGAATGGCCGCCAGGACAAAACCGTCAGTGACTAAATCAGATAATGAGTGAATTCCGTCAGCAATCAACGCCGCGGAACCGACCACCAACCCGATGGCGACCTTGACGATGCTCAGCAGCCCATCGAGCCAAGCACCAATGTAGGTGACACGCTTTGCTTCACGGCTTTGCAGCTGGGTATCTTGAATAACCGATGAGTCGACGCGCTGAGTCATGAGGTACCTTGCAGGGACGCCCCTTGGCGAATAGGCGCCCATTGTAGCGTACTCATCGGCATGCTCTATAGTCCCAAGCGGTTGAAGAATGCAAACGGCGGACAAGCTTGCCCAGGATGTGTATCCTTAAACGCCAATATGTCCCCTCAACCGAGAGTAGATGAGGATAAGCAATGGATTGGCTTCAGGTCGTAATGTTGGCCGTTGTTCAGGGGTTGACGGAATTCTTACCTATTTCGAGTTCTGCCCACCTAATTTTAGTGCCCGTGCTAACGCCTTGGGATGACCAGGGACTGGCATTCGACGTTGCCCTGCATTTAGGCAGTCTGGCTGCCGTCGTGCTTTATTTTCGAAAAGCCATTTGGCAAATGATCACCAGCGCTTTAGCTGCCGTCCGAGGGGAGCGCGTGGATGACGATGCTCGCTTGGGGTTCTGGGTTATCTTGGCAACGATTCCAGTGTGTGTCATCGGCTTTTTAACCCGTGACCTGATTGCAGATCAGATGCGCTCTACTTTGATCATCGGGATCAGTTTGATTGGTTTCGGGTTATTGCTGGGATATGTCGATTGGCGTAAAGGGGGTGAGCGAAGCGAATACCAGTTACGTCTCAAGGATGTCTTAATTATTGGTGGTGCCCAGGTATTGGCGCTGATTCCTGGTACCTCACGTTCAGGGATTACCATTACGGCGGCGCTAATGGTGGGGATGAGCCGAGAAGGGGCCGCCCGTTTCTCCTTTCTCCTCTCTATTCCAGTGATCGTGTTAGCAGGTGGACTAGAAGTATTAGGAATAATACGCGAGCCAGAAGAGATAGAGTGGATGGCAATGGTAGTAGGAACACTGCTATCCGGTATTAGCGCTTATTTATGTATTCACTACTTTTTAGTGGTGATTAAAAAATTGGGTATGCAGCCCTTTGTTATTTATCGCGTACTTTTGGGTGTTTGGCTGCTATGGTTTTTTCATGGTTAAGGCGGAGTAACAACGATGCGACAGGGTCGTCATTTGTGGCGCTATTACGGTGTAGCCGTGCTGCTAACGATAGTGTTGGCAGGCTGCTCGGAAACCGATCGGCCGCTGGAATCACCGGTTAAACTGGAAGGCAATATATTTGGTACCTTCTATCAAGTAACAATGGCCGATTCGCTCACCCAGGGGCAAGTCAACGAGATTGAAGCGGGTATCGAGCAGGAACTGGAAAGTGTCGATCAGTCGATGTCGACCTACCGCGACGACGCCGAGCTGATGGCCTTCAATCGATCGCCGCTAGGCGAATGGCAGCCTTTATCCGACGGACTTATCGACGTATTGGCGATTAGCCAGTCAATTGCCGAGTCAAGTGAGGGCGCTTTCGACATTACCATCGGTGACCTGGTCAATCTGTGGAGTTTTGGTCCTGAGGCTCGACCTGAAGAAGTGCCATCAGATGAAGAACTTAGTGAACGGTTGGCGCGGGTGGGCTTCGATGCCATTGAACTGGATACGCAGGCGCTTGAGGCGCGGCGTACCCGCGACGTCTTTATCGATCTCTCAGCCATTGCCAAGGGCCACGCCACCGACCGTGTCGCCGCCTATCTGGATCAGCAGGGGATCGAGAATTATTTGGTAAATCTGGGTGGTGATTTGATTACCCGCGGCGTTCGAGATGTCGATGAACAGACCGCGTGGCGCGTCGGTATTGAAGTCCCGGAAAACGGCCAACAGCGTGCAAGGCATGTGCTGCCGCTTGATTCGATCTCGGTGGCGACATCAGGCGACTATCGGGATTACTTTGAAGCTGACGGCCAGCGTTATTCGCACACTATTGACCCACGCACGGGTCAGCCGATTACCCACGACCTGGCCTCGGCATCGGTCTTTCACCCCTCCAATGCCTGGGCTGACGGCTGGGCGACCGCGCTGATGGTCGCGGGTAATGAGGACGGTATGGCGATGGCCCGCGAGCAAGACTTGAATGTTCTGATGCTGATACGCGAGGGGGATCAATGGCGAAGCATGGCAAGCCCTGCCTTTGCCCAGCACTTCGGAGATGAGCTCGTTGAATCGTTAGATATAGAGATTGCGTCTGCCCGCGCGGACGACCGTGAAACCGCGACAGGTAATTAATATGCAAGAACTCGATATTGTCATTCTCGCGGCCGGTAAAGGCACGCGAATGCGTTCTCAGACCCCCAAGGTGCTGCATACGCTGGCGGGTAAGCCAATGGTTCAGCATGTGCTGGATACGGCCGCAGGACTACGTCCATCGCGCACGCATGTCGTGATTGGCCATGGCGCCGACCAACTGCGCGAGGCGCTGGTTGATTATCCCGTGAAGTTTGCTGTTCAGGCCGAGCAAAAAGGCACTGGTCACGCGGTCGCCCAAGCGCTACCGCAGTTGGGCAGTGGTAAAGTCCTGGTGCTGTACGGCGATGTCCCATTGATCCACCGTGATTCACTGGCGGCGTTGCTGGATCAGGTGGATGATCAGCATATGGGGCTTTTAACCGTTACGTTAGAAGACCCCGCTGGCTATGGGCGTATTGTGCGCAATTCAGAAGGCGAGGCCGTGGCGATCGTTGAGCAGAAAGACGCCAGCCAGGAGCAACTTGCCATTACTGAGTGCAACACGGGCATGATGGCGATGACCAGCGAGCAATTGAAACGCTGGATGCCTCGGCTTTCGGCGGATAATGCCCAGGGCGAGTATTACCTGACCGATGTGATTGCCATGGCCGAAAGCGACGGTGTCACGGTTTGCACCGCCCAACCTTCCACCGCCATCGAGGTCGAAGGCGTCAATAACCGCGCCCAGATGGCACGCCTGGAACGCGCCTATCAGGCCCAAGTCGCTGAGAAACTCATGGAGCAGGGAGTGGCGTTGGCTGACCCGGCACGGCTTGATGTGCGCGGCAGCCTGAACTGTGGCCACGATGTGTTTATTGATGTGGGCTGCGTGTTTGAAGGCGAGGTTGAATTAGGTGAGGGGGTGCGTATTGGTCCCTACTGCGTGATTAAAAATAGTACGATCGGTGCCGAGAGCAGCGTGGATTCGCATAGTGTTATCGAGCACACAGTGGCCGCTGGACTTAATCAGATTGGGCCCTTTGCTCGATTGCGCCCCGGTACCCGGTTAGCGGTCAAAGCAAAAGTCGGTAATTTTGTCGAGACAAAAAATGCCGATGTCGGTGAAGGGAGTAAAATTAATCACTTGAGCTACGTGGGTGATGCGCGTCTGGGGCGTGGTGTTAATGTTGGTGCGGGTACTATCACGTGTAACTACGATGGCGCGAACAAGCATCGAACAGCGATTGGTGATCATGCCTTCATCGGTTCGAATACCGCCCTGGTGGCGCCAGTGTCGATTGGAGAGGGTGCCACGGTGGGGGCTGGCTCGACTATCGCTAAAGACGTCAGCGATAATGCTCTGGCCGTATCGCGGGGGCGTCAACTCGAGAAAAGTGACTGGCAGCGTCCACTCAAGCATCACGACTGAACAAGGGGAAGGCCTATGTGTGGCATAGTCGGCGCCGTTGCCCAGCGCAACGTCCAGGGAATTTTATTAGAAGGACTGAAACGTCTCGAATACCGCGGCTACGACTCGGCGGGTATGACGGTTTATGATGGCCGTTCGCTGACGCGCCACCGGGCGACAGGTAAGGTAGCAGCGCTTTCAAGTAAGCTCGATGAAGCTGCATTACCAGGAAAGTCAGGGATTGCCCATACCCGCTGGGCTACTCATGGAAAACCCTCTGAGGCCAATGCGCACCCTCATCAAAGCGGTGACCAAGTTGCCGTTGTACACAATGGCATTATCGAAAATTACGAAGCTATTAAAGACCGGCTTCAAGCCAGCGGCTACCGTTTTACCTCTGAAACCGATACTGAAGTTATTGCTCACTTACTCGCCGAAAAGCTGGATAGCGGCCTTAGTTTATTTGATGCCACCCAGCAGATTATCAACGGCTTGGGCGGCGCTTATGCGTTAGGCGTGATGAGCGCCAATGCCCCGGATGTTGTCGTCGGCGCACGGCAGGGCAGCCCTCTGGTTGTTGGTGTCGGTATTGATGAAGCATTTTTAGCTTCAGACCCTTTGGCGCTGTTGCAGGTTACCGACCGATTCATTTATTTGGAGGAAGGTGATCTGGTCGAGTTACGAGAGCAGGGTGCTATTCGTATCGTCGACCGCGATGGAAAAGCGGTTGAACGACCAATTCAGACATTTGAGCATGGCGACGGCGCGGCGAGTAAAGGCAACTACCGTCATTTCATGCTAAAAGAAATCTTCGAGCAGCCTGATGTGATCCGAGCCGCGCTTGAAGGGCGTTTAAGCGATGATCACGTCTTGGTTGAAAGCTTTGGCCCCGATGCTCCAGCTATTTTTCAATCCACCAAGCAAATCCATATTATTGCCTGTGGCACCAGCTATCATGCTGGCCTGGTGGCACGCTACTGGTTAGAGCGTTATGCCGGTATCCCCGTACAGGTGGAAGTCGCGTCCGAGTATCGCTACCGCTATCCCGTGGTTCCGGAAGGTACGTTATTTGTGACGCTTTCCCAGTCCGGTGAAACCGCCGATACCCTGGCGGCACTGCGCTATGCAAAACAGCTGGATTACGTGGGTACGCTGGCCATTTGTAACGTGCCAGGTAGCTCATTGGTGCGCGAATCGGATGTGACCCTGATGACTCGTGCAGGTCCTGAAATTGGTGTCGCGTCGACCAAAGCTTTTACCACCCAGCTTATCGGACTGATGTTGCTGACACTGTCGATCAGCAGGGTACATGGACGCGATGATCATCACGCCGATATTGTATCGGCGCTAAAGGCCTTACCCGCACTTTGCCAACAAGTGCTGGCGTTGGACCCGGCAATCGAATTGCTGTCAGAGGCGTTTGCTGAAAAACATCACGCGCTATTTTTGGGGCGTGGTGCCCACTTTCCGGTTGCCCTTGAAGGTGCACTGAAGCTTAAAGAAATTTCCTATATCCATGCGGAAGCCTACCCGGCCGGAGAGCTGAAGCATGGTCCACTGGCGCTGGTGGATGCCGATATGCCGGTGATTTCGGTAGCCCCTAACGACGATTTGCTGGAAAAACTCAAGTCCAATCTTCAGGAAGTTCGGGCGCGGGGAGGACAGCTGTTTGTGTTTGCCGACGAGCAGGTGGGGATTGAAGAACGCGACGATATTCGGGTATTACGCTTGCCGCATATCCACGAAGCGCTGACCCCGTTGCTGTACACGTTGCCGTTGCAATTGTTGAGCTATCATGTCGCGGTTCTAAAAGGTACTGACGTGGACCAGCCGCGAAACCTGGCGAAAAGCGTCACGGTAGAGTAGCGCCTGAAAAAGGGGCGGCCACAAGATAATTGCCGCCTCTTTATCACAAATGTGATTTACCTTCCTTCAAAAATCCAGCTCAGTATTCCTCGGTGGCTTACACGCCGCTGATGGATGTTTACACGCTGTGCTCGCCCCTATTCATAGCGCAAAGCGACATATCCCCCATAACTACTTTTCCAACTTGATAAAAACTTCTGGATTAGTAGCTATCGCATTGGTATTTGCTTAATTAGTCAAAAAAATTATCCATTTGATCAATGATCTAGTCAGTTTTTTACCATTCCTTAGTGTAACGTTCTCGTTGCACTTTATGGGATGTTAGAAAATAACTGTTTTTAAAAAGAATACTCTGCAATTTAAGACATTTATCGTTCAAGTGTTCCGTAGATGAAACACACATCATCAAGTTATAAATCCATATGGCAGGGTCTTGGTGGGATCAAAATGCCCGGAATTTATAAATTTCCTTTTCTTACAGTTGATTATATCCGGTTGGATTTCAACTGGCATAGATCATGCTCCTAGGTTGGTGGCTGCGAGCAATAAGCGTTATTCAAGGGTTCAGAATTGAACGTTAAGGACGATGGCGAAAGTTCGCAGACCCAAACAATGGAGAAATGAACATGAAAAAATATCTCGTAGTAGCAGGTACGCCTCTACTGGCCATTGTGATGGCAATCTCTATGGCGCAGGCCGATGCGACGGGCGGCAGCAGTGGAAGCGCGAACGGCGCCAGTGGGTCTGGTCAGGGCACCGGAGGTAGTGTCTATGCCAATATCGACGGTGACTTTGATGAGAGTCCCGATGACAATAGTCTCACCAGTGGTGACGGTACGGCTGGGGGCGCCAGCGGAAGTGGCATGGGTGGCGCTGGGGGGACAACGGGCCGTGGTGGAGACGCCTGGGCGATGAGCGAGTCAAACAATACTTCGACATCGACTTCGACCAATGTCATATCAATGCAAGAGATGAGCTCCTCAGTCAGCGGCGCTAGTATCAACGTCTATGGCGGTAACGGAGCCACTGGAGCTGTTGGCGGTGTTGGCGGGGAGGCTTACGCCAGTAGCTACGGTGAAGGCACCGGCGGTGACGGTGGCGAGGGAGAGGGTGGCTATGGCGGTAGTGCCACTGCCGATGGTGGTAATGGCTACGAAGGTGGCGATGGCGAAGGCTATGCTGAAGGATACGGTGACGGCTATGGCGAGGCGGGTGATGCAGACGCTGCCAATGGCGATACCGATGCTCAGGGTGGTACTGCCGAAGGCTATGCGTCTGTCACAGCCGATGACATCGACGATGACAACACGAATACGGCCACCAACGGTGATAGTACCAATGGCGATGCTCCGGCGAGTTCTTCAGTAGCGGGTGGAACCGCAGGTGACGGTTCTGGTACTGGTTCTGGCACCGGTTCGGCTTCTGGTGCGGGCGGCGATGGCGGTGATGGCGGCCAAGCCACAGCTAGCGGTGGTAACGGCGGCGCAGGCAACGGTGGCAACGGTGGCAGCGGTCAAGGGACTGGCGGTGATGCTGCTGCAATGGCCGGTAATGGTGGCAATGGTGGCAACGGTGGCAATGGCGGTGCTGCAAGTTTGGCAACAGGCGCAGCCAATGTGTCCGTGGCGGCTGGGGTATTCGGCGGCATCAGCAACATGAACGTGACCACTGGTTTATACAACTCCCAGGTAGCGGGTACCAACGTCGCGGCTCACAGCAATGTGAGTATCGGCAACTGATTTAGAGCGCTAATGGCGCTTTGATGAACCGGGAGCCGGTGGGCTGAGATCCATCGGCTCCCTCGATCAACTGTCCGAATGGATAGGGTACCGGGAGTCAATGCCATGAAGGTGTCTTCAGCCAGTTCAATTCAATTTGCGTTACCTTGTCCCCAGCGGACGTTAATGGCTATTACGCTAATCTCTGTAATGGTTACCTTGGGAACGGCAAAGAGTCAGGCCGACGATAGTCATGAGCTTAACCGTGATGGTTTTGCCGCGATGCAACGGATGGATATCGAGGAAATGGATAAGGCCAGGGCCAGGGAAGGTGAGGCGATCGTCAATTTCAATACGGTAAAAAGCATCCAGAACATGAAAGCGTCGGTGACGGACACTTCCTTCAATATTGGCGGAAATATGAAGTCAGGCAATATCAGCTTTGCTTCTGATGCCCTGGGAAGTTATAGCGGCACAGGGATTTTCAGTGCCGTGACGGGAAATGGGAATTCCATCAACAATGCCGTGGGCATCAGTGTCTTTATCGCCAACTGAGCCTTGATCGGGTTTGGATACACGATTCCAGCCAAGGAATGATGCGCCATGAAGCTAAATCGACAACTTTGCTGTGGCATGGCGTCACTTTTTCTTATCGGCAATATGATAGTTGCCCATGCCGGACAGGTCGCCATATTCAATCGTTTCGGTAGTTTTCAGGTCGAGGCCAAGAGCTTGCAGGAAAAGGGTTGGGACAGAGTCGTTCGCCAGCAATATGATTTCAGCTGTGGTTCTGCGTCCGTTGCCACCTTGCTGACGTTTCATTATCAGCGCGAGACCACCGAAGCAGAGGTTTTTGAAAGCATGATTCGAGCCGGGAATGCCGAGCAGATCCAACGACATGGCTTTTCCATGTTGGATATGAAGCGTTATCTGGATGCTCAGGGGCTCAACTCTGATGGATTCAGAATCAGCCTGGATGACTTTATCCGCATTGGCGTGCCCGCCATAACGATGGTGAACACGGCAGGTTATAAGCATTTTGTCGTCGTGAAGGGTGTGGACACCAATAACATTCTGATAGGGGATCCCGCGGCGGGTACTCAAGTGGTGCCCAAGGACCACTTTGAATCGCTGTGGGACGGAACGGTTCTGGGCGTGCGCGAGGAAATCGAGATGGCCCGGAAAAATTTCAATAACGAGCAGGATTGGGCCGTGCGCCCTGATTCACCTCTATCCGTAGGCGTGAACCGTTCAAGCCTCGGTGCCAGTCTGCTGACCCTGCCCGCCAGGAATGAGATGGGTCGTTAATGAGGAGATATGAAGATGCCATCTCAATCAAGCACTATGCTTAGGCGAAGGGGTGTTCGATGGATTGGTGCGGCGCTGATGATAGCGGCGACCGGCGTCGAGGCGGCTTCCCCAAACGCAAGCGATGCAGCGTTAGAACCATTATTAGAACCACTAAATAGTCATTGGGCACCTTCTTCAGGCTATCCAGCACCCGTAAATCTTTACACTGAGGTTGTATCCTCACTGGCTTTAAATGATGAATTCAGCCGAGGCGTCGTTATCGCTGAGGCTGAGCTTGATCAATTGCGGGCGGGATTCAGCCTCGGTGGGCTCGACGTGGATTTCGGGGCTAGACTACAGACCATGATCGATAACAGCATCGAGCTGGTGTCGGTTGTCAATTTCACCAGGGCGGGCGTCGACGTTGTTTCCCAGACTTTACGTGACCCTTCCGGTTCAGTAACTCAGGTGGGCCCCAGTACGGGAATGCTCGTTACTGATGTGGCGCCAAATGGCGTAGATCTAGCGGGTTTGGCGGGCTTTTCTGGCGTTGCATTGAGCGATGCCAAAGGCTTCACGGCAGCCTTGCAAAATATCACTCGTGACGCCATCGTCAGTGGCGTGGTGAGTAATGCTTCCGGACGGAATATACAGCAGCGGATCGACATTGATGTTCAACTCAACAACATCGGGGCATTGAAAGCGGCCAGGCAACAGGCCGCTATTGTTGATTCCTTTGCCGGTATCCTGCGCTGATACGACAGCTGCCGATGAGGCAGCTGTCGAGTCTCTTCCTTTCCTTCAACTAAAAAAGGCCCATGCCAATAGGCATGCGGAGGCTCAGAGTCGTATCAGGCGCATCTTCGGTGATGCCCAGTTCCAGGCCCAGGTTGAGCGAGACATCCGGGTTCAATTGATAGGACCACCCGAGCAGCAGGGAGCCTACGTTCAGAGTGTTTGAGCTGACCTGAGTCGTATTGCCGGTACTGTTATTGACAAACTTCGTTGTCGTCTCGCCGATAAAGTCGTTTTTGTAGCCCAGCGTAAAGGACGTTTTGGGATTGATTGAGTAGGCCATGCCGAAACTCAGTCGAACGGTATCTCCGGGATCCACCTCGCCTATGAACAGGTCGTCATCATTTTGAGTAACTTGCTGATTGACATCATCTTCAAGATTGAAGACGTAGCCAAGATTGGCGAAGTAGACAGCGGGTGCGGAGGGTACCAGCATAGTGAGGCTGGGCTCGAAGGAATTAAAGCCTGTTCCAGTGGTTAATTCCAGCGGGTTGCCGGCGCTATTTCGGCGAATATCGAAGGGGCCTTGACCGGTGGTGGTCTTGTAGCGCAGATTGCCAATGAAGTAGGGCATGCCGTTCAGGCCACGGTTCAGCTGGTAGTGGGCGGCTACTTCGATATCGCCTAGCGCATTGTTGGATAGCTCACGATTCAAGGTGAAATCGGGATCAACCTCGGAGACCGTGACGCGGTTCGATTCATCCCGATAGACATAAGGTACCTTCATCTCGAGTTCCAGGCGGTCGGTAAACCCCAGTCGTCCTGTCAGCGAGGCCGTATAGCTATCCCGGTCGACATCCTGCGCGGTGAACACCCCTATTAGCAGTGTGCTCAATATTTCCACCCCCTCGAAGGTCGTTCGGTTAATGCTCTCGTGGGAATACTGGAATTCTGGCTCCAGAACAAGTCTGCCCTTGGGCGTCAAAACGCCTCCATATTCTGCCATTGCCTGGACGTCTGGCTGGATCTCCTGTTGCTCGGGCTCCTGTCCAACGGGCTGGACCTGCGAGTCCTCAGTTGGCTGTTGTGCCAGCACCGGTGCGCAACTGATAAAAGATGCCAAGCCGGCGGTACAGAGGATGTTAGTGCCACGTGGGGTCATGGTTGCTTTCCTTTTTTTCTTTTTTTGCGTAGTGCCTCGTCCTAGCGGGAAGAGGCATGGATCGTTTGCAGTTCATCGGGGCAGCCGTTCTTTTCGATACCGTGCTTCTCTATTAATCGGTACAAGGTGACGCGTGAGACACCTAGTTCGAGCGACGCACGCAGCACATTGTGTTTGTTGCGTACGAGAGCAGCCCTGATGGCCTCGTACTCTGCCGCGTCGCGAATCTGCTGAAGGGTATCAATATCCCGGGAAAGTCGGTGTCGCCTTTCCAGCCCCATATCGGCGGGTGTTATGAGCTTGTGCTCACACATCACCATTGAGCGTCTAACCCGGTTGACCAGTTCGCGAATGTTGCCTGGCCAGTGGTGTTGAAGCATGACAGTGAGACATTCGTGGCTAAATCCACAGACTCGGGTTGGTTTTTCGGTTGAGAACTTCTGGAAGAAAAAGTGGGCCAGGGCTTCAATGTCTTCAAGGTGTTCCCTCAGCGCCGGTACCCTGACTTGAAGTACATTGAGCCGATGATAGAGATCTTCACGAAAATCGCCCCTGCCGACGGCCTCATTAAGGTCGACGTGGGTGGCAGCCAACACCCTGACATCGACAGGAATCTCTTTAAGCCCACCGACTCGCAGCACTTTGAGGTTTTCCAGAAAGCGGAGCAGATTGACTTGTAAATCCAGAGGTAGGTCGCCGATCTCGTCGAGAAACAGGGTACCTCCCTGCGAATTCTCTATGATGCCGACCTTGCGCTGATTAGCCCCGGTGAAGGCTCCTTTCTCGTGACCGAAGAGTTCGGACTGGATAAGCCCGGCGGGTATAGCGCCACAGTTGACAACGTTAAACGGCCCATGACGTCTGGGTGAATGGGTATGAATGGCATGAGCCGTGAGCTCCTTTCCTGTGCCCGACTCTCCGGTAATCAGTACAGGTGCACTGGCAGCTGCCACTTTAGCGATCGTTCGATAGAGCAGTTGCATGGTTGGGCTATTGCCAACGATATGATATTCGTCGTCTAAAGAAGTAAGTGTCGGGAGGGGGTGAGCGCCTAGGAGGTTGGCCATTGCCAGCGCACTCTCCATCAAGGTATCGAGTTTTCGCGCATCGACCGGATGGACTTGATAGGCGTAACAAGTATTAAAAATCCGCTCGCGAGTCTTCTCGTGACTTAACCCATTACGTTCGATAATGGCTACCCAAGAGATGTCAGCCAGCCGGGGGCTACTATCGATTTCCAAAGGAAGGGTGGATGTTGACGGATCGATAGCGATCAATCCAACTTGACAGGGCTCTTTGTCGAGCAATTCCATTGCTTCATGTGCATTAACAGCATGGCTAATTGACCAGCCATACCCTAAAAGCTGTTTTACGGTGTTCTGAAGAAACGTCGAGTTTCCTGCTGTTAAGAGCTGCCTGGTTGGCTCGATCATGACGTTACCTCATGGTTGCTGGCAACCACTGTTAATAGTGATCAGGCCCTACACGTAGGCAAGTTCTTGCGACGGAGTTATAACCGCGCATCATGATTTTTAAGCCCCTGTAGAAAGTACCCTTTTCCAGTCTCAGGCTGAAAAATATATGGATGAGTATTTCTAGCATGCGCAACTATCGCAGACTGGGGTGTGATTAGTGTTGGTCGGTCTAGGGGAAATGTAAAGCCAAGTTACATTGCGTTAAAGAGAGTATGAAAAGTATGAGATTTCCCAGTACTTTCATTAAATATATTTTTTAACAAAGCGTTATAGAGAATTTTGCTATGTCAGAAGAGTAAAAGGACCGTCTAGTTCATTAATAAAATGGTACTTGAACTGAAGAGCTTTACCTATGTCAACGGCGTAAGCGAACCGACTTATACTGCTTGCTGACCCTGCCCATCATTCTTCGATAACTGCAATGTTGCATTGCTCCATTCCGTTAGTCGGCTTATCATTATGACGGTTTTTCTTTCCTTCGTTCTACCGCTGGGACTTCTCCGCCATGAAACCACCTGATTTCGGCATCGCTGGGCATTATTGTCGTTGCGCGATGTGGCTGCTGTTTGCGTTATGCTGTCTTGCTGTTCCTTCCTTGTCTTATGCCGCTGCCGGGTCGCTCGACCTTACCCGTTCTATCGCCGGTATCTTGTCTGTCGCCATATTTGTACTCGCCTATGCGTTAGTCATGGCCGAAGAGCTTTTGCACATGCGCAAATCAAAACCGGTGTTGGTCGCCGCGGGTCTGATTTGGGCATTGGTGGCTTGGGTGTACGTTCAGGCGGGACTGCCCCAAGAGGCGGAAACGGCGTTTCGTGAAACGCTGCTTGAGTACACTGAGCTACTCTTGTTCTTGCTGGTGGCGATGACCTATATCAACGCCATGGAAGAGCGGCGGGTGTTTGACTCTCTGCGCGCATGGCTGGTGCGCAAGGGGTTTAGCTACCGCAGCCTGTTCTGGATTACCGGGGTGCTGGCGTTCGGTATTTCGGCGATCGCCAACAACATGACCACGGCGATGCTGATGTGTGCAGTGGTGCTGAAAGTGGCCGAGGGCGATGATCGTTTTATCAGCCTTTGCTGTATTAACGTGGTGGTTGCCGCCAATGCTGGTGGCGCCTTCAGTCCCTTCGGCGATATCACAACGCTGATGGTCTGGCAGGCTGGCCAGGTCGCCTTTGGTGATTTCTTCCATCTGTTGGTGCCGTCAATTGTCAATTTCATGGTGCCTGCGGTGATCATGAGTTGCTTTATTCGCAACCGAAAACCTGAAGCATTATCGGAAAACGTATGGTTGAAGCGCGGCGCGCGGCGTATCGTCGTGCTGTTCCTGATCACCGTGGCGATTTCGGTTCTCTGTCACTCAGTGCTGCATTTGCCGCCTGCCATGGGCATGATGTTTGGTCTTGGTTTGCTGCAGTTCTTTGGTTACTACTTGCGCCGCAGCTTGCCGCGCTCCCTCGAGCGCAAGCGTGAGCGCTATTCCCGCCGCGGCGATTGGAAAAAGCTTGAGCAACTGGGCAGCGTTGTTCCCTTTGATATCTTCAGCCGGATTGCCCGTTCAGAGTGGGACACACTGCTGTTTTTCTACGGCGTGGTGATGTGTGTGGGCGGTCTGGGTTTTATCGGCTATTTAGGCCTGCTGTCGGAGACCCTTTATGGCGGCTGGAACCCGGTGTGGGCCAACGTGGTATTGGGGTTGATTTCAGCGGTGGTGGACAACATCCCGGTGATGTTCGCGGTACTTTCAATGGAACCGGATATGTCGCTGGGTAACTGGCTGTTGATCACGCTGACGGCAGGAGTCGGGGGCAGTTTGCTATCGATGGGCTCAGCCGCGGGTGTCGCCTTGATGGGCCAGGCCAGGGGGATTTATACCTTTGCCCGTCATCTGCGCTGGGCGCCAGCCATCATGCTGGGCTATATCGCCAGTATTCTTACCCACCTTTGGTTAAATGCCGGGTTGTTTTAATTCCCAGTAACACAACCGCCCGCACGTTGACACGCGCGGGCGGGAGAATTAACGCCGTGCATCGCTTAAATATCGTGGCCTGTTATGACGTGGCAGATATCCGCAAAGCTTTGCGCCCTCGGGATGGCATTGATCGTCTTACCGATCGCCGCTTGAATATCGCTGGCTGAAATGATGCCGCGAATACGAGGGTCGTGGCGATCATCATGTTCGATAATCAGCAAATGCTGATCCGTAAAGCTTTCCATCGATATCACCAAATCCTCAATGCTCAGCGACGAGAGTTGGTTAATCGGCATAGCGCTTAACGTGTGCCAGGGGGTCATGATCATTTCGGCCGTGATGTCCTCCCAGCTCAGCTGGCGTTGCTGCATGGCGATATTGATCCGCCGCTTGCCAATGATTTCTTTCGCCGTAACAACCCCGATGCAGTGCTCATGGCTATCCATGACAAACAGCAACCGCACTCCCGCGCCGCGCATTTTTTGGTGGGCCTGGTCAACCGGGGTATCGCCATCAATCCATTGGGGACGTACCTGGCTAAAATCGGTCAGAACACTGATAGCCGGGCTTTGCGGCGATAACGACGGCTTTTTCGGGACAACCAGTGTCGGCGTCGACCCTAGTTGGATTAACGGTTTGGGTGAAAAAATTATCTGGTTCATCAGAGTACCTGCGTTAAGTGACGAAATGGCAAACAACAGTTGTCCTGCCGTTACGTCACATTTGCACGATAATCTTATGACAACCTTAAGAAGCGCTAGGGTCGATCGAGATCATTCCGTGTTGTGAAGGAAAACGCTGAAGCGTAATGCAAACGCGTAGGCCGCCCTGAGGCGCGTTGGTCATGGTGAACTCACCATTGTGGCGTTTAACGACACGGTCAACAATGGATAGCCCCAAGCCTGCCCCGGCGCCTGGCCCGGCACGTTGGAAACGTTCTCTCACCTTCGAGTATGCCTGTTCCGGGATGCCTGGCCCCTGGTCATCCACGCAGAGTGTGACGTGATGAGGGGTGGCGGTTAAGGCAATGTCGATAACGCCCTTAGTGGGTGTGTGCTGGAAAGCGTTACCCACAATATTTTGCAACACGGTTTCAACGGCACCGGGCTCTGCTTCCATCTGCCAGTCCAGCGCTTCATCGGCATGCAGGATCACCTGCTGTTGGCGTTCGGCGGCTAGCGGCGAGAGTTCGGCGAGGGTTTCACGTGCCTCGGTGAGTAAGTTGGCTGGTCGGTAGTGGCGTTGTATCTCCGTTTCCGGCGCTAAACGGGCCAGGGCCAGCAACTGACTGACCACTCGGGTGGCGCGGGTAACGCCATCGCGAAGGTGATCAAGCGCTTCTTCACGGTCTTCATGGCTACGGGCGCTCAACGCATTTTGCGCGTGCAGGTCCAGTACGGCGAGCGGCGTGCGTAATTCGTGGGCAGCATCAGCGATAAAGCGCTCTTCGCGGGTGCGTATTTGGCGGATACGCGCCAGTAATTGATTTAATGCGCTCGCGATCGGGGTTAACTCTCGTGGCAGCGTCGCAAGCGACAGAGGCTGAAGGTTGTGGGGCCCGCGGGTCCGTGTCTGCTCGGCCATTCGCGATAACGGCGCTAGCCCCCAGCCAATGCTCCACCACAATAGCAAGGCGACCAGGGGTAACCCTATCAGCTCAGGTAATAGGGTGCGCAGGGCGACCGAACGAATCAATTCACCGCGGGTGTTTTCGCGCTCGCCGACGACAATTCGTTGATCAGTATCTGGCTGATTAAGAACATAAATCCGCCATGCCTGTTGATCAATGGTGAGGTCAGAGTAGCCCGTATCCCGCTGACGGGGTGTTATATCGGGCGCTTCTGAAGAGCTTAGCAATAGCTGATCGTTTTCCCACAGCTGAAAGGCAAGCTGGTTTGAGTAGCGGTGTCCGTAGGGCGAATCGGCGGATTCGGCACGCTGTAATGCATTTTCAATATTGCTCAGCATCGCTTGGCGATCATCACTCAGTGCCGTCGATTGCGACATGCCTTCGAGAAGATGGGCATGTTGGGCAAGCCGGGCGTCTGAAAGCTCGCTTATTTGATGTGCGGCGTAGCGGTAGCTGATTACTCCAATCACCAGCGTGCTGACGCCGAAGACCAGCAGCACCAGTGTGAGGGTACGGTATCGAATCGAGCTCATCCGGGGTTATCCATCACATAACCAATGCCACGTACGGTACGTATGACATGGGGGAAAAATTTGCGCCTCAAATGATGAATATGGACTTCAATGGCATTACTTTCGACATCTTCATCCCACCCGTACACCAACTGGGTTAAGGTATCGCGAGTGAATACACGCCCAGGGTGGCTCATGAATTCCTGCAATAGCGTCAGTTCGCGGCGTGAAAGTGACGCCTCTTGTCCTTGATAACTGACCTTGAGAGTGACTGGATCAAAGCGTATCCCCTGACACTCCAGTAGCGAACGGACTTGCCCGTGGCTGCGTCTTAATAAAGCGCGTAGCCGGGCGGTCAGCTCGGTGACATCAAACGGTTTGATCAAGTAATCATCGGCGCCGGCATCCAAGCCGGCAATTCGCTCATCGACCGCATCACGGGCAGTCAGCACCAGGATAGGCACCTGGTTACCTTCAAGTCTCACGGCTTTGAGCACGTCGACGCCATCCAGACGGGGTAGCCCCAGGTCAAGTATCACGGCATCGAAGGGTATCCCTTCCAGCAGCGTTGAGCGAGCACTCACACCATCGCTGAGATGATCAACCGTGTACCCTTCAGGCTTAAGCGCCAGGCGTATTCCAGACGCTAAACTCGAATCGTCCTCGACCAGTAAGATGCGCATGATGAGAGATGATGTCCCTGGGTGAGTTTACCTGTTCAGATGAATACGATGGTCAGATGAAAACAATGGATGACAACGATAGTAGCGTCTATGGCAAATACCTCAAAGATTATCCTATGCCCGCCTGAACATCGCCGCGAGGCGCTCCTGCATCTGGCCGAGTCGCAGTCGTCGAGTGGGCAAAAAGCATTGACCGAGGCGCTCAAGCCGATGCTGAAGGAGCCTGAAACGGCTTGGCAGAGCTTATGGGTGAGCCTGCATAGCGGGCATATCAACGGCGTTATTTGGGTACAGCGGCTACCCCAGAATATGGCGCAGCTGTGGCTACCCAATGCGCAAGGTGATCACATCAGCGCGTTGATCGATACGGCACGACACTGGGTCATGCAGCAACGCTTATCGCTTTGCCATATCGAGCTAGTGCCTGAGGCGACCCACCAGCGAGCGCAATTACTTGCCCACGGCATGCAGCCGCTCATATCGCTGCGCTGTTTAAAAGCGGGTGTGGAGCAGCGTTTTCCTACCAGGAAGCCGTTCACCCAATTGCATTGGACGCCATGGGACCTGCTGTCACCCGCTCAGGAGCATGCGTTGATAACCGCGGTTGGGCGCGACTCGCTGGATTGCCGTGGTTTGCGCGACATCTTATCGGTCAATGATCTACTGGCAGGTTTCTACGGGCAAGATCCTCACGCGCCCACACACTGGCATGCGCTCTATGTGGATGAATCTCCCTCGCCTATCGGCGCGTTGCTGTTGGCACCGCGCAATGAGATTCACCGCTGGGAGCTGATGTTGATGGGGCTGGTGCCTGAGTGGCGGCGCCGGGGGCTGGGCGGTCATATTCTCAACCATGCCTTGGCGCTTTCCCAACAGGCGGGCGCCTCGGAGCTATTGCTTTCGGTGGATCACGAAAATCCGCCGGCGTTTAATCTCTACAGGCGCGCTGGTTTCACCGAATATGCCCAGCAGTCCGTGATGGCCTGGCGCGGCTAGCAGCCTGGGCGTCGTTGCCCCGTTGACCCAGCAGGCGTGGTGGGTTTTGTGGCACTTTGAATTACCACTATACTGCTAATATTCATTAAGTAGGCGTATTGGCAGCCTTTGATCTTTCAGCCGCCCAGACGCCGACAATAATAAATAAGAGGTGGTGCGAGTGAACGTTAAGCAGATAGTAAAAGGTCTTGTTGCACTTGGGGTTGCCATGCTGAGTGGGTCGGGCGCCGTCGCCGATGCCTCCCGTGAGGCGATTGCGGAGCGGATGGCGCCGGTAGGCAGTGTGTGTTTACAAGGCCAGGACTGTGGTACCCAAGCGGCGCAAGCAGACGCCGAAAGTAATGCTGAAAGCGGTGGCGGTGAATTGGATGGCGCCTCGCTGTATAGCAGTACCGGCTGTGCGGCATGCCACGATAGCGGTGCGGCGGGAGCGCCGATGCTAGGGGACGCCGAGGCTTGGGCATCGCGTCTTGAGCAAGGTACTGAGGCTCTCTATCAAAGCGTGTTTGAAGGTAAAGGCGCGATGCCGGCGCGCGGTGGCAGTAGCGCCTCCGATGAAGAAATCGAGTCGGTCGTTGATTACATGATCGCCGAGGCAGAATAACTTTGTCGGCTATCCATATTATCCACAGGTGTAATGTAAAAGCCGGTTGTGGATAATTTTTAGTACAACAGAGAACCACCGGCCCAGTAAAGAGCCTTCAGGTCAGTAGAAAACCTTCAGCCCAGCAAAGAGCGTAGCCCGGCAATGGCGTCCTGCCCCCGGGCCTGCTTTTTCTCCGGGTCTTCCTTATCGGCACGGCCTTCCCACTCCAGGTCTTCAGCAGGCAATTCGTCCAGGAAGCGGCTGGGCTGGCAGTCCATCAGCTCGCCGTAGGATTTGCGCTGGCGGGCAAGTGTCAATGTCAGTGTACGGCGCGCGCGGGTAATACCCACGTAGGCCAGGCGGCGCTCTTCTTCCACTGTACCCATTTCGATGGCGTTGCGGTGGGGCAGTAAGTCTTCCTCCAGTCCCATCAAATAAACGTGGGGGAACTCCAGCCCTTTGGAGGCGTGCATGGTGAGTAGCTGCACCCGGTCTGAATCATCTTCTTCGGCCTGTTGCTCCAGAATATCGCGCAGCACCAGGCGTGAAATCGCCGCTTCCACGCCGTCAGTTTCGGTTTCAGTGGATGACGTATCATCTTCAGGATCGCGGTTCAGTGACTTCTCTAGCTGGTCGATCAAAATCCATACGTTGGCCATGCGCCGCTCGGCGACGGTCGGCGCGCTGGCGTTTTGGTACAGCCACGCCTCGTAATCCATGTCCCGCAGCATGTCGCGGATCGCGGCAATCGCATCGCCCTGGTCCATGCGCTTGCGCACGCCGTCGATAAAATGGGTAAAGCGCGACAGCCGCTCGACGGCCCGGGTCGGTAGTACCTGTTCCAGGCCGAGCTCATGACAGGCGGCAAACAGTGAAATCGAGCGCTCGGTTGCGTAGTTGGCAAGCTTCTCGACGGTACCGGGACCGACTTCTCGACGCGGCACGTTCACAATGCGTAAAAAGGCGTTGTCGTCGGCGGGATTAATCAGCAGCCGCAGGTAGGCCATGGTGTCCTTGATCTCGTTGCGCGAGAAAAACGACGTACCGCCGGACAGCTTGTAAGGGATTTGATAGTGCTGCAGCTTTAACTCCAGCAGCCGGGCCTGAAAGTTGCCCCGGTAAAGCACAGCAAAGTCGCGCCACTCGGCTTTTTCCTTGATCCGCCGGGTAAACATTTCGCTGGCCACGCGCTCGGCTTCGGCTTCTTCGTGGCGATTGACGATGACCCGAATGGAGGCGCCGTCGCCCATATCCGACCACAGGGTTTTTTCGTAGACGTGGGGGTTATAGGCGATCAGTGTGTTGGCGGCGCGCAGAATCGTGCCAGTCGAGCGGTAGTTCTGCTCCAGCTTGATCACCTTCAGGCGAGGGAAGTCTTCACCCAGGGTAATCAGATTTTCCGGCCGTGCACCGCGCCAGGCATAAATCGACTGGTCATCATCGCCGACCACGGTAAAGGTGGCCCGCTCGGCCATCAGCAGCTTCACCAGCAGGTACTGGGAGACGTTGGTGTCCTGATACTCATCCACCAGCATGTAGTGGATCTTGCGCCGCCAGCGGGCCAGCGCTTCCGGGTCACGCTGCAGCAGGACCACCGGCAGCAGAATCAGGTCGTCAAAATCCACCGCGTTATAGGCTTTCAGATGGCGAACATAGGCTTCGTAGACCCGCGCGGCAAAGTGCTCGTCGTCATCCGCCGCAAACGACAGCGCGTCGCTGGGCAGCATCAGGTCGTTTTTCCACTGGGATATTTTGCTCTGTACCGCGTTGATCTGCTCGGCATCGACCTGGGCATCTTTATTCATCAAATCGCGCAGCAACGCCTTGGCATCCTCCGGGTCGAAGAGCGAAAAGCCGGGTTTGTAGCCCAGGGTTTTCAGCTCACCGCGGATGATGTTCAACCCCAGGGTGTGGAAGGTGGAAACCGTCAGTCCGTGGCCTTCCTTGCCGTGCAGCATTTGCCCCACGCGCTCTTTCATCTCTCGGGCGGCCTTGTTGGTAAAGGTCACCGCGGCGATTTTGCGCGCGCTCATGCCGCATTCCTGCACCAGGTAAGCGATTTTGGTGGTAATCACGCTGGTTTTACCGGAGCCTGCCCCCGCCAGGACCAGGCAGGGGCCATCGATATAGCGCACGGCTTCCTGCTGGCGCGGGTTGAGCCCGTTAATGCGGCTAAGGATGCTCTTTGGCGGCTGGGGCGTCATGGCGACGGGTGACCTCTAAAGTGTTGCAGGGCTGTTTCGATTATAATCGGCGGCACTGGGTAAACGCATAATGGGCTAACAATAGGCAGGTGTTAATGTTTGAAGTCGCTTTATTTGAACCGCGGATGGCACCCAATACGGGCAATATCATGCGCCTGGTGGCCAACAACGGCTGCCGATTAAACCTGATCGAGCCGTTGGGTTTCGACCTGGAAGAGAAAAAGCTGCGCCGCGCCGGGCTGGACTACCGCGATCTTGCCAATGTGACGCGCCATGCTGATTTTAGCGCCTTTCAAAGCGCCATGCAGGGACGCACCATCTGGGCGATTACCACGAAAGGCACGCGTGCTCATAGCGACGCAACTTATGCCCCGGGCGATGTGCTGCTGTTTGGCTCTGAAACCGCCGGGCTCTCGGCCGAGGTGCACGCTGCCTTGCCTGCCGAGCAAAAGCTGCGCATTCCCATGCAGCCCAATAACCGCAGCCTCAATCTCTCTAACGCGGTGGCTATCGTGAGCTATGAAGCGTGGCGCCAGCAAGACTACGCGGGCGCCCTCTCGCTTTAGCGTCGTTCAGTTGGCAATTCCGTAGCGGTCGCGATAAGCCCGAACGGCCTCGGCGTAGGCCAGCATCTCGCCACCGGCATGCTCTTCAAGATACGTAAGCACTTGCTCAAGCGTCACGATGCTGACCACCGGCATGCCGTATTGGGTCTGTACTTCCTGAATCGCGCTTTGCTCGCCCTGGCCACGCTCCTGACGGTCCAAGGCAATGATCACGCCCCCCGCACGAGCGTCATTCTGCTCAATCAGGCTCATTACCTCGCGTATGGCGGTGCCAGCGGTAATCACGTCGTCGATAATCAGAATATCACCGGCAAGCGGTGCGCCGACAATGTTGCCGCCTTCTCCGTGGCTTTTGGCTTCTTTGCGATTAAACGCGTAGGGCATGTCGTGGTCGTGGTGGTCGGCCAATGCCGCGGCAGTCACCGCCGCTAAGGGAATGCCCTTGTACGCCGGGCCAAACAGCACGTCGGCCTTGAGGCCGCTATCGACGATCGCCTGGGCATAAAAGCGGCCCAGCTTGGCGAGCGCGCGGCCGGTCTGGAATAGGCCCGCATTGAAGAAGTAAGGACTTACACGCCCGGATTTAAGCGTGAATTCGCCGAACTTGAGCACCCCCTGCTCAATGGCAAAAGCAATGAAATCGCGCTGGTAGGGTTGTAGAGTAGAGGCCACGGCGGTCTTCCCTTGTCGATCAAAAGTTGGGGCAAAGGCAACAATAAAAAGCAGGTAAATAGCAAGATTTGGTTTGTCTATTTACCCAAACGTCTAAACGTCGGGTATCATACAGCAGCGACGCAAAAGGGACGATTTATGAAAATTGCCAGCATTAATGTCAATGGTATACGTGATGCCGTCGACCGTGGTTTCCTGGACTGGCTGGCTCAGCAGGATGCCGACGTGGTCTGCGTGCAGAACATCAAGGCAAAAAGTTTTGAATTGAGCGACCACATTCTGTACCCGGAAGGCTATGAAGGCTACTTTCTGGATGCCGAAGAGGATGGTTTCTCCGGTGTAGCACTGTATTGCCGTCAAATCCCCAAGGCGATTATGTACGGCCTCGGGTTCCCTCAGTGTGACCACGAAGGGCGCTTTCTGCAGGCGGACTATGACCGTTTCAGCATTGCTACCTTCCTGATGCCCGACGGAAGCGATCAAAAAGCCAAACAGTCATTCATGGACCAATACCAGGAGTACCTGACCAAGATGTCGCGCAAACGCCGCGAATACATCATCTGCGGTACCTGGAACATTGCCCACAAGACCGTCGACCTGGCCAACTGGTCCGACAATCAGCTCACGTCGGGTTTCCGCCCGGAAGAGCGCGCCTGGATGGATCAGGTGCTTGGCCCTACCGGGTTTATCGACACCTTCCGCGAAATCAACCGCGACGCAGGTGAATACACCTGGTGGCCGAAGCTAGACCAAGAGGTACCCCGTGAGCGCCAGGAAGGCTGGCGAATCGACTACCAGTTGGTCGGCCCCAACTTCCGCCGCCACGTGGTTGATGCGTGGATCGATTACGACGCGACCTTCTCCGAGTTCGCCCCGTTGATCGTCGAGTACGACCTGGCGCTTTAGGCGCGTATTTCCCGCGTCGCCGTCTGTTGTTCGCAGGTAATAAGCCACAAGCCGACCCAAGGGTCGGCTTGTGGCGTTGTGGCTAGCGTTTAATTAACCTCGAATACCCAGCGCTTCGCGCTGCTTTTCACGTAGCTCGTCGCCTGCTTTCTCAGCGAGGTCAAGCATGGCGTTCAGCTCGGCGCGATTGAACGCGCCCGCTTCGGCGGTGCCCTGCACTTCGATCAACTCGCTGCTTTCAGTCATCACCACGTTCAGGTCGGTGTCGGCCTTGCTGTCTTCCGGGTAGTCCAGGTCCAGCACCGGCACGCCTTTGTAGATACCCACCGAAATCGCGCTGACCAGCTGCTTGAAGGGGTCGCCTTTGATCTTTTTATCGCGCTGCAGGTAGCGGATGGCATCCACCAGCGCGACACAGCCGCCGGTAATCGCGGCGGTGCGGGTGCCGCCGTCGGCCTGGATGACATCGCAATCGACGGTAATCGTGAACTCACCCAGCTTCTTCAAGTTCACCGCAGCGCGCAGGCTACGGCCGATCAAGCGCTGAATTTCCAGCGTGCGGCCGCCCTGTTTGCCTTGAGTCGCTTCGCGGTTGCTGCGCGAGTGGGTCGCGCGGGGCAGCATGCCGTACTCTGCGGTGACCCAGCCTTGATTCTTGCCGCGTAGCCAGCGCGGCACCGTGGCGTCTACGCTGGCATTACATAGCACCTTGGTATCGCCAAACTCCACCAGTACCGAGCCTTCCGCATGGCGGGTGTAATCGCGGGTTATGCGAATATCACGCAGTTGGTCGGCCTCGCGACCGCTGGGACGCACAACATCAGGACGCTTAGCACTGCTCACAAATAATACCTCTCAATAAACGCGTAACTAGGAAAAGTTCTCCATTGTACACGTCTGGGCGTGCGCTGATGGGCCTATCGGGTAGACTGTTGGCAATGCGTAATGAATCGTTTTTAACTAACAGGATGAACCATGGCCGCTTCCAGCCGCGTACACAGCATGACCGCCTTCGCCCGCGCCGAGCAGGTTGCGCCTTTTGGCACCTTACAAGTGGAAATCCGCTCGGTGAACCAGCGCTATTTGGAGCCCCATTTTCGCCTGCCCGATGCCTTGCGTGAGCTGGAGCCCGCGCTGCGCGATACCCTGCGCGCCCGCTTGGCACGCGGGAAAGTCGAGTGCAGCCTGCGCTTTGAGGCCGCCGAGGCCAGTCAGGCGCCCGCCGTGAACGCTCAGCGGCTAAAAGAGATCGCCGATGCTCTGGCGGCGATTCAACAGCAGGTACCCAGCGCGGTGCCGCCGACCACCCTTGCGCTACTCAACCAGCCCGGCGTCATGGAAACCCAGCACCTGGATCAGGAGGCCATTACCTCGGCTGCGAAGGCGCTGTTTGACCAGGCGCTGGATGAGCTCATTGACGCCCGCGCCCGTGAAGGCGACAAGCTCGCCGTGATGATCACCACCCGACTCGCCGCCGTCAGCGAGCAGGTGGCCACTGTGCGCAGCCTGCTGCCGCAGATTCTTGAGCGCCAGCGCACCCTTCTGCTGGAGCGTTTAGAGGTCGCCAAGACCGACCTCGACCCGCAACGCCTTGAAGCCGAGCTGGTACTGGTGGCACAAAAAGCCGACGTGGACGAAGAACTGGACCGCCTCACGGCCCATGTCGACGAGGTCGGTCGTCAACTGAACCAAAAAGGCCCCAAAGGCCGCCGTCTGGATTTCCTGATGCAGGAACTCAACCGCGAAGCCAACACGCTCTCGTCCAAATCGGTGGTCGCCGAGACGACCCGCTGTGCGGTGGAGTTGAAGGTGCTGATCGAGCAGATGCGGGAACAAATACAAAATATTGAGTGAGCTATATGTCGAGCCTGCTGCTGACGTTGTTCGACTGCCCCATACCCAACTGCCTCGCTCACAGCCCCAGTAATTCCCCAACCGGCAAGTGGCTTGTCGCCTTCATTTCCCGCAGGGAGATATTGGAGCGAATGCTAGATACCCCTGGCAGCTGGCGTAGCACCTTTTCCACGAAGCGGCTGTAGTCATCGAGGTCCCGGGCGATGACTTGCAAGAGGAAGTCCGCCTCGCCGGTGGTGTTATGGCAACTGAGCACCCGGGAGCTGGCCTGGAGAATACGTTCGAACTCCGCGGTGGCAGCTTCGCTGTGCTTGGTACAGGTGATCTGTACAAACGCCAGCACGTTACCGCCTAGCTGTCGGCGGTTCAGCGTGGCTTGGTAGCCTTCGATCACGCCCAACTCCTCCAGGCGTTTATGGCGACGCCAGCAGGTGGCTTCGCTCATTCCTAGCCGCTCGGCCAGCTTGGCGATGGATAGTCGGCCATCAGCTTGAAGGCTATCGATTATTTGGGCGTCTACTTTTTCCAGTGGGCTCATTTGAAAAGATCTTTCATGTTTATGCGTTTAAAAAAAAGAGTGCTTCAAAATCAGCGGGTGTGTCCATCAATCAGAAAAGTAATTTCAGGTGTGGTTGGTTATATTAATAACAATTAATACCGCGCAGGAGTCGTTTATGAAAGCCGTTGTTTTTGAGCAGTTTTCCGCCCCACCAAAGATTCAGCAGTTGCCTGACCCGACGCCAGAATCGCATGGGGTTGTGGTGAAGGTGATGGCGAACGGGGTGTGCCGGAGCGACTGGCATGGCTGGGTGGGCCATGATACCGATATACAGCTTCCCCATGTGCCAGGGCATGAGCTTGCTGGCGTGGTCGAAGCCGTGGGTAAAGACGTAAAAAAGTGGCGTGTTGGCGATCACGTGACAGTGCCTTTCGTGGGCGGGTGCGGCACCTGCCCAGAGTGTCACTCCGGTAATCATCAGGTGTGCGATAGCCAGTTTCAGCCCGGTTTTACCCACTGGGGTTCCTTTGCCGAGTATGTGGGTATTCATTACGCCGACGTCAATTTGGTGGCGCTGCCAGAGTCGTTAGACTTTGCCACCGCGGCTAGCCTGGGCTGTCGGTTTGTCACTTCATTTCGGGCGGTGGTCGATCAGGGCCAGACATCGGCCGGGCAGTGGGTGGCCGTTCACGGCTGCGGGGGTGTTGGTCTATCCGCCGTGATGATTGCCAACGCCATCGGCGCTAACGTTGTCGCCATCGATATTTCGGAAGAGGCGCTTAATCTGGCCCGTCAATTGGGCGCCGTTGCCACCGTGAATGCTGCCAAGGTCGCCAATGTGGTGGAAGCAGTGGCGGACATAACCCAGGGAGGTGCTCACGTGTCGCTGGATGCGCTAGGGCATCCGACGACTTGCTTTAATTCCATCAGCAACCTGCGTAAACGTGGCAAGCATATTCAGGTCGGACTGATGTTGGCCGAGAACAGCACACCGGCTATTCCCATGAGCCAAGTCATTGCCAACGAGCTTGAAATACTCGGCAGTCATGGCATGCAGGCCCACCGTTATGACGCCATGCTGGCGATGATCCAGTCTGGCAAGCTGGCGCCTGAGCAGCTGATTGGCAAACGCATCACCCTTGAGCAGTCCATTGATGCGCTGATGAACATGGATAAGTTCGAAGGGGCGGGCGTGACGGTAGTGACTGAGTTTTGAGAAAGCGGGCTTCATTGTTGCGGCTGATGAGGAAGCTATCCGTGCGTTGAATGGGTTTGGCTGGGTCAGCGCGTATAGCCGCGCCAAGTCGTTTAGGCTTTGTCGTAGCAAATGCCTGCCGCGTCTTGAATTGGGAAGATGGATGGGCATCACATGCCTATTGCCTTGGCTTTGTTAATGCTTATCGATGATTGAAGGACAATCTCCATGCCCTCCCTACGCCAACTCACGTTAAGCCTATTGCTCAGTGTACTGGGCATGTTGTCCATCACTGCCCAGGCCAGCGACGCCACCTGGCAGGCATTGCAGGAAGGGGGCATGGTGATTTTGATGCGTCATTCGCTGGCCCCTGGTGTAGGCGATCCGCCTGAATTTGAACGGGGCCGCTGCGAGACGCAGCGCAATCTTTCGGGTGATGGGCGTGCTCAGGCCGAAGCGGTGGGGCGTGAGTTCCGTGAGCGTGATATTCCCATTGCGGCAATCTACTCGTCGCAGTGGTGCCGAGCCTTGGAATCTGCTGAGCTAATGGATGTCGGCGAGGTCGAAGCTGCTCCGTGGCTGGACTCCTTCTTCCGTGAACGTAGCGCGCGGTCGGAACGCACCCAAAGCGCCCGGGAGCGCATTCTGGAGTGGCAGGGGCCGGGCAACCTGCTGTTGGTGACGCATCAGGTCAATATCTCGGCGTTGGTTGGCAGCGGATTGAGGTCTGGCGATGTGATCGTAGTGCGCCCCGAGGGGGACGAATTTCCAGTGGTAGGGCGGTTAAGTATTAGCGCGCCTTAAGCCGGTTTCTAACAATTTCCTGCAACGAAACAGGGCAAATTATTCGCTCCTCATCGGCGGCTGCAGGTTTTACGCTGGGCAGTATTGATAAGGAGCAAATGATGCCAGCAGATACCACCCAAACAGTGCGTCGAGTGATCGCCCAGCACCCGGCCAAGCGCGATGATATCGGTGATTTGGTTACCCGTCGGCCGTTGCCGGGGCCGCAGCTTGAACAGCTCGATCCCTTCCTGTTTCTCAACCATCACGGCCCGCAGACGTACCCGGCCAATAACGGTGGGTTGCCGTTTGGTCCGCACCCACACCGTGGCTTTGAAACGGTGACGTTTATTCTGGAAGGCTCACTAGCTCATGCGGACAGCACTCAGCATCAAAGCGTGATTCACACTGGTGGCGTGCAGTGGATGACCGCGGGCAGTGGCATTGTGCATGCGGAAATTTCGCCGCCCGAGTTTCTGCTTGACGGCGGCCCGCTGGAGATTCTGCAGCTGTGGGTCAATCTACCGGCGCGTTTGAAGATGAGCGAACCCCGCTATGTGGGGCTTCAGCAAACGTCGATACCCGCCATTGCGCTGCCGGGCGGCGGTGAGCTGAACCTGATCGCCGGTGAGTGGGAAGGCAGTGTTGGCCCAATTGAGACGCTGACCGGGGTGTTTATGTCGACGCTGCGGTTGCCTGCTGGCGCGAACGTGGCGTTGCCCGTTGCCCCCAGGCGGCAGGTGTTTCTCTACGTGGTGGAAGGAAACGTTGAGGTGGGCGGCGAACCAGTTCAGCCGCACCACCTGATCGAAGTGGACCGCGAAGGCGATAGTCTAGCACTTGAAGCCAACAGCGATGCGCGCCTGCTGTTTGGCCACGGTGATGTGATCGACGAACCCGTCTACTCCCATGGCCCCTTTGTGATGAACACCCGCGAAGAGATTGTCCAGGCGGTCGAGGATTATCAGAACGGACGATTTGGCGGTCTCGACGCCTGATGATGGTGTCAGCAGCACTGTCTGCGCTTGGCGCTCCAATCTTCTGTGGGCGGGCGCAGGCCGTGGTTGCCTCGATAGTTGGAGGGTGTCGGTGGTGACCAGCCCTCCAGAACCTCGTCGTCGAGGGCATAGATCTCGATGCCGATGGGGTGGCAGGTGGCCAGCAGGTCTTCGTCGGTGGCGTCAGAGCCCCACAAATCAACCGATAGATCCCCGCCTGGGCAGCACGAGAGCGCGCAGAGCAAGTCAATCTCGGCAAACAACTCCAGGTAGTCGCCTTCCCGTGCCGGGCACGCCTTCATGAAGTACTGGCCCTGTTCATTGAGGCCGGTGCACTGAAAGACGTTGAGCACATCGTGAACATCAAATTCGGTGAGCCCAAAGGGGGCCACGGCACGGGTCAAGTTGGAGTGACAGTGAAAGTCAAAATCTTCACCGGTCAGCAGATGGTTCACGTAGGGATCGCAGCGCGTGCCCAGTAGATCGTGAACCCGACCGCCGTCTTCGTCGACACCGTAATCTTCCAGGGTGTCGGCGGTGATGGTCGCCATCGGTCGAAGGTACGGCAGGGTCGACCACAACCGGTCATGCACACTGACGTGGGCGCGCTGAAGTTGGCGGGTGCGCGAAGCCCAGAAACGCTCCCTCGGGTTGTGCAGGGACCAGAGATTGAAATCGCCCACCTGAGGGCCTTGGCGAGTACAGATGCGCATCACGTGGCCGGCGGGCACTTTCCAGGCGCGTGCGTCGCGAATCGGTACTTCTATCGTTTCTACACGTCTGCGCTGGCCCGTGGCGTTGGCAATCCGGTTGTAGAAAGTACGGTCGACGAAAAGCGGTGAGCCGGGTTTGGCGCGGTAGGCAGGGGCGAGATTGGCCATGGTGGGTTACTCCTGAAAAAAGGCTATCTTGAATCGACGAAGTGCCCTGATGAGCCATTCGTTACAAGGGTTCACCGCGATAGTAGTGCCACAAGAACAGCGACCCCACCGTGCGCCAGGGCGACCAGTGCGCCACCCACTGACGCGCCTGCTTGGGTGTGGGTTTGTCGTCCATACCTTTAAGGCGGCCAAGCGCCACCCGCAGGGCAAGATCATCGGCGGGAAAGATATCCGGGCGCTTCAGCGAGAACATCAGATAAATCTCGGCACTCCAGCGACCAAAGCCGCGTAGCTGGGTAATCGCGGCAATCGCCTCGTCGTCGCTTAGCTGCTCAAGCCCATCGGCGCTAAAGGTGCCCGCCAGCTCCGCTTCTGCCAGGCCCTTGGCGTACTCGATCTTGCGCCAGGAGAGCCCTGCATCGCGCAGCGCCTGGCCTTCGATATCGATCACCGCTTGGGCGTGCAGTTCGGGCAGCAGCGTGTTCACACGGCCCATGATGGCGCGGGCGGCCTCGGTGGAAAGTTGCTGGCTGACGATGGTACTGAAAAACGTCGCAAAACCCTGATCGCGCTGGCGTGGTTCAGGCGCACCCACCAAGGGGTAAGCACGGGCGATATCCGGGTCGGCCTCAGCGAGTGCCGCCATGCCCTGCTCGATGGTTTTAAAAGATGCGTCATCTGTTGTCATTATCGCCTCTCGGTAAAAATGAGTGTTTAATTGCTCATTAATTGGGTTTCTATATTTTATTGAGCATTAAAGTGCGCATTAATGGGTTTTGAGCTACACTTTTGAACATTAAATTGCTCAATAAAGGTGACCCATGGCGCTAACGGTGCAAGCCTTTCATCATGGCCAGTGGCACGATGCCGCCGAGTTAGAGATTAAGCACCCTGAAATGGGTCGCAAGGGGCCTGCTCGTTTGGGATATATCACAGATTATGCCCTTGAATGGCTGGATCGCGATGACGAACATGCTTGCAGCCTGCGTTTGCCCATTGAGCTAATGAATACCCATCAATCGCCACACTGGTTCGCGTTCTTAGACGATATCATGCCTTCGGGGTCGAGCCGGCGTTATTGGGTTACTCAGTTGGGAATCTCGGCGCTTAGCCAGGCGGAGCAAGATTACGCCCTGTTGGCCAAGGGAACGATTGCGCCGGTGGGCAATTTACGTATTAAACAGGCCCTTCCCGAGCGCCCTGCAGGAAGTACCCTCGACCAGCAGCGCTTTTCCTTGCGTGATGTCGTGGATCGCGACAGTGATTTTCTTGCCTATGCACAGCAGATGGGAGCCGCCGGGGGAGGTGCTACCGGTGCTGGCGGAGAGGCACCCAAGCTATTGCTGCGCTGTACGCCAGATGATCAGGTCTGGATCGATACCTATCAGGATGATCCGCGCAATCAAGACCATCATTATCTGGTGAAATTTCCGCGTGGCCAGCGCACCGAGCTTGATAACGACATACTGCGCGCTGAGTACCACTTCTATCATGAGCTAGCGTCGCTGGGTATAACGACCATCGATACCCAGGCGATGCGGTTGTTCGAAGGCGAGCGTTATCCATCGCTTTGGCTGCCTCGCTTTGATGTTGATTTCCACGCGGGCAAGCGCGCATTTTTCGGACTGGAATCGGTTTATTCGGTGATGGATCGAGAGCCGGGAAGTTTCCTCAACCATTTTGCCACCATAGAGGTCCTGGTTGCCCAGTTGCGTCAGCAACACCGCGTTCGCGAAGCGGGAGGTCATTTTGACGTGGCAGGTTTTGTGAGCGAGTGGGTTAAACGTGATTTGTTGAATGTTGCGTTTGCCAACAGCGATAACCATGGTCGCAATACGGCGCTGCTGAAAACACCCCAGGGAATCTGGCTGGCGCCGGTGTATGATTTTGCGCCCATGAAAGCTGACCCAGAAGGCATCATTCGGACTACCACCTGGGGGGCGCCGTTTGAAGAGGGGCGCGAGTTTAACTGGGCAGCCATTGCTGAAAACTTAAATGCCTATATGCCACCCGAGCAGCTGATGGAAGAGCTAAAAGCGCTGGGTAATCAGCTAGTCGGACTAAAAGAACGTCTTGCTGCACGGGGAGTGCCAAAAACGGTGTTAGCGTCGAAAGCAGTGGGGTTTGATTATTTGGACGATAAGTTGCAGCGCTGGGGACTGATATGAAGCGTAAAGAACTCTCTAGCGTTGAGCGCGAGGCACTGCTTGTTAAGTTACTGATCCAGCTATTGCGCGAGGAGATTACGTCAGGAAAGGTGTTGCGCCAACTACGACGCGACGTGCTGGGGATGTCACAGACACAGTATGCCGAGCTGGTGGGCATCAGTCGTCGCTCCTTGTCCGATTTAGAAGCCGATAAAGCGAGCCCTACCCAGGCTCTGCTCAACCAGGTATTTCGCCCCCTAGGTCTGCAAACGGGGTTAGTACCACGTAACCGTGAACTGCGTGAGCGCTTACTGTCAGTAGAAGACCCGAATACTTGAACGCTAAACACGCTCATCGTAAGCGTTGTCTGTACAGACCAGCCGCTGAGTTCGCCCGCTAACTTTTTTAGCGCCATATATTTATACTTTTGTCTAATCCTGCGATCATTTAGCGCTGATCGAGATACCCGCAGAGCGGTATCCCAAGGAGACAAGCATGCAGGATTCGACGACCCCACCGTCTCATGGGCTGGCGCGTAACCCGCGCCTGGCTGAATTTGTATTGGCGCTGGGTGGTTTTGGCATCGGCACCAGTGAATTTGTCATTATGGGGCTGATGAACCGCATCGCGGAGGATCTGGCGGTCAGCGTGCCCCAGGTGGGCTACGCGATCAGCAGCTACGCCCTGGGCGTGGTGGTCGGTGCGCCGCTGATTTCTGCCCTGGCGGCACGGGTTCCCAAGCGAGCGCTGCTGATCGCGCTGATGCTGGTGTTTGCCGTCGGCAATATTGCCAGTGCCATGGCGCCGGGTTTCTGGTCGTTTGTCGGCTTGCGCTTTATTGCTGGCTTACCCCACGGCGCCTACTTTGGCATTGCCGCTCTGGTGGCGGCCGGGGCGGTGCCCGTCGATCAGCGGGCACGGGCGATTGCCCGAGTGATGACGGGCCTGACGGTCGCGATTCTGGTTGGCGCACCGCTGGGTACCTGGGCGGGGACCCTTTTCGGCTGGCAGATTGCCTTTGCCGCGGTGGGCGGCATTGCGCTGCTTACGGCGCTGTTGATCCGCTGTTACGTACCGGTTCAGCCCGTTGATGCGCTGGCAAGCCCGCTGCGTGAACTGTCGGCGCTGATCAAACAGCGCGTGTTGGTCACCGTGGCCATCGCCTGTATCGGCTGCGGCGGCATGTTCGCCATTTTTAGTTACGTGATGCCGACGCTGACCCAGCAGGCGGGCATGAGCGAAGCGCTGGGGCCCTTGGTACTGGTGATCTTCGGCCTGGGGTCCATTGCCGGGAACTTGGTCGGCGGGCGTCTGGCGGATAAAAACCTGATGCGCGCGATTCCGGCTATTTTGCTGTGGTGCGCGGTGATCCAGGGGCTATTTTACTTCGCGGCGAATAATGTCTGGACGGGGTTGTTGTTTGTGGGTCTGGTGGGGACCAGCATGGCACTGGCGCCTTCGCTGCAAACCCGCTTGATGGATGTCGCCGAGGATGCCCAAACCATGGCGGCGTCGCTCAATCACGCGGCCTTTAACGGCGCCAATGCGCTGGGAGCCTGGCTTGCCGGGCTTGCGATCAGCGCGGGCTTCAACTGGTCAAGCACCGGCCTGGTGGGAACCGGGCTGGCGCTGTGCGGGCTCGTGCTGTTTGTGGCCGGGCGATGGCTGGAGAAACGTTATCCGCCGACCCGTGTGTCTCTCGCACATTAACGACAGAGGCGAAAGCCGCGCATCCCGAAGTGAAAGTGGTCGGCGTGGGCAGCGTTGTAATCGGGGCCCAGCGTGTTGCCAAAAAAGTCGCAGGCATCATCGCGTATGTCGCGCAGAAACGCTCCCGTTGGCCCATCGTTGCCCCAGTCATTAAGCAGAGTAATGCGCTCACCGTTAGCGAGGCGAAAGCCGGTCACGTCCAGTGCCTCGGCGGTGGCGTGTTCACTGCGCCGTCCGCTCTCGCGTCCATACACGTTGCGGCAGGCAAAACTTCCCACATGGTCGACCTGGCGTACCTGGGTGTCGAGAATGACCTCGGCGCTGGGTTGCAGCGCGTGGCGCTCAAACATCACCCAGGCCAGGGCAAGGGGGCAGCTGGCCACGAACGATCGGTTGAACGCGACACCGCTGGCTTCAAGGCGCACCACGTTCTCAAGCGGGCAGCTTTCGACGGGGGTGTAGTCGGCTAGAGGAGAATAGCGCAGCGCGTCATCCGGCACGCTGTCCAGCGCTGCCAGGCAACCCACACGGTCATGTTCCAGGCGACGAAGCTTTAGCGACGTGATCGGTGTCACCGGGTCGTCGACGTATAGCGGTGCCCATGGTGACCAGTGGCGGGGAATCTCGATCACGCCCTTTTGCAAGGCAACGCCTAATGCGACCAACGCCAGTATCAGCCAGGTACTTCGCATCGTGACCTCCCTGTTCTGCGAAACGCTACAGTCGTCGCGACGGGTGTGCGATACTGCGTCCCTTTTCTACACTGCTTTATTCGCACGAGTTTACCTCGCCAACAAGGGAAGCGCGTATGTCCCAAGGTACACTGTTTATCGTTTCTGCCCCATCGGGGGCGGGTAAAACCAGCCTGGTACGCGAGCTGATCGAAAGTCTCGATGGCATTCAGGTGTCGGTATCGCACACCACCCGGGCCAAGCGCGAAGGTGAGGTCGATGGTGTGAATTACCACTTCACCGATGCGGCGACCTTTGAGGCGATGATTGCGCGGGGCGAGTTTTTTGAGTACGCCAAGGTTTTCGATAATTACTACGGTACGTCGCGCCAGGCGGCTCAAACGGTACTGGATGCCGGCCAGGACGTGATTCTCGAAATCGATTGGCAGGGCGCGCGCCAGGTGCGCGAACAAATGCCTGATGCCGTGTCGATTTTCATCCTGCCGCCGTCGCGCAGCGAGCTTGAACGCCGCCTGGCCAGTCGGGGGACCGATGAGCACGCCATCATCGAGCGACGCATGCGCGATGCGATCAGTGAAATGTCGCACTATGACGAATACGACTACCTGGTGGTCAACGATGACTTCACCACCGCGCTGCAGGAATTGCAGTCGCTGGTCATTAGCCGTCGCCTGGCGCGCCCGTTAATGAGCGAACGCCACGCGCCCTTGCTGGCAACGCTCTTGTCACAGGCGCCCGGCGTCGAGTAATCTACACGGTTCTACTACCCTCTTTAGCTGGATCGGCCCGTTTGATCTCTCTCGGACGCGATTCAGCCTCGTTATTACAGGAAGGCACCCATGGCTCGCGTCACCGTTGAAGATTGTCTTGATAATGTGGAAAACCGTTTCAAGCTCGTGATGATTTCCACCCAGCGTGCCCGTCAGCTGGCGCGGGGCACCCGTGACTCACAGCTACCCTGGGAAAATGACAAGCCCACGGTCATGGCGCTGCGTGAAATCGCGGCGGGTCTGATCGATCACACGGTACTGGACGAACCGGTTGAAGCACCTGTTCGCGCTCGTCCAGCAATGGCTCCCAGCGCACAAATCGACGAATAGGGTTTTTTGAGCGATTAGAGGCGCGGTAAATGTTTACCATTGATGACCTGGCCGACCGACTCGGCGGCTACCTACCCCCCGACGAGATCCAACAGGTCAAACGCGCCTTTTATTACGCTGAACAGGCCCACGATGGCCAGCGGCGTCGCTCCGGTGAACCTTACGTTACCCATCCGCTAGCGGTGGCCAACATCCTGGCGAACATGCACATGGACCATCAAAGCCTGATGGCCGCCATGCTGCACGATGTGATTGAAGATACCGGGGTGTCGAAACAAGCGCTGGGCGCCCAGTTCGGCGAGCCGGTGGCGGAACTGGTCGACGGCGTCTCCAAGCTGACCCAGATCACCTTCGAGGATAAAGCCGTCGCCCAGGCGGAAAACTTCCAGAAGATGGTCCTGGCGATGTCGCGGGATATCCGCGTGATTATCGTCAAGCTCGCCGACCGGCTGCATAACATGCGCACCCTGGGCGCGCTGCGCCCCGATAAAAAACGCCGCATCGCCCGCGAAACCCTGGAAATCTACGCCCGCATTGCCGGGCGGCTGGGCATCAACACCATCCGCGTTGAGCTCGAGGACCTGTCCTTTCAGGCGATCCACCCGATGCGTTCGGAGCGTATCAAACGCGCTGTCTCCAACGCGCGCGGCCATCGGCGCAGTGCAATGCGGGAAGTCCAGGCCACGCTGCAAAAAAGCGTCGACGACGAAGGTCTGAGCGGTACGGTTGTTGGCCGCCAAAAGCATCTGCTGTCGATCTATCGCAAGATGCGCGACCAGCGCAAACCCTTTGTCGAAATCATGGATGTGTTCGGTTTTCGCATCATCACCGACGATGTGGCCAGCTGCTATCGCATTTTGGGCGTGGTGCATAACCTGTATAAGCCGGTGCCTGGAAGATTCAAGGACTACATCGCGATTCCTAAGGCAAACGGTTACCAGAGCTTGCACACCACCCTGTTTGGCGCGCGGGGAATGCCGATTGAGGTACAGATTCGCACCCGTGAAATGGAGGCTATGGCCAATAACGGCATTGCCGCGCATTGGCTGTATAAAGCCGGGCAAACCTCGCATCCGATTGCCGAAGGCAGCCACGCCCGCGCCCGCGCCTGGGTGAAAGGGCTTTTGGAGATGCAGCGTCACGCCGGCGATTCCCTGGAGTTTATCGAGCACGTCAAAAACGACCTGTTTCCCGACGATATCTACGTGTTCACCCCCAAGGGCGATATCATGGAGCTGCCCCAGGGCGCTACGGTAATCGACTTCGCCTATACGGTGCACACTGATATCGGTAACCACTGTATCGCCTGCCGCATCGACCGCCACCTGGCGCCGCTTTCCACGCGTCTGGAAAGTGGCCAGACGCTGGAAATTATCACTGCTCCCGGGGCGCGTCCCAATCTGGCGTGGCTGAATTTCGTCACCACGGCCAAAGCGCGCTCGGCCATTCGTCATGCCCTCAAGAATCAGCAGCATACTGAAGCGGTGATGCTCGGGCGGCGGTTGTTGAACAAGGCGCTGGCCCCCTTCAATACCAGCTTGGAAGAACTGGAACCAAAGGTATTAAACCGCGCGTTCGAGCAACTCGACGTGGCGTCAGAAGAGGCACTGTTAGAGTCGTTGGGCCTTGGCAACCGCGTTGCCCACGTTGTGGCACGACGCCTGGTGGATGTAGCGGACGGTCGTCCCAGTGAGCTGATCAATGAGGGCACCAGCCAAAAGGCGGTGGTGATAAGCGGCAGCGAGGGCATGGTGATTAACTTTGCTCGCTGCTGCCACCCGCTGCCCGGCGATAGCATCATTGGCCATCTTTCGATGGGTAAAGGGCTTGTGGTACATCGGTCTGAATGTAAAAACCTGGTGGACAGAGACGACCCTGATAAAGTCTTTGCGCTGGAATGGTCAGAGAACATCGACGAAGACTTTCCGGTTGTCCTGCGCATTGAAATCGAAAGTCGCCGAGGGATTGTGGCTCAACTCGCCGGGTTGGTCACCGATGCGGAAGCCAACATCGAGCGCATCGGGATTGAAGAGCGCGATGCGCGTCTCGCTACGGTGAACCTCACGCTTTCGGTAAAAGGACGCGTTCACCTTGCCCGCATTATGAAACGTATTCGCAACCTGCCTAATGTCAGCAAAATAACCCGCATGGCAAATTAAGCGCCCGCTGTGGCGACCTGCTGGCCTATGGCTGGCAGCGTTAGCGATGGCGAGACCACCATGATCAACGTTGAGTGCACCAAGGAGCATGACATCCAATGAGCAACAAAGCTGTTATCAACACTGAGAAAGCCCCCGCTGCTATCGGCCCCTACTCTCAGGCGGTTAAAGCAGGCAATACCGTGTACCTGTCGGGCCAGATTCCGCTGGACCCAGCCACTATGGAAATCGTCTCGGACGATTTCGAAAAGCAGGCACGTCAGGTATTTACCAACCTGCAGGCGGTCTGCGAAGAAGCCGCCGGGACGCTTGGCGATATCGTCAAACTGAACCTGTACCTGGTCGAGCTGGATAACTTTGCGATCGTGAACAAGGTGATGGAAGAGTTTTTCGATATGCCGTTCCCGGCCCGTGCCGCGGTAGGAGTAAAAGCGCTGCCCAAAGGGAGTCAGGTGGAAGCCGAAGCCGTCATGGTCATTGGCGATTAAGGCAGGGCAACGATCTGCCATGGGCAAGCTGGATGCCCATGGCAGTGTTGTGGGCGAGAAGACGGGAGGTTAAGCCTTTTGCACGCGCCAGAAGCCGCCTTCTTTCAACACCTGAGCGTAGCCCTCGCGGAACGTCGGGTAGCGGAACTCATAGCCGGTTTCGAGAATACGCCGGTTATCGCAACGTTTGCTGGTGCGTCGACGCAGCGGCGACTGCATTGTGTCGGTGGAATCTACCTTGAGCTGCTGGGCAATCCAGTCCATCACGTTATGCATCGTGACCGGTTCACAATCGCTACCCAGGTAGAGGTCCGCCAATGGCTGGCCGTTTTCCTGGCAGTTAATTAGATGGGCCAGAATGCCGGTACAGTCGTCGCGGTGAATGCGGTTGGAATAAATCACCGGGGTGACCGCAGCGAGCCGACCTTCGGCGACCTGATGGATGAGCCGGTCGCGGCCGGGGCCGTAGATGCCCGAAAAACGCACCACGGTGCCGGGTAGCGGGTGGTTGATCAGCGCCTGTTCGGCTTCGCACATCAGCGTGCCGGAGAAGCTTGTTGGTTCGGTCGGACTTTCCTCGTTGACCACCTCGCCTTCCTGCTGGCCGTAGACGCTGGTCGACGACACGAAAAATACGCGGCGCGGCGGTGTGGCGTGTTGTTCCATGACGCTCAGCACCCGCTTCAAGCCCTCAGGGTAAGCACTCTGGTAGGCACTTTCTTCAAAGTGGTCGGCGCTTACCGTGTAAATGACGTAATCTACCTCGGGAAGCGCGCTTGTGTCGGCGCCTTCAAGCTCATTGAGATCCAATGCCAAGGGCTCAATGCCGGTATCCTGCAAGGCTTCGATATGGCGACGCACGCCAATCACGCGGTGTCCTTCGCTGAGCAGTTCACGACCGAGCGTTATGCCGATATCGCCACAGCCAATAATCAGTACGGTTAGCGTCACTTGCTCGCTCCTATTGATAAATAATCCCTATTAGATACAAGGTCCCTGATCTACAATTCCCTATAGAAGCAATCGTAGAGACGACATCGTCAGCAGGGCTTGTCTGTCCTTTTCCTACCCGCTAACTGTCGCGATCGCTAGTCACAAGCTGCTACGAGAGGATGCCACTGGCACCACTATGACTTTAACAGAACTTCGCTACATCGTAACCCTTGCCCAGGAGCGCCACTTTGGCCGTGCCGCCGAGCGCTGTCATGTTTCCCAGCCAACCTTGTCGGTGGCGGTTAAAAAGCTCGAGGATGAACTGGAAACGCCGTTGTTCGAGCGTTCCAAGGCGACGGTCCAGGTAACGCCGTTAGGTGAAAAGATCATCGCCCAGGCACAGCGCGTGCTTGAGCAGAGTAGCCTTATCTTTGACATGGCCAGCGCCGGTAAAGACCAGCTCGCCAATCCTCTGCGTATCGGGGCCATTTACACCATCGGCCCCTATCTGTTCCCGCACCTGGTACCTGAGCTGGCCAAGGCCGCACCGCAAATGCCCTTGTATATTGAAGAAGGGTTGACCGGCGCACTGCGCACCAAGCTGCGCAGCGGTGAGCTGGATGTCATCATCGTGGCGCTGCCGTTCACCGAAACCGACGTGGTGACCAAGCCGATTTACGATGAAACCTTTGAAGTACTGCTACCCGCTAAGCATCGCTGGGAAGCGCGGGAGGCGATCCATAAAGAAGAGCTATTAGAAGAGCGCCTGCTACTGCTGGGGGAAGGCCACTGCTTCCGCGACCAGCTGTTGGAAGCCTGCCCCGCGATCACGCAAAAGCTCAATAATCCCAACAACACACTTATTGCCGAAGGCGGCTCGCTGGAGACAATCCGGCATATGGTGGCCTCCAAGCTGGGCATCACCGTGCTGCCTCAGTCGGCGTTGGGCACCGACCAGTATGAAAATGCCATGCTGGTCAGCCGCCCCTTTGTCGGCCCCGCGCCCTCGCGAACGGTAGCGATTGCCTGGCGGGCCAGCTTTCCGCGCCCCAAAGCCATTGATGCGTTGATCAACGCCATCAATCATTGTCGTCAGCCAACCCAGGCGTCGACGGTTGCCTCATGACGGCGCTTTCGGCACCGGTCACCGCCCTTAAAGGCGTGGGTGAAGCGCTGGCGCTGAAGCTTGGCCGCCTGGGGATCGAGCAGGTCAGCGACCTGCTGTTCCATTTGCCGTTGCGCTACCAGGACCGCACCCGGCTGACGCCTATCGGCGAGCTGCGTGCGGGCAGTGAGGCGGTCATTGAAGGCGATGTCACTGCCTGCGACGTAGTCAAAGGGCGCAGGCGGAGCTTGCTGGTGCGGCTGCGCGACAAAAGCGGCATTTTAAGCCTGCGTTTTTTTCATTTCTCGCCCGCCCAGCAGCAACAGCTGAGGCCAGGGGCTACCGTGCGTGCCTTTGGTGAAGCGCGCGCCGGGGCCACGGGGCTGGAAATCTACCACCCCGAATATAGGCTGAGCGGCGGCAGCGAAACACCGGTCGATGAGTACTTTACGCCGATTTACCCCACCACCGAAGGGCTGCATCAAACGCGCCTGCGCGCTTTGACCCAACAGGCGTTGGGTCTGCTGGAAAATCAGCCCGAGGCGCTGCCCGACGTGATTCCCGAGGCGTTGCGCCAGCGCTTTCAGTTACCCGGATTACATGCCAGCCTAAAGCTTCTCCATCAGCCGCCGCCGGATGCCGACCTGGAGCAGCTTACCCACGGCCAGCATCCGGCGACGCGGCGTCTGGCGCTGGAAGAATTGCTGGCGCATCAGCTGAGTCTGCGCGAGGTGCGTATGCGCATTCAGGCGGATGGTGCCCCTGAGTTGCCATCCGGGCGAAGCCTTCAAGCGCGTTTCCTGGCTCAGTTGCCTTTCGCCCTGACTGGCGCCCAAGGGCGTGTGCTTGAAGAAATTGCCCTGGATCTTGCCCGCTCTGCCCCCATGTTGCGGCTGGTACAGGGCGATGTGGGCTCGGGAAAGACCGTGGTCGCCGCTATGGCGGCGCTGTCAGCGCTGGCGGGTAACTGTCAGGCGGCCATCATGGCGCCCACGGAAATCCTCGCCGAGCAGCATTATCGCGCTTTTAAAGACTGGTTCGAGCCACTGGGCATCGAGGTGGCGTGGCTCGCGGGCAAGCTCAAAGGCAAAGCACGGCTGGATACCAAGGCGGCGATTGCCGATGGCCGTGCGCGCATGGTGGTAGGCACCCACGCGCTGTTTCAGGACGACGTGCATTTCCAATGCCTGGGACTGGCGATCATCGACGAGCAGCACCGTTTCGGCGTGCACCAGCGCCTGGCGCTGCGTGAAAAAGGCGAAGCGGGCGGGCTGACGCCGCATCAGTTGATCATGACCGCCACGCCGATTCCCCGTACGCTGGCCATGAGCGCCTACGCGGACCTGGATGTCTCGGTGATCGACGAGCTGCCTCCTGGCCGCACGCCGGTAAAGACCGTGGTGGTCGCCGACGAGCGCCGCCCCGAAGTGGTCGAGCGTATACGGCGCGCCTGCAGCGAAGGCCGTCAGGCCTATTGGGTGTGCACGCTGATCGAAGAGTCCGAAGCACTGCAGTGCCAGGCGGCGGAAGTGACCCGCGACGAACTTATCGAGGCGCTACCGGAACTTGCCATTGGCCTGGTGCACGGGCGCATGAAGTCCGGTGAAAAAGCCGAGGTGATGGCAGCGTTTAAAGCAGGCGAGCTGGATCTACTGGTCGCAACCACGGTGATCGAGGTCGGCGTGGACGTCCCCAACGCCAGCCTGATGATTATCGAAAACCCCGAACGGCTGGGGCTTTCGCAGCTACACCAGCTGCGAGGTCGCGTGGGGCGCGGAAGCACGGAAAGCTTCTGCGTACTGCTTTATCACCCGCCGCTTTCCAAAACGTCCCGGCAGCGTTTAGCGGTGATGCGCGAAACCACCGACGGTTTTCGCATCGCCGAAAAAGACCTGGAAATCCGCGGCCCCGGCGAAGTGCTCGGTACACGTCAAACCGGCCTGGCGCAGATGAAAATTGCCGACCTTGAGCGCGACAGCGATCTGCTGGACCAGGTCACGGCGCTGGCCCAGGCGCTGCAAGGCGAGAAGGCTATCACCGCCGTGCTGGTGCGCCGCTGGCTGGGCGAAGCCGCCGGGCGCTATGGGCAGGTTTAACTCAAGCCTGGGTCGTCGGCTCCGGTGTGCTGATAAGACGACTCGCCGCGTCGCTCAGCGGTGCCAGCTGGTTTGCGATCAGACGTAGCTGGCTCTGGATCGGCCGGTAACGCGTGACGGCGTTTTCCTCCTTGGGCGGGCCTTGCTCGTCGAGCTGGGCGATCAGCGCCTCGGCCTGGGCCGACAGCGGGGTGATTGTCTGGCGGTTTTGCAGCTGCTCGGCGAGCTGGTCGAGCAGTTCGCACATGCGCTTGGCGGCGGGCACGGACGCGCTGTCGTCCTCGTCGTCGGCCAACTGATGGCGATGGGCGCCCAGTGCCGAGAGGTGGCTCAGCAGGGTGTTGGACAACACCAGAAAGCGCAGCCCGTTGTCGGCATCCTGTTTACGGTAGTGCCCCGGCTCGTGAAGCATATTGGTCAGTAGCGTGGACAACGCCGCATCGGCGTTATGCGCATTGCGCCGTGCCAGACGGTACGCTAAATCGTCCTGTTTGCCTTCTTCGTACTGGTGAATGATTTCTTCCAGATAGCGGCGATGGTTGGTCAGCACATGCGCTGCTTCGCGGTTAAGCCGGCGGCCTTGCCAGTCGGGCAGAATAAAGAACACCGCCAGGCCTGCTATCAGGGCGCCAATCAGCGTATCGAACAGGCGCGGCCAGATAAGATCGAAGCCGTCACCCACCTGGTTAAAGCTGCACAGCACCAGCAGCGTAATCGAGGCGGTAGCGATCACGTAATGCTTTTCACGGTTGGCAAAAAATGAGACCCCTGCGGCCACCGCGATCATGCTTTGCACCAGCGCGTGGGGGAATAAGCTGATCGACGCCCAACCGACGACCAACCCCAGCACCGTGCCCATAATCCGCTGAGAGAGAAACCGCCGTGTGGTGGCGAAGTTGGGTCGGCAGACAAACAGCGTGGTCAAGAGGATCCAGAAGCCCTGCTCCGGATCGAGCCAGTGCAACAGGCCATAGCCTGCCACGAGGGCGGTGCTCAGCCTGACGGCGTGGCGAAAGGTGGGCGAGCCCAGGTGCAAATTAAGCCGTACGCGTTTCCAGGCTTCGTACAGACTGGAAGGCGAGCGGTCAAACAGGGCGCTATCGCGGCGCTCGTCGTTGGCGTCAGGGTTATGCGCACTGGCGATCTGTGCTTCGAGGGTGGTCAGGTTGTCGGCCAGGGCGTTGAGCGGGCGTATAAGCGGCCGCCACTCGGGTTTTCCGCGGTCGCTCAGGTTATCAATCGAGGCGCGCAAATCAACCAGCGCCTGTTCGCTCTGTTCGTGGCCGAACGGGCGGTTGAGTAGTAGCGACTTGGCTAACTGGCGGCAGGCACGACCCTGTTGATCGAGAAGCCGCTGGCAGCGAAACAGCACGTCGTGATGAAAGAACGCATCGGTCAGGGCGCTATACGGGTAGTGGGTTGAACTTGCCCGCTCGTGGATATCCTGGGCGATAAAATAGATGCGCAGATACCGGTTGAGCTTCTGGTCACCCCGCTGGCCTTCGAGACGACGGAAAATCATCTCCTTGGCCTGGTTAAGTGCAGTGACGACCTTACCGTTCTGGCGTGCCAGCGCTACGCGTCGGGCTTCGACATCCACACCCCGCACCGGCTCGAACAGCGCTGACTTCAAGATCAGAAATTCGCCCAGTGCTTTGTAGACCCGCGCCATGCTTTGTTTGACCGGCTGGCGCGAGAAAAGCGCACACCAGATGACCGAAATGACCCCGTACCAGGCAGCACCCGCCAGCAGTAGGAGCTGGCGGTAAGCGACGTCTGCATCCACCCCGCCGTGCTGCTCGATATTGATCATCGAATAGATCGACAGAATCAGCGTTCCCGAGGCGATGGTGGCGTAGCGTTGGCCAATGGCCCCGAGCATGATCAGGGTAAAGGTCGAAATCGCCAGCCCCAGGGCAAACAGCCACGGCCAGGGGAATAGCCACTGTACGATAAACGACGCCGAGGCAAAGCAGGCAAGCGTTACCAGCAGGGCTTGTAAGCGGCCCTCCCAGCTGTCGTCGGTTTCCGACAGCGCGGAGGCGATAATGCCTAGAAACAGCGGGATGACCAAGGCGACATCGCCCAACAGCGCGCTCAGCAGTAGCGCACCGCTGAAGGCGATAAACACGCGCAGGCTGTAAGCGAACTTATCCAGTGTCCAGAGGCGGCGCAGCGGTAATGCGATGGGCATAGGGTCTCTTAATGATCGACGTTATTAGACTTTAGTCGTGATCATAGTATAAAGGGTTTGGGTAGCGCCTGTCTGCAACGCTGATCTATTAGTTATCGGGGGGGGTATTAGGTAGCAGTGGGGTAGGTGAGTCACTGGTGGTATACGGGTGGGGTGACGTGATTGGCCCCTCGAGCGCTAACAGTGCCGTCGGGGCCGCAAACTACAGATGCTTCAGCAGCTTCTGCAGCTTGTTCATATCGGCGGAGTCGCCTACCAGGCGGACCTCGCCGTTGATCATGCCGTCGAGGAAGGCTTGCTGCGTGGGCTTCTTGAGGATGCGTAAAGCGGCCTCGTCGTCACGAAAGCGCAGTTCAAGATCCAGGTCGACCGGCAGCCCTTTACCAGTGGTAACGCTGGTTGGCGTCATCCGGTAATGGCGGGCAGTGCTCAAATCTTCTGTGGCAATGCCCCAATCCAGGCCGCGCATACGTTCTAACTGTTCACGAAAGCGCGGCTTGCGGCGCAGGGCTCGTTTGAGCAAAAAGCCCAATAGCCACAGCGTCAGTTTGAGCTTCATCAGGAAACAGCGTCCTTAAGCGCTTTACCCGGCTTGAAGGCGACATTCTTGCTGGCTGGAATTTGCAGCGGCGCGCCGGTTTGCGGGTTTTTGCCGGTACGCGCGGCACGCTCGCGAACGGTGAAAGTGCCAAAACCAATCAAGGCAACGTCTTCGCCTTTGGACACGCTGTTGGTAATTTCATCAAGGATAACGTTGAGGACTTGGCCCGCTTTGTCTTTGGACAGGTCGGCATTTTCCGCAATGGCGGCTGCAAGTTCAGGTTTACGCATAAGGAAACTCCCTTTGTTTAATGATCGTGCAAGATACACTGTCGTGTTGTTGGTAAGGACACTGTAGGTTCAGCCGTCATTTCAGCCAAACCGCCAACGCCGCGAAATTCAGCCTAGCAGCGTAGGGGCTGCTCTGGAAAGCTCCACTTTCCTTCTCACGCAGCTGCCTGTCAATGCAAAACCAATCAAACGTCTGTCTTTATCTTCAGCGATTGCCGTCATGTCACTGCCTTCGCCTTCGATCCGCCAGCGTTCAGGGGTCTCGACCGGTGGGTAGGCAACGACCGGTAGCAGCGGCGTTTTGACGATCACTGGCCAAGCCCCGAAGCTGACCTGTGTGGGTGTGCCGGCCAGGGTGGCAGCGAGCGCCTGGGCGCTGGCTTGCAGGGGCTGCACGTACATGGCGTTGATGCCATCAACGCAGGCGACATCGCCCAGGGCATCGATATCCGGGTGAGAGGTGCGCAGTTGCCGGTCCACCTGAATACCGCTGGCGGAAACCGTGAGCCCGGCCGCCTCGGCTAGTTTGGTCCGTGGAGTTAACCCCGTCGCCATCAAGATCACGTCGGCGTTGAGCGCGTCGTCGTTATCCAGGGTTAGCGTTACGCCCGGGGCATCATTAAGTGCCATGGTCTTGATGGCTCTGCCCAGCGCAAGGTGGATGCCCGCGTCAAGAAACGCATCGCCCAGCGCGCGGCCCAGTGGGGCAGGCAGCAAGCGTGACAGTGGCGTGGCGTCGGGGGCGATAACGGTGACGTCATGTCCGCCCGCGTGCAGATCATTGGCAAACTCGCAGCCGACCAGGCCAGCGCCGATCACCGCCACGCGAGCGGGCGTTGACCCCAGGGCATGATGAAAACGGCGATAGTCATCAAGATCGTTGACGGTAAAGCAATACGCCTTTACGGGGTCGGGAATCGCTATGGGCACTCGCGGTTCGGCGCCGGTGGCCAGCACCAGGCGGTCGTAGTCCAGCGCCTGGCCGTCTTCCAGCCGTAGCGAGCGGTTAGCCACATCAATCCGTCGAACCGGTGTGTGGGTGGTCACCCGAGCGTCAAGCGATGTGGCAAGCTCCGTGGCATTACGTTGCGCGAGCTTTTCGGGGGGCAGACGCTTGGCGAAGCCGGTAGACAGCAGCGGTTTGGTATAATCGTCGCCGCTATCGGCGCTGATCAAGTGCAGGGTACGCGTATCGCCTTTGCGGCGAAGCGCACGGGCAAGACCAACGCCCGCCATGCCAGTGCCGACAATAACGAGCTCAGCGTGTGATGAGGGCATCCGGGTATCCAATGGTCAGTGGGACAAAAGCCTGTAAAGCCGACATGTTACACTACGTGATCGTTTAATTGCCTGGAGGCTTTGGTGTCGCGTCACTGTGTTGGATCCGCCCCTGATTTGCCATCTTGGCGCCTCGTTCGAGCGCTGCGTCCGGCGATGAGCGCGCCGTGGTGGCAATGGGTTGCCTCCACGGACTCACTCACGGCGCGTATTATGTCCGCAGGGGGCGAGCGGCCTTTCCGCGTGCGGCTGTTGCGCCAGGGCGTAGGCTTTCCCCAGCCGCATGAGGCCGAGGCGCTGGGCATGGCGGCCCGGCGCTATGCGTGGCTCCGTGAGGTCGCTCTATGCGTGGATGAAACGCCATGGGTCGTGGCGCGCTCGGTGGCTCCCCTAAAGGCGCTCAGAGGCCAGTGTCTGGAAAACCTGGGCGAGCGCTCATTGGGCAGCTGGCTGTTTCGCCAGCCGGACCTGGTACGTGGCCCGCTGTATGCCACGCGTCATGCGCCTGGTTTTGCTTTCCCTGGCGATGATCGTATTAGCAGCCTGTGGGGGCGCCGTTCGGTATTTCAGCTCGGCTGTAAGCACGGTGGGTTATCGCTGCTGGTGCAGGAATACTTTTTATCGACCATGGCGGATGATCTTGCGCTGCCTTCGCGCTAGGCTAACGCTGCGTCTCTTGGATGGGTGAGGTAAGCATGGATCGTTCTCTATTGCGGCCAACCGGGTTGAGCCGGCTTGCGGATTTTATACAGCTGATGCGTCTGGATCGGCCGATCGGCACCTGGCTGCTGATGTGGCCAACGCTATGGGCATTATGGGTAGCCGCCGAAGGGGTACCCGGGCGCAACGTGCTGTTGATCTTTATCGCCGGGGTTTACGTCATGCGCGCGGCGGGTTGCGTGGTCAACGATTATGCCGATCGTCATGTTGATGGCCACGTCAAGCGTACCCGGCAGCGCCCGCTCGCCACCGGGCGGATCAGTGAAACCGAAGCCCAGCTGCTGTTTATCGGACTGGTGGCGGCGGCCTTCATGCTGGTGTTGTTGACCAATTGGTTTACCGTTTTGTTGTCGGTGGGCGGCGTGGTATTGGCGTTTATCTATCCGTTCATGAAGCGCTACACGCACTTTCCCCAGGTGGTGTTGGGGGCGGCGTTTTCCTGGGCGATTCCGATGGCGTTCGGCGCAGTCCTGGGCTATGTGCCGGTAGAGGCGTGGCTGCTGTTCTTTGCCAATGTGCTGTGGACGGTTGCCTACGATACCCAGTACGCCATGGTCGATCGTGACGACGATATCAAGATCGGTATTAAATCGACCGCCGTGTTGCTGGGTAATGCCGACCGGCTGGTGATCGGGCTGCTTCAGCTCGCCACGCTGGCGCTGCTGGCCTGGGTAGGCGCGCGCATTGGGTTGGGCGGTTTTTTCTGGCTCGGCCTGGCCGGGATGGCGGCGACGTTCATCCACCAGCAGCGCTTGATCCGTCATCGTGAGCGGGACCCCTGTTTTCAGGCGTTTCTGAATAATCACTGGTCCGGCCTGCTGGTATTTGCCGGGATCGCGCTGAGTTGGTGGCCAGCGGCTGGCGAATCGTTGTCAATGTCATAGAATTGTCATCAAGTCATGGTGTGATCGTCATTGACCCGTCACTGGATTACTTTCTATCGGACACCGTGAGGCTCTGGAATGACCGCCAAGACCGTCTTGATCGTCGATGATGAAGCATCCATTCGCGAGATGATCGCGGTGGCGCTGGAAATGGCCGACTACCGTGTTCTTGAAGCGGACAACGCTCAGGATGCCCACGCCATGGTCGTTGATCATCAGCCCGACCTGCTATTGCTCGACTGGATGATGCCCGGTACCAGCGGCATAGAGCTGGCTCGGCGCCTCAAGCGCGAGGAAGCCACCGCCGAACTGCCGATCATCATGCTTACCGCCAAGGGTGAAGAAGATAATAAAATTCAGGGCCTTGAAGCGGGGGCTGACGATTACATCACCAAGCCGTTTTCGCCCCGTGAACTCGTGGCACGCCTCAAGGCCGTGTTGCGCCGAGCGACCCCACGGGGTGTGGAAGATCCCATCGAAATTAATGGGTTGCTGCTTGATCCGGTGGGCCACCGGGTAAGCGCCTACGGTAAAGCCCTGGATATGGGGCCGACCGAATACCGGCTGTTACAATTCTTCATGACCCATCAGGAAAGGGCCTACACACGCAGCCAGTTACTCGACCAGGTGTGGGGAGGTAATGTGTACGTGGAAGAGCGCACCGTGGATGTGCATATTCGTCGGCTACGCAAAGCCCTGGGTGACGCGCATCAGAATTTGATTCAAACGGTACGCGGTACCGGCTACCGCTTCTCCGCTCGAGCTTAACAGTGCGTTTGTGGAACCGTGAACTGTGGCGTTTGCTGGGTTGGGCGGCACTCGGCACCTGCCTGGGCTGGCTGGTGGGTCTGCCGGGCCTGGGGTTGGCCGCTGGCTTCGCGATGTGCCTGGTCTACCACTTGCGGCAATTGCGCGCTGCCTACCGCTGGCTGACACAACACCCGCAGGACGAACCGCCCGCCGCAAAGGGCCTGTGGGGCGAACTGTTTGATCGTCTGTACCGCTATCAAAAAAGCCAACGTATCACCCAGAGCCGTTTACGCTCGACACTTGCCCGCATTCAAGAATCCTCGGAAGCCATGCGCGACAGCGTGGTAATGCTTGACCGCCACGGCGACCTGGAGTGGTGGAACAGCGCTGCCAGCAATATGCTGGGGCTGCAAACCGCCCACGACCGCGGTCAACATATTACCAACCTACTTCGCGACCCGCGGTTCATCAGCTATTTCAATGCCCGCGACTACAGCGAGCCGCTGACGCTCACGTCGCCGATCGATGAGCGCCGGATTTTGCAGTACCAGATCACTCTTTACGGCGATGACGAACGCTTGGTCATGGCGCGGGATATTACCCGGCTGCATCAGCTAGAGCAGATGCGTCGCGACTTTGTCGCCAACGTCTCCCATGAGCTGCGCACGCCGTTAACCGTATTATCGGGCTATCTCGAAACCTATGGCGAGCTGGCCGACCAGCTTCCTCCCCGATTGGGGCGCAGCATCGGGCAGATGCAGGCCCAGACGCAGCGCATGCAAAACCTGGTCAACGACCTGTTGTTGCTGTCGCGATTGGAAATTGACCAGGGCGGGCAGGATCATCAGCCCATGGACGTGACGCCCTTGTTAAACAGTGTAGGGGCCGATGCGCTGGCGCTTTCCGAGCATCAGCACACGCTCACCATTGAAGGTAACTACCCCGCGCAGTTGGTGGGCAGCGAGCAGGAAATACGCAGTGCCATCTCTAACCTGGCTTTTAATGCGGTACGTTATACGCCCGCTGGCAGTGCTATTACGCTGCGTTGGAAAGCGTTCGGTCAAGGTGCCTGCATCGAAGTGTGTGATGATGGCGAGGGGATCGACCCCGTGCATATTCCGCGTCTCACCGAGCGGTTTTATCGTGTCGATAAAGGCCGTAGCACCGCCACCGGGGGCACCGGGCTGGGCCTTGCGATTGTTAAGCATGTGCTGTTACGCCACGATGCCCAGTTGCAAATAGACTCGCACCCGGGCGAGGGTGCCCGCTTCCGCTGTGTTTTCCCGGCGACCCGCCTTATTACACCGGCTACGCCGTCGTGTAACGTCTCTTCAGTTACATAAATAGCAATTTTATAGCTGAGCAGCGGCGTCACATGTGTCATTACGACTCACATTTAGCGTGTCCAAATGGCACTCTCGGGCGATGAAGTGGCATGGCGAAGAAACTTCAACTCATTGTTATTAATAATTAATAAGATAAAAATCGAATAGCTGGCATAGCATGTGCTCCCTTATAGGTAAGGCAGCTATCTGCATTGTAAGATGTAGAAAACTGTTGATACTTTTCTTTACGAAACGAAGAAAAGTAACTAAGCTTAGACAGTAAGCCAATGCAGGGCAAGGAGGTTCTGCATTAGCAGGGATGATTCGAGATTCATTGGATGAGTCTAGAAGGCGGTCACACTGCCAGTCAGGGTAACGTCCAAGGTTGGAGTCCCGCAAAAGGATTGGAAGCTGGTAAGCACCACCGCCTAAAATGATCACTGTCGAAGACCCCGCCACGGCGGGGTCTTGTTTTTGTTAGCCCCTCAATACCCGCTCCTTTCCTCTCAGCTTCTTGCGCATGTATTAAGACAACTTGGTCACTGAGTGAACATTGCGATAGTGGTGGTCCCACATCAGCACGGCACCGGCCACAGCGCCGGGGATCAAGAACAGGTTGGCCAGCGGAATCCACGTCAACAGCGTGACCAGGCCACCATAGCTTAAGCTTTGCCACCAGCGAGCCGATAGGCGGCCGCGCATATCGCGAAACGCTACCTTGTTGTTATCCATCGGGTAATCCAGATAGGTGATGGCCATCACCCAGGCGGAAAACAGCGCCCACAATAGCGGTGCCAACAGGTTGAGCCCTGGAATCCAGCCAATCACGAACAGCAGGGCCGCGCGGGGCAGGATATAACCCAGCTTGACCATTTCGCGGCCCAGCGCATCGATGGCCGTTTTTGCCAGCCCCCGGTCATCCAGAGGTTCGCGACCGGTGACTTGAACTTCGACTTTAGCGGCCAAGAAACCGTAAAAAGGCGCTGCAATAAAGCTGGTCACCAGCGTGAAGGTAAAAAACACCACGACTAACAGGCTAATCACGAAAAGGGGCCAGATAAGCCACGATAGCCAATCAAGCCAGTTAGGCACCATGCTCATCCAATGGGCCAACCAGCCATCAAAGCGGTTTAGCACAAAGCTGAACATGCTGACGTAGACCAGCAGGTTGACCAGGATGGGCAGAAAGACATAACGCCTTAGCCCAGGTTTATAGACACAGCGTGTGCCCCGGCTGATGGCAGTGAATGCGTCTAGCATGAAAACGTGTGACTCCTCAAAGATGACAATGCCCTGGCTGCCGCGCAGCCAGGGCGTATTGCATGAGGAATCGGGGGACAGGTCAAGACTTTTTCGGCGCCGCCTGCTGATCCAGTGTCTCAGGGTCGGTATGGCGAATATCCAGCCCCTTGACCAGATAGACGACGTGCTCGGCCAGGTTGTTGGCGTGGTCACCCACCCGCTCCAGCGCGCGCAGAACCCACATGATGCTGAGCACCGAGGTGATCGAGCGCGAATCTTCCATCATGAAGGTCATCAAGGAACGCATGGCGCTGCCGTATTCGCTATCGACAAACTCATCCTCACGCACGACCTGCATGGCAAGTTCGGTGTCGAAGCGGGCGAAGGCGGTCAGCGAATCACGCAGCATTTTACGCACGTGCTCGCTGATATGGCGCACTTCCACCAGCCCACGCACGGTACTGCTGTTTTCGCTCAGGCTTAGCGCATTGCGGGCAATTTTGCTGGCTTCATCGCCAATCCGCTCCAGGTCGGAGGTGGCGCGGATGACGGCAAGCACCAGGCGCAAGTCCGAGGCGGCCGGTTGACGGCGCGCTAGAATACGCGTGCATTCGTCATCAATCTGCAGCTGCAGGTCATTCACCTGACGGTCGTTATCGCGGACCTTCTCGGCCAGCCGCGAATCACTTTCCAGCAGCGCAAAGACGGCATCCTGCACCTGTTTTTCCACCATGCCGCCCATGGCCATCAGGTGCGTTTTGAGTTCTTCCAACTCATGGTTGAATTGGCGTGAGATATGCTGGCTGTGGGTATCGCTGGTAATGTCCATGAAGCCCTCCTAACGGGGTTGCGTCAACCTAAGCCATACGGCCGGTTATGTAGTTTTCGGTTCGTTGTAAACGAGGGTTAGTGAAAACGTGGTCGGTGGGGCCGTACTCCACAAGCTCACCCTGCTGCAAGAAGGCGGTGTAATCGGACACCCGGGCCGCCTGCTGCATATTGTGAGTCACCAACACTAACGTTAGCTGAGATTTCAGGTTTCGAATCAACTCTTCGATCTTGAGCGTTGAGATCGGGTCGAGGGCCGATGCGGGCTCGTCGAGCAACAGCACGTCGGGCTGCACTGCCAGTGTACGTGCAATCACCAAACGCTGCTGTTGCCCGCCTGACAGTTGCCAGGCGGAGCGATGCAAGCGGTCTTTGACTTCATCCCACAGAGCCGCTGAGGTGAGCGCCCACTCGATGATGTCATCCCGCTGACGCTTGGCGAGGCGCTTCTGCAAGCGCAGGCCAAAGGCAACATTTTCGTAGATCGACATCGGAAAGGGGTTAGGGGTCTGGAACACCATGCCCACCCGACGGCGCAGCTCGGTTACGTTCATTTCCGGCGCATGAATGTTATGCCCCTCAAGGCTGATCTCACCGCTGTGGCTGACCGATTCATTAAGGTCATGCAAGCGATTGATCGCTCTCAAGAAGGTCGACTTGCCACATCCGGAAGGGCCAATGAAGGCCGTTACCCGATGGCGCGGGACCTGCAGCGTGAGCCCCTGCAACGCGGGTTTCCCGGCGTAGGCCAGGCTGAACTGGTTGATGTCCAGACAGCACTGATCCGCTGGAAAATGCGCCACATGTGCCTGCGTGGCGTGGTCGACGTGTCGAGATGCTAGCATTCGCTTCCTCGCTGACGACGTAGATGATGACGCAATAATATGGCAGTTAGGTTAAGCACCAATACAATCAGCACTAATAATAGCGCCGTGGCATAGACCAACGGGATCGCCGCCTGGACATCCTCGCCGTGAAAGGCGGTGTCAAACAGATGATAGCCAAGGTGCATAAACTTGCGTTCCAGGTGCAAGTAAGGGAACTCACCGTCGAGGGGCATTTGTGGCGCGAGCTTGGCGACCCCGACCAGCATTAGTGGCGCAACTTCACCGGCGGCCCGGGCCACGGCCAGAATCACCCCGGTCAACATCGCCGGGGTGGCCATGGGCAGTACGATACGCGTCAACATTTCAAACCGGGTGGCCCCAAGGGCCACCGCACCTTCGCGTTGGGCATCGGGAATACGCGCCAGTCCCTCTTCGGTGGCGACAATCACGACCGGCAGCGTCAGCAGGGCCAGGGTCAACGATGCCCATAACAGGCCACCGGTACCAAAGGTGGGTGACGGCAGGGCGTCGTCGAAGAACCAGGCGTCCAGTGAGCCACCAATGCCATAGACAAATACGCCCAGGCCGAAGACGCCGTAGACAATCGACGGTACCCCCGCGAGGTTGCGCACGCCAATGCGTACCAGGCGGGTGAGCGGCCCCTGGTGGGCAATCTCATTGAGATAGATGGCGGCCAGCACGCCAAAAGGCATGACGATCACCGACATCAAAATCACCATCAGCATGGTGCCGAAAATAGCCGGCCATACGCCGCCGTCGGTATTCGCGGCGCGCGGCCCCTGGCTTAAAAACTGCCAGACGTCCGTTGCCCAGAGCTGCACTTTTTGACCGATGTGCATGGCATTGGGCGCTTCTATGCTGAGCACGGTGGAAAGCGGCTGGCGCAGGGTTTTTCCCTGGGGCGTGCGCAAGGTGAGCTGATAGCGAGCGCGCTCGGGCGCGGGCAGTTGGAGCGCCTGCTTTGCTTGCTGCAGGGCATCATGGCCGCTAAAGCGCTCACCGTTTACCTCAACGGCTTCCAGGTAGCCGATAAAGTCGCCCCAGGTGCGCCGTTTCAGACGCAGAAGTTCCGCTGGCTGGGTCTGTTGCGCAATGCTGTCAATCGCCACCCAGCGCCAGCGGGCGTCGTCGACGTCACGATTGCCCGTGAAGTAGAGGCGCTCGCTACCTGCCCGGTTGGGAAGGGGCATTTCACGTACCGCCTCGCCTGCTACCACATCGCCATTGTTCAGAGTGACTTCGTCCAGCATCGCAGGCCAGAAATGGCCCAGGCCACGTGTCAGCAGTAACGCCAGCAAGGCGCCGAGCATGAGCAGGGAAAGGGCCACACAGCCCGCGCATAGCCACGGCCAGATGCCCTGCTGCAGGGCGCTTTTCAGCCATTTCATGAAGCACCCCCCAGTCGCTGGTAGCGACGGCGCAGCCGTTGGCGGACCAGCTCGGCTAGAGTGTTGACCAAAAAGGTGAACAGAAACAGCAACAGCGCCGCCAGCACCAGCATGCGATATGGGGTGCTCCCCGCCGTGGCTTCGGGCAGTTCAATGGCGATAGCGGCCGCCATGGTGCGCATGCCTTCGAAGGGACTGGCGCTGAGCAGCGCCGTATTGCTGCTGGCCATCAGCACGATCATGGTTTCCCCCACCGCTCGGCCCGCGCCGATCATGACGGCGGAAAACAGACCCGGGCCAGCAGCGGAAAGCGCCACCTTGACGACCGCTTGCCAGCGGCTGGCACCGAGCGCCTGAGCGCCTTCCATCAGCGGGCGAGGAACCTCGGTAAGCGCATCTTCGGCCAGCGAATAGACGCCGGGGATCACCGCGAAGCCCATTGCCAGGCCGACAATCAGCGCATTACGGGTGACGTAATCGAGGCCAAACACGCTATAAAGATGCTGACGAAGGTCACCCCCCCAGAAGGCTTGCTCCGCCAGTGGGGTGAGCCACAGGGCGATAATGAACATGGCAATGAGCCACGGGATCAGCCACAGCGCCGCCCATGAAAGCGGCAGACGGCGCTGCCAGCGGCGACTCGCCAGGTGCCAGACCAGACCGGCGAGCCCGGCACTAAGCGGCAGCCAGACAATCACCACCAGGGTGCTGGCCAAATGACGCTCGACCCAGGGGGCGAGCAGCATACCGGCGATAAAGCCGATGACCACCCCGGGGATGGCTTCCATCATTTCCAGGGTGGGTTTTATACGGCTGCGTAGTCGGGCCGACATGAAAAACGCTGAATAAGCCGCCGCTCCCAGCGCCAGTGGCAACGCAAACAGTAATGCCATCAGGGCGGCTTTCAGCGTCCCCCACGCCAACGGCGAGAGCATGGCCAGCGAGGCGGTATCGCCGTCGAGCAACAAGGGAGCTGCTTCCCAGACCAAAAATACCCCGATACCCAATATGGCCAGCAGCACGCCAATACCTCCGGCGGTGATAAGTCCGGTGGCGATGCGGTCCTGTAAGTGGCGAAGCGGCTGATGAAAGAGCCGAGTGCGGGTCATGTGACTATCATGGGCAAGGCAGCGATAGGGTCAGCGTTTGGGGTTGCATGCAGGCTCCTTACGTTACGTGACCAATATGACAATTAAATGACAGAGTCTGACTACCATGCCCGCTGAGCCTCAAGATCGTCCAGGGGCAGGGGAACGAAACCCGACGCTCGGGTAATCTGCTGACCTTCAGTGGACATGATGAGATCCAGAAACGCCCGCTCGGCGGCAGGCAGCGATTCGTCAGGCGGCAGATTGACGTAGACATACAGGTAGCGGGAAAGCGGATAGTCGCCGCTTTGAATGGCGGCTTCGCTGGGTGGCACAGCGTTACCCTGCTGAGTGGTCAGGGAGAGTGCCTTTACTGATGGCGTCAAGTGGTTATGACCGGAATAGCCCATGGCCCCGTAGGACTCGCCCACCGCCGCGACGACCGCCGACGCGCCCATGTACTCGCTGATATCGGCGCGGAACTCACCGTCGCACAGCGCGCGTTGACGAAACAGGCCGTAGGTGCCCGAGGCCATATTACGTCCGTGCAAGGCGATACGGCCGCTTGGCGCCGTCGCGTCCTGGGTCAGTGTTTTCCAGCGAGTCATCGATTGCGAGCCACCGCAGGCCTGGTTAGTCGAAAAAACCGCATCCACATCCTGAAGTGAGATCGCCGCCAGGGGGTTGTGGCGGTGTACAATCACGATAAGTGCATCGCGTGCCACGCGCAGTTCCAGGGGTGGGTAGCCGTAACGCTCGATAAAGGCGCTGCGTTCATCAGTGGTCATGCGCCGGGACATGGGGCCTATGCGGGTAGTGCCCGCCAGCAAGGCTGGCGGTGCGCTGGCAGAGCCACTGGCTTGAAATTGAACGTTGATTTCCGGATATTGAGTAGTAAGCGCTTCGCCCAAGCGCAGCATCAATCCGGCCATAGTGTCCGAGCCAACGGCGCCCAGGGTGCCGCTCACGGAAGGCGCCTGGGGCTGTTGTGCCCAGCCGACAAGCGGCAAACTCAAGAGCAGCCAGGCCAGGCCCAGCGCCGCGCGAAATTTCATGCGAAAAGCGAAACCGTTACTATTCAATCGAATGCTCTCTTGTGATTAACTAGCCACTTATTGCGATGCGGCAAGGTGCGCCTCAAAGGGCGATCTGATTTTCACAATAATAAACCGACAAAGCGACCGACACATGACACTGCTGGATACCGATTTGGACGATGTGCCTGCCCCCCAAGGTCAATTGACCCTCAAATTACTGGCCTCGCGCCAGGATACCAATGTTTACGGCGATATTTCCGGCGGTTGGCTGGTGAACCAGATGGACCAGGCGGCCGAGCTGGCGGCGGGCCGTGAAGCTGGCGGGCGAACCGCCACCGTGGCCATTGAAGCAATGGATTTTTTAAGCCCGGTGCGGGTCGGGTCGATGGTGAGCGTCTACACCGAGCTTCAAGAGGTGGGGCATAGCTCTATGAAGATCGACGTGGAGGTGTGGGTACGCGCCCTACACGAACAGCATCCGGACGAGCGCCAAAAGGTGACCGAGGCACGCTTTGTGATGGTGGCGCTGGACGACAATGGCCGCATCCGCGCGGTTCATGACTAAGCAGGACCTGAAACTTTCCTAACAATTCCCTAAAAAAAGGACGCTTGATTCAGCGCCCTTTATGCCTACCCGTGACGTTAACGCCTACGCCCCGACGTTGTCTCGGCTTTTCAAATAGGCGTATTCGCCGACATCGCTGAAGGGGCGGACGATTTTCTGGAACGCCGAATAGGACTCATACACCCGGCGTGATTCTTCATCGTCTTCGACCTGGCGTTGAATGGCTTCTTGAGAGCTTTTATAGAGCGCCGCCATGACTTCCTCGGGGAAGGTGCGTAACTGCACGTCGTGTTCGTCCACCAGAGCTTCGAGGGCCTGGGCGTTACGGAAGGCGAACTCGCTATACATCGCCAGATTCGAGGCGCGCGCGGCTTCGGTGACGACGGCTTTTAGGTCATCGGGCAGCGCGTTCCAGGCGTCGAGGTTGATAGTGCCCTCCAACGCGGCCGTGGGCTCATTCCACACCGAGGTGTAGTAGTAGTCCGCCACCTGATGCAGGCCGAAGGCCAGGTCGTTATAGGGGCCGACCCAGTCGGCAGCATCCAATACGCCGGTTTGCAACGAAGTAAATATCTCCGAGCCTGGCATGTTGACGGTGCTCACACCGATGCCGTTCATGGCTTCACCGGCAAGTCCGGGCAAGCGCAGCTTGAGGCCCTGCATATCGTCCAGCGAGTTGATCTCTTTCTTGAACCAGCCCGCCATCTGCGGCCCGGTATTGCCCACCGCAAAGGGCTTCAGATTGTGCTGAGCGTAAATCTCATCCCACAGCGCCTGACCGTCACCGTGGTAAAGCCAGGCATTCATTTCGGTGGTTGTCATGCCGAAGGGCACAGCCGTGAAAAACTGCGAAGCGGCGACTTTTCCGCGCCAGTAATATGACGCCGAGTGGCCCATTTCAGCCGTACCGGCGGCGACGGCATCGAAGACTTCGAGCGCTGGCACCAACTCGCCCGCGCCGTGGACGGTAATCGTCATGCGGCCGTTGGAAAGCTGTTCCACCCGGCGGGCGAAGTCGTTGGCACCGGTGCCTAATGCAGGAAAGTTTTTAGGCCAGGAGGTAACCATGTCCCAGTTGTAGGTTTCGTTGGCGCGGGCCTGGGATGTGGATACGAAAGGGGCGGCAGCGGCCCCCGCGACGCCAAGGCTGGCGGTTTTGAGAAAGTGACGGCGTTGCATGATGAGCAAGACTCCAAACGTAATGTCGCTATTTTTATGGGGCGCACGGGCGCCGTGTCCGTCCGCCAGTATGCGTTAGGGCGAATTTTGCCCGCAAGTTTTCCGATCAATCGTCGCTGGCATCTTTCATGCGGTTGGCATGACGAACCAACCAATAGCAGCCCCCGAGGGCCAGCACCGCGGCGGCCAACGCACCGATTTGCCAGGGGTCGATGGTCTCCATATCCAGCACCATGAACTTGCGTACCAACGCCATGATAGCAATCAGCACGACAATCTCGACATGGATAAAGCCTTTGCCACTGGTCATGGTGCGGATGATGGAGTTGTTGAATTCCATGGCAATCAGCACGGTAAGAATCATGTCGAATAGCGCTTGAAACACGCGGTAATCGAAAGGGTCTCGGCTTTGAATAAATAACAGCTGCACTACGTGAATTACCAGGTAGTACATGGCGACCAGCACGGCCCCGCCGATGGCAAGGGCCAGTACTAGCGAGACGAGGCGTTCAAAACGGTGGTAGCCGCTCAATGTTGACCAGCCGTTGCACACTTCGGGAAATAGGCGTTTTAAGCGTTGTTTCATAAGGCTCTCTGTGGGGCAGTGGGTGCGCAAGCAAAGATGCGTAAGTGATGAGTCGCGGGTCGTTTAAAGCGGCGTTAGCTTGGCAAAGCCTAACACCAGCCATTTGACGCCCTCGCCTTCAAAGCTGACCTGGACACGGGCGCGGGCACCTTCACCTTCCGCGTTAAGGATGATCCCTTCACCGAAGACCGGGTGTTCTACCCCTTGGCCAACGTGCAGGCTGGGCAGGTCGTCGCTGCCCTCGACGCTTTGCTGGGTAAAGGAGGAGCGCGACGCGGTGACCGGGCGGGAAATATGCCCGCGCAGGCGGACTTCTTCAAGCAGGTGCGGGGGCAGTTCGCGCAGAAAGCGCGAGGGGCGCGGAAACACCTCTTTGCCATGCAGGCGGCGGGTCTCGGCGTGGGTGAGGTAAAGCTTCTGCATCGCGCGGGTCACGCCGACGTAACACAGCCGACGCTCTTCCTCGAGCCTGCCCGGCTCCTCCAGCGACATCTTGTGCGGAAACAGCCCTTCCTCGACGCCGGCAATAAACACCACGGGGAACTCTAGGCCCTTCGCCGAGTGCAGCGTCATCAGCTGCACGCTGTCTTCAAACTCTTCGGCCTCGTGATCGCCGGCATTGAGGGCGGCTTCCGAGAGAAACGTTTCCAGTGCCGCCATGCCCTCACCGGCTTCCGGGGTTTCGAAGGCATCGCCGTGGGTGAAGGCCCGGGCAGCATTGACCAGCTCTTCGAGGTTTTCGACCCGTGCTTGGCCCTTTTCGCCGCGTTCGCTTTTGTGATGCTCGATCAGGCCCGTTTTGGTGGTCACGTGGTCGATGATGTCGTGCAGGGGCAGCCCGGCAGCGTCGTTATCCAACTGCTCGATCAGGTTGGCAAACGCCTGCACCGCGTTGCCCGCGCGGCCTTTCAGCGTGCCGTCGTGTATCGCGTCGTGCAGCGCCTGCCACAGCGGAATGTTCTGTTCGCGGGCGCGCAGGCGGACGATTTCCACCGTGCGGGTACCAATGCCGCGGGTGGGCACGTTGATCACCCGCTCCAGGGAAGCGTCGTCGTCGCGGTTGAGCAACAGGCGCAGGTAGGCCAGGGCGTTTTTGATTTCCAGTCGTTCATAGAAGCGGTGGCCGCCGTAGATACGGTAGGGCATGCCCTGGCGTATCAATGTCTCTTCCAGCAGCCGTGACTGGGCGTTGGAACGGTAGAGAATCGCCATATCACGGCGGTTGAGGCCTTCATCGACCTTCTCTTTGATGGTATCGACGATATAACGGGCTTCTTCCAGGTCGTTAAACCCGGCGTAGATCGAGATCGGCTCGCCTTCGATGCCGTCGGTCCACAGGTTTTTGCCCATCCGTTCGCTGTTGTGGCTGATCAGCGTATTGGCAGCTTCCAGAATCGCGCTGGTAGAGCGATAGTTCTGCTCGAGCCGTACGGTATGAGTTTGCGGGAACTCCTTCTCAAAGCGGCTGATATTTTCGACCTTGGCACCTCGCCAGCCGTAGATCGACTGATCGTCATCACCGACGGCGGTCATCGGCGTTTGCATGCCGGTCAGCAGTTTTAGCCAGGCGTATTGCAGCGTATTGGTGTCTTGAAACTCATCCACCAGCACATGGCCAAAGCGCTCCTGGTAGTGCTTCAACAGCGGCGGGTTATCGCGCAGTAGCTCCAGGCTTCTGAGCAGCAACTCACCGAAATCGACCAGGCCACCGCGTTCGCAGGTCAGCTGGTAGCGCTCGTAGAGCTCGACCATCTGGCCCATGTAGGCATCGCCGTCCACATTGACCTGGTGGGGGCGCAGGCCTTCTTCCTTACAGCCGGATATAAAATGCTGTACCTGACGCGGCGGGTAGCGTTCGTCGTCGATGGAGTAGTCTTTCAGCAGGCGTTTTACCAGGCGTAGCTGGTCGTCGGCGTCGATAATCTGAAAGTGCTGCGGCAGCCGCGCATCCTGCCAGTGGGTGCGCAGCAGGCGATGGGCAATCGAGTGGAAGGTGCCCACCCATACATGGCGCAAAGACAGCCCCAGCAGCGCTTCCAGACGGGTGCGCATTTCACGCGCGGCCTTGTTGGTAAAGGTCACGGCCAGCAGCGCGTAGGGCGACAGGCCCTCGGCCTGCATCAGCCAGGCGATACGGTGCACCAGCACGCGGGTTTTGCCCGAGCCCGCGCCCGCCAGTACCAACAGGTTGCCTTGAGGGGCGCTGACCGCTTCGCGCTGGTCGGAGTTAAGCTGATCGAGTATCGCCGTGACGTCGTCCATATAAGCCGCTGCCGGGTCGAAAAATGGGCCGTCAGTCTAGCACAGCCAAAACGATAACTCGGTGTTCACGAGTCTTCAGGGAAACGCAGCGAGTTAAGGCTCTTCTTCACGGACTTGAGCTGCTCGGCGAGTTTCGGGCCGCGGGTTTTGGCCACGCCCACCGCGAGCACGTCGACCAGTACCAGGTGGGCGATGCGCGAACTCATCGGCGTGTAGATTTCGGTGTCTTCGTGCACATCAATATACAGCGGCAGGGTCACCTCTTCCGCCAGCGGTGAGTCGCTGGGGCACAGGCCAATCACCGTTGCACCCGCTTCCCGCGCCAAGCGTACGCTGGCGACCAGCGCCTTGGTACGCCCCGTTTGGGAAATGGCGACGACGACATCGCCTTCCTTGAGGGTTACCGCCGACATGTTCTGCATGTGGGGGTCGGCATAGGCCGAGGTGGAAATCTGCAAACGGAAAAACTTGTGCTGGGCATCAAAGGCCACCGCACCCGACGCGCCAAAGCCGTAAAACTCCACGCGATTGGCCATCGCCAGGGCATTGACCGCGCGGCCCAGGGCATCGTTATCCAGGCGATCCCTAACCGACAGCAGGGTGCCCACCGTCGAATCGAAAATGCTGTGCGAGAACTCGGCGACGGAATCGCTATCGTTCATCGAGAACTGGGCAAACTGGCTGCCGGTGGCCAGCATCTGGGCGAGCTGAAGTTTAAAATCCTGGAAGCCATTGCAGCCCAAGGCACGGCAGAAGCGCACCACGGTTGGCTCGCTGACTTTCGCCTCGGTGGCGAGGTCGACGATCCGCATATGGATCACTTCTTCTGGATTGCGCAGTACAAACCGCGCCACTTTCTGCTCGGAGCGGCGGAAGTGCTCCATGCGGCGTCTCATTTCATCGAACAGGGCGCGACTCACGTTCAGCTCCTTGTGTGTTCAGCCAGCAAGTATTCAAGAATACGCGAATGTGCTTACGTTTAAAACGATCGTTTCCATTTGTTCGCTCATCGTTATGTTTCGCGCAGCTTGCATGCTGAATGATCACAGTATGCCTCAATGGGTAGTTAGGGCCACACACTATTCGGTGGTGGTCCTTTAGCGTTTATAGGGCGTTTAGCCGTTTTTTTAAGATTCGTCATCATTTTGTCAAGTAGGTTATAGTAAAAACTGAAGTGCCGCACTGCATCATCTAACAGTCGTCACGGATGCAGGTGGACGCAGGCATATTCACCTGGAGGAACGTCGATCATGCGCAATGTCGAACGCATCACCTCGGTCAAGAGCGAACTGCTCGATATTTTCATGAGTATGGAAGTGGACGAACACGCCCAGCGCCGGCGTAGTGCCGCACAACGCAATCTGCGCGCGCGTCGGGGGATCGAACTGCATCGGGAGTTTCAAGCGCTATCGCGGGATATCGCGCCCCTGCCGGACGAAGACGAACGGCAAGAGAGCGAATTGCACTGAGACGGAACTGAGAAAGTTGCACAATGGCGGTGCCTAACGCGAGGCCTCGCCGTTTAAAGCATGCTTATAGGCGCTTGGCTCTGCTAGGCGCAGAGCCAAGTTGACCCGACTTAAAGAATACCGGCGAGGAACACCACGATAACGCCTATCGGCGCGATAAAGCGCGCGACGATGTTCCATACGCTGAGTCCTGTTGCGCCCAGCGCCAGTTCCTGCTCGACGCTCTTGCGATCCAGGCACCACGCGACAAATACCACGGCACCGAGACCGGTGAGCGGTAGCAGAATCTTCGCGGTGAAGGTATCCAGCAAGTCGAAGATGTTCAGCCCGAAGAACAAGACATCCGACCACAGGTTGAACGACAGCAGCGCTGCAACACCCAATAGCCACACGACAATACCGCTGACCAGGGTTGCCGGAACGCGCGACAGCGAGGTGCGCTCTTCCAGCATCTCGACAGTGGGCTCGAGCAACGAAATTGCCGAGGTCAGTGCGGCAAAGGTCAGTAACAGGAAGAACATCAGCCCCAGAATGACGCCGCCGGTGATGTTGCCGAACGCGATAGGCAGGGTGACGAAGATCAGTCCCGGGCCTTCGCCAGCGCTCAAGCCATTGGCAAAGACAATGGGGAAAATCGCCAAGCCGGCCAGCAACGCGATGGCGGTATCAATAATGATGACCGTGCGCGCCGTGCTCAGCAGGTTGACGTCTTCGCCCAGGTACGAGCCATAGGCCATCATGATGCCCATGCCCAGCGACAGCGTGAAGAACGCCTGGCCCATGGCCGCAAGCACCACGCCGCCATTCAGCGCGCTCCAGTCGGGGCTGAACATGAACGCCAGGGTTTCACCGAAGTGACCGGTGGTCATCCCGTAACCCACCAGAATCAGCATTAAAATAACCAGCGCAGGCATTAGCGAGCGCACGGCGCTCTCAAGCCCTTTGGTCACGCCACGGGCAACGATACCGATGACCAGTAGCATAAAGGCGCTGTGCCAGAGCAGCAGCGTACCTGGGCTTGCCAGCATGCTGTTAAAGATAGCGCCAATGCTGTCGGCATCCTGGCCGCTGAAGGTGCCCATGACTGAGCTCAGCGTATAGTTGAGCGACCAGCCACCAATCACGCTGTAGAAAGATAGGATCAGGAAGCCGGCGAGTACGCCGCTGATACCGACCAGCGCCCACCCTTTCGACTTACCGCTTTGGCTGGCCAGTTCTTTCATGCTGTCGATGGGATTTTTCTGCCCGCGTCGGCCGATCATCCATTCGGAAAGCAGAATGGGTACGCCGACCAATGCCACGCAAGCAAGGTAGACCAGTACGAAGGCTGCACCACCGCTTTCGCCGACCAAATAAGAGAAGCGCCAAATATTGCCTAGGCCAACTGCCGAACCGGCAGCTGCCAGCACAAAGGCCATCTTGGACGACCACTGTGCATGTGCAAGTTTTGCCATACATCACCCGTTGATTAATTGATTGTAATAAGTCGTTGTCGGCGCGTTGCACCGTTATTCGAAAAAAAGGACTGGCAGAAAATTGCCAACGTCGTTTTTCGAAAGTATGCGCAATTTATCCGATCAGTGCATTGCATGCCAGTAAGCACTGCTAAAAAACCAGGTTAAAACAGTTGGCTCTGCTTTTCGTTGGCAAACGGGCCGAGCGGCGGCAGGGGCGTTATATCCTGAAGGTCGTTATAGAACAGACGGGCGAGTGCGGGCGATTCCCGATTATCCGCGGTATGCACAAATAAGAAAGGGGTTTTCCCCTGATTTATCCACAGGTTTAGGCGTGCCTTCCAGGCATTGAAGTAGCCAACATTAATCGTTTTGTCAATATGGCCAATAAAGCGAATCACAGGGTGATTCGCTGTTGAAAGCACGTGTAATGGGAGTTTCGGCTTTTCTTGCTGGGCGTGGGCCAGGCCCGGGTGGTCGTTTGCCGGGGTCGAGAACAGCGGACGCACGTCGAGCATCACGCGGTTAGCCCGATAAGTTATCAACAGGCGGTTAAGGGCTTTCTCGGCCGCGCCCTTGTGGAAAAAATCAGGGTGGCGCACTTCTACCGCGCAGGGTAAATGTACGGGCCAGCCCGCCAGCAGCGCTTCCAACTGGGGGAGTTCATCAGGGCCAAAATCGCGAGGCAACTGAACCATGGTGGGCCCCAATCGGTCGTGAAGCGGGGCGAGGGCTGCTAAAAAGGACCAGGCCTCGTCCAGGCGTGTCAGCCGCTGGTCGTGGGTAACGCTTGCAGGGAGTTTGAAGCAAAAACGAAAATGGGCAGGTGCCTGGCGTGCCCAGCCCGCGACCGTTTCCGGCTTGGGCGCACCGCTGTAAAACGTGGTATTGCCCTCGACGCTGGAAAACACTGCCGCATAATCGCTGAGCAGGTCGGTTTTGGCGTAACGCGGATAGAGCGTGCCCGACCAATCCTGGTTGGACCACATGGGCAAGCCGATATAGAGCGGGCACGTCATGGTGTGAAGTCAGTCTCAAGGAACATGGCCGTTAATGTAACAGCCGGACAAGTGACGCCGCCAACGCTTGTGGGAGCTCCTGACAGGCTCGGGTGGTATTTTGATGAAGCTATGGGCAGAAAATATGCAATTGTCGGCATCTCAAGCGCGTTACTATCACCCCAGGCTTTATGATCAAGGAGCGCACGATGAGCGCAGCTCACGTTACCAGCGACGACATTCGCGACCAGTTTTCCAAGGCCATGTCGGCCATGTACCAGCAGGAAGTGCCCCAATACAGTGCCCTGCTGTCGTTGGTCGCGGCAGTGAATGAAGAGGTGCTGTCGGCGTCTCCCGCCCTACGTGAGACGCTTGCCGCCCATAATGCCCTGGATCGCCTCGACGTGGAGCGTCACGGGGCGATTCGTGTCGGCACCGCGGAGGAATTAGCCCTGCTGCGCCGCATGTTCGCCGTGATGGGGATGCAGCCCGTAGGCTACTACGACCTGGCCGCCGCCGGTGTGCCGGTCCATTCCACGGCGTTTCGCCCGGTCGACGATGCGGCGCTTTCGCGCAATCCCTTCCGGGTGTTCACCTCGCTGCTGCGCCTGGAACTGATTGACGACCCTGAGCTGCGTCAACAGGCCAGCGAGATTCTCGAGGCTCGCCGTATTGTCACCCCGCAGGCGGAAGCCCTGATAGAGCGTTTTGAACGTCAGGGTGGGCTCAACGCTGATCAGGCCGAGCAGTTTGTCCATCAAGCGCTGGAAACGTTTCGCTGGCATGAGCAGGCCACGGTCGACTTAGCCACCTATCAGCGCTTGCAGCAGGAGCATCGACTGATCGCCGATGTGGTGTGCTTCAAAGGGCCGCATATCAACCATCTAACGCCGCGTACGCTGGATATCGACGAAGTGCAGCGGCGTATGCCCCAGGTGGGTATTGACCCCAAAGCTATCATCGAAGGACCGCCCCGGCGGCGCTGCCCGATTCTGCTGCGCCAAACCAGCTTCAAAGCGCTGGAAGAGCCGATTTCGTTTGCCGACGCGGCCCAGGGGCATCACACCGCACGCTTTGGCGAAATTGAGCAGCGCGGCATTGCGCTGACGCACAAAGGGCGGGCACTGTATGACCGCCTGCTGGGCGAGGCCAAAAGCGCGACGGTCGCAGATAACGACGCTCACCAGGCTCATTTATCGTCGGTGTTTGAAGCCTTCCCGGATGATGACGCTACCCTGCGCCGCGACGACTTGGCTTTTTTTCACTACCACGCCGCGCCCGGCGCGAAGTTAGACGAACCTGTCGACGCAGGCGATGTGGAAGCGTTACTGGAGCAGGGGGCATTAACGATCTCCCCGATGATTTACGAGGATTTTCTGCCGGTCAGCGCGGCGGGCATTTTTCAGTCGAACCTGGGCGATAAAGGACATAGCGGCTACGCTCGCGATGCCAACCAGCAACAGTTCGAGCAGGCTTTGGGTGTACCGGTGATTGATGAAGTCGCACTCTACGCACAACGTCAGCAGGCATCGCTTGAGCAGGCACTTGCGCAATTGCGTTGAGCGGGAGACAGTGTGTCGCTAAAAGAGGATATTAATGAATGAGCCAGCCAAAAGTTACGGTGCTTCATGGGCCGAACCTAAATCTATTAGGGGCGCGTGAACCAGACGTTTATGGGTACGAGACACTGGATGATGTGAATAACGCGCTGCGTGAAAAAGCGCGCATCGCCGGCTGGGCTATTAACTGTTTTCAGAGCAATCACGAAGGCGAGCTGATCGACGCCATTCATGCGGCTCGTCTGGATGGAACGCTGGCCATCATCATAAATCCTGCGGCCTATACGCATACCTCTGTCGCTATCCTGGATGCGCTTAATGCCTTCGAAGGCAAGGTGATTGAGGTGCATATTTCAAATGTCCACAAGCGAGAAAGCTTCCGCCATCACTCCTATGTATCGTTGCGTGCAGATGGCGTCATTGCGGGGCTTGGGACGCAGGGATACCAAGCGGCGCTAAAGGCAATTCTTGCCACCTAATTATAGATAAAATGTGCCTTGACCAGGCTATTAATGTAACAGGGAGCGGATTTGATAACTTTTTCTCTGCAGTACCGGCAGGTAGTCGCGCAGCAGAGTTTCCAGTTCCACGCGTGCGGCGTTGGTGCTGACATTGGTGGCGCCCAGCAGTTCGCCGTTCGCATCGAAGGTGGGTGCCGCCGTGGAGCGCACGCCCTATCATCTCTTGGTCTGAAATGGCATAGCCTTGTTGATCGTTTACCTGAAGCCATTCGAGTTGCGAAAAAAGCGGACGATATTATTTTTTCATCTGGCAAAGTCGCTGCATCACAGAATCGACACAATGTCTAAAGCAGTTAATCTCTCTAAATTTTGAGATATAACACTACGAGAGTCGCAACTGGCAAGGCTCTATCATCTCGCCAGCTCCTGCATTTTTGCGTATGGCTTATTAGTTGCTGAAGGGCTACGTTGCCGGGACTAGTTTAGGAAACTGGATCTACCCTATCCAAAGTGCAACGATCACAGGATCGTACGAAGCACTTAGCGACGAGTGAGTAGCTCCATCACAACGCTATGTAAGGGGGGTCACATAACCCCCCTCTGTCAGCCTAGTTGTCCGGTTGGCGATATCGCCTAAATCAAATCCAGAGGGAGCGGCATGGAGCGCGTGTGCCACGTTATTCTAAAGAGCGTAAAGCTGTTGTACTGAAAAAGTTGTTGCCACCCCATAATCGCAGTGTGGTATCTGTCGCCACTGAAGAAGGCATCTCTGACGCGACGCTGTATAGTTGGTTAAAACAGTGTCGAGAAAAAGGAGTGCCTGTGCCGGGTTACACCCAAAGCGACAACGAGTGGTCGCCTGACGCCAAGCTTGCCGTGGTCATCGAAACCGCCACCCTGTCAGAAACAGAGCTTGGTGCTTACTGCCGCGAAAAAGGCCTGTATCCCGAGCAGATCCAACAGTGGAAAGCCGCTTGTCTCCAGGGCGCTGGCCAACAAGAAGACCAGCAAAAAACGGCACAAAAGCAGCGTAAACAAGACCGTAAGACGATCAAACAGCTCAAAGCGGAAGTGCGTCGCAAAGACAGAGCCCTAGCGGAAACGACATCGTTACTGGTGCTCTCAAAAAAGCTCGACGCCTTGTACGGCGAAGACCCGAACAGCGGCGAGGACGACTGACGCCTCTTGAGGAACGTGCAAGGCTCATTACGTTGTTTGATGAAGCGGTCACCGGGGGCGCTTCCCGTTATCAAGCAGCGGCGATGATAGACGTGAGCGAGCGCACGCTGAAACGCTGGCGTTCTGGGTGTGGCGCGGTGGCTGAGGATCAGCGCCCACACGCGGTACAAGGCAGTCAGCCGCATCAACTGACTCACGAGGAGGAACAGGCTATTTTGAGTGCCTGCAATCGCTCCGAGTATCAGAGCCTGCCACCGTCTCAGATCGTGCCGTTACTGGCAGATCAAGGGGTCTACTTGGCTTCCGAGTCGTCGTTTTACCGGGTACTGAAAAAGCACCAACAGCAGCACCATCGAGGGCGAATGAAGCCACGCCGCCCAGTGCCTGAGCCGACGAGCTTCACAGCAACCGGACCCAACCAAGTCTGGTGCTGGGACATCAGCTATTGCTCTTCCGTTGTGCGTGGCCAGCACTGGTATCTCTATCTGATCATGGATATCTACAGTCGCAAAATCATCGCCTGGGAAGTCCACGAGGCGGAATCAGGCGAGTTAGCGAAACACCTGCTGGAACGCGCTTTATTGCGCGAAGGCTGCTGGCACCAGCCTCCAGTGCTGCACTCGGATAACGGCGCACCGATGACGTCTTATACGCTTAAAGCGAGGTTAACAGAGCTGGGGATGTTGATGTCTTACAGTCGACCGAGAGTGAGCAATGACAACCCTTACTCGGAAGCGTTGTTCCGCACCGTCAAGTATTGTCCAGCGTGGCCCACAAAGGGCTTTGCATCGCTGAACGCGGTACGTGACTGGATGCTGACGTTCGAACGCGCTTACAACGAACAGCACCTGCACAGTGGCATTCGGTACGTGACGCCCGCTGATCGGCATCAAGGTGCCGACCGAGAACGTCTTGAGCATCGCAAAGCGGTTTATGAAAGAGCTAAGCGCCGACATCCACAGCGCTGGTCAGGCAACACACGAAACTGGGAAGTACCCGGTTCGGTAGCGCTCAACCCTGGCAAGCTGCAGGAAGTCGAGCGTAATAAACAGGCTGCTTAGAGGCAGCTATTTGGACAACTGGGTTGAAAATCACCGTAACATCGACAGTGTTTTTTGTTAAATAATGTGTTTAAAATCAATTGCTTAGCGATGTCTTGGTTCCAGCTCGTTTTTAATATTAAGGGCGATCTCTTTCAACCTCGGACCCAAATTGTTAACGAGTCTTTTATGGTCAAGGCGTAAACTGGCACCACCACAGTTGATCGCCATCACTTCACCACCATTTTCTAAAATCAAAGGCATGGCTACGGCACTAATATCTTGCTGCCAATCTTGTTCTGATAGACAAAAACCATATTCTGCATAGTCTTTCATGCTTTTATCAATGCCTGCTTTATATCGGGGCCACTCTGAACCATAAAATGCTTCCAACTCTTGTAATACCTGTTGGCATCTTTCGTTAGAAAGTCCACATAACCATGCGCGGCCAATTGCGGAAGTGGCGATAGGTAATCGTGAGCCGATATTCAGGCGAATAACTAGTGGACCATGGCCGTGGCAGGTTTCCAAGTAAACCATATCGTTACGATCAGCACTGCCTAGGCTTACATTACAGTCAGTAGCGTCGGCTAGCTTCTGCAGATGGGGACGAGCAATTTCACGAATTCCCATATTAGCAAGATATCGATAACCCAAAGCGAGTATGCCGGGGCCGAGGCGGTATTTTTCTAGGTGGGTATTATGCTGCAAGTAGCCTAATTGAGTAAGCGTGTATGTTAACCTTGACACAGTGGGTCGAGGAACACCGGTTCTATTGGAAAGTTCTGCATTCCCTAGATATTCTTCGCCACTGCCAAAGGCGCGTAATAATTCCAACCCTCGGGCGAGAGCGGTGACAAAATTTCGATCCTTACTTGGAAGTGATCCTTCGTCAGCGATGTCGTTAGGTTCCATCAAGCGTCTCGATTATCTAATAAATAATAGAGCAAGTATCGCATATTTACTTCAGTACGATACAAGTCCTCATTAACGCTTTGGTAACTCTTTAATAGCCTGCCGCGCATGCATATTGAAAGTCGCATGCGCGACGAACGTGGTTTATTGATCTAGGCGCTCAATCACCGTCGCGATACCCTGACCAACCCCAATGCACATAGTAACCAGCGCATAGCGGCCGCCACTGGTTTCAAGTTGGCGTAGGGCCGTCAGCGCCAAGCGTGCGCCGGAGGCCCCTAAGGGGTGGCCGATGGCAATCGCGCCGCCATTAACGTTTAACCGCGAGTCGTCAGAGGAAAGCCCTAACTGCTGCACGCAGCCGAGTACCTGTACGGCAAATGCTTCATTAATTTCGATCACGTCCATTTGTTCAAGGGTCAGTCCTGCACGCGCAAGCGCCTTTTGCGAAGCGGGTACCGGGCCCAAGCCCATCACCCGTGGCGCTACCCCGGCTACGGCACTCGCCACGATTCGAGCACGCGGCGTTAGCCCCACACGCTCGCCGGCCGCCTGGGTGCCCACAATCATGGCAGCGGCGCCGTCGTTAAGGCCCGAGGCGTTGCCAGCGGTCACCACGCCACCCTCAAATAGTGTACCTAGCTTGGCAAGCTTATCTTCAGTGCTTTGTGGACGTGGGTGTTCGTCCTTATCTACCAGCAGTGGCGGCTGTTTGCGCCCTTGGGGCACTTCAACGCCAAATATTTCACCGTCGTAGAAACCGGCGGCAAGCGATTTTGCATAGCGTGCCTGGGAGCGAGCGGCAAATGAATCGCTGGCATCACGGCCAATATTGAGGTCGTGGGCAATGTTATCGGCGGTTTCCGGCATGCTGTGGCTGCCGTACTCCTTGGCAATCCAGGGGTTGGGAAAGCGTGAACCGATCACCGTATCGTACATCGGCTGATTACGGGCGAATGGGGAGTCCGCTTTGCCAAGTACGTAGGGTGCACGGGACATCGATTCTACGCCACCGGCTAAAAACAGCTCGCCTTCGCCCAACCGTGCTGCACGGGCGGCGTCCATCATCGCTGCCAAGCCACTGCCGCAGAGACGGTTGACGGTTTGCCCGGCGACTTCAATGGGAAGGCCAGCGAGTAGCGCCCCGTGGCGGGCCACGTTACGAGAGTCCTCGCCTGCCTGGTTGGTACAGCCTGCCAGCACCTCTTCGTAACTCTCTGGCGCGAAAGGGTTGCGGGCTACCAACGTTTTGAGGGTCAGGCCCAGCAGTTCATCCGGCCGAATGGCCGCTAAGTTGCCGCCGTGGCGACCAAAGGGGGTACGGATGCCGTCGTAAATATAGGCGTCTTGCATGATGGTGCTCCTTGTTATTGGTGTAGACGTTAAGCGGTGGTTAGCGATACTTGTAGCGCGGCGCGGCGGCGCAGCCACGGGCTGGGGCGATAACGGGGGTCGCCGGTGGCCTCAAGCAAGTTATTGAGTATCGTCATAATGCGTGAAGCGCCGTAGTGGTCGCCCATGCCCAAGGGACCAAACGGGTAGCCCAGGCCAAGCTCAACCGCACGGTCGATAGTCGCGGGTTCAGCAACGCTCTGCTGGGCAATATCGGCGCCGACATTAACGATGCAGGCAGTAATACGCTGAAGAACAAAACCGTTGCTGTCCTGGAGGGTGCTCACCGCCGTGCCGTCGTGATTGAGAAGGCTCTGTGCTGCTTGAATAAACGTGTCTTGGGTCAGCGGTGTCGTCATTAGGCTGCGGCGGTTATCAAGCCCCGCGAGCATATCCACGGCCACGCACTGTTGGGCGTCTAACGTCTGGCGCAGCGCACAGCTGGTGGCATCTTCACCAAAAGGCGTCAGCAGGCAAAGCGCTTGTTCAGTGGGCTGAGTGCCGGTTTCTAATGGCCAGCCTGCCGTTTTGACCAGCCCAGCGAGAGCCTCAGCAGATTCGGGGTCGTCTTGACTGATCCACACCGGGCAAGGCGACACCGCAGCGATGGTAGGCTCATCCGGCATTTGCTGTTTGCCTTCTATATAGTTGTAAAAGCCTTCGCTGGTTTTTCGCCCCAGCAAGCCCGCGGCCAAACGTTGCCGCGTTAACGGTGACGGACGAAAGCGTGGCTCTTCATAAAACTGTTGGTAAACCGATTCCATCACCGCGTGGGAAACATCGAGCCCGGTCAAATCTAGCAGGGTAAAAGGGCCCATCCTGAATCCGCCTTGATCGACCATAATACGATCGATAGTGGCCGGGTCGGTGACACTTTCTCCTAAAATGCGCAGCGCTTCGGTACCGAAGGCGCGCCCGGCGTGGTTGACCAGGAACCCCGGCGTATCGGTCGCCTGAGCGGTAAAGTGGCCCATGGCTGCGCCTAAGGTATTTACCCGCTGGGTAACCTCGTCTGAGGTTCGAAGGCCAGGGATAACCTCAGCAATTTTCATCAGCGGTACGGGGTTAAAGAAGTGAAAGCCGATAACCCGCTCCGGGTGCTGGCAGGCGGCGGCAATCGCTGTGACAGATAGCGATGATGTATTGGTCGCTAATACCGCTTGTTGGCTGATGATGTCTTCTAAGTCGCTGAACAGACCCTGCTTGGCCTCTAGCTTCTCAACAATCGCTTCGATGATTATGTCGCAAGGGGCCAGCGCGGCGAGTTCGCTTGCTTCGATCAACCGTTCACTGTACTGCTGAGCCTGGTCCTCACTAATGCGCTGCTTTTCGGCACTTCTCTGCCATAGGCCATTAATAAAGTTTTTAGCTTCTTGTACGGCACCCTCTTTAACGTCGAACAGCATGACGTCTAGACCTGCCTGAGCAGCCAGCTGCGCGATGCCACGGCCCATAGCGCCGGTGCCGACGATACCAAGCGTGTTAAAAGGGGAAGGTGTTGATTCGCTAGCCATGCGCTAAGTCCTCTCTGCAAATGGGTACTATTTGGTGTTTTGATTCTGCATTGCAAAATATAATTCCAATTATTGACTGTCATCCTAGGCTATGCAAAAGTGCCTGACAAGAATAGTGGACTATAGTTTTGCTATGCAGAACATGCGTACTGTCCACGCTCAGCGCTAACACTAATCATAAAAACCGTTGCCACCAGGAGCCGTCATGATCCGAGATCCCGAATTAATCAATCAGCTTGTCGATACCATCGGCCGTTTTGTCCGTGAGCGCCTCATCCCCAATGAGGCGAGACTGGCAGAAGAGGATGCTGTGCCGCCGGAAATTCTATCGGAAATGAAAGAGATGGGGCTTTTTGGGCTATCGATTCCTGAAGAGTACGGCGGACTGGGGTTGACGATGGAAGAGGAGGCGTTAGTGGCGATGGAGATTGGCAAAACGTCGCCCGCTTTTCGCTCGGTATTTGGCACTAACAACGGTATTGGAGCCCAAGGTATTTTGATTGACGGCACCGACGAGCAGAAAGCTAAATATGTGCCGCGTTTGGCAACGGGGGAGATCCTCAGCTCGTTCTGTTTGACCGAGCCCGATTCAGGCTCCGATGCGGCCAGCCTGCGGACGACGGCGGTGCGCGACGGTGATCACTATATTTTGAATGGCACCAAACGCTATATCACCAACGGCCCCGAAGCTGATCTTTTTACCGTTATGGCGCGCACTGATCCTAATAATAAAGGCGCAGGTGGTATATCAGCATTTATTGTTGAAGGCGATACCCCGGGTTTAGTGCGCGGCCCGGCAGATAACAAGATGGGCCAGAAGGGCGCCCACACCTGCGATATTATTTTCGATAACTGCCGGGTACCCGCCGAAAACATTATTGGTGGTAAAGAGGGGCAGGGCTTTAAAACCGCTATGAAGGTGCTGGATCGCGGGCGGCTGCATATCTCTGCCGTCTGTGTCGGTGTGGCTGAGCGTTTGGTCGAAGAGTCATTGCGCTACACCATGGAACGCAAACAGTTTGGTGCTGCCCTTGCCGAACACCAATTGATTCAAGCCATGCTGGCGGATAGTAAAACCGAAGCCTATGCAGGCAAGACCATGGTGATGGATGCCGCGCGCCGTAAAGATGATAACGAAAACGTTTCGACGCTGGCCTCCTGCTGCAAACTGTTCTGCGCTGAGATGGTAGGGCGAGTGGCCGATCGCGCGGTGCAGGTTCACGGCGGCGCGGGCTATATGTCTGAGTACGCCGTTGAGCGCTTCTACCGTGATGTGCGGCTATTCCGCATTTACGAAGGCACGACCCAAATTCAGCAAATCGTGATTGCCCGGAATATGGTGCGGGAGGCGTCCTAATGGCTTTGTCGTTACCTTACCAAGCACCGGACGAGAATATTTTTGGGCGCCTCGCCAGCGAGCTGGTGGCTGAGCTTCCCGAACGACTCAGCACCCGCGTGCTTGAAAATGCTCAGCGCCTTGGCGATCGACCCGCTATAGTGGATGGCAACATACGCTTGAGCTATGCAGAGCTGGGTGAAGAAATACACGCCGCCTGTGATTGGTTAAGTAGGTTGGATATTCGCCCAGGCGACCGGATTATGACGGTAAGCGAAAACTGCCGCGCCCTGGTCGTGCTGCTGCTCGCCGCCAGCGAGATGAATGTCTGGGTGGCGATTGTGAATTCGCGGTTATCTGCCCAGGAAGTCGATCTGATTCAGGGCAACTGCCTGCCTCGGCGAGTGTTCTACACTTGCGATGCATCACCAGAGGCGTGCCAGCACGCCGAGCGCCACGCCGCCGACCGCTACCAGCACCCTCAGTTGGGTGGGCTTGCGATTTCATCGCTGTACGACAGCGAACCAGAGCCTATCTACGCCAGCGGTCGCGAGCAGGTGGCAGCAATGATCTACACCTCGGGCACCACAGGCACGCCTAAAGGGGTCATGCTGACCCATCGCGGCATTCTATATATTGCCTCGATCTCCGGTGGCATGCGCCATTTAAGCGAAGGGCAGCGAGTATATGGCGTACTGCCCATGTCTCATGTGTTTGGTCTCTCTTCTGTGTGCATGGGATCGCTGTATAACGGTGCCTGCCTGTATACCGTGCCGCGTTTTGATGCCGCGCATATGTTAGATACGCTAAAACAGGAGCGTATTACCGTGCTCCAGGGCGTGCCCGCGATGTATGCCCGGGCGTTAGAGTTCTTGAAACGCGAGCAGCGCACCCTGGAAGCGCCTGAGCTGATTTACATGTCTGCGGGTGGTTCGCCGTTAGACAGCGATACCAAAGTGCGTGTGGAAGCAGCCTTTGGTCTGACGCTACACAATGGCTACGGATTAACCGAGGCGAGTCCCACCATCAGCCAAACCCGCATTGATGATCGCCATGCCAACAGCACCGTTGGCCGCGTGCTCCCCCTGCTGGAGTATCGTCTGGAGCCTCTGAACGATAGTGGCACTTCCGAGCAGCCTGGCGAAGAAGTGGGTGAACTGTGGGTGCGCGGCCCCAACATAATGAAAGGCTACTTTCGCCAACCGGAAGCTACCCGTGCAACCCTGACCGAAGATGGTTGGCTCAATACCGGCGACATTGCCAAGCTCGATCATGATGATCAACTGTATATCGTTGGACGTAGCAAAGAGCTGATAATCCGCTCGGGCTTCAATATCTACCCACCTGACGTGGAAGCAGTGATCAACGAGCACCCGGCAGTCACGCTAACCGCTGTGGTAGGGCGCCAGATCGCCGGAAACGAAGAAGTCGTGGCATTTGTGCAATGCGAGCCTGGCGTTGAGGTAGATCTGGCGGAGCTTAAGGCGTTTATCGCTGAGCGGCTGGCGCCTTACAAGCGACCCACTCAAATTGTTTTAATGGATACGCTGCCTTCCACCGCCAGTGGCAAAATTCTCAAGGGGCGGCTGCGTGACTTGGCGCAGCAGGAGAGCGCCTCATGAGCCAGTCGGATACTTCCCGACACGCACTGATGGGCTATCACGAACTGCTGGGTATGCAGGTGGTTGAATGGCGCCAAGATCGCACCGTGGTTGAACTCACCATTGAGCCCAAGCACCTGAACCGCAGTGGCAATGTGCACGGTGGCGTGCTGGCCTCGATGTTGGATAGCGCCCTGAGCCTGGCAGGCCTGCACTGTGATGTGCCGGGCAATATTCGCAGGGGGATGACGCTGTCGCTGACGACCACGTTTGTGGGCCCCGCTCGGCAAGGTGTGCTGCGGGCAACGGGAATCCTGCGCGGTGGTGGGCAAAAAACCTATATGACCAGCGGTGAGATCACCGACGAAAAGGGCAATCTAGTGGCGATGGGCGAGGGATCGTTTCGCCGTCGTAGCGGCAGCGAATCGCCTGAAGGACTTCCCGAGGATTGTTCTGAGTGAGCCTAGCCCGCCTGCGGGTCTCGCTGTTACTGCTGGTTACCCTGGCAACGTTATTTCATTTGGTGATCGGCAGCCTGTTTTCGCAGGCTGTTGGTGTTGCCGCGCTGCTGCTCTATTTAGCGACGCTTGGCGGCCAGCTAACCCGAATGGCCAAAGGGTTATTGCTGGTCGCAGGGTTACTGTCTTTACTTGCGCTATGGCGTTCGCCGAATCCTGGCTCGCTGCTGTTTGAGGCCAGCGGGCGTTTTGCTTTTTTTGCCACCTTTGTGGTGGCGCTGAGTATGCTGCGCTTACCTGCCTATCGTTCCCGCTTGGTGCGCCGCTGCGGGCAGAGCATGCTGCTTCAACCACCCAGCCGCCGTTACCCGATTTTATCATCAGGCTCGGCGCTGTTTGGCATCATTCTCAATATCGGCGTGCTTAATCTGTTCGCCGCCATGATCGAAAAGAGCAATACACTAGGTGCCGCGCAAGGACGTGCCTGGGTGCGTGAGGCGCGCCAGCGGCGCATGATGCTAGCGCTACTGCGTGGTTTTTCCCTGGCGCCGCTGATTTCGCCCATGGGCATTGGGGTGGCGGTGGTGCTATCGAGCCTGCCCCAAATTACTTGGCTTGAGCTAGCACCATATATTTTGGGCGCCGCAGCGCTGATTTTTCTAGCCGGTTGGACGGTGGATTACCTAACGGGGCCGCACCCGCCTGCCAATAAAGCCCAGGCAACAACGCCTTCGTTACGACCGCTGGCGCAGTTTAGCCTGTTGCTTATCGGTATTGTCGCACTGGTGTTTTCTATTGCCTGGCTGCTTGATTTACGGCTACCTATTGCCGCGTTGCTGGGCGCGCCCACAGGGGCACTTCTATGGCTTGCCTGGCAGCGGCGCAGGCTCGGCTATGGCGGGCTACCTGCGGCCATAACGGCTGTGCATCGCCAGCTGCCATGGCTGCTGTCGCCCAGTGCTAATGAAATTGTGGTGTTGGGGGCGGCGGGTTATTTAGGGCATTTATGCGTTGGGCTAGTCGATACTCAGCAGTTGGCACCGCTGTTAACAGTGTTAAACCAGTTGGGTGCCTTTAATGCTGTGCTGGCCATGCTAATGGTCGTTGGGCTTGCCCAGGTAGGCGTTAATCCTATTGTGACGGTCACACTACTGGTGGGGCTGCTGCCGCAATTGGGTATCGAAGGACTGACGCCACCCCTCGTTGGCGCATCGCTGATGGTAGGTTGGGCGCTGGCGCTAATGTCGTCGCCAATGACGGCATCAATGTTGATCCTATCCCGATTTACCGGCGTACCCGCCACTAAGATTGGCTACCGCTGGAACGGTCGCTTTTTGGTAACCTCGATTCCGCTGTTAGCAGCATGGTTTCTCTGGTCTCCTTTTTAAGAGAGTGCTAGCACAAGGAAGCGCTTGACCTTTGTTCGGCGTTTTTTTAATGTATATTTTATAAAGTGAAATAATATTTTGCTATGCGGAATTAATTGGATTGATTAGCTAAGCATTTGGAGCACGCCTTATGAAAATTCTCGTCGCGGTGAAACGCGTCATCGACTACAACGTCAAAATCCGCGTTAAAGCGGACCACTCCGACGTCGACCTGACCAACGTCAAAATGGCCATGAACCCCTTCTGCGAAATTGCCGTGGAAGAAGCGGTACGTCTGAAAGAGAAGGGCGTCGCCACGGAAGTGGTCGCTGTGACGGTCGGCCCCAAAGCGGCCCAGGAACAGCTGCGCACTGCGCTTGCGCTGGGGGCAGATCGCGCCATTCATATCGAGACTGACGAGCGCGCCGAATCACTGGCGGTGGCCAAGCTGCTGGCCAAGGTGGTCGATGAAGAGCAGCCGGGCATGGTCATCCTCGGCAAGCAGGCCATCGACACCGACAATAACCAGACCGGCCAGATGCTCGCCGCGTTGACCAACCTGCCCCAGGGCACCTTTGCGTCAGAGGTAGCCGTCGACGGTGACAAGATTCACGTGACGCGGGAAATCGATGGTGGCCTGCAGACGATTGCGTTGACGCTGCCAGCGATTGTCACGACCGACTTGCGCCTTAACGAGCCGCGCTATGCCAAGCTGCCGGATATCATGAAAGCCAAGAAAAAGCCCATGGACGTGAAGACCCCCGCCGATTACGGTGTCGAGGTGGCCTCCAAGGTGAGCCTGGTGAAAGTCGAATCCCCCGCCGAACGCAAGGGCGGTATCAAAGTGGCCTCGGTCGACGAGTTGATCGACAAACTGAAAAACGAAGCCAAGGTTCTTTAAGGTCGGTTCTTTACCCCCCGTACTTTGAGACAAGTTCTTCGAGACAAGCGCTTTGAAAGGAGCTGATTTTATGAGCATTTTGGTACTTGCCGACTTGCACGAAGGCCAACTGGCCGGGGCCACGGCCCACGTCGTGGCGGCGGCTAAAGCCATTGGTGGCGATATCGACGTTCTTGTCGCCGGTGAAGGCGTCAAAGCCGCGGCCGAGGCTGCCGCCAAGCTCGACGGCGTGAGTAAAGTGCGCGTCGCGGATAACGCCGTTTACGCCCACCAGCTCGCTGAGCCCATGGGCGCGCTGCTGGTCGAACTGGTTGATGGCTACACCCACGTGCTGGCCAGCGCCTCCACCACCGGCAAAAACGTGCTACCGCGCCTGGCGGCCTTGAAAGATGTCAGCCAGCTTTCTGATGTTCTCGCCGTGGATAGCGCTGACACCTTCAAGCGCCCGATTTACGCCGGTAACGCCATTGCGACCGTCAAGAGCGACGACGCGCTGAAAGTCATCACCGTGCGTACCACCGGCTTCGATGCCGTGGGCGACGGCGGCAGCGCCCCCATCGAAGCCGTTGATACCGTGGTCGACAACGCCCAGTCCAGTTTCGTCAAACAGGAACTGGCCGAGTCGGACCGCCCGGAGCTTGGCGGTGCCAAGGTCGTCATCTCTGGCGGTCGCGGCATGGGCAATGGCGAGAACTTCAAGCTGCTCGACGGCATTGCCGACAAGCTGGGGGCGGCGATTGGTGCCTCCCGCGCCGCAGTTGATGCCGGCTTTGTCCCCAACGATATGCAGGTCGGCCAGACCGGCAAGATCGTTGCCCCGGATCTGTATATCGCCGTGGGCATCTCCGGTGCCATTCAGCACCTGGCGGGCATGAAAGACTCCAAGGTGATCGTTGCGATCAATAAAGACGACGAAGCGCCGATCTTCCAGGTCGCGGATTATGGCCTGGTGGGCGATCTGTTCGAGATCCTCCCGGAGCTGGAAAGCAAGCTGTAAGCGCCTTGAAAAGAGTCTCGTAAAAGCCCCGTAAGGGGCTTTTTAACGACTTTACAATAATAACCCAGCGAGTTGCCTATGCTAACGCGTCTAACCGCTTCGTTAACTCTGCCGGTGATCGGCTCTCCCATGTTTATCGTCTCCGGGCCTAAGTTGGTGATTGCTCAGTGCCAGGCGGGCATTATAGGTGCTTTCCCGGCGCTCAATGCGCGTCCTGCGGAGGTGCTGCGCGAGTGGCTGAAGCAGGTCACTCAAACCCTGGCCAACTATGACGAGCGGCACCCAGAACAGCCTTCGGCGCCCTTTGCGGTTAATCAAATCGTTCATCCTACCAATGATCGTCTAGAGCACGATGTCGCGCTGTGCGCCGAGTTTAAAGTGCCGCTGGTGATTACTAGTCTGCACGCGCCTAATCGTGTAGTTGAACAGGTACATGCCTATGGCGGCTTGGTCTTTCATGATGTCACCACGCTACGCCATGCCAAGAAGGCAGTGGATGCAGGCGTCGATGGCTTGATACTGGTGTGCCACGGTGCGGGCGGTCATGCCGGGCGTTTAAATCCGTTTGCCTTTGTGGCCGAGGTGCGCCGCTTCTATGATGGGCCGCTGGTGCTGGCGGGGGCGATCACCCAAGGCGAGCAGATCGTTGCCGCCCAGGCGCTAGGCGTCGACTTGGTGTATATGGGCACGCGTTTTATTGCCACTCAAGAGGCCAATGCTCAAGCCGCCTACAAACAGATGGTGCTGGACGCTGCAGCGGGAGACATTGTCTATACCAACCTGTTTACCGGCGTGCACGGGAACTATTTACGCCAAAGTATTGAGCAGGCGGGGTTAGACCCTAATGCGCTGCCTGAAGGCGATAAAAGCTCGATGCGCTACGGCTCGGGCGGTAGCAGTAAAGCAAAAGCGTGGCGGGATATTTGGGGCGCGGGGCAGGGCGTGGGTAGTATTGCCACACTGAATAGTGTGGCAGAAGAAGTCGCGACGCTACGCGCAGATTATCAGCAGGCGCTGGATCATTTACGGCGGCTTTGACGAAACGCCGCCACTCGCATCTGGAAATCCTCAGAGGCCTTGCACTGATCCTGTAGCTCGCCCTCTAACGCCATCGTGTCACTCAACGATCGCTGTGCGGCTTCACGCAGCGCGCGTTTGGTGGCACTTAACGCCTGAGGCGATTGACCCACCAGCGCTTGGGCCAACGAACGCGCTTCTGCTAGCACCTGGTGATCTTCAACGACCCGGTTAGCCAAGCCGAGCGCCACGCAGCGCTCACCCGAAATGGGGGTCGCCAAGGCGGCCATCTCAAACGCTTGGGCATGGCCAAGCTTGCGTACTAGATGCCAGCAGGCGCCGCCGTCGGGGATCAAACCGATATTGATAAAGGCAAGCTTTAAGTAAGCGGAATGGCCCATGACCACCATATCGCTGGCGAGCACATAGGAAACCCCTATGCCTGCCGCGGCGCCACTAATCGCTGCAATCACCGGCTTTTCCATCGTCATTAAACTGCGCAGGGCGGGCAGAAAGAGTTTTTCCAGCCGCTCGCTGGCGGGCTCAGCCGTGGCTTTCTCAAACTCCGCCAGATCAGCGCCTGCACAAAACGCGCTGCCCTCACCGCGCAGAATCACACAGCGAACCCGTTCATCTGTCGCTACCGCCGCCAGCGCTTGATTGAGCGCCAGGGCGGTGGCTTCATTCAGGGCATTGCGGACTTCTGGGCGCGTAATCGCTACTTCGACAACGCCGTTTTCATTAGCGCTGACAGTGACTAATTCGCCGGTGCGATCGGACATATCATGCTCCCTAGGCAACGCTTAACAGATCACTAATCGTTTCGAGATGGTAGTCGCTATCGCCCAGGTAGTGATCGAACATCACCAGGTGCTTGGCGTAGTTCGCGACATAGCACTCTTCGGTCATGCCCATTGCCCCATGAAGCTGGATGGCCTGTTCGGCAATAAAGCGCGCTGATTCGCCACAGTACGCCTTGGCCGCGGCGATTTTGTAATCCCGCTCGCTGGCAGGCAGGGTAAGGCTGGTTGCCGCTAAAATCGCCATGGAGCGGGATTGCTCCAGGTGCAGGTGCATATCCACCATGCGGTGTTGCAGCGCCTGGAAGGTGGATAGTGGCAGGCCAAACTGCTTGCGCTCTTTAAGATAGGCCAGGGTTTGGTCGCAGGCTTCTTCCATTGCGCCGATGGCTTGAGCGCAGATTGCCGCGCGACCTAGGGCCAGAACCTCGGCCAGCGTATCCCTGACATCTTCGCTCAGGCAATGGGCTAACGGCAGTGTGACATTGTCTAGCGTGAGGTCACCGGCAGCTTGGTCGTCGATAGTACGGTAAAGTTGCGGCGATGCGCCGGGCGTGCCCGTGGGCACAATGAATAGCCCTAATTTGCCGCTCTCTAATTGTGCCGTGACCAGCGTAGCTGCCGCCGCTTCGAGGTTCAGAACGACATCTTTTCTGCCATTTAACTGCCACTGCGCGTCTTGCTGTTTAGCTTGGGTAGATACCGTGAAGGCATCGTAGCGGGTGCCAACTTCCTGCCAGGCAAGCGCCAGTTGATGCTCGCCCTCAAGCAGCGGGGTAAGCCAGCGTTCCTGCTGCTCGCTGTTAGCGGTCAGGGCCAGCAACTGGCCGGGTAGCACGAGGCCCGCAAGATAATGTTCTGGCACCAGGCCTCGCCCGAGTGCCTGCATGATAATCATCAGGTCGGTGCCATCGCCACCCAGCCCACCTACGTCTTCACTAAAAGGCATATGCAGTAGGCCAAGCTCAGCAAAGGTGCGCCAGAGTGCAGAGGCACCTTCGGGGGCATCGGCAAGCATCGCACGGCGCTGCTCGGGGGAAACCTGATCGGCCACTAAGCGAGAGAGCGTCTCTTCGAGCATGCGTTGCTCGTCGGTTAAAGCAAAATCCATGGTGACTTCCTCACATAGCTAAAATAGTTTTGGCGACGATACTTTTCTGTATTTCGTTGGAGCCGCCATAAATCGACAGCTTGCGGCGATTGAAGTATTGAGCACTGGCGGAGGCGCTTTGGGCGCTCTCATCGTCCAGGCTGGCATCACCATGCAGGAAGTCGGGGAAGAACGGCAGAGCAGCAGGGCCAAGGGCGCGGCGGGTGAGCTCGCTTAGCTCCTGGCGCAGCTCTGAGCCACGCACTTTCAGCAGCGAGCTTTCTGCACCGGGCACGCCGCCATCCCGGGCTGCGGCTATCACGCGTAGATTGGTCACTTCCAGCGCCATCAGCTCAAGCTCGGCTTTGACCACCCGCTGGCGGAAACTGGGCAGGTCCAACAGCGGTTTGCCACGATGCTCAACCCGGCTGGCGAGAGACTTCAGGTGGCGCAATGCCTGCTTGGCGTGGCCAAGCCCTGCAATGCCGGTGCGTTCGTGGGTGAGCAGGAATTTGGCGCAGGTCCAGCCCTGGCCCTCTTCTCCGACGCGGTTTTCAACCGGCACCCGCACGTTGTCTAAAAAGATTTCATTAACTTCGTGGGCACCGTCCAGGGTAATAATGGGTCGTACGGTAATCCCTGGCGTTTGCATATCGATCAACAAAAAGCTAATGCCCGCCTGCTTTTTAGCCTCTGGGTCGGTACGCACTAGGCAAAATAGCATGTTGGCGTGCTGGCCCAAGGTGGTCCAGGTCTTCTGACCATTGACGATATAGTGGTCGCCGTCGCGTACCGCGCGGGTATTCAGACCTGCCAAATCGGAACCCGCACCGGGCTCTGAGTAGCCCTGACACCACCAATCCTGATTGCTCAAAATGCGCGGCAGATAGTGCTGTTGCTGTTCGATACTGCCGAATTTCATGATGACCGGAGCCACCATGTTGACGCCGAAAGGCACGACCGTCGGCGCGTGGGCCGCGGCGCACTCTTCATCAAATATATGCCGCTGTACCGGTCCCCAGCCTGGTCCGCCGTGCTCTTTTGGCCAGTTAGAGGCTAGCCAACCCTGTTCGCTGAGAATGTTCTGCCAGCGTAGATGATCATCAGCGCGCAGGTGGCGGCCCAAGCGCACGCGTTCGCTAATATCGCTGGGTAGCGCGTCGGCTAGAAAATGGCGTACCTCTGCACGGAATGCCTGCTCTTCGGGGCTAAAAGTGAGGTTCATTAATGTGTTTCCTTAAGGGTTGCCTGGCGGTGAGGCCCACCTAAATGTCGCGGATAACCTAGTGCCTCTACCGCCAGCAAATCGATATCACTCTCGCGGTAACAGAAGCCGTTGTTAGCGATACTGAGGCTCGCCTGTTCTAAAGCGGATTGCCGTTCGCTGGCTGATGCTTCTTTAATTTCAGCGTGCATGGTATTCAGCAAGCTTTGTCGTTGGCTGACCACGACGTTGACTTTTAGCGTCTTTAAGGTGAGGGCAGCCTGCTGCTGGATCAGTGGCTCTGCGCTTAAGTTGACCAGCTCTACCATGCTGCCGCCTTCGGCGATGACTAACTGTAATGCTGTCTCAGTCCTGCTGCTGATGCCGATCTCGTCCAGTTTGATGACGGGGCATCCCACGGCAGCATCCATGGGCGTATTCGGCGCCAGTAGACATAGCTCGGTGGCAGCGTCAGGTGCGCTAGTGAGGGTAATCCCCGCCCGTTGAGCGGCTTTTTGCAGGCGCTCGAATAGCGGATGCTCGCCCATTAGGGCGACGCGATTAAAAGCCTTGGCTTTGTCAATATTTGGCACTACGTGAGGGCTGCGCGCGGCAAAAAACAGATGAATGAGTCCGGCGCGTTGGGGGGAGTCCATACAGGCCAAAAACAGTTCCCGCTCGCTGCGCAGGCCATCTTGAAGCGTTTCAGCCGTCACGCAGGCCTCCACCGCTTCAACAATGCGAAACGGCGAGAAGAGATCGGGAGATTCTTGGTGAAGACGCGACAGCGTAGAGTCGATCGCCTGGGGATCAGCTGAAGGAGGTGGTAGTTGACCAGTGATGCGCGACGTTTGGTTACCTGCCAGTACCTCTTTAGCTGCCGCTAGGCCCGCGTCAAGCGGCGTTTCTGCATTGCTGATGGCGTCGATAATGCCCGCCTCCAAGGCTTCCTCAGCCTCTACAAAGCGCCCGCTGGTAATCATCTCTAATGCGCGCTCAACGCCCACTAAGCGCGGCAAACGCTGGGTGCCACCGGCACCAGGCAACAGACCAAGTTTTACCTCTGGTAGCCCTACGCGGGTTCCCGCCAGCGCGACTCGGTAGTGGCAACCTAGTGCTACTTCTAAACCGCCGCCCAGGGCTGTGCCATGTAGCGCGGCAATCAGCGGTTTTGGGCAGGCTTCCAGTTGGGTGATCACATCGTGCAGCAGCGGGTCTTGAGGCGGCTTACCAAACTCACGAATATCCGCCCCGGCAATAAAGGTGCGGCCATCGGCGAGCACGGCCAGCGCTTTGGCCTCTGCGTCAGCAATACCCTCTTTAAGCGCATCGACCAAGCCACTGCGTACCGCGTGACTTAAAGCATTGACCGGCGGATTGGCAATTTGAATAACGCCTATGTCGCCGTGGCGTTGGTAATGAACGGACATAGCTTGCTCCCATGGTTCGCTTTGCGGAATAAATAGCCGCCCGCTGGCGGCTTATACAGTCGTCACGGTCAAGCGTTAGAAGACGGGGTTAAACCCGGCCTCTTCGAGCGCTGTACGACGCGTCTCCATCCATCCCGCTATAAACGCTTCTTCATCATCTGGCGCCTCAGCCTTATAGTCCTGCCACGTTTCCATTAGCAGTGCTTGGCGCTCAACCAGGGTGTTCTGGTGCTCTTCCATCTCGTCTGTCCAGATGCCAGTTTCACGGTAATAGTCGACCACTGCATCGTGGAAAGGCACCACCCAGGTCATATTCTGGTTTTCTAATGCATAGCCGCTGGCGCCGGGAGCGTTGTCCTTATATTCGTCAAAGGACTCGACCAGCGTGGTGATCAAGCCACGAACGGTTTCAGGGGCAAGATCGGCATTGCTGACCATGATGGGGTAGGGATAGCTGGCGCTGGCAAGCGGCTGATCGGCATCAATACCTGCACCTGAGGTCACGTTATGTGGCTGAAAGTAGGGCGCCACGTCGAGCATGCGTTCCCAACCGGCTTCATCATCGGCGGGTAATTCAGGCCACTGAAGCCCGCGTGGGCTTGCCGTCAGGCGTTGTGCTGCTGGAGTAACCGTTGTGGTGATGGCGGCATCGGCACGGTCGCTGATAATCCCATCGAAGGCGGCGTTATAGCCTGGGAAGTCGACGCGTTCAACGTCGTCCCAGGTTAATCCGGCAAACGCAAGATATGCCTCGGCGGCTTTGTTTAGTGCGTCGTCACCGCGCAGGTAAGCCAGCCGTTTGCCCTCCAGGTCAGCGATTGAGTCGATCTCAACGTCGCCGGCCACCGCCATGCCTAGCCCGAAGGTCGCCATCGAGGTTGAGATGACGCGGATGGGTTGAGGCCCCCAATCAGGTCTGGCAAACATCATCACGCCTTCGGAGCCGTAGTAGCTGGCGATGCCGCAGGCGCAAAGATCAACACGGCCCGTTTTTAATGGCGTCATGCGCATGGTGTCATTTTCACCGGGGATCACCCTCGACTGGGTGCCATGCTCTTCCTGCAGCAATTGGCTAATTGCCATGATTTGCGCATTGCCACTGGTGCCTGTGCCATAAGCAGTCCAGTTAAGGGTACTGGGCATGGCGTTAACATGACTGGCGAGAAGCATTCCAACTGCCACGCTGCCTATCGCGAGAGAGCGTCTTATTGTTGTGTGCATAAAATTCCTTGTGTTTGCCTGCTAGGTTAAGCGCTGGCAGAAAGCGAGCGTTGATGATGGCGCTGACTCAGTCGAGCCAAAACGACCCCGGGTAGCAGTGCCGCAGCGCCGAGGCCGATTAACTCCCATTGACTAAGCGGTACCATGCCGCCGCCCGGAAGCGCCAATAGCAGGCCGGCAATTAATACCAGGGCACGAATAATGCCCTCTTGGAGCGCCCCATAGCCCAGTCTTCCGACGCCCATCAGGTAACCCTGCATGGCTGAGGCAAACAAAATGATGCCGATGATGGCTTGGATAAATACGGCCACGATCATCAGTGGCGCTCCCTGCATGATCAGTGCGGGATTAAGCACGAAGAGGAAAGGAATAAAATAAATCACGCTACCCAAACGCATGGCCTGCAGGCCCGTTTCCATGGGCTTGGCGCCAGCCACAGTGGCGGCGGCAAAGGCACCCAGCGCCACCGGCGGGGTAATAAAGCTCAGCATGCCCCAGTAAAGGATGAACATATGCACTGCCATGGGATCGAGCCCGCCGCCTTGAATCAGCGCAGGCGCCAACGCGACGGCGAGGAAGATATACGCAGCGGTAACGGTCATACCAATGCCCAGCACGAAGCTTGTAGCAGCGCCCATAATCAGTAGTAGTGGTACGCTGCCACCGGCGATATTAATAAAGTCGTTGGCAATGGTGCCGGAAAGCCCGGTCATGGAGAGCGCACCTACCAGCATGCCTACACCGGCTAAAATCGCGATTAGTTCGGCAAATAACTTGGCGGCAGAAGAGAGAGTATCGCCGACGTCTTTCCAGCCCCAGCGATTGTGTTTAGAAAGTTGATTGAGTACCAATAACAGTGCAGTGGCGTAAAAGGGGGCTACAGCTTCACGCTGCATGACCAAAAGCATCCAGACCAACAATGCGAAAACGAAGATAAAGTACCAGCCCTCTTTTATGGTTTGCCAAAGAGAGGGCAGTTCATCGGCGGGTAAGCCTTTAATATCGTTACGCGCCGCGTAAGCGTCGATCTGGATAAACAGGCCTAAAAAGTAGAGCACTGAAGGAATGACCGCTGCCAGCGCAATACTGGCGTAGGGAATATCAAGGAACATCGCCATGACAAAGGCAGTGGCACCCATCACCGGAGGCATTAAGACGCCACCGGTTGAGGCACAGGCTTCCACCCCACCTGCAAAGGATCGTTTCATACCAATACGGCGCATCGCCGGGATCGATAAAACGCCCGTGGTCAGTACGTTACTAATGACGCTGCCGCTCATTGAGCCCATCAGGCCGCTGGAGAAAATCGATACTTTGGCAGGGCCTCCGCGCACATGGCCCAACAAGGCAAAGGCTAGGTTAATAAAAAATTTACCACCGCCGCTTTTTTGCAGCACGACGCCAAACACCAAAAAACCAATAACCAAGCCGGCGAACGCCTGCAGCGGTACACCCATGATGCTTTCGGTGCTCATGGTGTGGTACATGGCCGTCTCTTCAAGGCTTGAAGGAAACGCTTGAATAGGGCCAGGGACAATATCTGCCACCAGCGGGTAGAGCGAGAACAGGCCCGCAATAATCGCGATCGGTAAACCACCCGCCCGGCGTGATGCTTCAATAATTAGTAGCCAAAAAGCGTAGCTGGCGTAAATCGCCACATCCGGGGCAGCAAACGCCCAGCCGCGCTCAAGTATTGGTACGGCGTTATAAACAAAGTATCCCCCAACAATAAGTGTCGAAGCGCTGAGCAGGTAGTCATACCAAGGAATAGGCAATTCTTGCAGGCTGCTACGTATAGGCCAGAGCAGAAAAACCAATGGAAGTAGTAGCGCGACGACGGCATAGTAAAACTGCGTTTCCAGGCCAGTAACAAAGGTAAGCCAGCCGATATTGAACAGGTAATCCAGCGTCATCAGCATCAAAACAACGGTGACAGTGGCTGGAATCCATTGCAGCGCGGTGGGAAGCTGACGAATTTGGCTGATCTTTTCTTTAACCTGCTGTGGATTAGCAGGTGAGGTTTCTGTAGTCATGGGGGTATCCGTCAATCAGCAGGGGCGGCAAGCGCCGCCCCGTGGCGTATTACTCAAAGATCGGTTCGAAGCCAGCTTCGCTGAGTGCGGCGGCGCGAGCTTCCATCCAGTCAGCAGTAAATGCTTCTTCCTCATCAGGCGCGTCTTGCATAAAGCTTTCCCAGGCGCTTAGCAGTACATCCTGGCGTTCAACGAGCTTATCCTGGTGGGCCTGCATTTCACCGGTCCACACATCGATCTCTTTGTAGTACTCCACTACCGCATCGTGAAATGGTATGACCCATTGAAAATCCTGTTCTTCCAAGGCATAGCCAAGGGCGCCGGGCGCGTTGTCTTTGTAGTCGTCAAAATTTACCTGCATGGCCTTGATCAAACCGTAAGCAACGTTGTCATCCAGGTCTTGATTGGCAACCACAATGGGGTACGGGTAGCTGGCACTGGGCACCGGGTTGTCAGCACTAATACCACCTGCGCCTGCGGTGACTTTATGGGGGCGGAAATAGGGCGCCACTGCGGTCATGCGCTCCCAGCCCGCTTCATCTTCAGGGTCTAGCACTGGCCAGCTAATGCCGCGTGGGCTGCTGGCAAGCTGCTGAGCGGGTGGGGTTACAGTAGTGGTGAACGAGGCGTCGACATCACCTGCGATAATACCGTCGAAGGAGCGTCCGTAGCCGGGGTAATCCACTCGCTCGACGTCATCCCAGGTCAGGCCACCAAATGCTAGGTATGCTTCGGTGCCCTTGTTGAGTGCATCGTCGCCGCGGATATAGGCGATGCGTTTACCTTCGAGGTCGGCGGGTGTTTCAACGTCTAAGTCGCCTGCCACTGCTAAGGAAAGGCCAAACGAAGCGGTGGAGGTGGTAATGACTCTCAGCGGTTGAGGCCCCCATTCTGGGTCGGCAAACATCATCACGCCTTCTGCCCCGTAGTAGCTGGATATTCCGCAGGCGCACAGGTCAACACGACCCTGCTTGAGCGGTGTCATACGTGATACGTCATTATCACCGGGCAAAATACGCACTGATGAATCGTATTTGTTCTGCAGCATGTTGCCGATGGCCACGGCTTGGGCGTAACCACTCGAGTTGGTGCCGTAGGCAGTCCAAGCCATGGTGCCGGGCAGTTCAATGTCACTGGCGTGGCTAACAGCGGCGCCGAGCAGTGATAGAGGTAAAGCGGCGATGAGTAGTCGGTGCGCAAATGGATGCATTGGGATGCTCCTTTATTGTGGTTGTGCTTATGGTTGAGTTACATTCTGCTCTTTATTGTTTTGCTGTGCGGTACTTGGTTTTGCAAAACGGTCAATTGATAGTAGAGAAGCCGCTGGGTAGCTGTCAATGTCATTATTGGTAGAGGCTCTCATTGATAATGGGCAGTTATAACCCGCTAGACAATTGGTAGATGTCAGTCAGTTACCCAGCTAATTTATTTAGGAATCGCAGACGGCTGTTGGCCAATATTCTGTTCTACTCTTCGATTCAGACATTTAGCTCTTACTCCTTTGGTATAGGCACTAGCTGAAGCACTTGACGTTCTAGTTCAGGGGTTTTAGCATTTTAATATGAAATTAGATTTTGCATAGCGAAACTACAAGAAAAATATAACATTAGCGATGCCGAGAAGCTCCGGCTGGTTATCTTCGGTAAACAGATAAACGACACCGACAACAATTAGATCGGAAAGATTTTGACTGGCATGCCAAGGCTCCCTCGCCTCAAAGAGCGATGCGCCCAACAAGAGCGTCAACGTTATACGTGAGATTGAAGTGGGCATCTCGGAGGACTATCCAGCACCAGCCCTTAATAGAGTTAGTCGTTAACTGAGCAAGCGCCAAGATGGCGCGGCAGCGGGGCGGATCCCCCGCTCCATCGGTTTGAGCGCAGTGCTCATGCCATCCCAGCGTGACATCTCTTGTCGATCCGTTGCCCCAGAGGGACGGGGGAAAAGCAGTCACGCGCCTAAAAATAATGAGGAATAGCATGTTCAGACCCGTCAAACGCAAAATAACATTAACAATCATCGGCACTTCCCTGATGCTTCCCATGGGAATAGCGAGTGCGCAAACGGCCCCCGCTGATGTCGAGGCCTTGCAAGCTCAGATGCAGGCACTGCAGTCTCAAATTGACGAACTCAAGTCACAACAAAGCTCCACAGAGGAGGAGGTCGCTACGGTAAGTGACAATGTTGTCACCCGCACACCGAAGGGTGATCTGCAGATTGGCGAGACCACGCTGTCGATTGGCGGATACGTCAAGGCTCAGGCCACGGTAGCCAACAACGGATTTAGTGATGGCAAGGCTAGCGAGATCGTCTCGGCTGGCTCCCTGCGTAACGTCGATGAGGACTTGGGTAGCCGCACTAGCTTTAGCGCGCGCCAGAGCCGCCTGAACGTTGGGACGGCCACACCGCTGGCGGGTGATACGCTTAAGACATTCGTCGAGATGGATTTTTACGGCGCGGATGGTGAGGCCAACGAATTTGTCAGTAACTCCTATGCACCGCGTCTGCGCCATGCCTACGGTAGCTGGGGCAACTGGTTGGCTGGCCAGACCTGGTCGACCTTTATGGATCTCAATGGGTTGGGTGAGGTCGATGCCTTTGGCCAGCATGCTAGCGTCATCTTCGTGCGTCAGGCGCAATTGCGTTATACCCGACCTTTCGAGGGCGGTAATCTACAGTTTGCTCTTGAGAACCCTGAAGATGGTGGCGATGATCAGTCGGTTCCGGATATCGTTGGGCGGGTAAACTTTGACGGTGATTGGGGGCATGTATCGGTGGCGGCTCTGGCACGCCGATTGGAAGTCGACAACGGGGTCGATGACGACAGCGAGTGGGAAGACGCCTACAGTGTGACAGCCCGCTTACCTACCGTTGGGCAGGATGATCTTCGTCTACAGGCTAATTATGGCAACCTTGGACGTTACATGGGCCTGCGTTCTTACCCTGATGCGCAGGTCGGAGAAGGCAATATTGATGGCGTTGACTCCTGGGGGGCCTCGGCAATCTATCGACACTATTGGACTGATGAATTACGCAGTTCACTGGCCTACTCGCGTACCGGGCTGGTCGATACGGGGGCAGGTGATATGACTGATAGCTATGACACGGCCTTTGTTAACCTCATGTGGTCGCCGATGGCGAACACTACCTACGGTATCGAATACCAGCGCTTCGATCTTGAGGAAGTCGACGGTGATGCCTTCGATTTGGACCGAGTGCACGTCTCGGCACAATATAGTTTTTAACATTTCCTAGATAGTGATTGCACTGGCTTCGTATGCGATGCCAGTGCATTACTGGCCATCGCTGCGCCAGCAGCTACTGGCCGATGAGTAACACCCCAGCCTGATTCGAGCCGCAAAAATCCACCACCCTAAGAGCGCGATACAGAGGGGAAACCATCTGTAGCTCGGCAACCCCACGGCACAAACCAGCTGTTCCAGCAGGTGATCTTGCGGGTTCTGATTGGGTCTTCGAACTAGTGTTGGTGGGTACATCATTATCCATTGGCAAAGTACGAACAGATGAGTCGTATTTATTTTGCAACATGTTCCGAATGGTAATTTTCTGGGCATAGCCATTGGAGGTAGTTCCATAAATTATTGATTATAAATGGTTTTAACATTGTCTTTTATGTTTTAGGCCGACGGAAAAGAGCTTTGTAGTGTCAGAGGTAAAATTAAAGAAGCAGTGTTAAAACTTTTCGAGCTGTATTCATCTATCTTTTTAATTCCGCATAGCAAAATATTGTTTTATTATTCAAAAATTGATATTACTGTCTGTCAATCGCATATCAATTGCAGCTGCTGATTTTGCTTGGCGAATAATTGGTTTGCTTTGTTAAACAATAATTGTTGGAGCTGAGAGGATGAGTCACTTTAATTGGGACGACCCGCTTCTGCTGGAACAGCAAATGACCAGCGAAGAACGTCAGATTCGTGACGCAGCATATGAATACTGCCAAGAAAAATTACAACCACGGGTTCTGTCAGCATTTCGCGAAGAACGTTTCGACCGGGAGATCATGTCGGAGATGGGTGAGTTGGGCCTTTTGGGCGCGACGGTATCGACAGAATACGGTGGCGCTGGCATCAATAATGTTGCTTACGGCCTCATCGCCCGTGAAGTGGAGCGTGTCGATTCCGGCTATCGCTCGGCCATGAGCGTACAGTCATCGTTGGTAATGTACCCGATCGAAGCCTATGGCTCCGAGGAACAGAAGCATAAGTACCTACCCAAGCTTGCCACTGGAGAGATGGTAGGGTGTTTCGGTTTGACCGAACCCGACCACGGCTCTGACCCCGGCTCGATGGTCACGCGTGCAGAGAAAGTTAATGGCGGTTACCGCCTCACTGGCGCGAAAATCTGGATCACCAACAGCCCGATTGCCGATGTCGCTGTGGTATGGGCTAAATCCGCTGCACACGATAATAAGATAAAAGGCTTTATCGTTGAGCGGGGCACTGAGGGATTCAGCGCGCCGAAAATCGAGGGCAAGGTCTCATTGCGTGCCTCAATCACCGGCGAGATCGTACTGGATAACGCTTTTGTACCGGAAGAGAACTTATTGCCAAATGTTAGCGGCTTAAAGGGACCGTTTGGCTGTTTGAACAAAGCGCGTTTCGGAATTGCTTGGGGTGTTATGGGTAGCGCTGAATTCTGCTGGCATGCCGCGCGTCAATACACGCTAGATCGTAAGCAGTTTGGACGCCCTCTCGCGGCCAATCAGCTGATTCAGAAAAAGCTCGCTGATATGCAGACCGAAATTACGCTGGGCTTGCAGAGCGCGCTTCAGGTGGGCCGCCTGCTTGATAGCGGTAATTGGGCGCCGGAGATGATTTCTTTGATAAAGCGCAACAACTGCGGCAAGGCATTGGATATTGCCCGCTTATCGCGAGATATGCACGGCGGCAACGGGGTGTCGGACGAGTATGGTGTGATTCGCCACATGGTGAATTTGGAGTCGGTCAATACCTATGAAGGCACGCACGATATCCATGCGCTGATTCTGGGTCGTTCACAGACTGGCATACAGGCGTTTTTCTGAACTTAAAAAAATAAGGCATCCAAACATGGAAAACATAGAACGCGATTGCATGGAGTTTGATGTTGTGATCGTCGGCGCGGGACCGTCAGGTCTATCCGCCGCGTGTCGCCTGATGCAACAGGCTAATGAGGCCAAGAAAGAACTCAGTGTATGCGTGGTGGAAAAAGGCTCAGAGGTGGGCGCACATATTCTTTCGGGTGCCGTGTTTGAACCCCGCGCTTTAAAGGAGCTTTTCCCCGATTGGGAAGAGCGAGGCACACCGCTGACAACGCCTGTAATCCGCGATGAAGTCTACTTGCTCAGAGACGCCGTAAAAGCGCAGAAGCTACCTAATGTCCTTGTGCCGAAGAGCATGCATAATACCGGCGGGGATATCACACGCTATGTAATCAGCGCTGGCAATCTAAGCCGCTGGCTCGCTGAGCAGGCAGAGGCACTGGGCGTCGAGATTTTTCCTGGTTTTGCCGCTCAGGAGCCTATTATCGAAAATGAGGTTGTTCGCGGCATCATGATCGGCGACATGGGAGTGTCTGCTGACGGCATGTCAAAAGATGGCTATATGCCGGGCATGGAGCTGCGTGCCAAATACACTCTTTTTGCCGAGGGGGCACGCGGCCATCTTGGCAAGCGACTAATCAAAGAGTTCGCTCTCGATGCCGGGCGCGATCCGCAGCATTACGGTATCGGCCTAAAAGAGCTGTGGGATGTTCCGGCTGATAAGCATGAGCCCGGCTTAGTGATGCATGGCTCGGGCTGGCCACTGGATAGCGATACCCATGGCGGCTGGTTCCTCTATCATGCGGAGAATCATCAGGTCGTGGTGGGGTTGATCATTGATCTATCTTATCCGAACCCTTGGACCTCTCCGTTTGATGAATTCCAGCGGATGAAACACCACCCGGTCATTAGCCAGTATTTGGAGAGCGGCAAGCGCGTGGCGTATGGGGCTCGTGCCATCACCAAAGGTGGCTACAATTGCTTGCCTAAAATGACTTTCGCGGGCGGACTTTTAATCGGTTGTGATGCGGGTACGCTAAATTTTTCCAAGATCAAAGGCTTACATACGGCAATGAAATCCGGCTTGGTAGCAGCTGAGAGCGTTTTTGAGGCGCTCCAAGTCGGTGACGAAGGCGGCCAAGAACTCACGTCTTTCACCAAGAAGTGGGAAGGAAGTTGGGCATTTGCCGAATTAAAAGAAAGTGCAAGCTTTGGACCTGCGATTCACAAGTATGGACCCATCCTTGGTGGGGCATACAACTTTGCCAATCAGCTACTCAGTGGCAAGCTGCCTACCCTTCACGATAAAATCCCCGACCACAGCACGCTTAAACTGGCTGATCAATGCGATAAAATTAACTACCCCAAGCCGGATGGCAAGCTATCATTCGATAAGTCCTCGTCGGTATTTCTCTCCAATACCAACCACGAAGAGAACCAGCCCTGCCATCTTCGCTTGGCTGATTCAGGGTTGCCGATTCGCGAAAATCTCCCTAAGTATGCTGAACCCGCACAGCGCTTCTGTCCTGCAGGTGTTTATGAAGTGATTGAGGATGATAAGGGAAAGCCCAAGTTCCAAATCAACTTCCAAAACTGCGTTCACTGCAAAACTTGCGATATTAAAGACCCCGCGCAAAACATCACCTGGGTTGCGCCGGAAGGAGGGGGAGGTCCTAATTATCCAAATTTTTAGGGCTTGTTGACGTTTAAATCCTGAGCTCAACTGATAAGTGCAACATCTGACTTATTAGAATCAGAATTGGATTAAGCGGCTTAACTTTGATCTGGGTTGTCACAAATGAGCTGACCGCTCCGATAGTGAGGGGTCACCTTGGAATACGACATCGTCATGCTCGATACTATACGATTGAGGAAAATATTTTCGCTCTATATACGTCCAAACCAATGTGGGCTGCGGGGATACGTAGGTCTCTTGGTGCTGGACCATTGGCGATAGTGCTGCGTTAGACTGAATCATAACCTGGCTTATGTAATACATGATTGCCTCAACCTCAATCTATCCACGACGTTGAGGAGAGGCAGTTCATCTATCATGCTTAATCAGTGCAATCTTTCGTTACTAAGCTCGCCGCTTGGTCTTTTTTATGTCTGGCTGGCTGTCACTGGCATCACTTGGCTGGGGTAGCGATGGCAGCGACTTGGCCAGCATTTCCACGCTGTGGCGGTAGTAAAGCTGGCTTTTGTTATGCTCGCCGAGGCTAGCGTAGAGGCGGGCAAGCTCGGCGCAGACCACACCGCTGGGGCGTTGGCGCTGGCTGGCCTCGAAGTACTCTTGCGCTTTGGTCCATTTACCGGTGCGTAACGACAAACGCCCGCAGGCAAGCAGCAGCTCGGGGTCATTAGGCCGTTCCTGAAGCCATTTTTCCGCTTTGACGAGCTGGCGTGACGGATCGACATTGAGCAGTCCGTAGCGCTTCACAAGGCGGGCGTCCCAGTGATGGTCGAGAGAGTGGTTCAGCAAGCGTTCGGCAATGCTGTCTTCGTTGGCCTGTAGCAGGGCCTCGGCGTACAGCACGATGAGTTCGGTCTTGCCGCGCAGGTAGTCGGGCATATCCGCCCACAGGCTGCGAACACGTTCGATATCGCTCGGGTTTTTGGCCTCGAAGATAATCAACTCACGGTATGCCTTGAACTCGAGCTCCTCGCGCTCCTGCTGTGAAATAAGCTTTTGCGCGGCTAACCGGGGGATCAATCGGCGCAGCCCTTCCCAGTCGTTGACACTCAGGAAGACCTGCTTAAGCAACTTGAGTACTTGCGGGTGGTTAGACAGCCGCTTGTCCAAGCGGTTAAGAATTGCCAGCGCTTCTTCAGGCTGCTGGCGGTCGATCAGTAATTGCGCCTGCATTAAGCCAATCGCGGTATCGGCGCCTTCGGTCGTCAGTTGGGCCTGATTGATGTGCTCCTGGGATTGGGTGTAGTTGCCTTGATAGTGTGCTGCCAGGGCTGCCGAGAGGTAGTTGACCAGCGGCGTACTGGAATCATCCGCCGCTTTCACCAGGGTTTTTTCTGCATTCTTCCAGCGCCCTTCGGTCATGGCCACCAGCCCCCGCACGGTACGCTTCATGGCGCGACGGTTGCGGGCGCGGCTATTCCAGGTGCGAAATCGGCCGACCGGGCGAATCATGCCGCTTAGCAGGCGCAGTATAAAATGCAGTACCAGGAAGGCGGCCAACAGCAGCACAAGGCCAAACCAGAAGGAGGTTTGCACCGAGGTATCACCGACGCGGATCAGCCAGTAGCCGGGCACTGACATCATCAGATGGCCAAACAGCGCCCCAACAGCGAGCCCGGCGACAATCAACAGGATGAGCTTTCTCATGACTCACCTCCCTCTTGTTGGCGCGACTCGTGGCGGTTGTCGATAAATTCCGTCATGGCCTGTTGCGACCCGCTGATATCTGGCAGCTCGGGCTCAACGGTAACTTCTTTGAGCTCTTCGAGGCGGGCTATGACGCTCTGGGTTTCTTCCCGCGTGGTGTCGTAGTAGCCGTTGATCAGTTCCAATGCCTTGTCGATACTCGCTTCGTAAAGCGATTGCTCTTCTTTGAGCAAGGCTAACTGGGATTGCTCAAGAATCAGTCGCAGGCTTTGGCGCAGGTATGATTCCTGCTCCGGCGTGACCAGCGCTTCCAGGGCTTCATCATGGTGACGAATCATCACCAAGTCTTTCAGCTCTTCGCCGAAGCGGGCCAGTTGGCGCTCGAAGGTGCCTGTGGGTGGCTGCTCGATGCTCGAGGTCACCGCACGCTCTTCCACCTCTTGGGAAAGGCGCAACCCGGCGACGCGCTCCTGCTGAGCATTCAGCGCCAGATAGACCCCGGTGCGGTCCAGGCGGGGAACGGCGTCAAGGGCGGCCAGTTCGTTGGCGATTTCACGCCGGACGGATGTCAAAGCAGGGTTGTCGGCATCTTCCAGGCGTGCATCGGCGGTGCGCAGCAGCGCGGTGGCACCTTCAACATCACCTTCCAGCTGTAGACGCTGGTTGGCAAGGCGCAATAAATAAGCGGCTTCGGCATGCAGCCAATCGCGCTCATCGGTTTCCTGCTCTTGGGAGAGCTGTGCCAGTACATCGTCCAGGGTGTCGTCGACGTTGCTGCGGTAGTTGGCGAACTCATCGCGCAGCTCACTGATGGTGCTATCAAACTGTTGCTGGCGCTCGGCTTGAGCGCTTTCAAGCTGCGCGGCAAGGTCGTCAACGGACTGTTGTGTTGCACTGCTGTTGGCTTGCTCGGCGAGCTCATTGAGTCGCTGCTGCTGGGCTTCCAGGCGTAGCCAGCCCTGCCAAGCGACCACGCCCACTGCTATCGCCAGTAGCAATACCAACACAATGGCAACCCCACCTTTGCCTTTGCCGCCGCCACTAGTGGGCGTCGTGGTTTGGGGCGGCGGGCTTTGCTTATTGCCGGATGAAGGCGTTGACGACGAAGCAGCACTTTTAGCGCTGCTGGCAGAGGTATCCTGTGAGGCGGTCTTCTTGGGGTCGCTGGACGCAGCGGCTTTTTGCCCGTCGCCTGACGTACTTGATTGATTAGCGCTTTGATTCTTTTGCTGGGTCGTATCCTGAGCAGCGTTTTTGGCGCTTTTCTGGCGTCGCCGTGAGCGCTGACCATTAGATGAGGAAGCAGGCGTCTGCGACGACGTTGAGGCGGACGTGTCTTTCGAGGGGCTGGAATCGTCGCCACTACTACCAGGATTACCAGGCTCGCCAGTCGTAGGGGAACCGGTCGTGGAGGATGACGACGGAGCCGCCTTGTCCTCACCGGCGGTAGTCGCCGCGTTTTTCTGCGTGTCGTCCTGATCGCTTGTTTGTTTGCTCATCTGTCGCTAGCCCTTGTTAAGTTCCTTGATCGACATCGGCACCCGCTAGGTCTAGGTCCGAGCCAACGCGGCGATTAACGCCGGTGGTGTGGCTCCTGACGCCACAATGGGGGCGCAAAACCCCAGTCTTTCAGCCAGTGTAGCCAAACGGCGACTGGAAACGATTAGCGGTTGGTTCAACGCTTTCGGTTGGCACCATTTTGCCAGATGTTCTAAGAGTTCGCCGCTTGTAACGATCAACGCGCGGTAATCGCCCGCCGCGAGCCGGGTTTTTACAGGGCCCGATGGTGTTAGCAAGCGGCGTTGATAGACGGCCAAAGGTGTCACTTGGGCGCCACGTTCGGCAAGCGTATCCGCTAATAGCGGGCGACCGCCTTCTCCTGCGACTATCAATACGCGCTGGTGGGATAGCATTTGCAGTGATGCCAAGCGCAGCAGCGCTTCGCTGGTATCCTCACCTTCGCGCTGCGGCGGTACATGCACGCGAACGCCTAACTGGTCGTAAAGCAAGGCCGCCGTACTTTGGCCAACGCTATAGTAGTCAATGCCAACCGGCAGCTGTGGCCAATAGCGATCAAGCGCCTCGCTCAAACAGCCAGCGGCAAAGGGACTCACCACAACGACCTTATGGTATTGATCAATATCCAGCCAAACCTGACGCATGGCAGCGTCTTCGGGCAGCGCCTGAAGCTGCATAACGTCCAGCGCCTCAACGCTGACCCCTTCGCGGCGCAGCGCCTCTGCAAGCACTGTCCCGCGAGCCCCGGGCCGGGTGATCAGTACCGGTAGCGTCATATCTCGTTGCCGTAGACCTCGGCCAAAATCTCGCCTGCGCCCTGATACAGCAGTTCTTCGGCGATGCGAATGCCCAACGCTTCGGGTTCGTGCATCGAGCCGTGGCCCTCCGCGCGGAGCACTTCGGTGCCTTCCGGGTTGCCGACCAGCCCACGCAGCCACATCGTTTCGTTATCAAGGTCCAGCACCGCATGACCGGCAATAGGCACCTGGCAGCCGCCTTCCAGACGCGTATTCATCGCTCTTTCCGCGCGAACGCGTGTGGCAGTATCAGCATCGTCTAACGGCGCCAGAAGTGCAATTAATTCAGGATCGTGCAGCCGGCATTCAATGCCCAGGGCGCCCTGGCCGCAGGCGGGTAAGCAGATCTCAGGCGGCATTGCCTGGGTGATGCGGTCGTCAAGGCCGAGCCGTTTGAGGCCGGATGTGGCCAATATGATCGCCTCGAATTCACCATTATCCAGCTTGCCCAGGCGGGTCTGGACATTGCCGCGCAGGTTGAGAATACTGAGATCAGGGCGCGCCTCGCGCATCTGTAGCCCCCGGCGCAGGCTGGCCGTGCCGATGCGTGCTCCTTCCGGCAGCTCGTCAAGGCTGTGGTAATGGTTTGAGACAAACGCATCGGTGGGGTCGGCGCCTTCAAGAATTATCGACAGGCCCAAGCCTTCGGGGAAATGCATGGGCACATCTTTCATGGAATGCACCGCAATGTCGGCACGGCCGTCCAGCATGGCCTCTTCCAATTCTTTAACGAATAATGCCTTGCCACCAATTTTGGAAAGCGGCGTATCGGTTATTTTGTCGCCTCGCGTGGACAGTGGCACAAGTTCAACCTCAAGTCCGCTGTGCACCGCCATCAGGCGGTCGCGAACATGCTCCGCTTGCCACATCGCCAGTTGGCTTTTCCGCGTGGCGATGCGTAGTTTGGTGATAGATGCCACGTTATTCTCCTTTTGCCGCTGACACGGCGCGTCAAACTATGATAATTCTCATCATAAAGCACCCGGCTACCCAGTAAAAATAACCTACACTGTAAGCGACCTTGGATGCGTCCCAAGTTGTTGACCTCAGGATACCCTATGACGCCCTCTGCACCGCATGGACAGCTGGATCAATTTTTTCTGCTTTCGCATGATTTATTTTTCTGCATTGACCTGGATGGGCGGTTTTTGCAGGTAAATCCTGCGTTTGAGGCCCTGCTGGGTTACTCCGCGGACGCACTCGTGGGCAGGCATTGCGGCAAGGTGGTTGACGTGCGCGACCATCTTCTCATCGAGACAATGTTTGAGCGTTTGATTCAGGGGCACGATGTTCCCATCTTCGAGGTGCGGGCCCGCTCGTCCTCCCAGGCGCTTCACTGGTTAGAGGTCGATCCTTCGCTGGGTGACGGGGTGGCCTATGTCATCGCGCGGGTGGTGACGGAGCGCAAAGCCACCGAAAGCCGACTGAAACTCCTCGAACGCAGTGTCGAGTCAAGTACCAATGGCATGATCATTGCGGATGCGGCCCATGCTGACTTGCCTATCGTGTACGTTAATACCGCCTTTGAGCGGATCACTGGGTATACCCGCGAGGAATCGCTTGGCCGCAACTGCCGGTTTTTGCAAGGCGACGATACGGATCCTGAGACGATCAAGCAGCTACGCCGGGGTGTCGCTGATGGCACAGAAGTGCATGTGGTGATTCGCAACTATCGCCGCAGCGGCAGGCCTTTCTGGAACGATCTATACGTTTCTCCGGTACGCGATGCGTTGGGTCAGGTGACACATTTCATCGGCGTGCAAAACGACATCTCTGAACAGCGCGAGTACCAGGCACAGCTGGCTTATAACGCCAGCCACGACGCGCTGACTGGGATGCCCAACCGGACGCTACTGACCCAGCGACTGGAACAGGGGTGCTTGGTGGCGCGTCGCTACCATCGCCATCTGGCCGTGCTGTTTATCGACTTGGACGAATTCAAGCCGATCAACGACACCCTGGGACATGAAGTAGGTGACTTTATTCTGGTGGAGGTTGCCAAGCGGCTGGAAGAGGAACTGCGCCCCTGGGATACCGTGGCGCGTTTCGGTAGCGATGAATTTGTGGTCCTGTTGCCGGATCTGGCTCACCAAAACGACGTGATTCAAGTGATTGAGCGGATTCTCAAACGCTTGGCGACGCCCTACTGGCACCAAGGCAGCGAGTTGCGCATTACCGCGAGTATCGGGGTGGCGATGAGCGACGGTACCCTTAGCGACCCGTCCCAACTGATCCAGCAGGCCGATTTGGCCATGTTCAAAGCCAAGCGGCGTGGACGTAACACCTGCCAATGGTATACCGAGGATCTCAACCGCAAGGTCAGCGAACGGGTGAGCCTGCGCAATGCCATGCAGCACGCGATTGAGCAGCAACAGTTCGAGCTGTACTTCCAGCCACAAATGCACGGCCCCAGTGGCAAGGTAGTGGGCGTGGAAGCCCTGATCCGCTGGCCGCACCCTGAACGTGGTTTCATTCCGCCCGGAGATTTTATTGGCCTGGCGGAAGACACCGGCCAAATCATCCCGATCAGCGACTGGGTGCTCGCCACCGCCTGCCGCGTCGCCAAACAGCTGAATGAACTGGGCCTGGGGCACATCACCATGGCGGTGAATGTCTCGCCGATGCATTTCCAGCGTCCCGGCTTTCTGGAAACGATTGAACGGGTGCTTGAAGAAAGCGACCTGGCACCGGGACTGCTTGAGCTGGAACTGACGGAGGGGGTGCTGATGGACAGCGCGGAGCAGGCCATTCAAGCCCTGAAGCGCATCCGGCAACTGGGCGTGCACATCGCCATGGATGATTTTGGCACTGGCTTTTCCAGTCTGAGTTACCTGAAACGTCTGCCCATTAACAGAATCAAAATTGACCGCTCATTTGTGCGTGATGTGACTACCGACCGCCACGATGCCGCCATCATTGACGGCGTTGTTGCCATGGCGGGAAAAATGGGGCTAGAAGTGCTGGTCGAGGGCGTGGAAACCGCTGAGCAGTTTACCTACCTTGCCGAACGTCACTGTGACTACTTCCAGGGCTACTACTTCGCGCACCCCATGCCATTGAACGCCCTTCTTGATTTTTTGGCGTCACCCCCGGCGTTGACGACGCCCTAGGCATTGAAGCCGTTGTGATAAAAACGGCGTGCCGCTCCCGAGGGCGACTCTGTTACACTTTCCGCTATCGACTCTAATTGTTTTGTCAGCAGGATATGCCTCCGATGAGCCAAGCTACGAACCAGTCTTGGGGCGGTCGCTTCAGCGAGCCCACCGACGCCTTTGTTGAACGCTTTACCGCGTCCGTCAATTTTGATCAACGCCTGGCGCGCCAGGATATCCAGGGATCTATCGCCCACGCAACGATGCTGGCGCGCGTCGGCGTACTGACCGACGACGAGCGTGACGCGATTATCAATGGTCTGAGCGAGATCAAGGGCGAAATCGAGCGCGGTGAGTTCGAGTGGTCGGTGCCGCTGGAAGACGTGCACATGAACATCGAAGCCCGGCTGACCGACAAAATCGGCATTACCGGTAAAAAGCTGCACACCGGGCGCTCGCGCAACGACCAAGTGGCCACCGACATCCGCCTGTTCATGCGTGATGCCATCGACGTCATTGAAGCCGAGCTTGTTCGCCTGCGCGAAGGCATGACCGAGCTTGCCGACCGCGAAGCCGACACCATCATGCCTGGTTTTACCCACCTGCAGACTGCCCAGCCGGTGACCTTTGGCCACCATTTGCTGGCCTGGCAGGAGATGATTGCCCGGGATCATGAGCGCCTGCTGGACTGCCGCAAGCGGATTAACGTGATGCCGCTGGGCGCCGCAGCGCTTGCCGGTACCACCTATCCGATCGACCGCCACGTCACCGCGGAACTATTGGGCTTTGAGCGTCCGGCGGAAAACTCGCTGGACGCCGTGTCCGATCGCGACTTCGCCATCGAATTCACCAGTTTCGCCAGCATTCTGTTGATGCACCTGTCGCGCATGAGCGAAGAGCTGGTGCTGTGGACCAGCGCCCAGTTTGATTTTATCGATTTGCCCGACCGCTTCTGTACCGGCTCGTCGATCATGCCGCAGAAGAAGAACCCTGACGTGCCCGAGCTGGTGCGCGGCAAGACCGGCCGCGTGTATGGTCACTTGATGAGCCTGCTGACGCTGATGAAGTCCCAGCCGCTGGCCTATAACAAGGACAACCAGGAAGACAAGGAGCCGCTTTTTGACGCTGTGGATACCGTCCACGACTGCCTGAAAGCCTTTGCCGATATGGTGCCCGCCATCGAGCCCAAGAAAGCCAACATGTTCGAAGCGGCGCGCAAAGGCTTTTCCACGGCCACCGATCTAGCCGATTACCTGGTTCGCAAGGGCGTGGCCTTCCGCGATGCCCACGAAATTGTCGGCCAGTCGGTGGCCTACGGCCTGAAGGCCGAGAAAGACCTTTCGGAAATGACGCTCGACGAGCTCAAGCAGTTCTCGGCCACCATTGAGCAGGATGTGTTCGAGGTGCTGACGCTGGAAGGCTCTGTCGCCGCGCGCAACCATATCGGCGGGACGGCCCCCGACCAGGTACGCGCCGCCGCCCAGCGCGCCCGCGAGGCACTGGCCGCTGTGAAAGGGGAAGCGCAATGAAAAAATTCGCCTTACTCGCCGTGGTCGCCTTGTTACTGGTGGGCTGCGGACAAAAAGGGCCGCTCTATCTGCCCGACGACGACAATGTCGATCAGCAGGAGGGTTAAGTGGATCATTTTAACGACCGTGACGGCCTGCTTTTTGCCGAAGATGTCCCGCTTGACCGTATCGCCGAGACATACGGCACGCCTTGCTACGTCTATTCAAAGGCAACCCTGACGCGCCATTTCCGCGCCTACACCGAAGCGCTGGGCGGCCACCCACACCTGATTTGCTACGCGGTAAAGGCCAACTCCAATATCGCCGTGCTGGGGCTATTGGCCAAGCTGGGCGCGGGGTTTGATATCGTTTCTGTGGGCGAGCTTGAGCGTGTGCTCAAGGCCGGCGGTGACCCGGCCAAGGTGGTGTTTTCCGGCGTGGCCAAACAGCCCTTTGAGATGGCCCGTGCGCTTGAAGTGGGCATCAAATGCTTCAACGTCGAGTCGCGCCCCGAGCTTGAGCGGCTGAACGCCGTGGCGGGCGAGCTGGGCAAGGTGGCGCCGGTGTCACTGCGGGTCAACCCCGATGTGGACGCGGGCACCCACCCCTACATTTCCACTGGCCTCAAGGATAACAAGTTCGGCATTCCTGTCGACGACGCCCTGACGGTGTACGAACTAGCGGCGAGCCTGCCCAACCTGCAGGTCAAGGGCCTGGACTGCCATATTGGTTCGCAGCTCACCGAAACCGCGCCGTTTCTGGATGCCCTTGAGCGTTTGCTGGTGCTCATGGAGCGTCTGCGCGAGCGTGGCATCGAGATCGATCATCTGGACCTGGGTGGCGGCCTTGGCGTGCCCTACCGCGATGAAACGCCGCCCCACCCGTTTGACTACGCCAGCCAGCTGCTCTCCCGGCTGTCGCGCTGGGAAGGCGGTGAGCAACTGACATTGCTGTTCGAACCCGGTCGTTCGATCGCTGCCAACGCCGGGATCATGCTCACCCGCGTGGAGTTTTTAAAGCCTGGCGAAACCAAGAACTTTGCCATCGTTGATGCCGCCATGAACGATCTGATTCGCCCGGCGTTGTATCAGGCGTGGCAGGCGATTGTACCGGTGGATACGCGCTCGGCGCGGGACACCTCGACCTACGACGTGGTGGGGCCGGTCTGTGAAACGGGCGACTTCCTGGGCCAGGACCGCGAGTTGGCGATTGCCGCCGGCGACCTCCTTGCCGTGCGCTCCGCCGGCGCCTATGGGTTTGTCATGGCCTCCAACTACAACAGCCGCCCGCGCCCCGCTGAAGTGATGGTGGACGGTGAGCGCTGTCACTTGGTGCGCGCCCGTGAAACGCTGGAAAGCCTGTGGGCCGGTGAAGCCTTGCTGCCCGAAGGAGGCGTTTAATGCTTTTGCACTTCACCAAAATGCACGGCCTCGGCAACGACTTCATGGTGGTCGACCTGGTCACCCAGCGCGCCCGCCTGCGTGACGAGCAAATCAAGCAACTGGCGGATCGGCGCTTTGGCATCGGTTTTGACCAACTGTTGATCGTGGAGCCGCCCCGCGACCCCGATATGGACTTTCGCTACCGGATTTATAACGCTGATGGCAACGAAGTCGAAAACTGCGGCAATGGGGCGCGCTGCTTTGCGCGCTTTGTTCGTGAACAGCGTCTGACTCACAAGCACGAAATTCGTGTTGAAACCGCTGGCGGCCCGCTGGTATTGAACGTTCAGCACGACGGCATGGTACGCGTCGATATGGGCCAGCCGCGCTTTAATCCGTCAGCCGTGCCGTTCGACGCGCCGGGCGACCAGCCGTTGCACGAGGTCGAGGTAAACGGCGAAACGTTGCCGCTGGGCGTGGTATCGATGGGCAACCCCCATGCCGTGCTACAGGTCGATGACGTTGATACCGCTCCCGTGGCGCGTTTGGGTCCGCTGATCGAAGCGCATCCGCGCTTCCCTCAACGGGTGAACGCTGGTTTTATGCAGGTGCTGTCAGCGAGCGAAATCCGGCTACGGGTATTTGAACGCGGCAGTGGCGAAACGCTAGCCTGTGGTACCGGGGCCTGCGCCGCCGTCGCCAGTGGTATCCGCCAGGGGCTGTTAAAAAGCCCGGTGCGCGTCCATTTACTTGGCGGCGAGTTGAGTATCGAGTGGTCGTCACCCGAGTCACCGCTGATCATGGTGGGCCCGGCGACGCATGTCTTCGACGGCCGGGTGGCGATTTATTAGCGTTTGTGAACAACCTATCGAACAAGCAGTCTTTGACTAACCCAAGGAGAACGGCGATGTCTCAAGCCCCAGAACCGCGCAAAACGCTCGACCCCGATCAAGTCGCGTTTTGGCTGGCGCGTCATCCCGATTTTTTCGTGGGGCGGGAAGGGCTGTTGCAGCAGTTGCAGGTTCCTCATCCGCATATTGAAGGGGCAGTGTCGCTGCTCGAGCGCCTGGTGATCGATTTACGCCAGCGCGCCGAGACCGCCGAAGGGCGTCTTGAGCATTTGCTGGAAACCGCCCGCCATAACGAGGCCCAGTACCGGCGGCTGCGCGAAACGCTGCTGGCGCTGGTGGAAGCCGACACGCGTGACGCTTTGGCCCAGGCGTTGGCCACCCAGTTGAGTGAGCGCTTCAATACCCCCGCTATGGCGCTATGGTGCCCCGCGACATTAAGCGATGACGAACCCTCACTCCCGCAGCCGCCCCGTCATGTGCTGGATCAGCATGCCAGTGCCCGATTGGCGGCGTTGCTCGATGGTCGCACCAGCCGTTGCGCCAAGCTCAGCGTCAGCGACTGGAAGTGTTTGCTGCCTCACGTCAAAGCGCCGCGCAAGGCGGGTTCATGCGCCATTTCGCGGCTCTCGGCGGGAGAGCCCCTGGGCTACTTGCTGATTGCCAGCCCCGATGCCGAGCAGTACCGCGCAAGTATGGACACGCTGTTTACCGAGTACCTTGGCGACATCGTGGCACGGCTGCTGATTCGCCTGACCCCCACCCCATGAATGACGACGCCACCCGCCAGCACGCTGAGGCTTTTCTCGCCTCGCTCGCACGCCACGCAAGCGAGGCGACTGTTGCTGCCTACCGCCAGGATATTAGCGCACTGTGCGGGTTTATTGAGCACCAGGGCGATGATGCCGCCGCATTCGACCAGCATCTACTGCGTGCGTTTCTGGGGGAAGAGCGCCGTCGGGGGCTTGCGCCACGCAGCCTGGCCCGGCGCCGCGCGGCGTTATCGCGCTTCGCCGATTACCTGGTGAAGCAAGGGGTTATCGCCGATAACCCCCTTGACTTGGTGCGTACGCCCAAGCAACCCCAGCACTTACCGCGCCCGGTGGATGTCGATACGCTGGCGCGTTTTCTGGATGCGCCGCACGATGACTCGCCACTGGCGCGCCGCGATCAGGCAATGCTGGAACTGCTCTATTCAAGCGGGCTGCGCCTGGCGGAGTTGGCGTCACTCGACCTCGAGGCCCTTCAGGACCATCGCGTACGGGTGCTGGGGAAAGGCGGTAAGCCCCGCCAGGTACCGGTGGGGCGCCGAGCCCAGCAGGCGCTGGCGGCCTGGTTGAGCGTACGACCTCATTGGGCGCCTGACGCTGAACCAGCGCTGTTTGTCGGCCAGCGCGGGGCACGTTTGGGGCACCGGGCGATTCAAAAGCGCCTGGCTACGCTTGCCATTGAGCGGGGGCTCCCCGAGCATTTGCATCCTCACCGGCTACGTCATTCATTTGCCAGCCATTTGCTCGAGTCCAGCCAGGATCTGCGCGCGGTGCAGGAGTTGCTGGGGCATGCCAACCTCTCGACCACCCAGGTCTATACGCGGCTGGACTGGCAGCACCTGGCAACCAGCTACGATGCCGCACATCCCCGCGCAAAACGCCGCCCACGGAGCGAGCTATGACCTCTCTCAAAGCGATTACCTTCGATTTAGACGATACCCTCTGGGATAACAGCGGTGTGATGGCGCGCACGGAAACCGGGCATTACGGCTGGCTGCTGGAAAACCTGACTGCCTGGCTGGACGAGCGCCGCTGGCCGCCGTGGGGGCTAGGTTTTGATCAAGGACTCGAGGATTATCTGCAACGCCGCCAACGGCTGGCCATTGAAGTGCCCGAGCGGCGTGGCGACTTCACCTGGCTGCGTTTGCGTGCCCTGGAAGCGCAACTGGAGGCGCAAGGCTTGCCGCGCAGTGCCGCAACGCTATGGGCCGCCGCGGCAATGAATGAATTCCATCGTCTGCGCGTGCAGGTGACGCCGCACCCCGAAGCTGCCGAGTTATTGGCGGATCTTGGGCAGCGATATCGACTGGCGGCGATTACCAACGGCAATATCCACCTCAAACGTCAGCCGTTGGCAGGTTACTTTGAAGTGGCGATTGCCGCCGGTGAACTACTGGCCCCCAAGCCCGACCCCACGGCGTTTCTTGCCGCGCTTGAACGCTTCGAGGTCGCGCCGCAAAACGCCATGCACGTGGGCGACTCCTGGGAAGAAGACGTAGTACCGGCACTGCAGTTGGGCATGCACGCGGTGTGGATCAGCGAGACGCGTAGCGACGCGCTGCCCGAGGGCGTCCACCAGATTGGCCACGTGAGAGAGCTGCGCGGCGTGCTGGCGAGGTTAAAAGCGCCCTACTGAGGCGTTTTCAGCCACTGGTCGAGGCGCTGTGCGAGGGTGTCGACTCCGTCACGCTTGAGCGACGAAAACAGCTGAACCGACACCAAGTCCTCCCACTCCTTCAGGCTTGAACGTACTTTCTGTAACGCTGCGCTGGCAGGGCCCTTTTTCAGCTTGTCGGCTTTAGTGAGCAGAATATGCACCGGCATGTCACGCTGGTCGGCGAAACCCAGCATCATCTGGTCAAACTCGGTGAGCGGGTGGCGTACATCCATCAACAACACCAGCCCGCGCAGGCTGAAGCGGCCGCGCAGGTAGTCAGACATGTGTTGCTGCCATTCCTGCTTGACGGTTTCGGGGACTTTGGCGTAACCGTAGCCGGGTAGGTCGACCAGGCGACGTGCCTCATCATTCATGACGCTAAAGAAGTTGATCAACTGGGTGCGCCCCGGTGTACGCGAGGTACGGGCCAGCGCTTTCTGCTGGGTAAGGGCGTTGATTGCGCTGGATTTCCCTGCGTTCGAGCGCCCGGCAAACGCCACTTCGGCACCGGTATCGTCCGGGCAGAGGGCGAGCGTGGGGGCGCTGGTCATAAATTGCGCGGTGGGGTAATTAAGTCGCACAGCTGAACTATCATGGGGGGTAGGCATGGCATTAATCCTGACAAACAAAGATAAAAACAATCAATAAGGTGACCAACAATGCGCGACAAGATTTCTGCAATTTGGAGGCTTCGCTATACTGCACACAGATGGGTTTCTATGGCCCGCGGGTAGTGTAACACCGTGCTCTGCCGGGCAGCGACCAACGTGTCAGCTTGTGTGTCGTGCGGAGGCTTTAATAACACCAACCATAATGGAATTGCGATGAGAACATTACTGGCAAGCCTGGCCATTTCCTTGGGTGCCGTGGGGACCGCTGCGGCAGATCCTCGGTCGGAGGCTGACGCCGCCGCCGGTGAAACCCTGGCAACGCCCTGTGCGGCTTGTCATGGGCAAGCCGGCATCAGCCCCACACCGACATTCCCTCATTTGGCGGGCCAGCAGATGTCTTACCTTGCCAAGCAAATCATGGATATCCGTGACGGTCGCCGAGAGGTGCCGCAGATGGCGGGGCAAGTGGATGACTACGATGACCAGGATGCCTGGGACGTTGCCGCCTTTTACGCCGAGCAAGATCCTCATCTTGGCCAGGCTGATGATGACGAAGCGCTGTTGGCCCGTGGCGAAGAGCTGTATCGGGCCGGTGACATGGAAAGTGGCATCCCGGCCTGCAGTGCCTGTCATACGCCGACCGGCTGGGGAATAGGCAGTGCGGCGTATCCAGCGCTCTCGGGACTGCAAATCGATTACACGGTCAGCACCCTGCAGGACTTTGCCGCCGGTGCCCGGGACAACGATCCCAACGGTGTAATGCGCGATATCGCGACCAAAATGAGCGATGACGACATGCAGGCAGTAGCTAATTACCTGCTGGGTTTGAATTAAACGACCACCCTCAATAAGCTCATGTTATTTATCACTTGCCTTGCCAAGCGCGGAACCCCAGCCGGGCGCTGGGGTCATAAGGTCGCTTTCCCACGGAGAAGAGTCACTATGCTGAAAACGTTAATGGTTGCGGTTGCCGGTCTAAGCTTGTCAGCGGCAGTCAGTGCCCAAGAGCTGGTTGAAGGAGAACACTATGAAGTGCTCGACGAGCCGGTAGAGACCCAGGTCGATGAAGGGCAAATTGAAGTGCTCGATGTGTTCTGGTTTGGTTGCCCGCACTGCTACCGCCTGCAATCACACGTTAACGAGTGGGCTGAAACCCTCGATGATGACGTGACGATTGAAAAAATGCCGGCGACCATGGGCGGCGACTGGAATACCCATGCCAACGCCTTCTACGCCGCTAAAGAACTCGGCATTGAAGAGGACCTGCACGCGGATTTCTTCGACGCTATCCACCAGGACGAGCGTTCGTTGACCGATGAAGACGAGATCGCCGCGTTTTTTACCGATTACGGCGTTAGCGAAGAGGAAGCCCAAGAAGCCCTCACGGCCTTTAACGTTCGCAGCAACGTGAACAAAGCCAATAGCCGCATGCGCGATATGCGCCTGATGGGCGTGCCCGCGTTGGTGATTGATGGTCGCTACGTTGTGACACCAAGCAGCGCCGGTAGCCTGGAAAACATGCCCAATGTCGCGGATGCCCTGGTTGATCAGGTACGTGAAGCGCGCGAAGAGTAACGCTGTGTGACGCTGCATTCGACACGGGGTTTTGCATGAAAGAACGGGAGGCACACGCGCCGCTGCTGAGCAGCGGCCACTTGCGTCTGTTAACGTTTAATCTCCAGGTCGGTATTCAGACCTCGGCGTATCACCACTACGTGACGCGCAGCTGGCAGCATCTTCTGCCGCATCCCCAGCGCTTGCAGCGGCTGGCATTGATGGCCGAGGTAATGGGCAAGTTCGATGTGGTCGGGCTTCAGGAAGTTGATGGCGGCAGTTTTCGCTCGAGCCGTGTTAACCAGGTCGAATACCTGGCTGCCAAGGCGGGGCTGCCCCACCATTTCCAGCAGTTGAACCGCAACCTGGGGCGTATTGCCCAGCACAGCAACGGGCTGCTGTCGCGGCTGGTTCCCAGTCAGATAGAAGAGCACCGTTTGCCAGGTGCAATGCCGGGGCGCGGTGCCATCCACGCGCGCTTTGGTGAGGGGCCTGATGCGCTGCATATCTTTGTCGCGCATCTGGCGCTAAGCCATCGCGGTCGAGTGAGGCAGCTCAACTACCTCAGTGAAATTATCCAACCGCTGCGCCATGTGGTGGTGATGGGAGATTTGAACTGCACGCCGGACCAGTTGCATGCCCACGAGCGCTTCAATGACGCCCTGCCGCTACACCCGGTAAAACCTCTGTTGAGCTACCCATCCTGGCAGCCGCGGCGGGCGCTGGACCATATTCTGCTCTCCCAATCCCTTGAGGTAGTGGACGTGCAGGTTTTGGATCATCTGTTCTCTGACCATCTCCCAATCGCTGTCGATCTGCCGCTTCCCGACGCCTGTCTGGCGGCGATTCGCTCAAGCGTTTAATAATAAGCGCGTCTCGCTGTTTAGGGACGCTGCAATGTCGGCGTATTTACGCTATTGTCTGGGTCGCTGACTCCTCTTAGCCGTTTTACGCGAGACACTTCCATGTCGGACACAACAAAACTACCTGCGTTGATAAGTGCGCTGGACCGCGCTTCAGAGTGGTTCGGACGATCCCTTGCGTGGCTGATCATCATTATGATGCTGATTCAGTTCGCGATTGTACTGCTCCGCTATGTTTTCAGCGTGAACAGCATCTTCATGCAAGAGCTGGTGATGTACATGCATGCCAGCGTCTTTATGCTCGCCGCGGCCTATACCTTTCGGCATGACGGTCACGTGCGGGTCGATATCTTCTATCGGGGAATGTCGCCACGTCGCCAGGCCCTCATCAATGTGGTGGGTATTTTAATGTTATTGATGCCGGTGATGGTGTTCATCATTGCGTCGAGCCTGGGTTACGTGACTAATTCCTGGCGCATTCTCGAAAGCTCTCCTGACCACGGCGGCATTCCGGCCGTCTTTGCGCTGAAGACCTTGATACCGCTGTTTGCCCTGCTGATGATCGTGCAAGGCGTGATTGAGGTGGTGCGTAACGGTTACGTGTTGGCCGGTCGCATAGTGCCCGCCAAGGATGATGACCACCTTGAGGAGCGCCTTTGATGCTGGAATTTATGCCGATCGTGTTATTTGCCGTCATCTGCATTGTATTGATGTTCGGCTTTCCCGTGGCGCTCTCGCTGGCAGGCACGGCGCTGCTGTTTGCCGGGATGGGGCTGGGACTTGAAGCCATTGGCGTTGATGCTAATTTTGACAGCGGCTATCTAGCCGCCTTGCCCAACCGCCTGTACGGCATCATGACCAACCAGACGCTGTTGGCGGTGCCACTGTTTGTCCTGATGGGCGTGTTGCTGGAAAAGTCCAAGGTTGCCGAAACGCTGCTCGATGCCATGGCGTTGCTGTTCGGTTCGCTGCGCGGCGGGTTGGGGATTTCCGTTACGCTGGTGGGCATGTTGATGGCCGCTTCTACGGGTATCGTCGGGGCGACCGTGGTCACCATGGGCCTGATGTCGCTGCCGACGATGTTGAAGCGTGGCTATAGCACCTCGCTCGCGACGGGCACAATCTGTGCCACCGGCACGTTGGGTCAGATTATTCCACCTTCCATCGCGCTGGTACTACTGGGTGACGTGCTGTCATCGGCGTATCAGCAAGCGCAGCTGGATATGGGGATTTTTAGCCCGAAAACGGTATCGGTGGGTGATCTCTTCATGGGCGCACTGGTGCCGGGCTTAATCCTGGTGATGATGTACATGATTTATGTAGCGGTCATCGCGTGGTGGCGCCCGCATATGGCACCCGCGGCCGACCGACAAGAGCTGATGGAAGAGCTTGGCCACACCTCGGGGCTGGGCATGCTGCTGCTCAAGGGGCTGGTGCCGCCCGTAGTGCTGATTGTGGCCGTGCTAGGGTCGATCCTTAGCGGCTTTGCAACACCCACCGAGGCCTCGGCGGTAGGCGCCTTTGGTGCCCTGGTGCTGGCGGTGGCCTATCGCCAGCTGGATATGGCGACTCTTAAAGACGTACTGCGTTCGACGACCAATGTCACCACCATGGTGTTTTTGATTCTGATCGGGGCGGCGCTGTTTTCGCTGGTGTTCCGGGCCTATGGTGGCGAACACATGGTCACCGAGCTGTTTGAAGGCATGCCCGGCGGGGTGGTCGGCGCGACGATCATCGTGATGCTGGTTATCTTCCTGCTTGGCTTCATTCTCGACTTTATCGAAATCACCTTTGTGGTGGTGCCCATCGTGGGGCCGATTCTGCTCGCCATGGGGCTCGACCCGATCTGGCTTGGCATCATGATTGCGATTAACCTGCAGACATCGTTCCTGACACCACCGTTTGGTTTTGCGCTGTTTTACCTGCGCGGCGTGGCGCCGCCGTCGGTGCCGACCTCGGCTATCTATCGCGGCGTGATTCCGTTTATTCTGATGCAGTTGGGCATGTTGTTGATGCTGACGTTCTTCCCGCAGTTGGCAACGTGGCTACCCGCGCAATTTGGCTAATAACGAGTTGAAACGCGTCGCTGTTGTCAACGCAAAGAAATGGCAACCTAATTAAAAGGCAATCAAATAACACATTGAACGTTTGCCGTAAGCCGTCTGGCAGATTCAAGAGCACATGATGCTGGGCGGTGTTTTCTCTACCCAAACAGTAATAATACAAAGTAAGAGGGTTCACGTATGAAAGCCAAAACACTCCCCGTCGCCATTGCCATGACGACTGCCATGTCCGCTAGCTTGCTGGCGGTATCGAGCATTGATAATCACGCCCAGGCTCAAGAAGAAGAATTCCGCTGGAAAATGGTCACGTCCTGGCCGAAAAACTTCCCGGGTGTCGGCCAAGGCCCAGAGCGCCTTGCCGAGCTTGTGAATGAAATGTCGGATGGCCGCTTGACCATCGAAGTCTTCGGTGCTGGTCAACTGGTACCCGGGTTTGAAGTCTTTGATGCCGTTTCAGACGGTACCGCTGAGCTTGGTCACTCCGCTTCTTATTACTGGAAGGGCAAGGCCCCCGCCGCCCAGTTCTTTGCCGCCGTGCCGTTTGGCATGAACGCCCAGGAAATGAACGCCTGGCTGCACTTCGGTGGCGGCATGGAGCTGTGGAACGAGCTTTACGATGACTTTGGCGTCGACGTATTGGTGGCCGGTGCCTCAGGCGTGCAAATGGGCGGCTGGTACAACAAGGAGATCAACTCGGTTGATGACCTGGATGGCCTGAAAATGCGCATGCCTGGCCTGGGTGGCGAAGTCATGAGCCGCATGGGCGTGGCGATCGTGAACATGCCGGGCGGTGAAATTTTCACCTCGCTACAGTCAGGCGCGATCGACGCTACCGAGTGGATCGGCCCCTACAATGACCTGGCCTTTGGTCTGCACCAGGCGGCTGACTACTACTATTATCCGGGCTGGCACGAGCCGACCGTGATGTTTGAGGCGATCGTTAACGAAGAGGCCATGGCCGAACTGCCCGCGGATCTGCAAGCGATCCTGAAAACCGCCGTGCGCGACGTCAATGCCAACGTGCTGGACGAGTACACGGCGCGTAATAACGATGCGCTGGAAACGCTGGTCAACGAGCATGATGTCGAGCTGCGCCGCATTCCTGATGATGTACTAGCGCAGGCACGCGAGCACTCGGCAGATGTCGTTGCTGAGCTTGCAGAGTCCAGTGAAATGGCGACGCGGATTTACGAGTCCTATCAGGCTTTCCAGGAGAAGGTCGAAGACTACCACGCGATCTCCGAGCAGGCTTACTACAACGCGCGTAACCCTGAAGGCGATAGCGGCGAATAATACGCCTAGCCTTGCATGTAATGGCCGCCTACGGGCGGCCATTTGTGTTTTTAGGGCAGCACAAACGCTTCGGCTTGGGTATCCTAGCGGAATACTGTTTTTATCCGAGGATCACCATGTCTACTGATTCCCGACTGCGTAATGTGCTCACCATCGCCGGCTCCGACCCGTCCGGTGGCGCTGGGCTGCAGGGCGATTTGAAAACCTTCTCGGCGCTCGGGGTCTACGGTACCAATGTGATCACGGCGGTGATTGCCCAGAATACCTGCGGCGTCGCCTCGGTACATCCGGTGTCGCCCCAGGCGATTCGTGAGCAGTTGGAGAACCTGCTGGATGATGTCGAGATCGATGCGGTCAAGATCGGCATGGTCGCCAGCCGCGACGTGGCCGAGGTGATTGCTGATGTGCTACGCCAGCGTCGGCCGAGGTGGATCGTCCTCGACCCGGTGATGGTGGCCAAAAGCGGCGATATTCTGGTTGATAATGAAGGCATTCGCGCGGTGCGCGATATTCTGGTGCCGCTGGCGGACGTGATCACCCCGAACCTGCCCGAGGCCGCTGTGCTGCTCGACGCGCCATCGCCCACAGGACTGGATGAGATGGAAGCGATGCTGCCGGGCTTGACACAGCTTGGCGCGCCCTATGTGGTGCTCAAAGGGGGCCATCTGCGGGGTGAGACCTGCCCCGATTTGCTGGCGACGCCCAATGAGCATCGCTGGCTGCCAGCGTCGCGGATCGCCACGGAGAATCTGCACGGCACCGGCTGCGCGCTGTCGTCAGCCATTGCCGCCTGCCTGGCCAAGCTTCCGGTCGGGGCTGAAAATGACGCCCCGGTCGCTGCGATTGCCGAGGCCAAGCAGTGGCTGCATGCCGGCCTGGAGGCCAGCGTAAGGCTGAACGTGGGTAACGGGCGTGGCCCGGTGCACCACTTTCATGCCTGGTGGTAAACACAACGTTGTTCGCCGGGCTTGCGCCACCGCTTAGCTTGCGCAATGGGCGGTTGCGCACCATGCTGAAAGGTGTTCGCTAGCAGGCCGAGGAGCGTTTGCGATGACCCGTACCGTACTGTTTGCCACTGACCTCTCTGCCGATAATCGTGCAGCGTTTGCCAGGGCGTTGCGCTGGGCTTACGCCGATGGCGCTCAGCTCGATATTATCCACGTGCTAGACCCCTATTTACCCCGTCGCGTCTTTCACGAGGTTGAAGCGGCGGTGGTGGACGATATCGCCGCCACCCTCAAAGACGTCCGTGAAGATTACGCCCTCGAAGAACCCAAGACGTTGATCCAGACGGTCGCCGGGTCGCCCTACGTCGAAATTATCCGTGAGGCCCACGAACGCCAGGCAGATCTGGTCGTGTTGGGTATGCACCGAAAGCGAGGCCAGAAAGACCTGCTCGGGGGGACCACCCTGATGCGCATCATCCGCAGCGCGCCCTGCCCTGTGGTGGTTGCCTCGCAGCCGCCAACCCAGCCGTGGGGTTCGATACTGGTGCCGGTCGATTTTTCTCTGACGGCGCGCCATAGCCTACGCGAAGCGTTGCAGCGTTTTCCTAACGCCTCCCTGACCCTGTTGCATGCTTGGAGTTTGCCGGGCGAGCGCGAACTGGGTTCGCACCCCTACTATGCGCAGTGGCGAGATCACGAGGTGGCGCGGCTGCGCGAACGGCTCGCGCAGGAAATCGACAGCTTGATGGATGAGCTGGCTGGCGTGCCTGATGTCGAATTGGTGCTGGAGCATGGCCCCCCGTGCGATGTCTTGAGTGCCTATATCAAGCGTCATACTCCCGATTTGGTGGTGATAGGCAGCCGTGATCATCCGCATCATGCGAGCCAACTGACCGATATGCTCTTGAGTGAGCCGCATTGCGACGTGATGCTTTGCAGAGCATAGCTATGCGGAACTTTTATTTACGTTTTGTGTAGTATAGGTACTGTCTTGTAATAATAAGAGGTGCCTTGCGATGCCATCACTAACACGGAGCCATGTTTTTAGAGCTAGAGACAAGGTCTTGATGCCGCGCATGTCTCGCATCGCGGTATGGATTGTCGGCGGGCTACTGTTGGCCGGGTCCCCCACTCTCTGGGCGCAGACCGTCAGCGAAGAGGGCGAGCGCTTCGAGCGAACGCTGGAAGAAAACGGCCAGCGCTACGCGCTTATCGGCAGCGGTATTTTCACCTACATGATCTGGACCGCCTATGCCGGGGCGTATTATCAGGCGGAGGGCGAAACCGACCCTCAGCCGCTAAGCGATATTCCACGCCGGCTCGAATTGGCATATTTCCACGGCATCGAAGCTGAAGAGTTTGCCGACGCCACCACAGAAACGCTGCAAAAAAACCTGACGGCCTATGAGTATTCGCAGTTGGAAGCCGATATTAATGCCTTTAACCAACGCTACCAGGATGTCGAACCACAGGACCGCTATGTATTGAGCTGGGACGGCGATACGCTGCGCCTGGCATTGAATGGCGAGGTGCTATTCGAGGGCGGTAACGCGGAACTGGCCAGTGCCATGTTTGGTATCTGGTTGGGGGAGCAGCCCCTGGGTGACGACTTCCGCGATGCGCTGTTAGGGAGGTAATCACGTCTTTGCAAGCGCGCTATACTGGCGCTTTTGCAAGCGAGGCATAAACGTGAAAGCACTGATACAGCGGGTAACGCGAGCAAGCGTTGATGTCGAAGGTGACACCGTGGGCGCCATTGACCACGGGCTGCTGGCGCTGGTGGGCGTCGAAAAGGGCGATAGCCAGGCGGAAGCCGACAAGCTGTTGCACAAGCTGCTGAACTACCGCGTGTTCAGCGATGCCGACGGCAAAATGAATCAAAATGTTCAGCAGGTCGATGGCGATCTTCTGCTGGTGCCGCAGTTCACCCTAGCCGCTGATACGCGCAAAGGCCTGCGGCCCAGCTTTTCAAGCGCTGCAACCCCCGACGAAGGCGAACGGCTGTTCAACTATTTAGTGGTGCAGGCGCAAGCCGCCTGGCAGAACGTCGCCACGGGCGAGTTTGGCGGTAATATGCAAGTCTCGCTGGTGAACGACGGGCCGGTGACCTTTTTGCTGGAGAGCTGAGGCGATGATCAGGCGTTCTCGCTGGCTAACAGTTCAGCTTCCATGGCTTCCAGCGCCTCCTCAGCGGCCAGCCAATCGGCTTCTAGGTCGTTCAGACGCGCTTTGATATCGGCTTGGCGGGCCAGGGCGTCGGTCAATTCCGCTTTTCGAGCGTTGTCAGTGTAAAGTTCAGGGTCGGCTAGTATTTCCTCGACCTTCTCTAGTGACTGCTGGGTTTTCTCCATCGCCTTTTCTGCCTGGTCGCGCTGCTTTTTGAGCGGACGCAATTTCTCACGTAATTCGGCGGCTGCTTTGCGAGCAGCTTTTCGGTCGCCGCTGGGCTGTTGGGCCTGGCGCTCGTTCTTCTCGCTGCGGTTGTCGCGGCGGCTTTCTTCCAGGCGCGCTTTCAGCCATGCCCGGTAGTCGTCAAGGTCGCCGTCGAAAGGTTCGACGCGATGGTCGGCGACCCGCCAGAATTCATCCACCGTGGCGCGCAGCAGGTGGCGGTCGTGAGACACCAGGATCACGGTGCCTTCGAAACTGGCCAGCGCCTGGGTGAGCGCCTCGCGCATTTCCAGATCCAGGTGGTTGGTGGGCTCATCCAGCAGCAGCAGATTGGGTTTTTGCCACGCCACCAAGGCTAGCGCCAGGCGAGCCTTCTCGCCGCCTGAAAAAGTGGCTACCTGGCCGAAGGCGTCGTCGCCTCTAAAGCCGAACCCGCCTAGAAAGTTGCGAATTTCCAGGTCGCTGACGGTGGGCGAAAGCCGCTGTACATGCACGAACGGCGTGGCGGTTACGTCTAGCCCTTCGAGCTGATGCTGGGCGAAGTAGCCAATCGCCAAGTGCTCGCCGGGCACCCGCTTGCCATCCAGAAGGTCAAGCTCCCCAGTGAGCGATTTGATCAGCGTTGATTTACCCGCTCCGTTGGGACCTAGTAGGCCGATTCGGCTACCCGGCAGCAGGGTAACATTGACCTTGTCTAGCTGGACGATATCGCCCGCATCGCCGTGATAACCCAGCGTTGCCTGATCAAGCACCAGCAGCGGGTGCGAGGTTTTATCTGAGGCGGGCAGGGTGAAATGAAAGGGCGAATCGACATGGGCGACCGCAATATCTTCCATGCGCTCCAGCATCTTGACGCGGCTTTGCGCCTGCTTGGCCTTGTTGGCCTGATAGCGGAAGCGCGCGATAAAACGCTCGATTTCCTCGCGTCGTGCCTGCTGCTTGGCGGCTTCTGCCCGCTGGAGGGCGAGCTTTTCGGCGCGGGTGCGCTCAAAAAGCGAGTAATTGCCGCGGTAAAGTTCCAGCGTTTGATGATGCATATGCACGATGTGGTCGCACACGGCATCGAGAAAATCGCGGTCGTGGGAAATCAACAGCAATGTGCCCGGGTAGCGGGTGAGCCATTGCTCAAGCCACAGCAGTGCATCAAGATCCAGGTGGTTGGTGGGCTCATCCAGCAGCAGCAGGTCGGAAGGCATGAACAGCGTGCGGGCCAGATTGACACGCATCCGCCAGCCCCCGGAAAACGCCGAAAGCGGCCGGTCGAGGTCGGACTGAATAAAGCCAAGCCCGACCAGCAGTTGCGCCGCGCGGGATTCGGCGCGATAACCGTCGAGGGTTTCAATCAAGCCGTGCAGTTCAGCTTCCTTATGGGCTTGGCCCGCATCCCGGGCGGCCTGTAGATCCGCTTCGGCCTGGCGAAGGGCGATGTCGCCATCCAGCACGTACTCGATAATCGGCCGGTCCAGGGCATCGACTTCCTGAGCCATGTGGGCGATACGCTGCCCGCCGCTCAATTCAACGTCGCCCTGGTCAGGGCCGAGTTCGCCCAGCAGCAGCTTAAAGAGGCTCGATTTGCCTGCACCGTTAGCCCCGATAATGCCCGCTTTCACCCCGTCGGGCAGGGTGATGTCGGCGTTGTCGAGTAGCGTTTGCGTGCCGCGTTGCAGGGCGACTTGGCGCAGTGCGATCATGCGTTCTCCCGAATAAGATGGGTCATACAATGCCAGATTCTACTGTGCTTGATTCTACCCGATTCGCGGCGCTTCAGCAGACACCGCTGTGGGATTTCGCGCTAACCTTTTATAGCTGCCCCGGCGTTGAGCAGGCGTGCCTGACGCTACAGGACGACGCCGACGTGGATGTATGCGAGCTGCTGTTTCATGGCTGGCTGTATGTGCATGGGCTTGAGGCGTTACCAGAATCGCTTGCAGCCCTGCGCCCGACGCGCCGTGATTGGCAGGCTGGGGTGACAGAAGTGCTGCGCGGGCTCCGGCGCGATTTAAAGCATCACGATGCCTCAAGCGAGACCGTCTCCGCCCTGCGTGAGCGGATCAAACAGGCAGAGCTGCTCGCCGAACGTGAAAACCTTCAACGTTGGCAAACGTGGGCATGGGACAACGAACAGCCCTCGGCGCGCCTTAAAAATACGCCAGTTAGCTTGCACGATGCGGGAAGATGGCTGCAAGAACGTGTTTTATTGCCACACGATTCGATGTTAGACGGTTATGAGCCAAAAGCCCGCAAGGCGCTTGAACATGCCTTTAGTGTGCTAGGTCAGCAACTTGACCCCTTACAGCGAGCGCGCTAGCCTGAAAATTAGCTGCTTTTGAATAACTGACTGTTATTCGGCCTTTGATGAGATGTGCAGCGCTATTCAGCGATTGCACAATGGCGAATAACACTGCGCGTTGTGAGACGCGCCGATCAAAGCAGATTCCTGCGCACTCGTACAGCGCGCTTACCACTGCAAGGGGAACACCGCATGAAGGCAAGCAAGTTAGTAACGACGGCGAGCGTCAGTGTACTGTTGGTTGGTATGTCGGGCGTCGCTCAGGCTGACAACTGGCGTTACGCGCACGAAGAATATGAAGGCGACGTCCAGGACGTTTTCGCCTACGCGTTCAAAGAGCATATCGAGGACAACTCCGATCACACCGTTCAGGTTTACCGCTTTGGCGAGCTGGGCGAATCAGACGACATCATGGCGCAGACCCAGAGTGGCATTCTCCAGTTCGTCAACCAGTCGCCTGGCTTTACAGGCTCGCTCATTCCTGAAGCGCAAATCTTCTTCATTCCTTACCTGCTTCCCACCGACGAAGAAACCGTGCTTGAGTTCTTCGACGAGAGCGAAGCAATCAACGAGATGTTCCCGGAGCTTTACGCCGAGCAGGGTCTAGAGCTACTGCAGATGTATCCGGAAGGCGAGATGGTCGTCACGACCGACGAGCCGTTTACTTCCCCTGAAGGTCTGGATAACAAGAAAATCCGTACCATGACCAACCCGCTGCTGTCGGAAACCTACGACGCTTTCGGGGCCACGCCTACACCGCTGCCCTGGGGTGAGGTATACGGTGGTCTGCAGACCGGCGTGATCGACGGCCAGGAAAACCCGATCTTCTGGATCGAATCCGGCGGTCTCTATGAAGTGTCTCCGCACCTGACCTTCACCGGCCACGGCTGGTTTACCACCGCGATGATGGCCAACCAGGATTTCTACGAAGGCCTATCTGAAGAAGATCAGGAATTGGTCCAGGAAGCCTCTGAAGCGGCTTACGACCACACTATCGAGCACATTAAAGGGTTGGCAGAAGAGTCGCTTGCCAAGATTCAGGAAGCCTCCGACGAAGTCACCGTCACGCGTCTGAATGAAGAACAGATTCAGGCTTTCCGCGATCGCGCTCCACAGGTTGAGGAAGAATTCCTGGAAATGACCGGCGACCGCGGTGAAGAACTGCTCAACCAGTTCAAGGCTGACCTCGAAGCGGTAACCGAGGACGAGTAAGCAGCCCTCGCCGTATAAGGCACTGTCATTGAAGCACCTAGGGGCGGCCAGCGGCCGCCCTTTTTCATAGTGCTAATAGAATAGTGTGGATAGATAAGTCAAAAAACATTCGTTCACCTAGCGTTGAACCAGCAACGTTGGGTTACCGTTAGGCTGGACGTGTGAGCTGTAGGCTGTAGGTGGGTTCGACAATACCCAATATTTGGACCGGTGTGGAAACGTGAAGTCGGCAGTGAACAAAAACTGCTGTGATTAAAGGAGTCCGGCCATGACCGATGAAGAAACCGAGAAAAATTACCGCTCTAGTTTGCCAGGCTTTCTAGGGGTAATTGATACAGCTATCAGTAAACTAGAGGCTGTTATCCTGGCGATGGGTGTTTTGCTCATGGCGTTGAACACAGTCACTAATGTGATCGCGCGCTTTGTGTTTGGTAACAGCATCATGTTTTCGGGCGAGCTCAACCGTATTCTGATTATCATGATCACGTTTGCCGGTATCGGCTACGCCGCACGGCACGGGCGGCATATTCGCATGTCGGCCATCTACGATGCCCTCCCCACCGGTGGTCGAAAGGTATTGATGATCGTCATCGCTTTGTTCACCTCGATGGTCATGTTCTTTTTGCTTTACTACTCGGTGTTTTACATCATCGAATTGTATAGCAGAGGGCGTGTGCTGCCATCGTTGGGGCTACCCATCTGGATTATTTACCTGTGGGTACCCTTGGGCTTTTTGATTACCGGCATTCAATACCTGCTAACGGCAATTAAAAACATGACCTCCCGGGATGTGTACCTCTCCACCGGGGTGGTCGATGGCTATAAAGATACCGAAACGGAAGTCTAACGCAGGGCAACGCAGCCTAGGGGAACCGCTATGACGACAATAATGGTCACAACGATGATTGTCCTGCTGTTGCTGGGCTTTCCGATGATGATCCCGTTGATCACCGCCTCGGTCATTGGCTTTTACATGATGTTCAGCGGGCTGGGGCAGATGGAAACCATGATTCAGCAGTTGATGGCGGGGATACGCCCCGCATCGCTGATCGCGGTACCCATGTTTATTCTGGCCGCCGATATCATGACCCGGGGCCAGTCTGCCGGTCGCTTGATTGACATGGTCATGGCGTTTATTGGCCACGTGAAAGGCGGCCTGGCTGTCAGTACGGCTGCGTCGTGTACGCTGTTTGGGGCGGTGTCTGGGTCGACGCAGGCGACGGTGGTGGCCGTCGGCTCGCCGCTGCGGCCGCGCATGTTGAAAGCAGGGTATTCGGATTCGTTCACCCTGGCGTTGATTATCAACTCCAGTGATATTGCCTTTTTGATCCCGCCGAGTATCGGCATGATTATCTACGGGGTCATTTCGGGAACCTCAATTGGTGAGCTTTTCATTGCCGGGATCGGACCTGGCTTGATGATTCTGATGATGTTCGCCGCTTACAGCATGATTTATGCGACGGTGAAAAAAGTGCCCACCGAGCCAAAATCAACCTGGGGAGAGCGCGGTAGGGCCGTGCGCATGGCGCTATGGCCGCTAGGCTTTCCGGTGATTATCGTCGGTGGCATCTACGGCGGTATCTTCAGCCCGACAGAAGCCGCCGCGGCCTGTGTGCTGTATGCCGTCTTCCTTGAGTTTCTGGTATTCCGCTCGCTGAAAGTGAACGATATTTACGCCATTGCCAAATCGACGGGCTTGATTACCGCTGTGGTGTTTATTCTCGTGGCCGTGGGCAACAGCTTTTCGTGGATCATCTCGTTTGCGCAAATCCCCCAGGCGATTCTGGAGGCAGTGGGCGTCAATGAAGCAGGCCCCACCGGCGTGCTGATTGCCATTTGTATCGCCTTCTTTGTTGCGTGCATGTTTGTCGATCCGATTGTGGTGATCCTGGTACTGACGCCCATCTTTGCGCCCGCGATTGCCTCCACTGGGCTGGACCCGGTGCTGGTGGGGATTTTGATCACCCTGCAGGTGGCCATCGGCTCGGCGACGCCGCCCTTCGGGTGCGATATCTTTACCGCCATTGCTATCTTCAAGCGCCCGTATTGGGATGTGATCAAGGGCACTCCGCCGTTTATCTTTATGCTGATTCTGGCGGCCGTGCTGCTGATTATGTTCCCGCAAATCGCCCTGTTCCTGCGCGATATAGCGTTTCGCTAAGTCGTCACAAGGAGAACGCCAATGTTCAACCGCATTTTAGTGCCGGTAGATGGCTCCAAAGGCGCCCTCAAGGCGCTTGAGAAAGCTGTCGGCCTGCACATGCTGACCGGCGCGGAGCTTTACTTGCTGTGTGTGTTCAAGCACCACAGCCTACTCGAGGCGTCGCTTTCCATGGTGCGGCCCAGCAAGCTGGATATCCCTGATGATGCGTTGAAGGAGTACGCCACGGAAATCGCCGTACACGCCAAGTCTCATGCGATAGAAATGGGGGCTGATAGTGGGAGCGTGCGGGCCTTCGTCAAGGGAGGTCGACCATCGCGCACCATCGTTCGCTTTGCCCGCAAACGTGAGTGTGACCTGGTCGTCATAGGTGCCCAGGGCACCAACGGCGATAAAAACCTGCTGCTGGGCAGTGTTTCCCAGCGAGTGGCAGGCTCAGCTCACTGTCCCACCATGGTGGTGTAAACGCACTTTCCCGCAACGTCGCTGGGTATTAACACCCGCCGCCTCGGCAGATGCAGCCTGGGGCGGCGGGTGTTACTCTTTTAAGCGTCCTTTCAATACGCATCAATTACCCTCATCACGGTGCTTCGCACCACACAAAAAAGGTGTTCTATGAAAGTAGCGATTTCCTCAACGGCCCTGGTCAGCTTACTACTGGTGGCTCCCCTGGCTGCTGCCGCGCCGGAAACACAAGAAGAGCGTTTGGCCTATAGCCTGGGCGTTACGCTGGGTGAAAGCATGCAGGCCGATGTCGAAGACCTGGATATCGACACCTTTACCGACGGCATACGCGATGTGTTTGAAGGTAATGATCTGGCGCTCGATGAAGCGCAAATGAGTGAAGCGCTGATGACCTTCCAGGAACAGTCGATGGCAGAACGCGAAGCCGAAGCGGCGCAAGCCAGTGAAGCAAACCGCGAAGCCGGTGAAGCCTTTCTAGCCGAAAACGCAGAGCGCGATGAGGTGACGGTCACTGAGTCAGGCCTGCAGTACGAAGTGATTGAGTCCGGCGACGGCGAGTCCCCTGGCCCCGAAGATACCGTCGAGGTGAACTACGAAGGCATGCTGCTGGACGGCACGGTATTTGATAGCTCCTATGAACGCGGCGAGTCGGTCAGCTTCCAGGTCAATCAGGTGATCGAAGGTTGGCAAGAAGCCCTTCAAGCAATGAGCGTGGGCGACAGCTGGATGCTGTATATCCCTTCCGACTTAGCCTACGGTGAAGGCGGTCAGGGCCCGATTGGTCCCAACGAGGTGCTCACCTTCCGCGTTGAACTGTTGGACGTGGAGTAAGTGATGCCTTTACCGTCGCGTTTATCCCTACGCTGCTTGGTCAGTGGGCTACTGTTTATCGGTAGCTTGCAGGGAGCGACGGTTGTTCAGGCAGCGCCCGAGCCGTTAGCCGCGCTGGGCGCTGATAAAAACGCTGTCAGCGTCGTGGGTATTTCGTCCGGTGGGTACATGGCCACGCAGCTGGCAGTCGCCTTCCCTGAACGCTTCAGTGCGGTGGGCGTATTGGCGGCTGGCCCCTGGGGGTGTGCGGAAGGCTCGTTAAGCCGGGCGCTGAGTACCTGCATGACGACATCGGGTGGCGAACCATCCCTCGACAGGCTTGAAAATCGCCGTCGCCGCTACGAGTCGGCAGGGCTGGTGGGGCCACGGGAAACGCTTAGTCAATTAAGGGTGTTTTTGTGGCACGGCGAAGACGACGACGTCGTGGATCCCGATTTGGGTGAATTATTGGCGGCTCAGTGGCAACGTTGGCTGGCCAATGCCGAGCAACTGCGCGCGGTTTGGCGTGAAGAAATCGGCCATGGCTGGCCAATAAGCCTGGATGATGATGCGCCGCCTCCCCAGGCCCTGGGCGACTGTCAGCAAGGCGGTGGTAGCTATCTGCTGGCCTGTGATGATGATGTGGCCGGCGAGATGCTGCGCTTTCTGTATCCCGAGCGCGAAGAGAATGATGCAGGTCAGGGCCAATTAAGCGCCTTCGATCAGTCTGACTTTGCCGTGACCGGGATGGCGGATAGCGGTTTTGTTTATATACCTGATGGTTGTGAAGGGGGTGGCTGTCAGGTCACGTTGGCCCTTCACGGCTGCCAGATGAATGAAGACGCGATTGGCGATACATTTGTGCGCCACAGCGGACTCAATGAATGGGCTGCGTTGCACCAGCAGATCGTGCTTTATCCCCAGGCGAAAAGCAGCATGATGAACCCACAGGGTTGCTGGGACTGGTGGGGCTATGCCGAGCGTTCATCGCTGTTGGCCCCGTCGCACGATACCCGTGAAGGCGTGCAGGCCAAAGCGCTAGTGGCTATGCTGGAGCGCCTGCAAGCGGCTCCCGAGCAAGATTAACGACTCAGCTCATGGGATAAGGCAGCCGTAAGCCCTTGAGGCGTTTGTGAATACAACACACGCTGCAAAATGTCGCCGTCACGATCGACCAAGTAGAGTGATGAGCTATGGTCAATGGTGTACTCGATGGCTGACTCGGGCGCCTCGACGCGCCGCGTGATCACCCCATAACGGGACATCACGTCATCCAGTTCGGCCTGGTCTCCACTGGCCCCGATAAAGTCCTCGCCGAAAAACGCCAGATACTCTTCAAGCCGTTCCAGGGTATCGCGCTGCGGGTCGACGGTGACCATGATAGGCACCACCTGTTCGCGTTGCGATGGCGAAAGTTCAGCCAGTGCCTGCCGCTTGACCGACTGCGTCATGGGGCATACGTCAGGGCAATACGTATAGCCGAACGACAGCAGCGCAATCTGGTCGTCAGCAAGCTGGGATAGCGAAAAATCGCCTCGGGTGGACGGCAGTTCAATCTCACCGCCAGTTGGCATGTCGTTTTGCGGCGTCAGCGTGGCTTTGTAGAGCACGACGCCACTCGCGACGACCAGCGCGGCGGCAGCGCCGACACCTAGCCATAATTTCGGATAGGCCATGGTATCTCCCTGCAGGCGATGAACCAGCGCCCGTTGACGATTGGGCAACTATGTTCATAGTAACAGTAAACCCGCGACAGTCACGGTGTGGCCGATCAAAAGGATAAGGATACCCAATGGAAAGCATTAGCGGTGCCCTCGGCCCCCTGTTTCTATTGATCTTGCTGGGCGCAGCGCTAGGCGTAAAACGCTGGCCCAGCGATACGTTCTGGCCGCCTATGGAGCGGCTAATCTACTTTGTGCTCTTCCCTGCCATGCTGGTATCGACGTTGGCGACGGCAGATGTCAGCCAGGTACCCGTTACCCGCCTGGCCCTGGTATTGCTGGGCGCGATGGTCGCGTTTGGCGTGTTGCTGTGGCGCTTGAGAACGCAATTGAAACTGTCGCCCGGGGCGTTTACGTCGGTATTTCAAGGCGCCGTGCGATTCAATACTTACGTCGGGGTGGCGGGCGCGGCGGCCTTGCATGGTAGTGCAGGCGCCACTACCGCCGCCGTAGCGGTGGCGCTGATGGTGCCGGTGGTCAATATCATGTGCGTGGCCAGCTTTGTCGCCGCTGGCACCCTGGGTAACGCAAGCCTCGGCAAAAGCGCGATGGCTCTGATCAAGAATCCGCTGATTCTGGCGTGCTTGCTGGGTATTGTGCTGAATCTTTCAGGCGTCGGGCTGCCGGGCTGGAGCCACGATACCGTCGATCTACTAGGCCGTGCTGCCTTGCCGCTTGGGCTGGTTGCTGTAGGTGTGGCACTGCGCCCGGCAGCGCTGCTGCGCGTTGATCGAGGCGTGCTGGCGACGAACAGCATCAAGCTGGTGCTGATGCCTGCGCTGGTGCTGGGGTTTGCGTGGCTGGTTGGCCTGGATACGGTGAGCCGCGACGTCGCGCTGTTGTTTGCCGCGCTGCCGACCGCGACGTCGGCGTATATTTTGGCTCGCCAGCTGGGCGGCGATGCCGAACTGATGGCGGCAATTATTACCGGCCAGACACTCCTGGCAATGCTAACGCTACCGGTTTGGCTTCAGTTGGCAGGCGGGTGAAAAACTAAATAAAAAATATTCGTATTTGTGTTGACGGGGTAAATGAGAACTATTACATTGTGAGTGTGGCGTTTGATGAGACGCCACAGACCGCGGCAGATTTGGTAATCACTACCAGTTTCCTGCCATGGTTTCTCCCTCTCATTGCTAGTCACGGTCTTTTGCCGCTCCTTTGGAGCGGCTTTCTTTTTTCTAGCATCTGATAACGCCCCGTTTCCAGTGCGGCCATTTGGCTACTTCCCTACCTACTTATTGAAAGCGATGAGCGCTCAAATGTTTTATGTGCTGATATGGCGCGATTGCCGAAGGGCTGATTCGTGTCTACGTTTTATAAGTAGCACCTGAAAAGCGTTTATTGGCCCGCATACTAACGGAGGAGTTTGCCATGAGCGATACACAAGACCTTTTCCCCACTCGCTTGGAACGCAAGTTGGGAATGTTTGAACGCATTGACCCCGTGGTGTTTGGCGATGAGTCGCAGCTTACGGATGGTCCATTGGATAGGTCGCAAATTGCGGAGTATGAGAAAAAAGGGTTCCTGTCATTTGAAGGCTTTTTTGACGCCGACGATATGCAGGTTTTTCTGCAGGAGCTGCGTGAGTATGAAGACGATGCTGACCTGAAGCTCTCTGAAGGCACGATCCTTGAACCAGGACGTGAAGAAATACGTACCGTGTTCGGTATTCATCAAGTTTCAGAACGGTTCCAGCGCTTGACTCGGGATCCCAAGTTGCTAGCGATCGTCAAGCAGCTGCTGGGTAGCGATGTCTATATCCACCAATCACGGATCAACTATAAGCCAGGATTTAAAGGCAAAGGGTTCGAATGGCATTCGGATTTTGAGACTTGGCATAGCGAAGACGGCATGCCGCGGATGCGCGCGCTCAGCTGCTCCATCGTCCTCACGGATAACGGCGAGTTTAACGGTCCCCTGATGCTAATTCCCGGTTCGCACCAGTACTTTGTCCCCTGTGTGGGTCGAACGCAGGAGGATAACTACAAGGAGTCGTTAAAAAGCCAAGAGGTGGGAGTGCCACCGGCTAGCAGCTTACGCGAGCTGATGCTGGAGAATGATATTGAAGCCCCTAAAGGGCCAGCCGGCTCTCTGGTGATTTTCGAAAGCAACACCATGCACGGCTCCAATCTCAATATGTCATGCTGGCCGAGAAGTAATTTATTCTTTGTTTACAACAGTGTCGAAAACACGCTTCACGATCCTTACTGCGGCAACCGGCCGCGCCCCGAGTTTCTGGCCAACCGTTCCGATTGGGATCCAGTGCAACCGCTAAAAGAGTAACGGTGGCAACGCGAAGCGCTGGGTTATCGCCAAGTCGATGATACAGAGCCAGAATTTTAAATAAAAAGCATTCGCATTTTATTGACGAAGTAAATGAGAATGATTACATTGTGGGTGTGGCGTTTGATGAGCCGCCACAGACCACGACAGATTTGGTAATCATTGCCAGTTGGCTGTCATGGTTTCTCCTTCTCATTGCTAGTCACGGTCTTTTTGCCGCTCCTATGGAGCGGCTTTCTTTTTTCTAACAACCACTTTCTTGATCCTTGCCAACAACGCCCTGCTCGGTTCAGGCAGATAATAGGCCCTTTGCCTATGCTGACTTTGAACCTTCGACAGGAGCAACCGTCATGCGCATCGCCGTATTTAGCGCCAAGCCTTATGATCAAACCTTTCTGACCCTTGCCAATGAGGATAAGCATCACGAGCTGAGTTTTTTTGACGTGCGGTTAAACGCTGATACGGCGATGCTGGCGAGAGGCTATGAAGGGGTCTGCGTGTTTGTGAACGACCATCTGGATACCACCGTTCTACATCTGCTCCACGATAATGGAACACGGCTGGTGGCGTTGCGTTCGGCGGGGTTTAATCATGTCGACTTAGCGGCTGCCGAACAATTGGGCATTACTGTCGTACGTGTGCCCGCCTATTCACCCCATGCCGTCGCGGAGCACGCTGTGGCCCTGGTGCTAAGTCTTAACCGAATGACGTATCGCGCCTACAACCGAGTTCGCGAGGGGAACTTTTCCCTGGACGGTTTGCTGGGGTTTGACCTGCACGGCAAAACCGTGGGCGTGATCGGTACTGGCAACATTGGGCTGATCTTTGCCGATATCATGCACGGTTTTGGCTGCCGCATTCTGGCCAGCGATCCTTTTCCAAGTCCGAACGCCAAAGCGTTTGTGGAATATGTTCCTCTGGAAACACTCTTTGCGCATGCCGATATTATCTCGCTGCACTGTCCATTGACGCCTGACACCGATCATCTGATCAATGAACAAGCGATAGACCAAATGAAACCCGGGGTTATGCTGATAAACACAGGGCGAGGACGCGTGGTCGATACGCGAGCGGTGATCGCTGGATTGAAAAGCGGCAAAATTGGCCGCCTGGGTTTGGATGTCTACGAAGAGGAGGAGCAGCTGTTCTTTGAAGATTTATCCCAGGGCGTGATCGACGACGATCAGTTTATGCGACTCACGACCTTCCACAACGTGCTGATTACCGGGCATCAAGCGTTTTTTACCGATGAGGCGCTCACCAATATTGCAGAGACGACGCTTGAGAATATTGATGCCTTTGAAAGTGGAAAAGGCGCAATGCATCGGCTGGTATAACGCAACCGACGTTATGCTGCCCAAAAAGAAGCGAGCGCCCTGCATGGGCTTTTAAATAAAAAGCATTCGCATTTTGCTTGACGGGTTAAATGAGAATGATTACATTGCAGGTGTGGCGTTTGATGAGACGCCACAGACCACGACAGATTTGGCAATCATTGCCAGTTGACTGTCATGGTTTCTCCCTCTCATTGCTAGTCACGGTCTTTTTGCCGCTCCTCTGGAGCGGCTTTCTTTTTTGGGCAATACCATCCGCCACCGTTGCAAACGGAACTGGACCGCTTTTGGTTATTTGTAGGGTCCCCGATGATCACATGAGCTATAGAAGTTATCCTCTATTAGCCTCTAGAGAGCTTCTAAAGCAATTCATCCGGGAGCAGGCCTATGGATATCAAACTGCATAAGCAAGCGACCACGACACCCAAAATCCGTGCTGAGATTCAGGCAGCACCTGCCAATATCAGTGATAGTGAATTGGCGCGCCAGTTTAACGTAACCGATTCGACGATCCGGCGCTGGCGGTACCGTGATGAGGTTCATGACCGGCCGCACACGCGGCGTAATCTGCTCGCTACCCTAACGCCTGAGCAGGAAGAAATTGTGATTGCTGCCCGTGAATTCCTGCGCCTTGGCTTGGATGACCTGTTAATTGTGGCACGCGAGTTTTTGAATCCTCGTTTGTCACGTTCCGCACTGCACCGTATGCTTAAGCGGCGCGAGGTGCAGACACTGGCGGAACTAGCCCGACAAGATGCTGGCGATGACCATAAGCCCCGGCCCAAGCCGTTCAAGGATTATGAACCAGGTTATGTACACATCGATATTAAGCATCTCCCGCAGATGCCTGATGAACAGCAGAAGCGATACTTGTACGTTGCCATTGATCGGGCCACTCGCTGGGTGTATTTAGAGATCAAGAACAGCCAATCTTCTAAGGACGCGCAAGCGTTCATGACGCGTGTGGAAGAGAAGGTGCCGTTCAAGATCCAGACGGTGCTGACCGACAATGGTAAATCGTTCACGGACCGCTTCACGCGGGCGGGTGAACGACAACCGAGTGGCCGCCACCCCTTCGACCAAGTGTGCCAAGAGAAAGGCATTGAGCACCGCCTGATCAAACCTGGGCGACCTCAGACGAATGGCATGGTAGAGCGCTTCAACGGCCGTATTAGCGACGTTCTCGCCACCCGTCGGTATGAATCAGGCGAGGATTTAGAGCAGACACTGAAGCGCTACAATTGGCTTTATAATCACCATATTCCCCAGAAGGCGCTGCACCATCAATCACCAATTTCAGCGATGAAAGAATGGCAAATTAAGCGCCCCGAGTTATTTAACAAACGGCTAATTAATCACGCGGGACCCGACAATTATTCTCCTGTCACAAATCTTTCGCGCTTTTAAAACTAAGCTAAATTTCACCAGATATCCGACCATGCGTCGGTTTTTGCCCACCGTGACACGGGTCCGCTTTTTTTTTCGATATGGTCAGTAAAGGTAACGGAGGGTCTGCCTGACAGCGCGCGAGTTTTGCGTTTGGGTATGTTATGTTTGCCCTCAAATCAGTAACTGACCTATACGCTGTGAAGAACCGACGCCCAACGTTGCAGGACATCGCCGACCGGGTCGGCGCCACTAAGATGACCGTAAGCCGGTGCCTGCGGGCTCCCGATACGGTTTCAGAGAACCTGCGCAAGCGTATTTTTGCCACGGCAGAAGAACTGGGTTATATCCCGAATCGCGGGCCCGACATTCTTTCAAAATCCACCAGCAGGGCCATTGGTGTTCTGCTGCCGTCACTGACCAACCAGGTGTTTGCCGACGTCATCAAGGGCATCGAGAGTGTGACCGAACCGGCTGGCTATCACGTGATGCTGTCACACTATGGCTACAGCCCGGAATTCGAGGAGCGCAGTCTGGCAGCACTGCTGTCGTACAATGTTGATGGCGTCATTCTATCGGAGAGTCAACATACCCAGCGCACCCGGCGGATGTTGGAAACCACGGGCATTCCGGTGGTCGAAATAATGGATTCACGCAGCGCTCCTTTTCAGCAGGCCATTGGCTTTGACAATGTTGAGGCAGCGTATGACATGGTCAGCGCCATGATCCATCGTGAGCACCGACAAGTGCTGTATCTGGCGGTTCGCCTGGACGCACGGACCCTGCAACGGCAGGAGGGTTATCAGAGGGCAATGGCTAAACACGGCCTGAAGCCGGAGACGCTGCGCACCATGTCCCGGTCGTCCTACAGCGTGGGTGCCAGTCTAATGGCTCAGGTGCTTTCCGAGTATCCGCAAACAGACGGCCTGTTCTGTACCAACGACGATATCGCCATAGGTGCCTACTTTGAGCGTCTGAAACGTGGGATTAAAGTCCCAGAAGACATGGCCATTGCCGGATTCCATGGGCACGATGTTGGGCAGGTGATGTCGCCACGACTGGCAAGCGTGGTGACTCCCCGCGAGTCTGTGGGTGAGCGCGCCGCACGGGAGCTGTTGCAGCGTATTCAGGGCCAGCCCTTGAAAGAACCTGTCGTTAATTTGGGTTACCGCATTGAATCGGGCGGAACCATCTAAATGCGTTAAAAAAACCTGCAAGTCATGCTCTATTATCATCTGATTCTAACAATGTTTTCTGGCATTTCTGCTCAAAACTACCCTATACACCTACCATTTTGAATTCTGATGCTTAAGCTGAGTTTTATGCACTTGCGAGAGTGTATTCAATCAGCTTCTAAATTACCGGTAACATTTGTGTTTGCATTACCGGTAACATTGCGCCTAGAATTAAGCATTGGAAGAACAATAAGCATGGCTACCTCGGGAGGAAAACCCTCGTATGTTGGGCATAAAAAGAGAGTATTGGCAGGAATCAGGGTTTGGCGTTGTGGGTGCAGCGATTAGCGTCTGGCTGTTGACTGAAACCGCACAACTGCCTGAGCGATCCGCCCTGTTTCCGGCAGCATTGCTTTGGTGTCTACTGGTGGTGTCCGCGGTCATCGCGATCAAAGCACTTTACTTAGGATTTGCCGCCCGTGATGACCAAACCCCATTGGCAGCCAATGGCGCGAGTGGACTACTGGTGCCATCACTATTTCTGGTTGGCACGGGCGTCCTGTTGGCGGCATTTGGCTTCTATATCACGGCCCCGGTTGTGATTTTCGCTTTTCATGGACTGCATGCGCACCGGTCGGGGCATGCCGCGCTGTCCGCTGACGTGATTAAACGTGGAGCGATACTCGCGGTGCTCGCGACCTTAGTCATGTATCTCGTATTCGACGTGTTGATCGGTCTGCCGGCGCCTTCAGGTACGCTATTCTGAAGCGCTCGGCAGGCTCCAACTGTCCACTGGAGGGCAGGGCGATCTGGATTGCACGCTTTCCGTTGGACAACCCATATGAAAACCAAGAGAGAGAGTAAAACAATGACAAAGCTACAGAAAAATCTAACGAAAAAGAATGCGCTCGCATTTTCACTGATTACGCCCCTCGCCTTCGCGGCGGCTGGCGCAATGGCGCAGAGCTACCCAAGCGAGGATATCACCATTATTGTGCCCTACAGTGCTGGTGGCAGTGGTGACACCGTGGCGCGAATTATTTCAGACCCGCTGTCGGAGGAACTGGGCGTCAATGTCAACGTAGTAAATCGACCGGGCGCCGGTGCTGAAGTTGGCATTACTGAGATGGCGAATGCCGACCCGGACGGGTACACCCTGGGCGTGTTTGGCTATCCCGATAACTTCGTAGTAGAGAATACCCGCGACGTTGACTTTAATTCCGATGAAGATCTGGAGTTTCTGGCTCAGTTTGACTCTACCCCCATGGGCATTTTCGCAAAGCCGAACGCCAATTATGACGATCTTGAGAGCCTGCAGGCGTACGCATCGGAAAATCCCAACGCGGTCATAATCGGTGAAAGCGGTGCTCTGGGTCTGCTCAGTGCTCTGGCCTTCGAATCCAACCTCGGTATCGAGTTGACAGAAGTTCGGTATGGCGGTGGCGGCGATTTAATGAATGCCATTCTGGGCCAACACATCGACTTGGCGTCAACGTCGTCAATGAGCCACGACCCCATCGTCGATGGTGGTGGTAAACCAATCGCTTTCGCGGCCGCTGAACGCATGGAGATGTTCCCTGATGTGCCCACCATGAAGGAACTGGGTACAGACCAGGTTATGGAAGTTGGCCGAGTGATGGTCATGCCGACGGGTGCATCCGATGAAGTCCGGGAAACACTCACCACGGCGCTCGATGCCATTTCTACCAATCAGGATATGATTGACACCTTCCTCGAAGCATCATTGCCCTACAACTATCTGGGCCATGAAGCCATAAACGAAAAGGTTGAAATGTCCAACCGTCAGTTCCGGGAAGTGATCGAAGCCAACGCTGATCAGTTCTAACTTTCTGCTCTCCGGCGAGGCACAGGTGACCTGCGGGTCGCTGTGCCTCCTGCCTTATTTCTTTCTTTGAGGAAAAGCCTGATGGATTTCGCATTACTGGGGGAGTTGTTGTCCCCTACAGTCTTTCTGGCGGCTTTTGCTGGCGTTTTGATCGGTATTTTTGTCGGAGCGATTCCCGGCCTCAATGGCGCCGTGGGCATCTCTCTTATGTTGCCAATGACTTTTGCCATGCCACCGCAACTAGGCATTTTGCTGCTTGGCGGCATTTATATGGGCTGTATGTACGGAGGCTCGATAACCGCAATTCTGATCAATGTGCCGGGCGATGTCGTTGCAGCGCCTGCCGCCATGGAGGGACATCCACTTACCCTACAGGGCAGGTCCCGGGAAGCGCTTTATTATTCCATTTTTTCCAGCGCGGTGGGTGGTACCGTCGGCGTGCTGGTCATGATTCTGTTTACGCCGCCGCTCGCTCGCTTTGCTTTGCAGTTTGGGCCGGCGGAAATGTTTTTTGTCTCCCTGTCAGGGTTGATTATCGTCGGTGCCCTGTCCGGCAGCGTACCGAAATCGGCGTTTGCCGTTTTGTTTGGTCTGTTTATCAGCACAGTAGGTATTGACCAGATAGCCGGCGCCGATCGCTTTTCGTTTGGCCAGAATGAATTACGGGCAGGTATATCCGTAGTGCCGGTAGTTCTGGGGTTGTTCTGTATCGCTGAAATGCTGTCTGTTCTGGGCCGAAAAGACGGGCCGGCAACGGTTTTCAAGGAACAGGATATTAAGCGCCGGACGGTGATCAGTGACCTGTTAAAGCGGAAATTACTGCTGGCCAAGGGTTCGGTCATTGGTACGATTATCGGTTTGCTGCCCGGGGTGGGCACTACACTTGCGGTGTTTATCTCGTACGCCGAAGCCAAACGCAGTTCCAAACATCCGGAAACGTTTGAAAAAGGCAATGTGGACGGTATCGTAGCGGCGGAAAGCGCCAATAATGCGACGGTCGGTTCCGCGCTCGTGCCATTACTGGCACTCGGGGTGCCGGGCAGCCCCACCACTGCGATCATCGCCGGGGCTCTGGTCGTCCATGGCGTTATCCTGGGGCCATCGCTGTTTCAGAACCGGCCAGACATCGCCTTTGTGTTTATTTATGGGATGTTATTAACTGTCGTGGCTATGGGGCTTATCGGTGCCTACGGCATTAAGTATTTCTCCTACATTCTGAAGATACGATCTGCCTATATAGTGCCGACAGTGCTCGTGTTGTCGCTGTTCGGGGCTTACAGCTTGCGCAATAGTCTTTTCGACGTGTTCATCGCTATTGCCGTGGGTATTTTAGGTGCCTTGTTCCGGCGTTTCAGCATCCCGCCGGCGCCCATCATCATTGGCGTTGTGTTGGGTCCGCTGATTGAAATCAACCTTGGCCGGTCGTTAGTTATTGCCCAGGCCCGGAGCCAGTCGCTGGTGGAGTATCTGTTTGATTCCACGCTTTCGATGGGGCTCTTTGCCATCGTAATCGTGCTGCTTTTAATTGTCATACAGATGCGGCGCAAGATGTCCGCCACGGGAGGGTAAAGCACCGTGACAAAACCAGGTCGTATTATTGTGATGGGCGTATCCGGCTGCGGAAAGTCCACAGTGGGAGAACAGCTTGCCGAGTATTATGAGGTTCCATTTTTCGATGCGGACGACTACCACAGCTCGCACAGCGTAAAGAAAATGGCCGCGGGCGAACCCTTGACGGATGCCGACCGAGTTGAATGGCTTGATCGGCTGGCAGGCCTGGTTGCCGAACACAAGGACGTCGTGCTTGCCTGTTCGGCCCTCAAGGAGCGCTATCGTGTCCAGTTGGGTCAACTATCGGTTCCGTCGCCTCGGTTTATTTACCTGGCCGGAGATTTCGCCCTGATCCGCGAACGCCTGCGGGCCCGCACGGGACATTATTTTTCCGGAGACGAAATGTTGCACAGTCAGTTCAATACTCTAGAGGTGCCGGAACCAGAAAAGGCCGCACACATTTCGATCGACGCACCCTTGGACAAGGTCCTCAGCCGATGCAGGGCGTACATAGACGGGAGCAGTTCAACCAATATTTAGGAAGACGCCAATGAAAGCACCGCATGTACACAACGCCCCAGACTGTCGGTACTAGAGCCGTACTGCCAGGGGCTGTGCGGATCAGCAAAGTAGATAGCGGTCCCGGCGCGTTGCATAATCTTTGCAAGCTTTACCATCTCGCGTCCTTGTTCGTATGTCATTGACAGGCGCAGAGCCCTCGGTACTTCGTTTAGTTGGTTGCTAAAGCCCACCGTAGCGGCTCTTGTGTTCGTGCCATCCCGCTTCACTAGTATGACGAGCGGGGGCGTGCGCTCCGCTAACGTGACGTTGGCGGAACGCATGTTGACCCCCATGATGAGATTGCCCTCCCAATGGCCAGGCATGAGCCCGGCTTATTCATGATGCCCCCACGACCGAATAACCTAGGGAATAGTGTCACGACCTGGCATACCAAGCCGGTTCCTGGCCGACGCCACGACTGCTCAAGAGCAAGGTAGCCACCACGGTAGCATGGCGAGACTACACGTATCTGGAGTCTCCCTTATCCGGAGACTTGCTGGTTTTGTCTCGGAACCGTTTTATCTTTTTCTTTGCTTCAGCTAAATGGCGTTCTTCCTCAAGTCAAGATACAAGAACTAATGGGCACCCCTGGCTCTGGTCGATGAGTCGGGCTGTGGCAAGACAACGTTTGCAAAGATGCTTTTGCGGTTGCTCGACCCGACGAGTGGCAGTGTTTCCCTGCGCGGGAAAGACATCGCACATATGAATAGCAAGGAATTGCGACAGTTCCGCACTGAGGTGCAGACCGTATTTCAGGATCCCTGGGCATCGCTTAGCCCTAGAATGCGGATCTACGATATCGTGGCTGAAACCTTGGTCGTCAATCAGAAGTTGACCCGACAGGAGCTGACGCGGCGCGTCGACGAGTCACTCACTGCCGTGGGATTGCGGCCCCAAGATGCTAAAAATACCGAGGTAGATATTATTGCCACATTGGGGCGTTATGGGTGCAGCGCTGACATCATGTGCGTTGTTCCCAACCTCAAGGCCCGGGGTTGATTTTTTCGACCTATCGGCCTATTGCGTTGCGCGCGTTAGCCACGCAAGCTGCGGTGAACGTGCCCATCCAAGGAGACTCCCATGCAACTCTACCTGAACGCGACCTCCCCCTATGCCCGCGTGGTGCGGGTTTGTCTGTATGAAAAGCAGTTGATCGAGCGCACCGAGCTTTGCTGGTGTGACCCCTGGGCGACGGATAGCGAGCTTTTGCAGATTACCCCGCTCAGCCGCATCCCGACGCTGGTTACTGACGAAGGCGAGGTGCTGACCGAGTCGCTTTTGATAGCGCTCTATTTGGACGCCCAGGGCGAAGGGGATTCACTGTTGCCACATAAGGCATATGCGGAAACCCTGTCGCTGGCCGGGCTTGGCCATGGCTTGACGGAGGCGGCGTTCAATGTGGTGATTGGCCGCAAGCATTATGGTCATGAGGTCGATACAACGGTATTGGGCAGCCGCCGCTTGAAAGCCATCGAGCGCACGCTGGCAACGCTGGATGCGCACCCAAGCGTGCTGGCGGGTAATGAGGAACGCACGCTGGGGGCAATTACCGTTGCCGTGGCGCTTTGCTATATCAGCTTTCGCTTACCGGCCTTTGATTGGCCTAACCGCTTTCCGACGCTTCAGGCCTGGCATGCCAAGGTGGTGGAGTGCGAGAGCTTTGCGATGACGGCGTTTGAGTAGCTTTTAAGGCAAGCGCCTAGTCTTCCCGCCGGTAAATCAGATCCCACACTCCATGACCGAGTTTTTCGCCGCGAGCCTCAAACTTGGTCAGAGGGCGGAACGCCGGGCGGGGTACGTAGGGGGCGGTGTCAGCGCCTGCCGTATTGGCGTAGCCGGGAGCGTCTTCCATCACGTCGGCCATCCATTCGGCATAGGCTTCCCAGTCGGTGGCCAGATGAAAGGTGCCGCCAGGCTTAAGACGGGTGCGAATCAGCTCAACAAACGCAGGCTGCACGATGCGCCGCTTGTGGTGTTTCTTTTTCGGCCAGGGGTCGGGGAAGAACAGCTGAACGGTGGTCAGTGAGCCTGCCGGTAGACACTGCTCCAACACGGCCAGGGCGTCTTCGCGGTAAACGCGCAGGTTGGTGAGGCCGCGTTTATCCGCTTCATCGAGCAGTTTGCCCACGCCGGGGGCGTGCACCTCAATGCCGATAAAGTCGGTTTCCGGATGGGTTTCGGCCTGCTCAATCAGCGAGTTGCCCATGCCAAACCCGATCTCGACGACGCGAGGCGCCTGGCGGCCAAACAGGGCGTCCAGATCTTGATGGCCGTCGGCGATGGTCAGCCCCAGGCGTGGCCAAATATCTTCTAAACCACGCGTTTGTGCTGGGGTCATACGCCCGGCGCGAATCACATAGCTTTTAATACCCCGGCGGTGCAGTGGGGCGTCGGCGTTTTCGGGGGCGGTGTCTTTCGTATCGGTCATGGTGTCTCTGTATCAGCCGTTAATCCGGCCAGCAAAAGGCGAAGAGGGGTCGGCGGTTTGGCGGCGTGGCATACGGCCTGACAAAAAGGCGTCTCGGCCAGCTTGTACGGCAAGCTTCATGGCGTTGGCCATGCGCAGTGGGTCGCGGGCATGTGCAATCGCGCTGTTCAGCAGTACGCCGTCGCAGCCCAGCTCCATGGCCATGGCGGCATCGGAAGCAGTGCCAATGCCCGCATCCACCAGCACCGGCACGCGGCTTTGCTCAACGATCAAGCGCACGTTGTGCGGGTTTTGAATGCCGTGGCCGGAGCCAATCAGCGAGCCCAGCGGCATGATGGCGCAGCAGCCCATGGCTTCCAGTTCGCGTGCCACAATGGGGTCGTCGCTGGTGTAGACCATGACGTCGAAGCAATCAGCGAGCAGCGTTTCCGCGGCTTTTAGGGTTTCGACCACGTTCGGGTAGAGGGTGGTGTCATCGCCCAGCACTTCCAGCTTGACCAGGTTATGGCCGTCAAGCAGTTCGCGGGCCAACCGGCAGGTGCGCACGGCGTCTTTGGCGGTGTAGCAGCCTGCGGTGTTGGGCAGCAGGGTGTAGCGCTTGGGCGAAATCACATCCAGTAGGTTGGGCGCTTCAGCATCCTGGCCCAGGTTGGTGCGGCGCACCGCAAAGGTGACGATCTCAGCGCCGCTTTGGGCAATGGCCGCGCCGGTTTCGTCGAAGTCTTTATACTTGCCGGTACCGACCAGCAAGCGAGAGCTAAAGTCGCGTCCGGCAACGGTAAACGGTGTATCAGTTAGTGGCGTCATCATGGATTCCTTTAGCCGCCGCCAATAGCGTGGACGACCTCTATATGGTCGCCATCGGTCAGGCGGGTGTCGGCAAGCTGGCTTTTGGGCACGATTTCTTCGTTGATCTCAACGGCAATGCGGCGGCCACTGAGCCCTAGTTCTTCCACAAGGTCAGCCGCCGTCGCGCCCGCGGCGAGGGAGCGTGGATCGCCGTTGAGCGTAAGCTGTATCGACTCATTAGAGGTAGACATAAACTGGGCGCGTCCCATTGTGTGCAACAAAACGTGTGAGTATAGACACCCTCCATTGTAGCGGTTTCACGACGTGCAAGGTATGTGGCAGCGTTAAACTGCACAATGAAAGCCGATAAATCGCTAGATGAGGAGAGCAAGGTGCAGCGAACAGATAAAGTGTGGTGGCTCTGGGTAGCGCTTTCCGGGGCACTGATGGTGATGCTGGGTGCCTATGCGGCCCATGGCCTCGAAACGCGTGCCAGCGCCGAACTCATAAGCGCAGTAGAAACCGGGGTGCGCTACCAGGCCTGGCATACGCTGGCCATGCTGGCGGTACTGGTATGGCGCAGTAGCTGCCCGGTAGCGGGGCAGCGCTGGGTGCTGGCGCTTTGGAGTCTGGGGATTGCGGGTTTTTCGGGCTCGCTTTACCTGATGGCACTGGCGGGTCAGAACCTGGGCATTGTGACCCCCATCGGCGGGCTGCTGCTGGTGGCAGGCTGGCTGGCGCTGGGAGGGGTGGCTATGCGGGCTAACTTTTCAGCACGCCCACCCCATAGTCCAGTGGATTGACGATGCCTTCTAGCTTGCCGATCTGCGATATATCGCCTTGGGTGATGACGCTGCTGATGTTGGTGTCAGGAAAGCGCAGGTTCTTGACCACGTGGACCTGGCTGGGCATGCCCTTGCCGTTGATGTCCATGACCCAGGCAAGGAAGCCGCCCGAGAACTTGGCTAAGCTGCCAATTGGGTATAGGCCATAGATTTGGATATATTCCACCAAAACGGTTTTGTCGTAGGCGGCGTCTGTTTCATGAATTCGGCGGTAAGCGTCAATGGGCGCTCGTGGGGGGACACCATTACGCGAATAGAGCAGCTTGTTAATCGCCTTGATGACCGATACGAGCCTAACCGTCTCCGATAGCTGTTCATCTCGCTTGCCCGCCGGGTAGCCGGAGCCGTCCAGTCGCTCGTTAGCGTTCTCAATCACATCGCGGCAGATGGGGCTAGGTGTCCAGTTCAGCGCCTGCAGCTTATCAAGTAGCTGCTTGACATGGCCGCTGAGAATATCCTTCTGTGCCGGGGTCATATTAACCTTGAGCGACGGCAACTGCTCGCTGATAAGCAGTGGCTTGCCCATGGTGTGCAGCAAAGCACCCAGTGCAGCTCCGCGCACCTGGGGTGAATGCGGGTCGCGGATCACCAGTATGTCGATGAGTTGGCCAGTCACCTGCACGGCGTGTCTTACCCAGTCTGGCTCATTACGCAAAAACGCCAAGGCATAAAGGAAGGTCTTGCGATCCTGCTCGACCAGGTAGCGCAGGGTATCGACGCAATCGTAGAAGATCTCGGCCGGAAAAATCTGACGGTTTTTCATGTACATCAGGCCCACTTGCAGTTGATGGGAGACGTCCATCACACCGCGTTCCATGGGCGACTGGCGAGCCTGCTTATCACGCTCTTGAGCTTCGCGTTGCTGGATCTTCTTCTCCTTCGTACCAGGAATAAACAAGGGGGAGTGATAGGCCATTTTGTCGTTCGTTCCGGTACGGTAGGCGGCCTCCCGTTCTGACTCATTCACATAGTGGAATAGGGTTTCAGTCTGAGATGTCGAAAGATTAGTGAACTGAATGCCGATTACCGCATAGCCGTGGTTACCGAAGGGGCGAATATGGCGGATGTTGCCTTCGCTAAAAAAACTATCTCCGTTGGGAAACGAAAGCGTTACCCCAGGTATTGCTTGATCGACGCCCATGGCGATACTGTCCGCCAGATCAATGTCGACCATGCACCCCCCGATAGACAGGTTACGCAGCCTGCCTGGCACATTGAGCGCATGCGGATAGACTTCAATGCCAACACGGGTGTGCATGCCCAGAATAAAAGGGATGCGAACGGCGCCTCGGTTTTCTTTAACGAAAACCGTTTCCGGCAGCTGGCACTCCAGGCGATACAGCGTACTGTCTGTTTTGAGCAGCTTGACGGCAACATTACTGAGACTATAGGTCTCACGCTCAATGGCGTGGGGGCCTCTCAGCGCTTCCAGGTCAAAGCTCAGGCTGTCGCTGGTTAAGTAGCCCTCAATATCTGACCCAGCATAGTCCACTTCCAGGACCATGCGCCCGTTACCCTGGTTCAACTCAATGACCTCTGCCTTCAAGGCATAGGGCATGTTTCTGGAATATATAGATAGCTCATGAGCATGCTGAAGCAGTGAGCGAATCACGCTTGCCGAGGGGTTTTCGTACAGGGTAGGAGTCGCCATTTGAAATACCTGCGCATGCGTTATTAATTATTATATTTCCTATATCAACGTCATAGGCTTTTTATATGATAAGAAAGACTATATAGACTTTGATTAACAGGGCAATCATTCCAACGGTAAATTTTTGTTCCCGACCCACAACGGCAGTCACTTGAGGGGGTGGCACCTTTTGGCAGTTTTACCTACCCCGCTAACATACGCAGCGGCATCCACAGCCCCATGGCGATCATCACCAAGTTTTCAGTGAGCGAGACAAACCCCAGTGGTACATTGCTGTTGCCGCCCACGCAAGCGCATTTCAGCTCGCGCTTGTCGATATACACCGCTTTAAACACCGAAACAGCACCTACCGTGCCAACGAATAAGGCCAGCGGTGCGGCCAGCCAGATCAGTGCACCGGCCAGCATTAGAAGACCCGCCAGCGTTTCGGCGTAGGGATAAAAATAGCTGTAGGGCACATAGCGCTGGGCCAGCAGGTCGTAGTTCAAAAACATGCTGCTGAAGCTTTCGACGTCCTGCAGCTTTTGCAGACCCAGCAGTACCATGGCGGTGGCGACCGCGTATTCCGGCATGCGCGCCGTGATTAACGACCCCTGGGCGGCCCAGCTAATGGCCAAGCCAATCAGCAGGGCTATGGCGAAAATTGCCAGCACTGGCCGGTAAGTCGTGCCTTTGGCGTTGGGAACGCTCATCCCCAAATGCTCACGCAGCTCTTCGTAGCCGCCGATACGCTGATCACCGATGTACACCTGGGGTGTGGTGTCGACATTCTCTTGGGCTTTAAAGGCGTCGATTTCATCGCGCGATGTTAACGGGTGGTCGTCAACCTCAAAGCCTTTGCGTTTGAGCAAATCAACCGTCTTCAAGCCGAACGGACACATATGTTCGGCGGTTTTCATCCGGTAAACCCGTGCGGTTGAGTGTGTTGATGATGCCATGGCAACCTCCTTATTTTGCCTGAACCGGGCGATAGGCATAGCGCTTATAAACACTAATTTTTATACGCCACAGTTCTTGTAAACTATGTCTTTTATAAACATAGCCCCTGGGGTTGCCTTCAGGTCAAGTTTTCGCAGATACACCTTGCCGTTCAGCAGCCCATAAGGGTTGCTGAACGGCTTCGCGGATAAATAGGGTTGGCGGTTAGGCAGTGGCAGGCGCGATAAGCATTTGCTTATTGGTCAATGAGGAAGGTGACGGTAGTGTGAAACCACTTACAGCATTCATCATAGTGTCGGCGGTATTGGAGAGCCGCTCTGCCATGCGATGCGAGTTATCCACCGCTTCGCGGGAAAGCTCCAATGCACTATAAATTTCATTAACACTTTGCTCTAACTCTTCAACGCCCTGGTGCTGCTGCTGGACGGCGTTGTCCATATTGGTCAAGCGCATCGCTACTTGCTCGAAACTTTGTATAAGTGACTGGGTGGTATCAGCGATAGTAGAGGTTTGGTCGACGCCTTTTGAAACCTGATCAGTGGTGTCGGTGATGGTCTGGCGGATCCGAGACGCGGTGTTCTGGGTGTTCTTCGACAGCGTACGAACTTCGTTAGCCACTACGGCGAAGCCTAACCCGTGCTCACCTGCTCGTGCGGCTTCCACGGAAGCATTCAGTGCCAGTAGGTTGGTCTGGAAGGTAATGTTGTCGATTTCGCTAAGCATTTCATGGATGTTGCCCGCGTGCTGTTTTAGCCGGCGCATCATTTCGCCCATTTCTGCGACTTGCTTACCGTTTTGACGTGCGATTTGTTCGGCATGAGTGGCCAGTTTGCGAATGTGCTGTGATTCTTCGGCAGTTTCGCGTGTAGTAGCAGCGAGTTCTGCGGTACTGGTGGAGATACGCTCAGTTTGACTGCTGTTGCGCGCTGTTTGCGTCCGTAATTGTTCCTGGGAGACAAAAAGCTGCTGACTGTAGTCTGTGACGTGGCTGGCCGCTGCTTGGGTTTTGCGCAAACTTTCAGCAACCTGGTCGCGCATGTTAACGACGGCTGCTACTGCGGGTAGCTTCTGTTGTTGATCGCTAAAGGCCATATCCAGATTACCGGCACCAGCGGCGACAGCAAAGCGGCTGACATAAAGGCCTTCTTTCACCATGCCTTCCAGCACCTTGGCTAGATAGCCCAGAATGACCACCTGAACCACGACGGCACCGCCATGCATTAGCAAGCAATAGAGTAAATCTGCAAAGCCGTGGCTGCTATCCCCGCTTGTCATGCTTTGCATGTCGCCCATACTGGTATAAAGCTGAACTGCGCCCTGGTATTGAAGCCAGGTAAACAAGGCGTGATGTAGTGCGATCACTAGCCCACCCAATGCAATAACACGCCAGTCGCTGTAAAGAATCAAGACAGCAAGTAAGATAAAGATACTGAAGTGAGCTTCGATCAGCCCACCGCTTTGTTCGATCAACACGGCCGACCAGGCCATCATTACAGCGGCTTTAACGAACCCGTTAATAATATGGCCGTGCCATCTGTGTTGGACAATGTACGTCAGCGGTAGGGTAATGATGCCTGCTACGAAAGCCAGTAATAGGGTTTGCGTAAAAATACCCACAACCACGCATAACAAAACGATAAAGCCTAGTGGCAACCACATGAGCCTATCGGTGCGTGCGATATGGTTGGAAAGGGATGCATCAGCCATTGTTGTCGTGTCCTTGCCTGTTATTTGAAGCGATCAGGATTGCTAAATACGAGTCATAATTGTACATGAACTGTACAATTATATTTGTAACAATAAGGGAGGCACAACGATTATTCATTGCGCAAAGTTGGCGTGATCTGCTGCATCGTTTTTGACGATTGCGCTCGAGAAAGCCGCCGCCGTGCCGGGGCGGCCGAACAGAAAACCTTGATAAACATGGCAGCCCAGTTGAGAGAGCACCAAGCGCTGGTCGTCGGTTTCCACGCCTTCGGCCACTACCCTGAGCCCCAGGCTTTGCGCAAGGGCGATGATGGTTGCGGCAATCGGCGTGGCTTGCATGCCCAGGGCCAGATCCCTGACGAAGGCAATGTCGATTTTAAGCGTGTCGAGGGGTAATACCTTGAGATAGGCAAGTGATGAATAGCCCGTTCCGAAGTCATCCAGAGCAAAGCTGACGCCCACATTTTGTAGCTGCTGCATTTTTTTGATGGTGCCTTCGGGGTCGCTTAATAGCAGCGATTCAGTAAGCTCCAGCGTCAAGCGTTCGGGGGGCGCATCATGTTGTTGAATGACCGACAGAACTTGGTCGGCAAAGTCAGGCTGCTGGAACTGGCGGACGCTGACATTCAACGACAGTTGAAGGCCTTGAAGCGCCGGAGTATGGCGCCATTCGCTCAGCAGTCGGCAGCCTTCCTGTAAGACCCAATGCCCCAACGGCAGGATAAGCCCTGTTTCTTCAGCGATGGGAATGAAGCGTCCGGGCGAAATCATGCCGCGTTCAGGATGCTGCCAGCGTATAAGGGCTTCGGCGCCGATCACCTGACTGTCGGCATCGACCTGAGGCTGTAAATAAAGGCATAGTTCGTTGTGGTCTATGGCGTGCTGCAATTCACGTTCAAGTGTCAGGCGCTCTTCCAGTTCGTCTTCCTGTGCTTGATGAAAGAGGCTTGGTTTACCATCTCGCTGGCGCTTAGCTTCCAACAGGGCTAGACCGGCTCGTTTGAAAAGCTGCGGCGTCGGTTCCCGGTCGAGGGGCTGGAAGATCAGCACGCCAACATTGAGTTGGCACGGATAGGGATGGCCTCTTAGAAGATAGTCAGCCGTCAGCGACGCGACTATCTCATCAATGAGACGCATCGCTTCCTGCTCGGCGCTGAGTGCTTCGTGGGAGGCAAGCGTGCCGACCAAGGCGAACTCGTTGCCGTCCAGCCTGGCGACCAGCCACTCAGCCTCGGACCATTGTTGAAGGCGTCCGCCCAGTTGGCGTAGCAGCTCATCGCCAATATCTTGCCCCAGACTGTCGTTGAGTACCTTGAAGCGGTCAATATCAAATAACGCCAAAAATGCGTAAGGGTGGGTAAGCGTTTTTGAAGCGCCAAGCTCGGCGAGCCTTTCCTGCAAAGCCCGCCGGTTGGGAAGCTCGGTCAGTATGTCGTGATAGGCGAGGTGGCGAATACGCTCTTGGGCCTGCTGCTCTTTAGAACGGTCGCTGAGCAGCGCGACGTAGTCCCGGTCATCGCTGTCGGCGTAGGTGACGCGGCTAACGCTCAGCCAGGCGGGAAAGGTTTCACCGTTGGCATTTAGGGCGGTGATCATGCCGCTCCATTCGCCCTTTTTTTCCAATGCTTGGCGGACGTGCTGGCTGATTGAGCGCCTGTCTTCGGCGTAGTCAAGTTGTGATACCGACATGCCTTCAAGCTGCTTGCTACTGAGACCTACCAATCGTTCAAACGCCGCGTTGCACAGGCGAATTCGGGCCTGTTCATCGAGCAGTATCACGCTATCCTGCAGCGCGGAAATGACTTCGAGCAAACGCGTCTGAGTCATGTATTCATGGCGCTCGCTGTCATGCAGCCGACGCTGTACCCGGGTAGCCACTAACGCAAGCAACGCAGTCAATACCGCAACGCCACCAATCAGGTAAATAATCCAGTGGGAAGCTGGCGATACCGAAGGTGTCACGGCATCAGGGGTAGGCACAAACCAGGCCGCCTGCATGGCGGAGTAATGCATTCCACACACCGCGGTGGAGAAACACAATGCTGCAATCAAGGCACAGGTTCTGGAGCGCTTTAGGCCCCATTCATGCTGGCAAAGGCGGTAGGCGTAGACGCACGCTATGCCTAAGCTAACCGCGACCAGCAGCGATAACAAAAATAGGGTCAGGGAGTGATGTAGCTCGGCGGGCATACGCATGGCAGCCATGCCGCTGTAGTGCATTAGCCCGATCCCGACACCAAGGCCGACGCCTGATAGTAGAAGCGCTCGATGAGGAGGTTTATCGCTGGAAAGCACGACCATGGCAATAAAGCTGCCCAGCATGGCAGGCACAATCGATATTAAGGTCAGAGCTGGCGCATGGCTTACCGGAAAATCAAGCTGATAGGCATGCATGCCGATAAAGTGCATGCTCCAAACACCCAGCCCCATGGCGCTGGCCCCAGCGCAAAGCCAACCAAGTCGCCAGGCGGGGTTGGATCCTTTCCTCACCAGCTTGATGATATCCAAGCCAGCGTATGAAGCGGCAAGGGCAACCAGCCATGAAACCAGCACCAGGAAATTATCGTGTTCTCCCTGAACCGCGTTCAAGGCACCAGAGTCTGACAACATATTGAATAGCATTTATAGACCGCCGACCCTTTTATTACTGTTAACATTTAATATCGGCACATATCTTTTAATCTGTAATAGATTTGTTCAATAGCGTTTGCAACGGCGCTCAAATATGCCAAAACCTTAACACGCAATGCACCCCAACGGTGCAAGTGCAGCGTTAGGGTGCTGGTCAAGATGGTTAGGTGGAAGGTATTGGCTGTGGTTTAAAACATCAGCTTCACACCGGCGACAACGCCGGTGTCTTCGGTGCCGTCGCCACTGGCGCGGGAGAGGTCGGCGGTGTTGCCATATTCTTTCTCCCAGTAGGCGCCAACATAGGGGGCGAAGCGGCGGGTGACTTCATAGCCTAGCCGCAGGCCAGTGCGAACAGAGTTAAGCCCTTCGCCGACGCCAAATTCTTCCACCTCATTGGCGGCCACGGCGATTTCGGTGCGCGGCTGGAGATAAAGCCGCTGAGTCAGGCGCAAGTCGTATTCGCCTTCGAAACTGGCGGCGACGTCGCCCTCATCGCTGACTTGCATGGCAACATCAGTTTCAATGCCGTAGGGCATCACGCCCTGCAGACCAACAACCCCGTAGGTGCGTTCGGCGTGATCATCGGAGAACGCGCCGCCCTGGTAGCCCACACCGCCCTGTAGCTCCCAAAAGTCGGCAACCAGGCGGCTATACAAGAGCTCCAGAGACTCAAACTCGGCGTCTTCGCCGTCACCCTGAACGTTCTCACCTTCTGATTTGAGATAAACGCGGTTAACGTCGCCGCCGAACCAGCCCTGAAAGTCCCATACCAGGGTGTCTTGGCCTTTATCCGGCACGGCGTATTCCAGTCGGTCGAACAGTGCCATGCCCATGTTGTGTTCCGTCATGGGGGCAGGCCAGTTGTCTGGTGCGTCGTAGCCGTCTTCGGCTTGGGAACTGGCGGCAGCGGCCATGGCCAGCACCGCGCTGGCACAGCATAAATAGCGTTTGGTGTTCATACGGCTTCCTTAAGAAACTTGTACAACGCGGAACATGCCAGCGTCCATGTGATAAAGAAGGTGGCAGTGGAAGGCCCAACTGCCCTCGGCATCCGCGGTGATCAGCGCCGATACTCGCTCGCCGGGCTTGACGTTCAGGGTGTGCTTGCGCGGAATCAGCTCGCCATGGCCGTTTTCCAGCTCCATCCACATGCCGTGAAGGTGGACGGGGTGCTCCATCATGGTGTCGTTGACCAGGATCAGGCGCAGGCGCTCGTCCTTCTCGAAGTGGATGGGGCCGGTTACTTCGCTGAACTTCTTGCCGTCGAACGACCACATGTAGCGTTCCATGTTGCCGGTCAGGTGCAGCTCCATTTCGCGGCCGGGCTCGCGGCGGTCGGGCCATGGGGTAAAGGCTTTCAGGTCCCGGTAGACCAGCACGCGGCGTTCGTCGGGGTCTATGCCAATACCTGCCTGGCCGTAACGCGAGCCAGGCTGGGCTTCGCCGGCAACCAGCATGCCATTTTCACGAGTCTTGGCGCTTTCTTGCTCCATTCCGCTACTGCCGTGATCCATGCCGTCCATATCGCCGTGGTCCATGTTGGCGTGGTCCATGCCTTCCATGTCACCGCCGGACATGCCGGAGTGGTCCATACCTTCCATGCCAGAATGATCCATGCCGCCCATACCGTGGGCACCCATGGCTTCCATGCCGCGGTCGGCAATTTGGCGGCGCTTGGGTATCTCGCCCTGCATGCCCTCACGCGGGGCCAGGGTGGCGCGTGCGTAGCCGCTGCGATCCATGGATTCGGCAAAAATGGTATAAGCCTGGTCGTCGTCGGGGGAGACCAGAACGTCGTAGGTTTCTGCAACGCCAATGCGGAATTCATCCACGGGCACGGGTTGTACCGGCTGGCCGTCGGCGGCCACCACGGTCATCTTTAAACCGGGAATGCGCACATCAAAATACGACATTGCCGAGCCGTTGATCACCCGAAGGCGCACACGCTCACCGGCCTTGAATAGCGCGTTCCAGTTTTCCTCCGGCGAGTGGCCGTTGAGCAGATAGGTATAAGTGCTGCCGGTGACATCGGCGATATCCCGCGAACTCATGCGCATCTTGGCCCACATGCTGCGCATCTCGGCGGTTTGCGAGAAGCCTTTATTGCGAACATCGGCAAAGAAGTCAGCGATCGTGCGTTCCTGGAAGTTGTAATAGCCTTCCATGGTTTTCAGGTTACGAAACACCGACATCGGATCTTCAAAGGTCCAGTCGGTGAGCAGTAGCACATGTTCACGGTCGTAGCGGATGGGTTCACGCTCGGCGGCATCTATAATCAAAGGCCCGACATGGCCAAGCTGCTCCTGCATGCCGGAATGGCTGTGATACCAGTAAGTGCCGTTCTGGCGAACCGGGAAGCGGTAGGTATAGGTCTCGCCCGGCGCAATACCGGCAAAACTCACGCCGGGTACGCCATCCATTTCCGGCGGTAGAATCAACCCGTGCCAGTGGATGGACGTTGACTCGTCCAGCAGGTTGGTCACGCGGAGTACGGCGTCCTGGCCTTCTTTCAGACGAATCAGCGGGCCAGGGCTGGTGCCATTAATCGTGAAGGGGCGTGCGTTCTGGCCATCGATGGCAAGCGATTCACGACGAATCGCCAGTGAAACATCGGGACCCTCTTCTATTCCCTGGGAATAGACATTTGATTGACCCCAGGGGTTGGCCCAAGCGGGGGTTAAACCCAGGGCGGCGGCAGAGCCAACTCCCAGGGCGGCACCGCCTTTAAGCACCTGGCGGCGTGAAAGCGGGTGAGAAATAATACGTGAGCGTGACATCGGTGACTCCCATCAATGACGATTACTCATATTGATGGAAGAAGCTGAAACTAAGCTGAATGGAGCCTCATCATGGCGTTTAATGATAATTAACGTGGGTCAAGGGCAGGCATAGCGTCACCCGCAAACCACCCAGCGGGCTTTTCGCAAAGTGGGTGGTGCCACCGTAGCGCGTCATCAATTGGGCAAGAATGGAAAGCCCAAGGCCGTAGCCTGGTGGGCGCTCGTCCAGCCGAGTGCCGCGCTCGCCGAGTTTGGCAAGGTCCTGCGCGGGCACGCCCGGCCCGTCGTCGTCCACGGTCAAGGTGAGTGATTGGTCAAGCGCCAACTGGCAGTGCACCTGCGTGCGGCTCCACTTACCGGCGTTATCCAGCACGATGCCCAGCATTTCGGCAAAGTCATGGGCCTCGATGGGTACCACTGCCTTGGCGTGCTCACTATAGGTGAGCTGAAAGTTGCGCTCGGGATAGAGGCTGCGGAACATCTCGATCAAACGCCGGCTTTCCTTCTCAAGGTGCACCATGCGCCCGGCATTGGGGCCAGCAATGCGCGCACGGCGCAGCTCTGCGTCCAGTTGGGCGTTAATGTCCTCAATGCGGCTGAGCAGTTTGCGGCGGCGGTTGTCGTCAATGGGCCGATTGCCGCGTAGAACTTGGGTGATCGCCGCCAGCGGGGTTTTCAACGCGTGGGAGAGGTTTGCTACCGACTCCCGCGAGCGCTGAAGGCGCAGGTCGATGTCATCCATAAAGTGATTAAGCTGAGCGACCAGAGCATCCAGCTCAGCCGGGGCGGTGAGCGAAAGTCGTTGGCGCTCGCCCGCTTGAAGCGCCGCCAACTGACCGCGCAACTGCCATAACGGCGTTAGGCTGCGATTGACGGCCAGCAAATTAAGCGTAATCAGCATCACCAAAAGCCCGGCAGCAATGCCGCCTACCCACCAGTGCAGCGTCGCCAGGCCCGCTTCAACCTGGGAAAAATCCTCGCCTACCAGCAGTACGCCGCTTGCGCCCTGCCATTCAAAATGGCGGCGGTAGACCAACAGGCGCTGCCCATTGCGTTCAACGTCTAGTAGCGCATCGCCGCTCTGCTCAAGCAGCGGGGCGAGCTCGTTCTGCCACAGGCGGTCGGAGGCACTCACTGTGCCGTTAAGGCGCAGCACGTATAAATGATGGAAAACTTGATAGCCCTGGCTGACCGAGTCGAGCGAGGTGGGTACGGCGGTTTCGCCTTGTGCCAGCTGCGCGACCGCGTGGTCGGCTTCACGCTCTAGGCGCTCGCCTAAAAAATCCCGCGCCAGATTCTGTAACAGGATCCCATGCAGTAACCAGGTAGTAATGACCACCAGTAACGCGACACCGCCCAGCCATAGCAGCAGGCGGAAGCGCAAGCTACCTTGATTAATACGCAACGAACACGTACCCCTGGCCACGGCGGGTTTGGATCAGTGACTTGCCCACATAGCGACGTAAGCGAGCAATGTAGACCTCGACCAAGTTAGAAGCCGCTGCGTCCTGGTCAAGTGTATACAGTTGGTCGAGCAGGAGGTCTTTCGAGAGCACTCGATTGGGGTGATGCATTAAGTAGCGCAATAAACGAAACTCGGTGGCTGTTAGAGGGTGATCGGCTTGGCCGTTGACGCTAACGCATTGGCTGGCCTCATCCAATATCACGCCGCTAAGTGTCAGCCGTGCGGAATGTCGCACAGAGCGCCGCCGCAGCAGGGCCTTTAACCTGGCCATCAGCTCGGCTTCGTGAAAGGGTTTGGTGAGGTAGTCGTCCGCGCCTTTTTCCAAGCCGATAACCTTATCTTCCCAGGTATCCCGCGCGGTGAGAATCAAAATGGGGGTGTCCCGGTCTTGTTGCCGCCATTGGCTCACAAGCGTAAGGCCCGAGCCATCGGGAAGGCCGATGTCTATAATCGCTAACTCATACTGTTCGGTTGCCATCAGTGACGTAGCCGCCTTCACCGAGGCGGCTACGTCAACCAGGTAACCATTGTCTTTTAGACTCTCTGCCAGGCTTTCGGCCAGCAGATCATCGTCTTCCAATAGCAACAGTTTCATTGGCGAAGGCCAGGTTAGAAAGTGATATCGCCGTACATACCGGATTCATAGTGGCCAGGAATATTGCAGGCGTATTCCAGGCTTTCGACATTTTCAGGGGCGGTCCATACCAATGTCTTGGTTTCACCGGGGGCAATCGTGACGGCAGGCATATTGCCACCATGCTCGCCCTCTGCCATATCATGCCCGCCGTGATCACCATGGCCGTCACCGTGGTGGCCGCCGCCCATTTCCTGCATCATCTCACGATGTGCTTCTTGGGCTTCCTTATCGCCGATCACGAATTCATGTTCAATACTGCCGGTATTGTGGATTTCAAATTTGACCGTTTCCCCGGCGGCTATCTCTAACGCTTCGGGGTCAAACCACATGTCACCTGCTTCAATGCTGATGGTACGGTCTACATCAGCATCGTTTGGCGTGTGGTGCGCGCCATCATGCTCGCCTTCTGCCCAGGCAGTGCCTGCCAGCAAGCTTAACGTAATAGCGAACACGCTCGATGAAAGATAGGTCTTGAACATAGTTACTCACCTCGAAAGTTATTGTGACGTTTTCTTTATACGGCGTTAACCTGAAACGAGCCTGAACCTGACCGGCAAAACATGATCTATCGCAATATTCCTTCGGCCAAACCAGCGAGCCGCTTGACCTTGGGGTAACCCCAGGGTTGTAAGCTTTCGTAGTGCCTACTTGTCAGGAGATTTGCCATGATGAACGCCGATTGCTTTGCTTTAATGAGTTCCATGGGTTGGTTTGGCTGGTTGATGCCGCTGACTTTTCTACTGCTGGTCGGCTTGAGTATCGCTGCGCTGGCAAAATATTTGTTTAGCCGTACCTCAAAGGGAGATCCCTCATGAACCGTTTAACTGCCTCGCTGCTATCAGGCGCCTTGCTTCTCGGTGCCACATCGGCCCAAGCCGCGCTGCCAGCTGAAGCCACGCTTTACAAGAACCCGCAGTGCGGCTGTTGCGATGAGTACGCGCGCCATCTGGAAGAACAGGGCGTTGACGTCACCATTATCGATGATGCTGAACTTGGCGAGATCAAGCAGCAGGCGGGCGTGCCTTATGGCCTGGGCTCGTGTCACACCATTGAGATGGGCAAGTATTGGATCGAGGGCCATGTGCCGATGGAGGCCGTCACCAAGCTATTTGACGAGCAGCCTGATGTCGATGGTATCGGCCTTGCCGGTATGCCGATCGGCACGCCGGGTATGCCAGGGCCACAGAGTGAACCCTATAACGTCTACGCGTTTAGCGACCAGCAAGATGAGCCGTTTATGACGCTTGAACCGTAAGCGTTAACGTCAGGCAGGAAATATCCTGCCTGACTCTGCAACGAATCATCAGCTTTTTGCTTGTCCAACCATTCGGTTGAGTGTGCCGTCCTGGTGTACACCATGATGCAGTAGCACCATAAAAATGTGCCCCAGAACTAACACCGTGAGGATATATGCCAATGGGCCGTGCAAGGCTTGAGAAATGTCAGTAAAGGGCGTGTCGATCCCCTTGGACACCAAACGGTCAAAAAGACGAATGCCGTAGCCCTGCAAAATACCGCTTAACGGTGTGGCCAGCAGTAAAAGATAAATGGATACATGGCCTATTAACACCGCTTTTCCTTGATGAGGCGGTCGGTTACTTAACTGCACTAAAAGCCAAACAACGCGCAGCATCAAAAGCCCTAAAATGCCAAAGCCAATAGTGGCGTGCCAAGGCTGAAATACTTGGCTAAACGCATTGCCGGGTTGCCAGCTGTTCATATAAGTGCTGACAAGCTGAGGCGTCACCAGCAGCGCCGTGACCCAATGTAATAAGCGGCTAACCGCGCCATAACGCTCGCGTGAATCTTCCAACGCCATAAGCTACCGTCCTTTTATATATCATTAATAACATCAGTAGAGTTTGGCGTCTTTTATATTCCATGAAGCTGAATTAAAGCTTAAAAGCATTAATCTGATAAGCACCTGAAAACGTCGTAAGTAGAAGGGCCGCCGCCATGGCCACACAACACCAGCGCTGTAGAGGGTTGGATGTGGTGCGCTACTCGACCTCGCAACTTAGCGAGCAACTTGGCTCCGGGTTTGAATTACTGAGTGAGCACCTTGAGGTGCATGAAACGCCCGTGGGTCGCCGTCAGCAGTTTCTTTATACCCATTTTAGAGATAGCCGATAATCAGCTTACTTATCCGGCAGCACATAGCTGGCGGTGACGTGGATGACCGGTTTGGTTTCATCGGCAGTGGAGACGATCTGCACTTCGCCCACCGCGAGGCGGCGGCCGAGCTTGATCAGCTTGGCGTGGGCGATGATGTCATGGTCGCCGGAGGCGGCGCGCAGAAAATGGCAATTCAGGTCGCTGGTCAAAGCCATCGGCTCCGGGCCAATCTGCGCCAGAATGGCGACGTACATGGCCACATCGGCAAAGCCCATCATGGTCGGGCCGGACACGCGCGGGCCTGGTCGCAAGTGCTCGTTACCAATCGTCAAGCGCATGGTGGCGCTCATCTCCCCCACGCTTTCAATCCGGCCCATGCGCTGGGGAAAGACTTCATCGAGAAAGTGTTCGATCTGCTCGACAGTCATCACGGTCATTATTGTTTTCCTTCATAAAAAAGCCCCGAGGCAAACGCCCCGGGGCTGATAGTACCTTTAGCGAGTTTACTTCGCCTTATGCACCTGGCGCCACTCGTGAAGCAGCGGCTCGGTGTAGCCCGAAGGCTGGACGCGGCCTTTGAAGATCAGGTCGGACGCCGCCTTGAAGGCTGTCGAGTCGGCAAAGTTAGCGCTCATGGCGGTGTAGGTAGGATCGCCGGCGTTCTGCTCGTCGACCACCTTCGCCATGCGCTTGAGGGTTTCTTCCACGCGTGGTGCGTCAACAACGCCGTGGTGCAGCCAGTTGGCCAGTAGTTGGCTGGCAATACGTAGCGTGGCGCGATCTTCCATCAAGCCCACGTTGTGGATATCCGGCACCTTGGAGCAGCCGACGCCGTGTTCTACCCAGCGCACCACGTACCCCAGAATACCCTGGCAGTTATTGTCCAGCTCCTGCTGAATCTCCTCGTCGGACCAGTTGGCGTTTTCGGCGACTGGAACGGTGAGTAGGTCATCCAGGAAGTCCGTCTCGCCCTGGGCTTCCAGCTCGCGCTGAACGTCGGTGACGTTGACCTGATGGTAGTGCAGCGCGTGCAGCGCGGCGGCGGTAGGCGAGGGCACCCAGGCGGTGTTGGCGCCCGCTTTCGGATGGCCGATTTTCTGCTCAAGCATGTTGTGCATCAAATCGGGCATCGCCCACATACCCTTGCCGATCTGGGCGCGACCGCGCAGACCGCAGGAGAGGCCCACCTGCACATTATTTTTCTCGTAGGCCGCTATCCATTTGGCGCTCTTCATGTCGCCCTTGCGCACCATGGGGCCTGCTTCCATGGCGGTGTGCATTTCGTCGCCAGTGCGGTCGAGGAAGCCGGTGTTGATAAACACCACGCGCGACGTGGCCTCGGCAATACACGCCTTGAGGTTGACCGTGGTACGGCGCTCTTCGTCCATGATGCCCATTTTCAGGGTATCGCGGTTCATGCCTAGAATGTCTTCCACGCGGCTGAACAGATCGTTGGCAAACGCGACTTCTTTGGGGCCGTGCATCTTCGGCTTGACGATATACACCGAGCCTGCCCGCGAGTTGCGCGGCTGGTCAGCGTCTTTCTTGAGATCGTGCAGCGCCAGCAAGGAGGTGACGACGGCATCGAGGATACCTTCCGGCAGTTCGTTGCCGTTCTCGTCCAGTACCGCCGGGGTGGTCATCAGGTGGCCGACGTTACGCACGAACATCAGCGAGCGACCCGGTAGCGTCACGCTGCTGCCATCGGTGGTCTGCCAGGTTCGGTCAGCGTTGAGCTTGCGGGTAAAGGTCTTGCCGCCTTTCTCGATTTTCTCTTCCAGGTCACCCTTCATCAGACCGAGCCAGTTGCTGTAGACACCGACTTTATCTTCCGAGTCGACGGCCGCCACGGAGTCTTCGCAGTCCATGATCGCGGTCAGCGCGGCTTCAGCTACCACGTCCTTGACACCCGCCGGGTCGGTTTTGCCGATGGCGTCGTTGGCGTCGATCTGGATTTCCAGGTGCAACCCATTGTTGCCCAGCAGAATCGCGTCAGGCTTGGCCTGCTCGCCGGTAAAGCCGATCAGTTTATCCGGGTCTTTCAGGCCGGTGTCGCGGCCGCCTTCCAGGGTGACGACCAGGTGCTCATCGCGAATCGCGTAGTTCACCGCATCACGGTGAGAGCCGGTTGCCAGCGGTGCGGCGCGGTCGAGCACGCCGCGGGCGTAGGCAATGACCTTTTCGCCGCGCTTGGGGTTGAAGCTGGTGCCTTTTTCCGCGCCATCTTCTTCGGAAATCGCGTCGGTGCCGTAGAGCGCGTCGTACAGGCTGCCCCAGCGGGCGTTGGCGGCGTTGAGAGCGTAACGCGCGTTGCTCATCGGCACGACCAACTGCGGACCCGCCTGTACGGCGACTTCACGGTCAACGTTGGCGGTGGTGGCGGTGACGTTAGCGGGTGCGTCGACCAAGTAGCCAGCGTCTTTCAAAAAGCGACGGTAGGCAGGCATGTCCGCGACCGGGCCGGGGTTCTCGCGATGCCAGGCGTCCAGCTTCTCTTGAAGCACATCACGTTCTTCTAGCAGTTGACGGTTTTTGGGGGTTAAATCGTGAAATAGAGCATCGACGCCTGCCCAGAAGGCGCTTTCGTCGACGCCGGTGCCGGGCAGGGCCTGTTCGCTGATAAAACGATCTAGGTCGGCTGCCACCTGTAAACGGTGACGCGTGATACGCTCGCTCATGGAGACTCTCCTGTTAAGGTGGCTGTGACGCCGTGTTACTCGGCTGATGCCCCGTCACAGTCAGATGAAAACGCATTTGAAAACTATTTGTGGAAAATAATTCCATATCTGTATGGGCATGTAAACAGCATAGACGCTAAAGCGCTATCATGCTCGACCAAAAGATAAGGAATGACGCCATGGATTATGGGCTGGCGGGTGGCTAATGAGCAGTAAAGGAGAGAGGCGAATGCGCGAGTTCGATCGTTTAGAGGCATTGTTTCGCCGCCACGCTGGTGACTCAGCCCTCTCCCGCTTGGTGCCAGGTGACGTTCTTGCTACGGCGATGAATGACTATTTTCAGCATTACGGCCTGGAAGCGCTGCGCCTTGACACCCGGGACGTATTCGCGGGGTTTATCGATACGGGCCGCTTTGCGTTGTGGTGCCAGGTATGGAGCCCACCTGCACCAAAAGGCACCGCCTTTGTGGTACACGGCTACTTCGACCACCTGGGGCTTTATCGCCACCTGCTTGAACGCTTGTTGGATAAAGGCTGGCGCGTTGTGCTGTGGGATTTGCCCGGTCATGGGCTTTCCAGCGGTGCGCGTGCCGCCATCGATGACTTTGACGACTACCAGCACTGCCTGACGCACGTGCAAACCATCCTGGCTCAGCAGTCCATGGCGCCTGCCCCTTGGTTGGGCATCGGGCAAAGTACCGGTGGGGCGATTCTGGCCACCGATGCGCTGAACCGTCGCCATGCAGCGGGATGGGATGGTCTGGTGCTGTTGGCGCCGCTGGTTCGCCCCTGGGGCTGGAGCCAGGCCAGCTGGCTGCACTTGATCGCCAGCCCCTTCGTAAAGGCGCTGCCACGCAAGTATCGGCCCAACTCTACTGACCAGGAATTTACCGACTTCCTACGCGACCATGACCCTTTGCAGCCCAATCAGCTGAATGTGGCCTGGGTCACCGCCATGCGCCGCTGGATTCCCCGACTATTGGCCCGCGACCCGCTGGATTTGCGAGTGATGATTTTACAGGGTGAGCAGGACGTTACCGTGGACTGGGAATGGAACCTGGCGATTCTGCAGGAAAAATTCCCCGGCGCGCAGATCTACCGGCATCCGGACGCCAGGCATCACCTGGTGAATGAAGCAGAGCCGATTCGCCGTGCGCTGTTCGATGCCCTGGATGCGTTCATCGATCAAGTGGCGGCGTCCAAGACACAAGCGTCAGCCAGGAAACCGCCCTCATCGTCAACGACGGATGATAACCTTTAACTATTGACCGCTTTATATGAGTGAGGGTTAATGCTATCGCTCGATGCCTGTGCGAAACTCGCAATGGCCTATTTACGTTAGCCCATTTTTAATCAGGATCGCGCGATGACATCTAACTCACCGAAAGTACTGGTATTTGCAGGCAGTGCCCGTGAAGGGTCACTGAACAAACAGTTGGCCCAACTCGCTGCAAAGCGTATCGAGGCGCTGGGTGGCCAAGCGACCTTTATCGATTTAAAAGATTATCCCTGCCCGTTATTCGACCAGGACATTGAGGCGCAAGGCATGCCGGACAACGTGCTGAAACTGCGTGCCATCCTCGCCGAGCATCAGGCGGTATTTATTGCCTCGCCGGAATACAATGGCTTTATCACGCCGCTGCTCAAGAACACTCTGGACTGGCTATCGCGGCCCTATGAAGACACCCCAGGCCTGGGGCTCTTTGCGGGCAAGTGGGCGGCGCTGGTGGCAGCATCACCCGGCGGGTTGGGCGGTATTCGCGCCATGCCCCTGGCACAGCAGCTACTTGCCAACCTGAGCCTAACGGTATTGCCGCAGCCGCTGTCATTACCCGGTGCGGGTAGCGCGTTTGATGAAGCAGGCGCGCTAAAGGATGACGCGACCGGCCAAAAACTCGATGCCCTCTGTCAGCGCCTGGTCGATTCGCTGGCCAAAACGCACGGCTAAGCCCCCTTCAACAGCCTATCCAGCTGCCGGTAGCCGATGGCTTCAATCAAGTGGGGCTGGGTGGGCTTGGGCTCGCCCTGTAGGTCGGCGAGGGTTAGCGCGACGCGCAGGACGCGGTGGTAGGCGCGGGCGGAGAGTTTGAGTTTTTCCAGCACCCCGGCCAGCCAGGCGCGCTCTTCGTCGTTTAGGGCGCAGGCCGCTTCCAGGGCTTTGCCGCTGAGCTGGCTATTCAGCGCACCCCTAGCCATTTGGCGTTCCCGGGCGGCCATCACGCGCTCACGAACGGCTTCCGAGGACTCGCCCTGGGTTTGTGCGGTGAGCTGCTCGGGTGGCAGCGCCGGGACTTCCACCTGCAGGTCGATGCGGTCGAGCAGCGGGCCTGAGAGCCTGTTTTGATAGCGCTGGATTTGGCTGGCGGTACACTGGCAACGATTGCGTGGATCGCCCAGGTGCCCGCAGGGGCAGGGGTTCATTGCTGCCACCAGCTGAAATTGCGCCGGGTAACGCCGCTCGTGGCTGGCCCGGGCGAGATGAATTTCACCGGTTTCGAACGGCAAGGGTATATACCAAACTTACATAGATAATCTAGGGCGTGGGTATAGGTTTTTGTTTAAACAAGCTTTTTTCCTATTTTGTAGCTTTAAAACCGAATCGCTGTCCTTCTGCCATTCCTTTTTCCAAAAATCTATTAGTCCGCTTTTCCTGTCGTCAAGCTCTCTGCTTTTTTCTGTAAACTTCCCGTTCTCAAAGCGTCGAGTCGATAAGATAATATGAACGTGTGGGTTGTCCCCCTCTTTTCCATTGTGTATAGCAAACTCATAAGCGACAAGGTGTTTTTTTTGTATTTTTTTACAAAAGTTCTTTGCTAACTTTTTTGCTTCTTTATCTGATATGTTTTTATCAAATGAACAAAGAAACTCGCGTTGAATAGTCGCGTCTTTTCGCTTCTCTGCTTTTTCTGCCATATTCCATAAATGTTCGCTGTTTCTAAATCTTTTGTCTCTTTCATAATAGACAACATCTTTTTTAAACTCGAAGTTATAAACTTCATTCGTCTGCTCACAATACAACTCTTGAGCAGTTCTATAAGCCGATGCCTTAATTGCTGAATGGCCTTTCTTTCTGCTAAACGTTTTCGCTTCAAACCTCGCAAATGCTGACATATACGTGTCCTTTTATTGTTATATTTATACACTATAAAAGACAACTAATTTTTTATTTAGTTCTTTGTCTTTTTATATCTTTTCATAAAATTATATAAATATATCAGGCCCCTGCCAGGCCTTCGGAGAACACGCGCATTGGGACAATGCATAACCGTGCCTTAAAATACATACGGGAACGAAGTGAGCGACATATAATATATAAAATGTTTTATAATCATCATATTTTTATCGTGCAAGCGGTAAAAATATCAATAGCAAAACAATGATTTTTAATATTTATTATAATAAAAATAAAAAATTGTGTTATAATAATAGAAAAAGGAGTTTGCAATGAAAGATATAAATTGTTGTTTGATTTACACTGACAGAGAGCAAGAAAGATGCATGCTGTGCGGTGCATATTCAAGCAGTAATGAAGATATTAAATCGATGGTTGAATATATAAAAATAAAAGGGGATTTAAATGAAAATAGAACTTCAAGAAGTTAATAAAAAAGAGAAAAAAGATAAAGATTTATATATAGGTGTATATTGGATGAAACATAACAATGATATATACCCGACTAAGTTTAATGCTCTCATGAAAGAAGATTATGAGCCTGGAGAGTATGAAATAGACTTTAATTTGTCGACATACAAAAATAAATATAACCAACTATGTCTTGGTGAGTTAGTGCTTTTTAAAAAATAAAAAAGGGGGAAATATGCTGCAATTCAGAGGTTTATCATCAGAAAGAAAAAGTGAAATAAAGGAATATATCCAAAAAAATATGAATGAAAGCTCTTGTGATATATCAAAAAGATTCAATATCCCAGTTCATCGAGTTGATAAAATAAAAAGGAAAAACAAGAGCAATGAGCTAAGTTTTTAAAAAATATTTTTGGGTGTTTTACATATACGAAATAGTGAAAAAATAATTTTTAAAATTAAATATTTTGGGGATGCATTTTTCTGTTTTTTTTGGTAAAATCGCGCGAATAATCAAGAACGATGTTTTTTCGAAAAACATAAAGTCATCTAGTTTTAATTTTAGCTGAGGCGTAACAATGAATGAAGTTGGCCCCAAGATTTTTTCTTTTTTTTCAGGGTCTGGGTTTCTTGACCTAGGCTTTGAGAAGGCTGGTTTTAGCATTGTTTATGTTAACGAATATCATACACCATTCATGGAGGCGTATAAATACGCCAGAGCAGGGATGGATTTTAAAACGCCAATGTTTGGGTATGATGATAGAAGTATTGAAGATATAAAAGCGTCAGAGCTAAAAAATAAATTAAAATCAAGTTCAGTTGATGGTTCTGTAGTGGGGTTTATTGGTGGCCCACCATGCCCTGACTTTTCTGTTGGTGGTAAAAATAAAGGCAGAGAAGGTGAAAATGGTAAACTTTCACAAGTATATGTAGATTTAATTTGTGATTGTAAGCCTAATTTTTTTCTGTTTGAGAATGTGAAAGGGCTATATAGAACAGCTAAGCATAGAGAGTTTTTTGACCATTTAAAAAATCAGCTAAAAAAATCTGGTTATATGCTTCATGAAAAGCTCATAAACTCTATTGAATACGGCGCTCCACAAGACAGAGATAGAATTATTCTATTAGGTTTTAAAGATAAAAAATTGGCGCCTACATTTGAGTGGAGCGGTAGAGTATTCCCAGAAAGAACGGCTTTCAACTTTGAATGGCCGGATACTGATTTATTTGATAGTGAAAACTCTTATCCTTGCCCAGCTGGTCTACCGGAAGAACTAACAGTTGAATATTGGTTTAAGAAAAATAATGTAAGTAATCATCCTAATGGAAAACATTGCTTCACACCTCGGGCTGGCTTGGCAAGGTTCCTTACGGTTGACGAAGGAGACGACAGTAAAAAATCTTATAAACGCCTGCATAGGTGGCGGTATTCCCCTACTGCGGCGTATGGTAATAATGAGGTTCATCTTCACCCATACAAGCCCAGAAGGTTGTCTGTAGCCGAAGCGTTAGCTATTCAATCAGCACCTGCTGACTTTAAGCTACCCCCGACAATGACGCTGTCCAACATGTTCAAAACAGTTGGAAATGGGGTGCCATTTTTGGCATCCTTTGGATTAGCTAAATCCATAAAAGCACATTTAGGGACCAAAAATGCGGATAACAGCCGAAAACTTAGTCAGAGAGATAAACAACCTACCACGTGACCGAGAATATCAGTATGTAAACCCAGGAACAAAAACAAGGTTCGTTATTCATAATGTTCATTTGCCAGAGGGGCCTGTTGAGTTTAAGCGTTATACACCGCATAAAAACGAGACATTGGCAGATGCCAAAGTAGATAGCATTTCTACTCAAATGATATGGCGTTTAGCTAATTCGATATTACCAAGTAAGCCAGTAAATGTAGACCGTATATTTGGAGGTAGCTATAACAGCCGTTCTGTTTTGGAGTCTCTTGTTGCCCATACACCACTTTTTTACTGGTGTAAGCCAGGAAGAATAGAACAATTAAACACTACTAAAAATGTAAAGCCAGGGCATAAACATATTATTTATGAGCCCAATGAACCTCACAGCAACGCGCAGTTAGAGTTTAAAGAAGTTAATATTCAAATATCAGAAGTTGTAGTTGATGCAGTATATGAGAGTAGTGTAAGCCTAGACGCTAAAGAGCCTGAAACAGGAATGGATATTGAGCAACAACGGCGTCATGCACAAATACAAATAGCTCTCATTTTAATAGGGCAACAATTAGGTTTCAGAACTTGGATTGCTTCAAATGACCGTTCTATTGAATACGGTGGCCAAAGAGTGGCTCAAATGAAAGATGTCATTGACAGCTTACAAACTGAACAAGTATTGCAGGCATACCCCAGTGCGGCCAAGGCAGCCAAACTTATTGACTGTATTTGGTTTAAAAATGGCCGTCTAATGCCTGCAGTGATGGAGGTTGAGCACAGCACGGGTGTTACTTCTGGGTTGAACCGTATGAAGGGTTTTTATGATATTGGTCCTGCGCTTCGAGATATTCGATGGACGATTGTCGCACCTGATGAATTAAGGTCAAAAGTAGTAGAGCAAGCGAACTTAGAGCAATTTAGAGAAATGGATACGAGATTTTTTCCATATTCTGCTGTTGAAGAGCTTTATTCGTTATGTCAACGGCGCAAACCGCAGGGAATTACTGACAGCTTTTTAGATTGCTTTATGGAGAAATGCGTCATCCATTAAGGCTAATTATAAATAATGTGATATAATGTTTTTCAATAGCATGGGTTTGTTTCTAGGAACTTACACCGAAACATAGGCCATCTAGATAAAGAACTACAAATATAACATTTAGAAAAAGGAGTTTTAAAATGTTAAACAAGAACGAAAAAATTGTTGAAAGGTATTATTTGCAGAACTTGGCTTCCAAGGTTTGCTACATACAGGGAAAAAAAGAAGGTCTAAAATACCCACAAAATTGGCACAAAGTGTCAAAGTGTCGCGTTGCCCGTTATTCAAGCGATTCCGATATATCTATATTACAATCCAAAGAACATGGCACCAGCCACTATGGCGGTTTGATTGTCTGTGCTCGTGCGTGGGCTTGTCCTGTCTGTGCCCCTATCATGCAAGCTAGAAGAGCTGAAAGGGTCGCCAGAGCCTTCCAGTGGGCTTACAACACGGATGAACGTTCTGATGCTATACAGATAGCACAAGAAGAACACGACCGCAGAGCATTCGAAGATTCGCAGTATATAAATGGCTTTATTCAAAAAAAGAAACGTCGCCAGTTTATGCCTACTGTTAAATTGTTAAAAAGCGATTTAAAAGTCTGTATGATTACTTTCACGACACCACACAGCAAAGCGGACACTGTTCAAACTTTATTTCCTAAATTTCAAGATGCTATGGCATTTATGAAAGAACAAAGAAAATATAAAGAGTTTAAGCAAAATGTCGGTTATATCGGTGAAATTACAGCGACAGAAATAACATTCGGTTTAAATGGTCCGCATATACACAGACACGTTCTTTATTTTATAAAAGACAATGACGATGTAGCCACAGAAACCGTATTGACCGATTTTTTTGCCCGTTATTGGGGCTCTGCTCTTCAAAAGGCTGGTCTTCTCGATGAAGCTGGAACCAATCAATACGATAATTTTTTAAAACACGGCGTCGATGTCATCGCAAGAGCACACGAAAGCGACTATATAACCAAGGCAGGAACGGAAGATTCCTGGGGTGCTGATGCTGAAATAACAAAAGCATCAAGCAAGCAGGGTAAAAAGTTCGGTCGCACACCTTTCGAGATTTTAGCAGGTTCCGCAAAATCGGCCAAGGACTCTAACACATTCCTTGACTATTTGCAAGGCACAAAGGGAAAGGCACAGCTTACATTTTCCGCAGGCTTTAAGCGACTGATTGGATTAGAAGAATTAGATGACGAACAGCAAGACGAACTCGATGCATCAGAGGCTGACAATCCCGCTGATTTACTCGCTTCCCTCCAATATTCGGATTGGTCTTTAATCGTAAAGTCTAACAAAAGAGGCGAGCTTTTGAAGGTCGCAACTGAAAATGGAAAAGAAGGTATTGATGCTTTTATTAACAAATTAAAACATAACGATACACACCTAGACGATGAAGCTTTATTCTTCAAGCATTTTGAGAAACTTGTTTCTCGTTTTAATGATTTCCCCAATTCATTTCTTGACCCTGAAATATACAAGACTAGCGACGATATGAAAGATTTTGTTGTTGAATATTATTCCTCTGATTTAGAAGAGTTCGAAAAGGCATCTTAATAATAGCCCCCTCGGGGGCTATACTTTATATATATTCGGCTAGGTTTTTCATCTCGTATTTTTCAAGCAAAGTATCATTTCGCAATTCAAACTTTCTTGCTTTCACTGAATATCTTTCATCATCTATATAAATACTTTGCTCGACTGTTCTTTCTTTACGTATATATTCAACGAAAACTTTTATACTTCTATCTTTCAAAAACTTGTTTAGTTTTAATCGTCCATCTTCTGTATAAACTAATTCTTTCAATTCGTCAAAAGAGTATATATTTAACGATTCGAGTTTTTTAATTTCAATTTTATTCAATTCATTTTTTAATATTTCTACTTCTTGCTCTACTTTTGCCATTTGCTTAAATATATACGTTGGTGCGTTTTCTTCTAATTCTTCGGCTGTATTTTCCAGATTTTTTAATATTGCTTTTTTCTTTTGCAATTCGTTATTTTTATCGTTAAATAATTTCTTATCTTCTTGTTTTTCTTCTGGTCTCATAATTTCATATATTAACTTGTCTTTTTCATCAACATCATCTTTAAATTGTAGTCTTATTTCTAACTCTGCGAGAAATAAAGCAATGACATATTCAGCTCTTAAAAACTGGTCTTCGCATCCTGTCTTTTTTTCTTTTTTGCTTTCGCAAGCATAGTAGCTATACCATACTCCTCGTGGGTTTCTATTCTTCATAAAAATCATTGTTGAACCACATCCGCTACATTTAATACAATGTTTAAATATGTTTAAATTACCTTTTGCTTTATTGCCATACTCTTTTTTTGTCTCTCTGTTTTTCATTGCTTCTTTTGCTTCATAAAAAGCCGTTTCGCTTACTATGGCAGGGTAGTAATTTTCTATATATTGCTCGTGAACTTTCTTTCCGTTTTCTCTCTTTTGTGCTCTATATACACCTCTTATATATTGATTTTTCATAAAGTGCCCGATATTATTTGCTTTCCATTTTCTTTTAGACCATTCGTTTACTTTTTTAATTGTTGAATTGACACCCTCATATTTTAGATTTTCAATAATAAATCTGATTTCTTTTGCTTCGTCTTCTATTATCTCGAATTTTCCATTTATAACAGCTAAACCGTAAGGTGTGTTTTGTTGCGTGGAGAATACTTTTCCTTGTTCTTCTGCTAATCTTTTAGCTTTATTCCAAGCCGATTTCCTTCTTTTTGATTTTGTTTTCGATTCTTCATGGGAACGTTTCGCAATTAAGCCAATCATTAGATAATTTTCTAAATCTCTGTTTTCGTCTTCTTTTGAATATAATCTTTCATCGTTTGTTGTGTATATATTTATTCCTTTGTTTAATATGCTATATAAAATGTCTGATGTTATATCTATTGACTGCCTACTAATACGGTCGATGCTTTCAACTATAAGAAAACTGCCTTTTTCGATTTCTCCGCTTTCTATCTTTTCAAGTATTTCTGAAAAACGACCCTTTTTTATGTTATCGCCCGTATACGATGAAACAGCTTCATCTGTATATATTTCGTCAATTTTTACATTGAAACGAGCTTCAAATGCTTCCAAGGGGCTTGTCTGCCTGTCGATGCTGTCGCCCTTGCTTTGCACTGCTGACGAGTAGCGAACGTATGCGATAGCTTTCATATTTATAGCTCTGTTGCTTTATGATTGTTTGATTATACACCCCTCCGCTCTCCAGCGGCTGCCTTAAAACTTCCAGCACGCTGCGGGAAAATTCCGGCAGCTCATCCAGAAACAGCACGCCGTGGTGCGCCAGCGAGATTTCGCCCGGTTTGGGTTTTGAGCCGCCGCCTACCAAAGCGGCGGCGCTGGCGCTGTGGTGAGGTTGTCTGAACGGCCGCTGGCCCCAGTCGGCCTCCAGGGGCAGGCCGCAGACTGAACGCACCGCTGCCACGGCGAGGGCATCCTCTTCCGAGAGTGGCGGCAAAATGCCGGGCAGGCGACTGGCCAGCATGGTCTTGCCGGTACCTGGTGGACCCGCGAAAAGCAGATTATGGCCGCCAGCAGCAGCGACTTCCAGCGCGCGACGGGCCTGCTGTTGGCCACGCACGTCGGCCAGGTCGGCCATTGGCGTTGGGCTTTTGACTGAGGCTGGCAGCTGGTGGGGCGGGATTTTTTCCTGGTCGAGCAGATGGGCGACGACCTCCCATAGCGTATCGGCGGGCAGCACCGGCAAATCGCCCGCCAGCGCCGCTTCATCGGCGCAGGCGCGGGGAATAATCAGGGCTTTCTTGGCGCGGCGCGTAGCTAGGGCAAACGGCAGGATCCCAGGCACCGCGCGCAGCTTACCGTCCAGCGCCAGTTCGCCAGCGCACTCCATGCCTTCGAGGGCGTCCACGGGAATCTGCCCCGACGCGGCGAGGATACCCAGCGCGATGGGCAAGTCGAAACGGCCGCCCTCTTTGGGTAAATCGGCAGGAGCAAGGTTAAGGGTAATGCGTCGGGTATTGGGGAAGTCAAAACCGGCGTTGACCAGGGCGCTGCGCACCCGTTCGCGGCTTTCTTTGACGGCGGTTTCCGGCAGGCCAACTAGCGTCAAGCCGGGCAGGCCGTTGGCCAGGTGCACCTCCACGTGCACCGCCGGTGCGTCCAGGCCGACCCCGGCCCGTGTCGCCACAATGGCAAGCGTCATGCGCGTTCCCTCGCTGGTAGTTAATTAACGTATGCTTATTAACCTACCGTATTTATCAGAGGGTGAGTAGCCGGATGCGCGATGCGGCATAGCGCGCTATCACTCCGGGCTTAGCGTTTCTTTGGGCGCATTTTTTAACGCGGCGACCAGCTCCCTGGCGAAGCGCTGCGCCGAGGGCAGTGCGCCAAAGCTCCACACGGGCGGCAAGCGTAAAAGTCGGTCGTCCTTGACGCTGGGTAGCTGCTGCCACAGGCCGCTTTCGGCGAGTTGCGCCTCGACGCCAGTAGGCAGCGGGTCAACGATCAACAAGGTAGCGTCCGGGTAGCGAGCGAGTTCTTCAACGCCGACCAGCGAAAAGCCCCAGGCGTTGGTCTCCTGATCCCAGGCATTGGGCAGATCAAGCTGGTCCAGTACCGCATTGTAGAGGCTGTTATCACCGAACACGCGCACGTGGCGGGCATCCATAAACTGGATCATCAATAGCGGCGCTGTGCCGGGGCGTTCATCACGCAGCCTGGCCATCAGTGAATGCGTCTGCTCGATCAGTTGCGACGCTTGAGGTGCGCGGTCGGCCAATTCGCCTATCTGCTCGGTGATGCTTTGCATTTCCTGCCAGGTGTCGCTGCCGGGTGTGTAAAGCTCAACGGAGGTGACGGGCGCGATGCGCTCCAGGCGCGGCGTTAACCCGGCAAACATGGGCGATATCAGGATTCGCTCGGGCTGCATCTGTGCCAGCAGCTCCAGGTTGGGCTGGCTGCGCAGACCCATGTCAGTGGTGTTCTTGGGTATGTGCGGTTCGCCCACCCATTGATGGTAGTCACTCTGTTGAGCGACGCTGCTGACAGGCGCGTCAATTGCCAGCAAGGTCTCGGCAATCGTCCAGTCCAATGTTGCCCCCTGCGAAGATGCCAAACTGCTTTGTGGACCCGCCAATATCAACAATAAGTACGTCATAAAAGCGGGTGAAGGGCGTAACGGAATGCGCATCAAACTACCACTGCCATAAGGTGTTTAGAAGTTGGGTCGGGCACGATACGCCTGTCGCTGCCGTAGGTCGCTTGTAGGATCTCGCGTTGTCTCCCATCGTTAAACGGCCGCTTAGCAACGCGGGTCCCCTGTTGAGAGACGTGCTGATGACGCGCCAGCAGCTTTAACTGCGTGTACTTATTCGAGCCGCTATGTTCGATTAAACGGCACACTTGGCCAGGGGCAAAGGGGGTGGTAGCGGCGTGTAGCAGTGGAGTATCGGCAACCCGAAAGCCAGCAGCGTTGAGCTCAAACATGGTGCCTCTCTTGCTTAGCGATTTCGCGAGACGGGGAGTTAATAAAATGTCAGATTCTAATCAAATAAAAATATTATCAATATTACTGTTTTTTGAGAATTATTACCATTGTAATTGTTAATGATATTTATTACTATAACGCCCGCTTAAACCTCCCATAACGATATCAACAGAGGCCTTTGTCTCATGCTGCATCCTTTGCTCCTAGCGTCCACTTCCTCCTCATCCGTCGCGCTGCGAAAGCCACTGGTGAATGCTATTCGCTACGCACTGTGTACATCAGCTGCCGGTTATTTTGCGCTTAGTGCGGCGCCGTTGTTGGCGCAGGAAAGTACCGCCGAGTTAGATACAGTGACCGTTCAGGCTGAAGCCCTTTCGGTCGTTACCGAGGGCACAGAAAGCTACCGCACGCCTCTCACCAGCACCGCCACACGGCTTGATCTGACGCCCCGTGAAACACCCCAGTCCGTGTCGACGGTGACGCGTGCCCAGATGGATGATTTTAAGTTAGATACCATCAATGACGCGCTTGAAAGCACTCCTGGTGTGACGGTTGAGCGCTTGGAAACCGACCGAACTTACTACTCTGCGCGTGGCTTCGAGCTGTCGAATTTCCAAGTCGATGGTCTGCGTGTGCCGATGCCCTACAACAATGTCCATGGCGATATTGATACCGCAATTTATGACCGTATCGAAGTAGTGCGGGGTGCCACAGGGCTAATGTCCGGATCGGGAAACCCGGCGGCCACGGTGAATTTTATTCGCAAACGGCCAACCTTGGAACCTCAGGCGTCTGTATCGGGCACTTTGGGGTCATGGGACCAGCGCCGCTTGGACGTGGATGTTTCAGGCCCGCTGGATACGGAAGGGCGTGTTCGCGGGCGATTGGTGGCCTCGGGAATGCAGACCGACTCCTACTTAGACCGCCTTAGCCGCGACCGGGGCCTGCTTTACGGCGTGGTGGAAGTAGACGTGACCGACAGCACGCAGCTGACGCTGGGGCATACCTGGCAGGACAATAATACCGACGGCAATATGTGGGGGTCACTTCCCCTGTACGATTCGGCGGGTAACCTGACCAATTATGATCGTAGTACTTCATCAGCGCCCGAATGGTCCTATTGGGATGTGGAGACGCACCGCAGTTTTGTCGAGCTAGCGCAAGAATTGAACGAAAACTGGTCTCTTAAAGGAACTGTCACGCATCTGGATATGATTTCTGATACGCAGCTGTTCTATATCTATCGCACGCCAGATGCGGCGAGTGGTCAGATTGATAGCGATCAACTCTTTCTCAGTAAGTACGATCGCCACTTAGAGCAGTGGGTTGTCGACCTCCATGCCAAAGGTGATATTGAAGCACTCGGACGTACCCATCAGCTTGTTGTTGGAACAGACTGGAGCGAAAGTCGTAATCAACAGAGCTCTTTGTACGACGCGGCTTCCCAGGATTTACCCCCTCTAGATGAATGGAATGGCGATTATCCCACTCCCAGTTTCGGTGCCCCCAACTTTGCCAACGACGCTACCATTAAGGAGCGCAGTTTCTATAGTGCTGCCAAACTAGATCTGGCCGATCGCTGGACGGCGGTTACGGGGGCTCGCTTGAGCTGGACCGACGCCAACGGCGAACAGTATGGCAGTTCTCAAGATACTAACGTGGACAACGAGCTGACGCCCTACGCGGGACTGATTTACGACGTCACAGATCAAGCCTCGCTCTACGCCAGCTACACCGAGATTTTTAACCCGCAGACCGAGATCGACCGTAACGGCGACTTCATTGATCCGATCGAAGGCTCAAGCTATGAAATCGGCCTAAAGGCCGACGTGTTTGAGGGGCGGGCTGATGCAGCATTCGCCCTATTTCGTACTGAGCAGGACAACGTAGCTCAGCCAACGGGTGAAAAAAATGGCACGCAAGACATTTATGAGGGTGCCGATGGTATTTCAAGCGAAGGCTTTGAGGCGACACTTGCCGGCGAGCTAATGCCAGGCTGGCAGGCTAGCGTCGGTTATACTTATCTTGAAATCGAGGATGCCGAGGGCGAAGCCACCAACACGTATATTCCACGCCACATGGTGCGCGCTACTACCAGCTACCGCCCCGCGGTTATGGATCAACTGCAAGTGGGCGCCCGGGTTCGCTGGCAGGACGCTATTGAGCGCGAGCGCGATTTTGCTGACGGCAAAACACGCCAAGATGCTTACGCATTGGTTGATTTGATGGCGAGCTATGATTTCAACGACCAGTTAACTGGTTCGCTGAATCTTAACAACGTCACCGACGAGAAGTATCTCACCAGTCTTAAGTGGGACCAAAGCTTCTACGGCGCTCCGCGTCATGTGATGGCCAATATCACTTGGCGCTATTAAATCGGAGCCTTTGTTTCGATACTTCTAAGCCCGCACACTGTGCGGGCTTTTTTGTCAGCGCCGCCTGCCACAGTAGCAGGCGGCGCGAAAACATCAATGCGTACGATTATCATTTTTTTTGGCGCGGCGAGGACTCGCTCACTGATCGTCGGAACATTGGTCTTCAGAACGCTGTTCTTTGGCACGAGGGATTTCTGGGCTGTTTTTTACGGTGTCGCTTTCGCTGGTCGTAGGTTCGCTCGTTGGCCCTTCTTTGGCATCGATAGCGGCTTCCAGACTGGCGACCTGGCGTTCCAGCGCTTCTACCCGTGAGCGGGTGCGCTGCAATACGTCCATCAAGATATCGAAGTCCTCGCGGGACACCAGCTCCAGGCGGTCGAAGGCCCCGCGTACCACCTGATGAACCCCCTTCTGGATATCTTCAGGCGCTTGGGAAGCGTTCTGCAAACGGTCGCCAATTTGCTGGGCGAGACGGCTAATACGGTCTTGAGGCGCCATGGTTTTCTCCTAACGGTCAATGTCTCGATACGGCTATCTGATAATCAGGATACGCAACCCGGGCGGGATTCGCATGCTTCTTGGGCTAATTTGTGCGCCTTGGCAATGCGCCATTGTGGGGCGCTCGCGTTTTATCTTTGTTCAATTTTGGTGCAATACCCCGCTTGTTAGCGTGTGTTCCTGGCGATGGCTTGCCAATGCGCAGCATTTTTATACATATAAAGATATGAAAAATAAGTAAAAAAAATCAAATGGCACGGTATGCGCATTAGTGGAGCAGGCACTTTTTTTGGGCGGCTCGGCCGCTCCTTAATCCAGCAGGGGAGATTCGGGATGAAACTCATCACCGCCATTATCAAGCCATTCAAGCTCGACGACGTCCGCGAAGCACTTGCTGACAACGGTGTTCAGGGCATTACCGTCACCGAAGTCAAAGGCTTCGGCCGTCAAAAAGGCCATACCGAGCTATACCGCGGCGCTGAATACGTGGTCGATTTCTTGCCCAAGGTAAAAGTCGAGGTCGCTGTCGACGACGGCCGCCTCGAAAGCGTGCTTGATGCGATTTGCAGCGCGGCCAACAGCGGCAAGATCGGCGACGGCAAGGTATTTGTCACGCCGCTTGAGGACGTTATTCGGATTCGGACGGGTGAGCGCGGTGCGGACGCCGTTTAAACCTGGCTTTACGGATCATTTCTTTAGTTCAACGGGGAACTTACAATGAATGAGTTGGCTGATCTGAGCTACGCGCTCGATACGTTTTACTTTCTGATCTGCGGTGTGCTGGTAATGTGGATGGCCGCTGGCTTCTCCATGCTGGAAGCTGGTCTGGTGCGTTCCAAAAACACCGCCGAAATTCTTACCAAGAACGTTGCGCTGTTTGCGATTGCCTGCACCATGTATCTGCTGGTGGGCTACTACATCATGTATTCCGGCAACGCCGGTGGCTTCCTGCCCAATCTGGGCTTCCTGATCGGCGCTGAGAACAGCGTGGATGCGGTCACCGCAGGCGGGGATGACGCGCCATACTACTCCATGCGTTCTGACTTCTTCTTCCAGGTTGTGTTTGTGGCAACCGCGATGTCGATCGTCTCGGGTGCTGTCGCTGAACGCATGAAACTGTGGGCCTTCCTGGCATTCGCCGTGGTAATGACCGCGGTGATCTATCCGGTGTCTGGCTACTGGACCTGGGGCGGCGGCTGGTTGGCCGAAGTCGGCTACTCTGACTACGCCGGTTCGGGCATTGTACACATGGCCGGTGCCGCCGCCGCGTTGGCAGGCGTTATCGTACTGGGTCCGCGTAAGGGCAAGTACGGCAAAGATGGCTCTATCCATGCGATTCCCGGCGCCAATATGCCGCTGGCCACGCTGGGTACCTTCATCCTGTGGATGGGCTGGTTCGGCTTTAACGGTGGCTCTGAATTGAAGCTGGCCGCGGTCGATTCTGCCAACAACGTCGCCCAGGTGTTCGTGAATACCAACGCTGCGGCTGCCGGTGGTGTGATCGCCGCGCTGATCCTTGCCAAACTGTGGTTCCGTAAAGCGGACCTCACCATGGCGCTTAACGGCGCGCTGGCTGGCCTGGTCGCGATTACTGCTGACCCGCTGTCGCCTTCAGCGCTGGGCGCGACAATTATCGGCGCAATCGGTGGCCTGATCGTAGTGGCCGCTATCGTCACGCTGGATAAAGTAAAACTGGACGACCCGGTCGGTGCCATCTCCGTTCATGGTGTCGTGGGTATCTGGGGTGTGTTGGCCGTGCCGTTGAATAATGATGGCGCATCGTTCGGCCCGCAGCTTATCGGTATCGTAGGTATCTTCGCCTGGGTCTTCATTGCCAGCCTGATCGTGTGGCTGATCCTGAAAGCCATCATGGGTGTTCGTGTCAGCGAAGAAGACGAGTATGAAGGCGTCGATATCGCCGAGTGCGGTCTTGAAGCCTACCCTGAATTCGGTATCAAAAAATAACTGGACGGGCACCCAACCTTATTGGGTGCCAACCAGAAGAGCCCGAGTGCTCGCTACTGGCCTCCCCTTCCCGGGGAGGCTTTTTTTATTCTGCGCCGGTAGCGGTGTATGCTGATAGGTAACGGATAACGAGCAGCGCGCTAGGCTTGTTATCTTTCATTATCATGGCTACCCAGCTAGAGGATCTCGCAATGAAACTAATCTCTGCCATTATCAAGCCATTCAAGCTTGATGACGTACGCGAATCACTCTCCGACATTGGCGTACAGGGCATTACCGTCACCGAAGTCAAAGGTTTTGGTCGTCAGAAGGGCCATACCGAGCTATACCGGGGCGCTGAATATGTGGTCGATTTTCTGCCCAAAGTGAAGCTCGAAGTCGCGGTTGACGACGATATGACCGAACAGGTCATCGAGGCGATTACCCAGGTAGCGAATACCGGCAAGATCGGCGATGGCAAGATTTTCGTCATGCCGCTTGAGCAAGTGATTCGTATCCGTACCGGCGAGACCGGTAAAGACGCGGTATAACGCCCCGCGCGCCAGAACACGAAACCCCCGCCAAGCGATGCTGTTACGCACCGAGTGGCGGGGGTTTTTATTGAACGACTTGTCGCTGAGATAGCAAGTCGTTGAGAGAGTTAGTCGCCGAGAGGGTTATTTTTCGACAAAAGCGCGTTCGATGACGTAGTCGCCCGGCTCGCCCATGCGCGGCGAGATATTCAGGCCCAGCTCGTCGAGCATGGCGCTGGTGTCGTCGAGCATGGCCGGGCTGCCGCAAATCATCGCGCGGTCCTGGCGCGGGTCGATGGTTGGCAGGCCGGTGTCTTCAAACAGTTTGCCGGTGCGAATATGGTCGGTCAGACGACCCATGGTATGGAACTCTTCACGGGTGACGGTGGGGTAGTAGACCAGCTTCTCGGCGATTTCCTCACCCAGGTACTCGTGGGCAGGCAGCTCTTTAGTGATAAAGTCGGCGTAGGCCAGTTCCGAGACTTCGCGCACGCCGTGAACCAGGACCACTTTCTCGAACCGCTCGTAGACTTCCGGGTCCTGAATCAGGCTCAGGAAGGGCGCAAGGCCTGTACCGGTCGACAGCATATAGAGATTGCGGCCAGGCAGTAGATCGTCGGTGACCAGCGTGCCGGTCGGTTTGCGGCTGACCATGATCTGATCGCCGACCTTCAGGTGCTGTAGGCGCGACGTGAGCGGGCCATCGGGCACTTTGATGCTGAAGAACTCGAGGTGGTCTTCGTAGTTGGGGCTGGCAATTGAGTAAGCGCGCATCAGCGGTTTGCCGTCGACTTCCAGGCCAATCATGACGAACTGGCCGGTCTTGAAGCGCAGGCTGCGTTCCCGAGTGGTGCGGAAGCTGAATAGTGTGTCGTTCCAGTGGTGAACGCTGAGTACGTCTTCCAGGGCGAACTTACTCATGCCATTTCCTCCGTCGGTGACGCCGTCAGCGCCACGAATATGCATAAAAAGAATAAAAAATAGGTAACAAGTTGCCAGCAAGTCTAAGCAAAGGATGATATATCTGTTAAGTGAATAATCTTGATAACGCTTATCTTTAAAATAGATATAGCGTCTTAATGATAGGTCAGGCCCCATGCACTATACCCTGCGTCAGTTGGAAGTCTTTGTTGCCGTTGCCCAACACGAAAGCGTGTCTCATGCGGCCCGCGCGCTTGCCATGTCCCAATCGGCGACCAGTACGGCGCTTGCCGAGCTGGAGCGCCAGTTCGACTGTCAACTGCTCGACCGCGTGGGCAAGCGCCTCAAGCTCAATGCCCTTGGCTTCCAATTGCTGCCCAAGGCAGTGGCGCTTTTGGACCGCGCTGAAGAGGTGGAGGAATTATTGCGCGGCCAGCAAGGCGTGGGGTCGTTGGATGTTGGCGCTACCCTGACCATCGGCAATTATCTGGCGACGCTTTTGATCAGCGATTTTATGCAGCGTTATCCCGGTAGCCGCGTGCGCCTTGCGGTGCGCAATACACGGCATATTATCGAGGGCGTTCGCCAACACTCGTTGGATTTGGGTTTGATCGAAGGGCCGTGTGATGACGATATGATCATCAGCCAGCCGTGGGTTGAGGACGAGCTGTGCGTGTTCTGCTCGCCGCGCCACCCGCTGGCGGGCAAGACCCATTTGGAGCTTGAACAACTGATGCGGGAGGACTGGATCATGCGCGAGGAGGGGTCAGGGACGCGGGTGACCCTGGAGCACGCCGCGCGCCATCGACGCAGTCGCTTCAATACGCTGCTGGAGCTTGAGCATACCGAGGGCATCAAGCGTGCGGTGGAGTCGGGGCTGGGGATTGGTTGTGTGTCCCGGCTGGCGCTGCGTGACGCCTTCCGGCGGGGCAGCCTGGTACCGCTGCCCACGCCGGAGTTGGATCTCAAGCGCCAGTTCACCTTTATCTGGCACCGCCACAAGTACCTCACCACCGGCGTGCGCGAGTTCCTGCGGCTGTGCCGGGAGATGACTGCTAACGCCAAGCGCAGCGATGACATCCCCCTGCCGCCGATTCCTTAACGGCGAGCTTCGGGGGCCGGTAGCGCCTGGCCGTGACGGTCGGTCTCCAGCGTGAACCCGCCCACCAGCTCGGCAAGATAGTTGGCCTGGTCTTTCAACTGTTCGGCAGCGGTGGTCGACTCCTGCACCAAAGCGGCGTTCTGCTGGGTCATCTGGTCCAGGTCGGTGACCGCAATACTGACCTGGCTGATACCATCATTCTGCTCGCCAGCCGCCGTACTGATATCGCCCAGCATCTGGGTGACCCGGGAGACGCTTTCGGCGAGCTCGTGCATTGCGGCCTCGGCGTCGCGCACCATTTGCGTGCCGCTTGCCACCTTCTCAGTAGACGTATCGATCCGCTGGCGAATATCCTTGGCCGCGTCACTGGCACGCGATGCCAACTGACGGACTTCGTTGGCCACCACTGCAAAGCCGCGGCCCTGTTCACCCGCGCGGGCGGCCTCCACAGAAGCGTTCAGAGCCAGCAGATTGGTCTGAAAGGCAATCCCGTCGATGACGCTGACGATATCCTGAATCTCCGCCGAGGTGGTGCGGATGTCGTCCATGGTGGTCACAACCTGCCCAAAGGCTTCGTCGGTACGCCCTGCCAGCTGTGAGGCGGTTTTGGAAAGGCCGCTGGCTTCCTGCGAGGCGCTGGTCGTGTGCGCCACGGTGCTGCTGATTTCCTCCATGGCGGACGACGTTTGCTGGAGGCTGGCAGCGGCCTGCTCGGTACGCCGTGACAGATCGCGACCGCCCTGGGTGATTTCATTGGCGGCGTGATTGACGGATTCACTGCTACGCTGCACGTCGAGCAGAATGGCCTGAATCTTGTCGGCAAAGGCATTGAACTGTTCCGCCACCGCGGCGCTTTCGTCGCGCCCTTGAACCGGCAGGCGTTGGGTCAGGTCGCCGTTGCCCGAGGCGATCGCCTGCATACGGTTGGCGAGGCGCTTCAGCGGGCGGGCGATCCGGCCACCAATCCACCACAGTGCAAGCAGCCCGAGCGCTGCTACCACCAGCCCCACCAGCGTCATACCGGTGGCATCCTGGCGGCGTTGCTCGCCCAGCACATCCTGCAGGGCATTGATGTCGGCCAGCACGGCCTCTTCCGGTAGCTGGACCATCAACACCCAGGGCAATTCGCTGTCGCCGATGGTGATCGGCTGATAGCGCTCGATCATGCCGTCGTGGGTATCACTTTGCAGGCGTTGCTGTTGAGCAGTGGTCGTCACTCGGTCCAGTATGTCGGCGCCGAGTGCCTCTTCGGCGTTTTCGCCCAATGCATCGCTGCCTTGGGTATCTGCCACTAACCCGCCACGGCCCGCTACCAGCGCCATCCGGCCAGCGCCGTCGTAAAGCGTTTGGTTGGCCTCCTCAAGCAGTGCCTGGATAAAGTTGAGCGACAGATCAACCCCCGCCACGCCACGAAATTCTCCGTCGACCAGGATCGGGGCATTGAAGGAGGTTACCAACAAGGTTTCGCCGTCGTAGTCATACGATGCCGGGTCGATAATGCAGGGTGCCAGCGTTTCGCGGGGACACAGGTAGTACTCGCCCTCGCGCACGCCGGAAGCCATCAGCGCCTGGCTTTCCATGGTATCGCCCAGCGGGAGGACCGCTAATTCACCGCTATCGGTGCGGTACCACCAGGGCATGAAGCGGCCGCTGTCATCATGACCGTAGCGCTCATCACCGGCAAAGGGTTCATCGCTGCCAAAGGCATTCGGCTCCCAGCCGATAAAGGCATCCAGCAATGCGGGGTTCTGGGCAACGGTGTCGCGCACCATGTTGGACAGCTGGCGGCGGCTAAGTGACAGCGCCTGCTGGCCTTCCGCATCTTCCTGGCCCATTAGCGCATTGGTATTGGCCAGTTGGGCAGCGAGCGTCATGGCGTTTTCAAGCTCGCGCTGGATACGTTCGCCCTCGGCGCTGGCGACGGCATCCAAGCGCGCCCCAAGAGCGTTTTCCAGCAACTCGCTGGTGTGCTGTTCCACGGTTTGTTGGGTGCGCGAGGTGGCCATCAGGTTATAGGCCACCAGCGCCACTACAATCACCAATAGGCACGGCCCGGCAAGGGCGATGACAAAGGTGCGTAACGAACGAAAGTGCATTATTGATCTCCTGATCAGTGCGCGTTGGGCGCATTGAGCGCAGGAGCCACATTGCCTTGCGACAGTTTAAATCGGCTGATGGTCTCGGTGAGATGGTCGGCCTGATCTTTAAGCTGCTCGGCGGCGGTCGTCGATTCTTCCACCATGGCGGCGTTTTCCTGTGTCATGCGGTCAAGGTCGGCAACCGCAATGTTGACCTGGCCGATACCGTCACTTTGCTCAGTCGTTGCGGAGGTGATTTCGCCGAGCACGTCGGTCACTCGAGTGATGTGGCTGACGATGTCGTCCATGGTTTCGCCAGCGCTATGCACCAGCTTGGTGCCGTTTTGGACCTTGCCCTGGGAGTCTTCGATCAGGTTTTTGATATCGTTGGCGGCGTCATTGCTGCGTTGGGCCAGCTTGCGGACTTCTTCCGCCACGACGGCAAACCCACGGCCGTGCTCACCTGCACGCGCCGCCTCTACCGAGGCGTTGAGCGCCAGCAGGTTGGTCTGGAAAGAGATGTTGTTCATCAGCGTGACGATATCGCCAATTTTGCCCGAGGATTCGGCGATGTCTTCCATCGTCGTGATGACTTCTGATACCGCCTGACCGCCGCGTCCGGCGACGTCGGATGCCGCCTGGGAGAGCTGGTTGGCTTCTTTGGCTGACGACGACGTGTGCTCAACCGTACTGGTGATTTCCTCCATCGAGGCAGACGTCTGTTGAAGGCTGGAGGCGGTGTTTTCAGTACGCCGCGATAAGTCCTGGCCGCCGTTGGCGATTTCCGTGGCGGCGTTGTGGACCGCTTCACTGCTGGAGCGCACATCTTGCAGCACCGTGTCCATGGTGGCCACAAAGCGGTTGAAGGCGGCGGCGATCTGAGTGATCTCGTCGTTACCCTCTTCCGGCAGGCGCTGGGTCAGGTCGCCTTCACCCGAAGCGATATCGTTCATCGCATCGCGTGCCGACAAAATACGGCGCAGCAACCACTTGAGCAGCAGGCTAAGAGCGATGGCGGTTATCACCGCGACAATCAGAAGTGTAATGATCGATGTGGTGGCAATCCCGCGAAGTCCGGCGGTGGCTTCGTGCTCATCCATCGCTACTACGAGTTGCCAGTCGCTACTGCCACCTACGGCGCTACCCTGTAGCAACGTATCGCGGCCCTCCAGGGTTAGTGGCTGGGGCTCGTCGCTGCCATCAAGCTGTTGTAGGTAACCGGCATCCAACTGCTCGCTGAGCGTGGTAGAAGGTTCTAGAGTTAACTCGGGATCAGGGTGTGCGACTAGAGTACCGTCGCTTGTGGTTAAAAAGCCGAAGCTTGAAGGGGTGGGGGCAATGCTCGCGACGATGTCGATAATATTCTGGATGCTAATATCGGCCCCGACCACTGCTGCCAGTTCGCCATTCTGGTAGTAAGGTTGGGCAAAGGTCACGATTAATCCGCCGCTTTGCGCATCCACGTAAGGGGCAGTGATAATCGTGTCTTTGGCCTCGACGGCGTCTTGGTACCAAGGGCGTTGGCGGGGGTCGTAATCACTCGGCGGCTCCCAGCCGTCAGAAAAAACAGCGTCAGACGTCTGCGGATACGCGATGTATGTCGACATGAAGTCCCCGGAGTCGGCTAATTGCCGCAGGGCTGCCAATGGCGTATCGCTAGTGGCCGCCTCATCCATACTGGCAAGCATGCTGTATCGGGCGTTAAACCATTCGTCAATCGCCTGGGTATTACCGTTGGCGACTGCATTTAGGTTGCGGGTGACCTGCTCGGTATTGTGGTGCTTGACGGTGATATAGCTGGCAATGCCATTGACTACTAGGGCAAGGATGATGGCCACTAGAGTGGCGAGTAAAAGCTTGGCGCGCAGGGATGCAAACATGGTCGCTCTCAAGTCGAGGTGCGTGTTTGGGCGCGGGTGCCACGCCCATTAAGTGAGTACGCATCCTTATCGGCAAGAGCGACGACTTCTTTAGCATCGAGGCCGGCCCAGTAAGGTTGGGCCGGCGGAAGGTTGGCAGCCGCTTGGTTAACGCAGATCGCTTACGGCGGCAGTGATGGTATCCACGGAGCTTTTGCTGTGGTCTTTGGCGAGGGTATGTATGATCAGTTTTTGGGTGGGCGCATCCATTTTTTCGCGCAACAAGCCCAGAAATTTCGGGGGTGCGACCAGAATCAGTTTGTCCATGTGATGGTCCACCCGGGCCGTGTATAGCCGCTGGACCACCTGCTTGGCGAACAGTTCGTTCTCGTGTTTTGAGGCAGTGTCTTCGTCGCTGGAACTGCGGGCGCTGGTCGAGCTTGATTCGTGAACGTCGGCGCCCGGACGGTCGGTGACCAAATCGCCCTCGTGCAGGCGACCTTCGGCGTGTACCAAGCTTTCCTGCTCGGTGAGAGTCAGCGCTTCGCGGGTAAAAAGGCGCGCGCGAGCGGCATCAGCGACAACAATATAGGTGGTCATCGTGACGCATCCTCCTTGTCGTTAGTGGTCACTTAACCATGGCAAGCGATTAGCGCTAGGTCAAACGCTCACCCGGTTAACAGCGCTTGGTTTAAAGCACCTTGCTACGCAGAAGGCTTGTAACGGCCTCGCCAATCAGCACCAGCACGATGATGGCGATTAAGATGGTGGCCACGGTCTGCCAAGCAAAGGTATCAATCGAGCCTTGCAAGATAACCCCGATACCCCCGGCACCCACCAGCCCCAATACCGTCGACTCACGAATGTTGATATCCCAGCGCAGGATCACAATGGCAAAAAAAGCTGGCATGACCTGTGGGACCACTGCATAGGCAATCACCTTGGCTTTGGAGGCCCCGGTGGCTTCCATGGCCTCAACCGGGCGTCGGTCAATCTCCTCGATCGCCTCGCCCATCAGCTTGCCGATAAAGCCGATGGAGCGAAACACGATCGCCAGAATGCCGGCGAGTACCCCTGGGCCGAAAATTGCCACGAACAGCAGTGCCCAGATAATGGTGTTCACCGAGCGGCTGGAGACCAGAATGAAACGCCCAAGCCACAGGCAGGCCCGGTTTGGGGTGGTGTTCTGGGCAGCAATATAGGCCACCGGCAGGGCCAGGAAAATCGTCAGGAAGGTGGCCAGGGTGGCGATATGCACGGTCTCGATCAGGGCGCTAATAATGTTGTTCAAGCCTTCGCCACTGGGCGGCCACATGCGGACGCCAAGCCCGGAAATCTGATTGGGCGCATCCCATACCCAGGGCCAGAAGATATCAATATCGCGCACCGCCCAGAAAACCACCATCACGGTCGCGAGGAGCACGGCGAAGCGGATAAGACGCTGCTTGGGGTTATGGCGCTGCCAAACGCGGTCGGCAAGCTGTTGTGCGTGATCTACCATATTTTTTTCCTTACCCAGCCGCTGATACCCTCGCTGATCAAAATGACCGCGATAATGACGAGTAGAATCGCAAAGGCGAAATCGTAATCGTAGCGTCCAAAGGCGTTCATCAGTGTGCTGCCAATGCCACCCGCGCCGACAATCCCCACGACCGCGGAGGCGCGCAGGTTGCTGTCCAGCTGGTACATGGAAAGCCCCACTTGGCGCGGCAATATCTGCGGAAAGACCGCATAAAAAAGAATGGCCCCGTAGCCTGCGCCTGCCGCCTTCATGGCTTCTACCTGGCCCCAGTCAATTTCTTCGATCTCTTCGGCGAGGAGCTTGCCGACAAAGCCAATCGAATAGAGGATCAGCGTCAAAATCCCCGCGAGCGGGCCAAACCCGACGGCGGCAACAAATAGGATCGCCACGATGACCGGATGGAAGCTGCGCGAGATAATAATCACCGCCCGGCCGATGATGTAAATGGGCATCGGGGCGATATTACGCGCGGCCATGACGGCAAAGGGGATCGACAGCAGCACCCCCACCAATGTGGCCATAATGGCGATTTGAAAGCTTTCCTTGAAGCCTGTTATCAGCAGCTCATAGCGCTCAAGGCTGGGCGGAAAGCCACCGCCAAAAATACGCCCTGCGCGGGGTATACCCTCTGCAATCCGCGCCCAGTTGAACGGCAGCGAGCCAAACGCCCAGACCAAGTAGACGACGCCGACGATGATCAAGCCGTAGCGCAGCAGCGGGTTGGCAATAAACGGCGGCTTTTTCCAAGTGCGGGTGGGCGATGATTGGGCGTCAGGAGGCGTCATGGGCGTGTTCCTCCGCGGGTGTATCGGTGATCGCATCGTCCGGCGCGTCTATGCCGCCGTAGATGGCATCCAGGGCTTCTTTGTTGAAGTCCGCGGGTAAGCCATCAAAGATCATCTTGCCGTGACGTAAGCCCACGATGCGCTCGGTATAGGTCTTGGCCTGGGCAACGTTGTGAATATTAATTAGCACCGGCAAAGAGAGCTCGCTTGCCAGGCTTTGCAGCAGGATCATAATCTGCTCTGACGTACGCGGGTCCAGGGAAGCCGTGGGCTCATCGGCGAGCAGCAAGTCAGGCTCCTGCATCAACGCGCGAACGACGCCGACCCGCTGGCGCTCACCGCCGGAAAGCTCGTCGGCGCGTTTATTGGCGTAGTGCGCAATACCCACGCGCTCCATTAGGGTGAAAGCGCGTTCAATATCGCTTTGCGGGTAGCGTCGCGAAATTGCCTGGTAGAGGTTCACATAGCCCAAGCGGCCAGCCAGGACGTTTTCCATCACGGTTAACCGGTCCAGCAGGTTAAAGCCCTGGAACACCATGCCAATTTTGCGTCGCGCACGGCGTAGTTCCGCCCCTCTCAGGTGCACAAGCTCGTTGCCATTGAGCTTGATAGAGCCGGAGGTCGGCTCGACCAGGCGATTAATGCACCTTAGCATGGTGCTTTTGCCTGCCCCCGAAGCGCCTACGATGGCAACAACACTGTTTCCCTCTACCTTGAGGTCAAGCCCTTGCAGCACGGCTTCATCATGGCCATAGCGTTTGACCAGATTGGTAATTTCCAGCATGTGTTCGCGTCCATCGTCGAGAAAATAACCGCACCGCCAATGGCGGTGCGTTAGGTTTTACTCTTCCAGGTTTTCAGGCGTATAGCTCACGCCATTAGCTGACTGGATTTTACGAATCACCTGCCAGTTGTCTTTGTAATTGATAGGGATGAATTTCTCGACGCCTTCAAACTCTTCACCGAGCTCGGTGCCCGCGAAATCAAAGCTGAAGAAGGCTTCTTCAATTTTGTCGACCAGGTCCGGATGCAGGTTGTGCGCGTAGTTATACGAGGTAGTGGGGAAGCTGTCGGACTCGTAGATCAGGCGAACATCTTCTTCATCATAAAGACCCCGCGCAGCCATGCGCTCGACGACTTCCGAGGCCACCGGAGCGGCGTCATAGTCCTGGGCCACAACGCCGAGCATGGACTGGTCGTGGCTGCCTGAGTAGATCACCTCGTAATCTTCATCAGGGGTGGCGCCAAGTTCGGGCAGTAACGCGCGAGGCGCCTGGTTACCCGAGTTGGAAGTCGGAGAGGTGTGGGCGACACGCTTGCCTTTGAGGTCTTCTACCTCATGGATATCGGAGTCGACATGGGTGTATAGCTGTAGGGTGTAACCGAATCGACCGTCGTCGGAGCCCATCAAGGCAAACGGTACCGCACCGGCGAGATTCACCGCGAAAGGCGTGGGACCAGTGGAGAACCCGGCGATATGCAGCCGTCCGCTGCGCATGGCTTCGACCTGGGCAGCATTTGACTGTACCGCGAAGAAGCGCACATCGCGCTCGGTAACTTCCTCAAGGTGGTCGATAAAGGGCTGCCAGATATCCGAATAAATGGCCGGGTCTTCTACCGGCGTGTAGGCGAAAATCAGCGTATCGGGGTTGGCCCATTCCGATTCATCGCTTGGCCGGTCAGCCACCATGTCGCCATCTTCGTCACAGTAGATCTCCGCCAGGTCGCCACGCTCACATTCAGCGTAGGCGTGGGTGGATAGCAGGGCGAGCGGCAATAGCGATACAGCAGTGAGCATTGCAAGCGGGCGCTTGCGAAAGAGCGGCGTTGTCATAGTAAGCCTCGTTGTGTGTTGTTTTTGTGTTGTTGCGTCCCTTCGCTGGGATTTTCTACTAAGAAAGCGAGAAATGTTTCATAAGTGGACATTTGCTGCGAAGGATGATTATTTCCGAAAGTCTACACTTTCAATCTAGGGTTTGTGACGAACTTATGTCAAATACTTTACAGGCGCCTTACGACCATTGGCGCAATCGCTATTTATTAATGCGTCACGGCCACAGCCAGGCGAATCAACAGGGCGTGATTGTCAGCTCGCCGGCACGCGGCGTGGCAGGTTTCGGCCTTTCAGAGCTGGGCGAGCAACAGCTTGCCCAGCGGGTGGCCGATTGGCAGTGGCCGACACCCACCTACGTCGTGCACTCGGATTTTTTGCGCACGTCACAAACGGCGGCCCACATTGCCGCCGCATTTGGACTCACGCCAAGCGTGGAGACGCGCTTGCGAGAGCGTTATTTTGGCGAGCTGGAGGGGCAGGGCGATGATCGTTACCCAAGCATATGGGCGTTGGATGCCCAGAACGCTGAGCATCAGCATCACCAGGTAGAAGCGGTGAGCACGGTGGCAAAGCGTATGCGCGCGGTGATTGATGAGTGGGAGCAAAAGACCAGCGGGGAAACCATCGTCCTGGTCAGCCACGGCGATCCGCTGCAAATCCTGCTCACGGCGCTGGCCGGAAAGCCGCTGAGCCAACATCGTGAGCAGGCAGCCCTTATCCCAGCCAGTATTACGCAGGTGGGGGATTAGTCTTTGGCAGGCGGGATCCAGGCGATCATGTCGACTTCCACGTCGGCACCACCGGCCAGGCCCGTGACGCCAATGCAGGTACGCGTGGGTAACGGCTGGGGGAAGTAACTGGCATAGACCTTATTGACCTCGTCGAAGTGGCCCATGTTGGTAATAAACACCCGCGACTGCACCACGTGCTCGAAACTGCTTCCCACTTCCTCCAGCACTATCGCCAGGTTCTGCATGACGCGATGGGTCTGTTCGGTGAAAGTGCCGAGCAGCATTTCGTTGGTTTCCGGCACGGTGGGCATTTGCCCGGTAATAAATACCAGATCGCCCACGCGGCAGGCGTGGGAAAAGGGGGCGATAGGCTGGGGCGCTCGGTCGATAAATAGCTTTTCCATGGTGTCGCGATCCTTTGTAAATTGTTTTTAACTGCGTGTTTAAACGTCTTATAAGCATTATGGGCCTCAAGCGAGACCCATAACGACGTACTTATCAACAGCTGCTTTGTTACCGGGGCTGTGGATTAAAGGGTTGTGGATTAATGCCCCAGAATCTGGCTCAGGAACAGCTGGGTGCGTTCGGACTGCGGGTTGTTGAAGAACGGCTCAGGCGCATTCTCTTCAATGATTTGTCCCTGGTCCATAAAGATCACCCGGTCGGCGACGGTTTTGGCGAAGCCCATTTCGTGGGTCACACAGATCATGGTCATGCCTTCTTCGGCCAGTTCCACCATGACGTCCAGCACTTCCTTGATCATCTCGGGGTCGAGTGCCGAAGTGGGCTCGTCAAACAGCATCACGTCAGGGTGCATGCACAGTGAGCGGGCAATCGCCACGCGCTGCTGCTGACCGCCTGAAAGCTGCCCCGGATACTTGGTGGCCTGCTCGGCAATACGCACCCGCTCCAGGTATTCCATGGCCAGCGCTTCGGCCTCTTTGCGGGGCTTTTTTTGTACCCACATCGGTGCAATACAGCAGTTTTCCAACACCGATAAATGGGGGAACAGGTTGAAATGCTGAAACACCATGCCGACGCTGCGGCGAATCTGTTCGATACGCTTAATGTCTTGGGTCAGCGGTACACCGCCCACGGTGATGTCGCCTTTCTGGTGCTCTTCAAGGTGGTTGATACAGCGAATGAGCGTTGATTTACCCGAACCCGAAGGCCCGCACACCACGATACGCTCGCCACGTTTAACCTCCAGGTAAATGTCGCGCAGTACGTGAAAATCGCCGAACCATTTATTGACGTTGTGCATCTCGACCATCAGGTCGGACGCGTTGGTGGCTGCTTGTGTCATGTCGATATCCTACTCAAAATCAAAAGAAAGCGGCATTAAGCGTTGTGGATAAGTCTATTGCTTATGACCGGTATTTAGCTTGCGTTCCAGGTATTGGCTGTAGCGCGACATGCTGAAACAGAAGATCCAGAATACGAACGCGGCAAACACATAGCCTTCTAGCGAGAAACCCAGCCAACGTGAGTCGGAAAGTGCCGCTTGCACGATACCCAACAGATCAAACAGCCCAATGATCATCACCAGGGTGGTGTCCTTGAACAGCGAGATAAAGGTGTTGACGATACCGGGAATCATCATCTTCAGCGCCTGCGGCATGATGATCAGCCCCATGCGCTTCCAGTAGGTCATGCCCAGCGCTGCCGCTGCTTCATCCTGGCCTTTGGGAATCGCCTGCAACCCCCCGCGAATCACCTCCGCCATGTAGGCGCTCTGGAACAGCGTCAAGCCGATCAGCGCACGGATAAGGCGATCCACACTCAGCTCTGTTGGCAAAAACAAGGGCAGCATCACTGACGCCATGAACAGAATGGTGATCAGCGGAACGCCGCGCCAGAACTCGATGAAAATCACACAGAAGGTTCTGACGATGGGCATAGTGGAGCGCCGCCCGAGGGCGAGTACGATGCCGATGGGCAACGCGCCAATCATCCCGACACTGGCCAATAGCAGCGTCAGCATCAAGCCGCCCCAGCGGTGAGTCGAAACGCGCGGCAGGTCGAAATAGCCGCCGTGCAGCAGCACATAGGCAATGACCGGGAAGGCCAGCAAGGCAAACACGGCCATCCAGCGCTTGAACGGCATCCGAGGGATCACCATCCAGGCGATAATGCCGGCGAACATGGCAAACACGATATTGGCGCGCCAATACTCTTCGCTGGGATAAAGGCCATAAATAAACTGGGAGAAACGCGCGTTGACGAACACCCAGCAGGCCCCTACCCGTGAGCAGTCTTCGCGGCTATCACCTATCCAATCGGCATCGATAAACGCCCATTGAATAGTCGGCACCACCAGCAGGTAGAGCACATAAAGGCCCAGCAGCGTGAACAGGCTATTGATCGGGCCGTTGAACAGGTTGCCGCGCAGCCAGGCAATGGGGCCAATGGTGCCTTTGGGGGCCGGCTGTTCGGGTATCATTTCTTTATTGTGAATCATAAGGTTGCCTCCGGCCTAGCGTTCGACCAGCGCAACGCGAGCGTTGAACCAGTTCATGAACATGGACACCAGCAAGCTGATGGTCAGATAAACCGCCATGGTCATGGCAATCACTTCGATGGCCTGACCGGTCTGGTTGAGCGTGGTGCCGGCAAACACCGAGACCAGATCGGGATAACCGATGGCGGTGGCCAGTGAGGAGTTTTTAATCAGGTTAAGGTATTGGCTGGTGAGCGGCGGAATGATGACCCGCATGGCTTGTGGGATTATCACCAGGCGCAGGACGAGCTTGCGCGGCAAGCTGAGAGCCTGAGCGGCTTCCGTTTGTCCATGGGGAATGGCTTGTATACCCGAACGCACAATTTCGGCGATGAAGGAGGCGGTATAGATAGACAGTGCCAGCCACAGTGCCAAAAATTCGGGAATGATGGTGATACCACCACCGAAATTGAAGCCGCGTAGTACCGGCATTTCCCAGGTCACCGGGACACCAGTGACAATCAGCACCAGCAACGGAAGGCCGAAAATAAGCACCAGTGATATCCAGAAAACCGGCAGGCGCTTGCCAGTGGCTTCGTGACGTCGTTTATTCCACATCACCAGCGCGATGCTGGCAACAATGGCGACGATAAAGGTGGCGGGAATCAAGCCAAAACCGGATTCAAACAGCGGCTCGGGTAGATATAGCCCCCGCACGTTCAGAAATATCGCTTCGCCAAACGCCATACTTTCCCTGGCGCTGGGCAGGCTACGCAGTACCGCGAAGTACCAGAAGAAAATTTGCAGCAGCAGCGGGATATTGCGAAACGTTTCGATATACGCGTTGGCCAGTTTAGAGATCAGCCAGTTGGGCGATAGTCGTGCGATACCGACGGTAAAACCAATAATCGAAGCGGCCAGCACCCCCAGCCCACCGACCAATAGCGTATTGAGCAAGCCAATGACGAAGGTGCGGCCGTAGCTGCTTTGAGAGGAGTACTCGATCAAGGTTTGACCAATACCGAAGCCGGCTGTGTTGCTTAAAAAGCCAAAGCCGGTGGTGATGCCGCGGGCGTTCAGGTTGGCTTGGGTATTGCCGACAATATAAATCAGAAAAGCCACCACCGCGGTGACCAAGATGATTTGAAAAATAAGCGCGCGCTTTGCGCGGTCTCGCCAGAACGGCGGCTTTTGGCCGACGGGGCGAGCATTGGGTCGTACAGACATGGGTGGCGTCTCCGCGATACGGAAAGTCAATCAGATGGCCCGCCTGTTCCCTTTAAACAGTTATCTGCAAAGAGAGAGGCGGGCCGGGGTCAAGCGAGACGCTTAGCGAATCGGGGGTGCGTACTGGAAGCCACCGTCGGTCCACAGGGCGTTGACACCGCGCTCAATTTCAAGCGGTGAGCCCATGCCCACGTTGCGGTCGAAGCTTTCAGCGTAGTTGCCGACTTGGCTGATGATGTTGTAGGCCCAGTCAGCGTCCAGTCCCATGCCTTCGCCGTAGTTGCCATCCTGACCGAGCAGGCGTGCGACATTGGGGTCTTCAGACGATGTCATTTCGTCGACATTTTCGCTGGTAACACCGTATTCTTCAGCGTTGATCATGGCGAACAGCGACCATTTCACGATGTTGAACCAAGTGTCGTCACCCTGGCGAACCACGGGGCCCAGCGGTTCTTTGGAGATCACGTCCGAAAGAATCATTGAGCCTTCAGGATTGTCTAGCTGGATACGCAGGGCGGCCAGCTGAGAAGTGTCGGAGGTCAGTACGTCGCAGCGCCCTGCCTGATAGCCGCCCACGGTTTGTTCGGAGGTATCAAAGACGATGGGGTTGAATTCCATGTTGTTAGCACGGAAGTAGTCGGCGAGGTTCAGCTCGGTGGTAGTGCCTGACTGAATGCAGATGGATGCACCGTCTAGCTCGTCTGCACCCGTAATACCCAGATCCCGTGACACTAGGAAGCCCTGACCGTCATAGAACGTTACGCCAGTAAAGTTGAGGCCCAACGTGGTGTCGCGTGTGGTGGTCCAGGTGGTGTTGCGTGACAGTACATCCACTTCGCCGGACTGCAGCGCCGTGAAGCGCTCTACGGCATTGAGGGAAATGTAGTCAACAGCATCGGCATCGCCGAGAACAGCGGCGGCAACGGCACGACAAACGTCGACGTCAATGCCTTGCCAATTGCCATCGTCGTCAGGGGCAGAAAAGCCGGGCAGACCGTCGCTGACACCACAACGAACGGCGCCGTTGTCCCGGGTATCTTCCAGGGTATCAGCCTGAGCGGTTGCCACTCCCGCCAGGCTGATTGAGCCAGCAGACAGCAGCAGCGCTAAGTGTTTTTTCTTCAACATGTAGGTTCCCTCGAATTGTTTGAAATCGTTATGCATGCCGTAGCATGTCACTTAACCTAGCAAGGAAGATGCCAAAAGGGGTACAGGCTTTGATTCAGCGCTTTTCAACGCTAAATCGAACGTTTGATACGAACGTCTAGGTGCAAAAAAATAAAAATGCCCACCCTCCATGCACCTTTATGGGGCGGGGAGGGTGGGCAGTAATGAAAAGCGACCTTCTGGCGAGGTTATTCGGTGGCGAAGGCCTTGCGCATGAACGGCGGTAACGCCAGCGCGCCGTGATGGGCCTCCAGCGTGTAGTACTCAAGCGGCAGGTCGTGGTTGGCAGCTGCCTGCTCGCGGAAGGTGTTGACGTCGATATTTTTGCCCGCCAGCGTCACGCTCCACCAGCCGGACGGATACACCGGCTGCGGGAAGGGCAGCGTGGCGACGCTGTCAAACCCGGCTTCCTGCATATCGTTGCGCAATTCACGAATGATGGTGCCGCTGTGGTAAAGCGGTGATTCGCTCTGCTGCACCATGACGCCGCCGTTTTTGAGGATACGGTGACAGCGCTGCAAAAAATCGGTTTTAAACAGGCCTTCGGCAGGACCCACCGGGTCAGTCGAGTCGATAATCAGTACATCGATGCTCTCGTCGGGGGTATCGTTCACCCACTTGACGCCATCGGCGAACAGCAACTCGGCGCGGGGGTCATTGTTTGATTCCACCAGCGCTGGAAAGAAACGCTCGGAGGCTTTGGTGACCTCTTCGTCGATATCGATCTGGGTGACGTGTTCAACGCCTGGGTGGCGCAGTACTTCCTTGAGCGTACCGCAGTCGCCGCCACCAATGATCACCACCCGCTTGGGATCCTGATGGGTGAACAACGCCGGATGGGCAATCATCTCGTGATAGAGGAAGTTGTCGCGGTCGGTGAGCATCACGCAGCCGTCCAGCACCAGCAGGTTGCCGTAGGTCTCGGTAGCGTAGACTTCCAGGTGCTGATAGGCGCTTTGCACATCCAGCAGTTTATCGGTGACTTTTAGCGAGAAAGCACTGCCGTGGCTATCAAATACTTCGGTAAACCACTGATCGTCACGTAATTCGCTCATTGCTGGGCTCCCGGGTGTGCATCGTCCGAATGGGTCGCGATGCTCTGATGATATTGCGGGCTAAGGTCGTGCAGCGCTTCCATGAAGGCGGTGACGTGATCGGGGTTGGTGAACTGGCTGATGCCGTGGCCCAGGTTAAAGATATGCCCGGGGCCATGACCGTAGCTTTCCAGCACTCGGGCGACTTCGGCGCGGATCGCGGAAGGCCGCGCAAACAGCACGTTGGGATCCAGATTGCCCTGCAGCGCCACCTTGTGGCCGACCCGGGCGCGGGCATCGGAAAGCTCGGTGGACCAGTCGATGCCCACCGCATCGGACCCGGCACACGCGATGTGTTCCAGCCACTGGCCGCCGTTCTTGGTAAACAGAATCACCGGCACCCGGCGTCCGTCGTGTTCGCGGATCAGCCCGGCGACAATCTGCTCCATATAGCGCAGCGAGAACTCGAGGTACGCCGGGGTGGTCAGCGCGCCGCCCCAGGTATCGAAAATCTGTACCGCCTGGGCACCCGCGCGGATTTGTGCGTTGAGGTAGTCGGTTACCGCGTGGGCCAGGGTGTCCAGCAGCTGGTGCATGGTATCCGGCGTGTCATAGAGCATGGTTTTCAAGTGGCGAAAATCCTTGCTCGAACTGCCCTCGACCATGTAGGTGGCCAGTGTCCAGGGGCTGCCGGAGAAACCGATCAGCGGCATGCGGCCGTTCAGCTCACGGCGAATCGTGGACACCGCGCGCATCACGTAATCCAGGTCGCGCTCGGCATCGGGAACGCGGAGCGCGGCGACCTCCTCAGCAGTACGCACGGTCTTTTTGAATTTGGGGCCTTCGCCGGTTTCGAAATACAGCCCCAGACCCATGGCGTCGGGGATCGTCAGGATGTCCGAAAACAGAATGGCAGCATCCAGCGGATAACGCTCAAGAGGCTGCAATGTCACCTCGCAGGCCAGGTCATGGTTTTGGCACAGGTCCATGAAACTACCCGCATCGGCGCGTTTGGCACGGTATTCCGGAAGGTAGCGGCCTGCCTGGCGCATCATCCACACTGGTGTGCGGTCAACGGGCTTGCGCGCCAATGCGCGAAGAAAACGGTCGTTTTGCAAAGGTGTGGGAGTCATAGACACTTGCTCTTGAGAAGTTTGCCCGCATTGTAGTGGAGCTATTGTACTGGAAGATAGACCGCAAGGCGGCGCGACCCATGGCAAAAATTGTCGCACCACGCCGATTTTTCTCGACGTTTTTCCGTCACGCTAATCGTGAGCCGACCGCCGCTTCCTGCTAAACTACACGACCATTTCGCCAACACTGGTGTGGTTAACTGGTTTGGTTAATCAGCGAGGTAACCTGTGACCATTCGCTTCATTGCCGCTTCACGCCTGCCCACGCCCTGGGCCACGTTCACCATGCATGGTTTCGAAGACGAAGCCACAGGTAAGGATCACATCGCCTTGACGTTGGGTGATGTGACCGGCGATGAACCGGTGTTGGGGCGCGTCCACTCTGAGTGTCTGACGGGTGACGCCCTGTTTTCGATGCGCTGTGACTGTGGCTATCAGCTACAGGAAGCGCTCAAGCGGATTGCCGAGGAAGGCCGTGGCGTACTGCTATACTTGCGCCAGGAAGGCCGTGGCATTGGCCTTCTGAACAAAATTCGTGCCTATCACCTGCAAGACCAGGGGGCCGATACCGTCGAGGCGAACGAGCAGTTAGGCTTTGGTGCCGATATGCGCCGCTATGATCTATGCGTGCCGATGCTCGATCACCTGGGCATTACGTCATTGCGGTTAATGACCAACAACCCGCGTAAGGTCGATGCCCTGACCCGTGATGGCGTTAATGTGGTTGAGCGCTTATCCATTACCACGGGATTGAACCCTCACAACGAGCAGTACCTAACTACCAAGGCGGGCAAGCTTGGCCATATGATGGCGCTGGATGATTTTACCCAGGCAAGCGATGTGGATATCGAACGCAAGGGATGATGGGTCGGTAAGGAGCGTCCAGAATGGCAACCTTTCGTGACGAACAGCATGAGAAATCGTTGGCTGATCAGAGTAAATTCAGCGTTATCGAAGAGCGCCTGAATAGCATTTCCCACGGTTTTGGTGCCGTGCTCAGTCTGATCGGCATGGTGGTGTTGTTGGTATTGGCGAGCTTGGCCACCCACGTCGATCCCTGGAAGATCGTCAGCCTGAGTTTATATGGGACGACACTGATTCTGCTGTATACCGCCTCGACCCTTTACCACGGCATTCCCCATCGGCGATGGAAGCAGCGCTTTCAACTGCTTGATCACTGCGCGATTTACCTGCTGATTGCCGGTACGTACACGCCCATTCTGCTGGTCAACATGCGCGGCACCACAGGCTGGGTGCTGTTTGCCGCCGTATGGTCGCTGGCGCTGGTGGGGATTACCTGCAAACTGCTTTGGCCCCAGCGCCTGGCGGTACTCCGCGTGGTGATTTACCTGCTCATGGGCTGGATGATCGTACTGGCTTCAGATGAAATGGCGGCGAATCTGTCGTCGACCGGCATTGTGCTACTGGCCAGTGGCGGCATCGTCTACACCTTGGGCGTTATCTTTTACGCAGTGAACGCCATTCCCTTCAACCATGCAATTTGGCATCTGTTCGTGATAGCCGGAAGTGCCTGCCACTACGCGGCTATCTTTAACGCCGTTCTGCCCCACACGGCCACTTGAAAGCGAGCAATTTATTACTGGAATGCCCGGATGGCCCGCAACGAGCGGGCGTTAGGAAAACGATAGAGTGTAATCATGGGGCGTCGCTAATCGTGCCGAAACCGGCCACTTCATCGTCTTTGATCCATTCGATATCGCCTTCGCTGTTGCGGCGGACACCGTAGCAGTCAATTTCCTCACCGCCATAATCGAAACACATGGTGTCATCGACGATGGTGGCCTCACCAGAATAGCCGTCGCCCACAATTTCGCCATCGGGAAGATATACTTCGCTGTAGGCTTCACCACCGGCCATCTCGCCTTGTACTTGATTTCCCCATACAAGCTCACGAATTTCTTCGCCGGAAAGTCGTTCGTCATTGGTATCGGTGTCTGCAAACGTGCTTGCCGACAGAGTGCTCAGTGCTGCCGCCAGGCAGATCCCGGTAATGCTAGAAACTTGTACACGCATGATATCAACTCCTTGGTTAAAAGCAGTGTGTACAACATTAGCCGAGATAACCGGCAATTGCGAATAGGGAACGTTACTTGTCCCTTGCCTCGCGGATACGCTCATAGGCGTTGCTGATCTCGCTGGTGCGCGCCTGGGCGACTTCGCGCATGCTTTCGGGCAGCCCTTTGCCGGCCAGTTTGTCCGGGTGGTTCTGGCTCATCAGGCGGCGGTAGGCCTTCTTGACCTCGGCGTCGCTGGCATCTTCTGAAACGCCCAGCACCCGGTAAGCATCTTTGAGGGCTTCTTCGCTGGCGCCCTGGGAATTGGCAGCGGCGCCGTGCAACATGGCTTCGATCTGCTGGACTTCGGTCTCGCTACAGCCCACGCCACGGGCGACGCGCAGAATCATCTCGTGTTCGGCGTCATGCAGAACGCCGTCGGCGGCAATTGCCGACAGCTGCACCTGTAGAAACACCTGACGCATCACGGGCTGATGACGGGTGAGACGGTTGACGCTGGCAAGCTCGGCGTCCAAGTCGAAGTCGTCGCCGCGGCCGCGTTCGAAAGCAGCGCGTGCCCGGGTGCGCTGTTCGCCCTGCAGATGCATCTGGTCGAAGAGCTTCTCGGCAACGTCCAGTTCGCCGTCGGTGACCTTGCCGTCGGCCTGGCACAGGCAGCCCATGACCGAAAAGATCGAGTCCAGAAAGCCCTCCTGGATGCGCATCCGGGCAACCGTCAGGCGGCGCTTGATGCGTCGCCCCAGCCACCAGCCCAGGCCGCCACCCACCAGCAGTCCAACGGGGCCGCCGAAAGCGAGGCCGATAAGCGCAAAGATAACAATCAGAAATAACATGGCAGTCTCTAACGTTGATGAATATAAGGGTTACGGCAGACGGGCGCGGATTGCACGTTCGATACCGTCGGCATCCAGGCCGCAGTCGCGCAACAGCTCGGCGGGAGTGCCGTGTTCCACAAAGGCGTCCGGCAGGCCGAGGTTGAGTACTTCCACCTGAACGCCTTCGGCATGCAGGAGCTCATTGACGGCGCTGCCGGCACCACCGGCAATCACGTTTTCTTCCAGCGTGACCAGCAGTTCGTGTTCGTCGGCGGCGTGAAGCACGGCGTCACGGTCCAGCGGTTTAATGGAGCGCATGTTGATGAGCGTGGCATCGAGGGTTTCAGCCACCTCGGCGGCGGCAGTGTTCACGCTGCCAAAGGCGAGTAACGCAATGCTGGCGCCATTGCCTGAAGACTTGCGGCGCACCTCGGCCCGGCCGATGGGCAGCGCTTCCAGATGGTCGGGAATCGCCACGCCCGGGCCGGTGCCGCGTGGGTAGCGCACGGCGGCAGGGCCCGGATGATGGTAGGCCGCGCTGAGCATGGCGCGGCACTCGGCTTCATCCGCGGGCGCCAGAATCACCATGCCGGGCACACAGCGCAGAAAGGATAAGTCCATGCTGCCGTGGTGGGTGGGGCCGTCTTCGCCGACCAGGCCTGCACGGTCGATGGCAAAGGTGACGTCGAGGGATTGCACCGCCACGTCATGGATCAGCTGGTCGTAGCCACGCTGCAGAAACGTGGAGTAAATGGCCACCACTGGTTTCATGCTTTCGCAAGCCATGCCCGCAGCAAGCGTAACGGCGTGTTGTTCGGCAATCGCGACATCGAAATAGCGCTCGGGATATTCCTTGGAGAAACGGATCAGGTCCGAGCCTTCGCGCATTGCCGGAGTAATCCCCATCAGGCGGACATCCGCGGCGGCCATGTCGCACAGCCAGTCGCCGAACACATTGCAGTATTTTTTCTTGGCCACTTTTTTCGCGGCGCTTTGCGGCGCCACAGGCGGGGCGGTCGGCGATTGATGAGCGGGTTCGCTGGGCTTTTCCAGTTTAGTAATCGCGTGGTAGCCAATCTGGTCGGCTTCGGCGGGTAAAAAGCCTTTGCCCTTGACGGTTTTGATATGCAGAAACTGCGGGCCGTCCAGGTCGCGCAGGTTTTCCAGCGTCTCGGTGAGTGCTTCGAGGTCATGGCCATCGATAGGGCCGACGTAGTTGAAGCCCATTTCTTCAAACAGCGTGGCGGGGCTGACCATGCCTTTCATGTGCTCTTCGGTGCGCCGGGCAAGCTCTAACGCGCCAGGCAGATGGGAAAGCACCTTTTTACCCTCTTCGCGCATCTTCAGGTACGGCTTGCTGGAGAGTACGCGGGCCAGATAAGTCGCCATGCCGCCGACGTTTTCGGAGATCGACATTTCGTTATCGTTGAGGATGACCAGCATGTTGGCATCCACGTGCCCGGCATGGGTGAGGGCCTCAAATGCCATGCCCGCACTGAGCGCACCGTCGCCAATAATCGCGCAGACGCGGCGTGGCTTATTCTGGGCCTGGGCGGCAAGTGCCATGCCCAGCGCGGCAGAAATCGAGGTGCTGGAGTGGCCGACGCCAAAGGTATCGTAGCCGGACTCGGCGCGGCGCGGAAACGCCGCGAGCCCACCGTGCTGGCGAATGCTGAGCATGGCGTCACGCCGCCCGGTGAGAATCTTGTGCGGGTAGGCCTGATGACCTACGTCCCATACCAGTCGGTCGTCGGGCGTGTCGAACGCGTGGTGTAGCGCCACGCTCAGTTCCACCACCCCGAGGCCCGCGCCAAAATGGCCGCCGGACACGCCAACGCTGTAAAGCAGGTAGGCGCGCAGCTCATCCGCCAACTGGGCAAGCTGCCTGGCGTTCATGGCCCGCAGGGCGGCGGGGTGATCGAAGGAGTCGAGCAGGGGCGTTGCCGGGCGCTCGCGGGGTATTTCGTCGAACAGCTTCATGGGCATGTTTTCATAGACGTGGCTTTAATGGACATTGTTTCATCGACATCGTTTAGTGGTCGCGCTCGATCATGTAGCGGGCAAGATCGGCCAATGGTGCGGCGTGTTCGCCCAGCGGGGCAAGGGCCGCGATGGCCTCGTCGATTAGGGTCTGGGCTTTCTGCTGTGCGCCCTCAAGCCCCAATAAGCTGGGGTATGTAGGTTTGGCGCGGGCGGCATCGGCTCCAGATGTTTTGCCGAGCGTGGCGGTGTCACCGGTCACGTCGAGGACATCGTCATGAATCTGGAAGGCTAGTCCAATGGCGCGTGCGTAGCGAATCAGCGCCTGTAACCTAGGGTCGTGCTCGTCAACGGCCGTCAGACCGCCCAGCCGCACAGCGGCAACGATCAGGGCACCGGTTTTGTGGGCATGCATGTGCTCCAAGGCTTCGACATTGGGATGGTCGCCGACGGCGGCGAGATCCAACGCCTGGCCCGCCACCATGCCATCACGACCAGAGGCGCTCGCAAGCGTAGTAACCAAGCCGCCCAGTCGCGGGTGCGCGGTGCGGGCGAGAACCTCGAAGGCCAGCGCCTGAAGGGCATCGCCTGCCAGGATAGCGGTGGCTTCATCAAAAGCTTTGTGGACCGTTGGCTGACCGCGACGTAGGTCGTCGTCGTCCATGGCGGGCAGGTCGTCGTGGATCAGCGAATAAGCATGGATCAACTCGATGGCGGCGGCAGGCGCGTCGAGGTCATCGTCGCTGGCCCCCAGCGCCCGGCCGGCCAGATATACCAGCAGTGGACGTAGGCGCTTGCCACCCACCAGCAAGCCATGGCGCATGGCGGCTTCAAGGCGCGGCTCGGTGGCCGGGCGCGCATCAAATAGCGCGGCCAGAGTGGCGTCAACGCGCGTATTGCTTGTGTCACGTAACCTGGCCAGCCCAACGGCGGTGGGCGCTACCATGGCGGCGTCTCCTTGTTGCTGTCATCCGCGTCGTCAGGACCTTCCGTGGGCGCGTCGGGGCCATCGAAGGGGGTAACGTTCAGGCGGCCTTCGCTGTCTTCACTGAGGGCGCGCACCTTTAATTCCGCGCTATCCAGGCGTTGCTGGGCGTCACGGGTGAGGCGTACGCCTTGCTCGAAGGCGGTCAACGCATCTTCCAATGAGAGTTCGCCAGACTCCAGGCGTTCCACGAGCGTTTCGAGCTGCTCAACCGTGGAGGCAAAATCTTGTGGGGGTGTGGTGTCGCTCATTGGGCCATGCCTACCGTTTGTCTGATGCCCTGACGTGGGCGGCGCGTGTGTCTGCAGAGAACAAACCGACAGTATACACCGAGGGCGGGGGGTGGCGTCTGCCCTCATGGTGCTGCCGAAGCTGCGACTTGTGTCGCGTTCATCTTGACAACGCACACTTTTCATCATGCGAGCCCAGCGAGAGCGCCGGCGAATGTGCTACCATACGGGCCTTCCGTGAACCGTCACACGGCGCATGCCGCCGATCATAGAGGTTGATTCAGCCATGGCCAAAACGTCCCTGGACAAGAGCAAGATCAAGATCCTGCTACTCGAGGGCGTCCACCAAAGCGCGGTGGACAATTTTCACAACGCAGGTTACGAGAACATCGAGCATCTGCCCACATCGCTGGATGAAGAGGCATTGATCGAGAAGATCCGCGATGTTCACTTCATCGGTATCCGTTCCCGTACTCAGTTGAACGAGCGCGTGTTCGCAGCGGCGGAAAAACTGGTGGGCGTTGGCTGTTTCTGCATCGGTACCAATCAGGTCGACCTTGACGCGGCACTCAAGCGCGGGATTGCGGTTTTCAACGCGCCGTATTCCAACACCCGCTCGGTGGCGGAGCTGGTGCTCGCCGAAGCCATCATGCTGCTGCGCGGTATTCCGGAGAAAAACGCCCGGGCCCATCAGGGCGGCTGGTTGAAGTCGGCGAAAAACTCCCATGAAGCACGTGGTAAAACGCTGGGTATCGTGGGTTACGGCAGCATTGGCGCGCAGCTTTCCGTGCTGGCCGAGTCGCTGGGCTTTAACGTCATTTATTACGATGTGATCACCAAGCTGGGCATGGGGAACGCCAACCAGGTGGGTAGCCTTGAAGAGCTGCTGGGACGTTCCGATGTGGTCAGCCTGCATGTGCCTGACCTGGCGTCCACCCGTTGGATGGTAGGCGAAAAAGAAATTGCTGCCATGAAGCCCGGTGCCATCCTGATCAATGCCTCGCGGGGCAGCGTGGTGGAAATTGAGCCGCTGGCTCAGGCGATCAAGGCGGGCAAGCTCAACGGGGCGGCGATTGATGTGTTCCCCGTCGAGCCGAAGGGTAATGCCGAGGAGTTTGAAAGCCCGCTGCGCGGCCTGGAAAACGTCATCCTCACGCCGCATATCGGCGGCTCGACCCTGGAAGCCCAGGAGAATATCGGCATCGAGGTGTCGGAAAAACTGATCACCTATTCCGATAACGGCACCACGGTGACCTCGGTCAACTTCCCCGAAGTAGCGCTGCCCGCACACCCGGACAAGCATCGTTTGCTGCACATTCACGACAACGTGCCCGGGGTGCTGTCGCAGATCAACCGCGTATTGTCCGAAAACGGCATCAATATCTCGGGCCAGTACCTGCAAACCAACGACAAGGTTGGCTATGTGGTCATTGATGTCGATAAAGCCTACGGCCCCCAGGCGCTGGAAGCGCTAAAACAGGTCGACCACACACTGAAGATTCGCGTGCTCTACTCGGCGCAGAACAGTTAATCGCGTCAGCAGTCGTTAACATCAAAACGGCCCCAGAGGGCCGTTTTGCATGGTGCTTGGTTCAAGTGTTTAGGCCAAATCGAACAGCAATACCTCGCCAGCCTTCTTGCCCGTCAACGTAAACGTTTCGTCCGGTTGAAACGCGGCGGCGTCACCGGCGCTTAGCGTCTCGCCGTTAACTTCCATTTCGCCCTTCACCACGTGCAGCCAGGCATAGCGGGTGGGCGGCGTTTCTGGCTGTTCACCCGCGTTAAACAAGGCGCTGTAAAGGTTGACGTCCTGGTTCACGCTCACCGAGCCATCCTGGCCTTCAGGCGAAACGACCAAGCGCCATTGGCCCTGCCGTTCGGCGGTCGGAAAAGCTTTCTGTTCGTAGCTGGGCGCAATGCCGCGTTTGGCCGTCTCGATCCAGATTTGCAGAAAGTGCAGGCCGTTTTCCTTGGAGTGGTTGTACTCGCTATGCAGTACCCCGGTGCCCGCCGACATCCGCTGCACATCCCCGGGGCGCATGACTTCGCCGTTGCCCATGTTGTCCTGATGGGCCATTTCGCCTTCGAGCACATAGGAGATGATCTCCATGTCCCGGTGGGGATGAGCGCCGAAGCCGTGTCCAGGGGACACGCGATCTTCATTGATCACCCGCAGCGCCCGAAAGCCCATGTGGTCAGGGTCCATATAGTTGGCAAACGAGAAGGTATGGTAGGAACGCAGCCAGCCATGGTCGGCGTAGCCTCGCTCATTTGAACGGCGGATCTTCATCATAAGCTCCAGAGTGTTGGGAGAATGACGACTAATATACGCCTGCTAACTGAGGGCGTGGGGTGAAGGTTTCTCAACAATCACATCGAATAAATCGACGTATTGGTGTGGTGGACTCTGGGTCAGACTTTTGGCGCGTTTTTGGTTAAAATAGACGCGTCAATTCACCCGGTCCGCCTTTTACGGGGGCGACTACCTGGAGCTCGTCATGTCAGTACCCACTTCATCACCGCGTATTGTGGTCGCGGCGCTGTACAAATTTGTCACCCTGAATGATTTTGAAGCGCTGCGTGAACCGCTGCGCCAGACCATGCTGGATAACGGCGTGAAGGGCACGCTGCTGCTCGCCAAAGAGGGCATTAACGGCACGGTTGCCGGTACCCGCGAGGGCATCGATGGGCTGCTCGCCTGGTTGACCGCCGACCCGCGGCTAAGCGATATCGACCATAAAGAATCGTTTTGCGACGAGCCGCCGTTCTACCGCACCAAGGTGAAACTGAAAAAAGAGATCGTCACCCTGGGCGTGCCTGATGTCGATCCCAACGACACCGTGGGTACCTACGTCGAGCCGGAAAACTGGAATGACGTGATCGCCGACCCCGAAGTGTTGGTGATCGATACCCGCAACGATTACGAAGTGGCGATTGGCAGCTTTGAAGGCGCCGTCGACCCCAAGACCACCACCTTCCGTGAATTCCCTGAATACGTGCGCGAGCACTACGACCCCGAGAAGCATAAAAAGGTTGCCATGTTCTGCACTGGCGGCATCCGCTGTGAAAAAGCCTCAAGCTTTATGCTCAAGGAAGGCTTTGACGAGGTCTATCACCTCAAGGGCGGCGTGCTGAATTACCTGGAAAAAGTCCCCGAAGAGCAGTCGCTGTGGCGTGGTGAGTGTTTCGTTTTTGATAACCGCGTGACCGTCCGCCACGACTTGAGCGAAGGTGAGTTCGAACAGTGCCATGCCTGCCGACGGCCGATCTCTGCGGAAGACATGCAGTCGTCCGCTTATGAGCCCGGTATCAGTTGTCCTCACTGCATCGACTCGCTACCCGAGAAGACCCGCGCGGCGGCGCGCGAGCGTCAGCGCCAGATTGACCTCGCCAAAGCCCGTGGCGAACCGCATCCACTGGGCAGGGATATGCGCAAAGCGTCGTCTAGTTAGTTGCTTAGCGGCGAACAGGTGGTGATGGAATTCGTTTCCGTAAACGCGACAGCGGCCATACTGGCACGTTATCCTTATGCGCTGTGCACTTTTAAGCAAGGTGCCTTCAGGAGAGCTTTTCAGGGGAGAGCCAGGTGAGTGACGTAAAGCGCAGGACCGTTGGCCGCCCGGCCAATACGGCCAAAGCAGGTGGTGGGCACAGTCAGTCGTTGGTGCGTGGGTTAAATCTGTTGGAGTATCTGGCCAGCAGGCCCGAAGGCTTGGCGCTTTCCGCGCTGGCGGAAATGGCCGATCTTGCGCCCTCGACTACCCACCGGTTGCTGCAGGCGCTGCAAAGTCAGGGCTTTGTTAGCCAGGAGAACGAGCAGGGCCTGTGGCGTATCGATGTCAAGACGTTCCGCATCGGCAACAGCTTTCTCGAAGCGCGGGACGTGGTCGCCACCAGCCGTCCATTTTTACGTCGCCTGACGGCCGAGACCGGCGAAACGGCCAACCTGGGCATCCGTGATGCGGACACGGCGGTGTTTCTGGCCCAGCACGAGTCGCCGCAGATGATGCGCATGATCACTCGGCTAGGCTCGCGGGCACCCTTGCACGCCTCCGGTGTCGGCAAGGCCTTGCTGGCCTGGATGCCCGACGACGAGCGCGCCCAACTGCTCGCGAAAGGCGAATTGCCCCGCGTGACCGAAAATACCCTTTACCAGCCCGACGCCCTGCTCGACGAGATGCTGCGTATCCGTGACCAGGGCTTTGCCTGTGACCGTGAAGAGCACGCGATTGGCCTGCACTGCGTGGCGGCATGCGTCAATGACGAGCACGGCATGCCATTGGCGGCCATTTCGGTGTCCGGCCCCGTGGCGCGCATACCCGAGGCTCGGCTGCTGGAGTTGGGCGCGCTGGTGCGCCGTGTGGCGGATGAGATTACGCTGCAATTGGGTGGTCAACTCCCCGCGTCCTGATGCTGAGTCTTTTTTGGGTAGCGCTGCTCAGCGCTACATTATTGCCCGGCGGGTCGGAGGTGTGGCTCGCACGGCAATGGTGCCAGGGCCAGTCGGTCCTCGCATTATGGTGTGTCGCCACCGCTGGCAATACGCTGGGCAGCCTGGTCAATGTGGCACTGGGCCGTTACGCACGGCGCTTTCAGGGCCGTCGCTGGTTTCCGGCTTCCCCCGTTCAACTGGCTCGTGCCGAACGTTGGTACCAGCGCGTTGGCGAAGCGAGTCTGTTGCTGTCCTGGCTGCCGATCATTGGGGATCCGTTGACCGTCGTGGCCGGCGTGTTGCGCTTACCCTGGTGGCGCGCGCTGACATGGATACTGGTCGCAAAAGGCGCCCGCTATGCGCTGATACTCGGATTGGCCACGTCCTGGCTCGAGCCTTTTTGCAGGTAGTCATGTTAAGCTAAATAACCTATACAATGCTTATATGTTCGTTGGCATGTATGATTATTTGCATCCATTAGCTCAGCCGTCAGGTTGACGCGACGACTCACCATCAAAGGGAGGTTTCGGTGTGACGCCACTACGTTTATTACCCTGGCTCAGCGTCTGGCTGCTAGCGCTGATGACGCTGTTTGCTGCGCCTGTGTTTGCGCAAAGCAGTACACAAAACGAAGGCGGCAGTGACGGAGCAGAGACCACTGAACCGCAGACCTATGAATCCCTGGCGAACTTACTCGAAGACGAGCAGGCTCGCCAGGAACTCATCGACTTGCTACGCAGCCAAGCGTCAGAGGTGGCCGAGTCATCGGAGCTGGCTGAGGGCGCTGCGCAAGACAGCGATATTGCTCCCGAGGACGTGTCGCTGCCGCGTCAGCTGGCTCAATTAACCAGCAACGTTGTCGGCGATGTCGGCGGTCAATTCGAGCAAATAGCGCTGCTGGTGCGTGGCCTCCTTGTCGGGGGTGGCGAGAGCGTCTTCGACATGGCGGTGTTCATGTCCGCGGCGATCAATCTGGGTATCGTGATTGTCGCCACCTTTGCCATGTTTATCGTGTTTCGACGCGTGGTGAAGCCGTTATTCACTAAAATCAGTGGCTGGTCGCAGCAGGGCAATGGGCTGACGCCCGTGCTGCGTCTGGTCGTTAGCGTGGCGATTGCCGCGGTGATCGATGTGTTGCTGGTGGCGCTTGCCTATGTCGGCGGTAACCTTGTAGCGACCTTTGCAGTCGGCGAAGTTGGTGACCTGTCCACCCGGGCATCGCTGTTTCTCAACGCCTTCTTAATCATTGAGCTATTGAAAGCCGCGGTGCGGATGCTGTTTTCCTCGCGCTACGAAGGGCTGCGGCTGTTGCCGATTTCAGCGCAAGAAGCCTCCTACTGGAACCGCTGGTTAGCCCGCCTGATCGGCATGGTGGGGTACGGCCTGATGGTCGTGGTACCGCTGGTCAATTTCTATGTGTCGGCGGCCATTGGTCAGGCGGTGGGCACTTTGATCATGCTGCTGGCGTTTATTTATGCCGTGGCGGTGGTGCTGAAAAACCGCGTGCGCCTGCGCGACAACCTGAATACCGTCGGGGCACGCTCCACGCTGGCGGCCAGCCGGGTATCGCTTCAGCTGTTTGCGCGCACCTGGCATCTGTTCGCGCTGCTCTACTTCCTGATGGTGTTTGTGCTGACGCTGGTTCGCCCAGGCGATGCCTTGCCGTTTGTGCTGTTTGCAACGCTGAAAACCCTGGGAGCGGTTGTCGTGGGACTCCTGGTATCGACCTTTATCACGCAGACCATTGGCCGGCGCATTCAGCTGTCGCCTGATATGCGCCGCAAGCTGCCAATGTTGGAAAAACGCCTCAATCGGTATGTGCCCAATGCGTTGCGTATCCTGCGCACGGTCATCGTGGTCGCGGTTATCATGGTCGTGCTGGATGCCTGGGGCGCGTTTGATCTGGCTGCCTGGTATGCCTCTGAAGCCGGGGCTGGCCTGGTCAGCAAGTTAATCAGCGTCGCGATGATCCTGATCGTGGCCATTGGTGCATGGCTGGGACTTGCCAGCTTGATCGAGCACAAGCTCAACCCGGATACCGGGGTGGGCGAACCCACCGCACGGGCAAAAACACTGCTCAGCCTGTTCCGCAACGCACTGGCCATCGCCATGGTGACCATTACCGGCATGATCGTACTGTCGGAAATCGGTATCAATATCGGCCCACTGATTGCCGGTGCCGGTGTGCTTGGCCTGGCGATTGGTTTTGGTGCGCAAAAGCTGGTTCAGGACGTTATTACCGGGGTGTTTATTCAAATTGAAAACGCCATGAATACCGGCGATGTGGTGACCGTTGGCGGCATTACCGGTACAGCCGAAGTGCTGAGCATCCGTTCTGTGGGGATTCGTGACCTTTCGGGCACCTACCACCTGGTTCCGTTCTCAAGCGTAGATACGGTTTCAAATTACATGCGTGAGTTTGGTAACCACGTCGGCGAGTACGGTATTGCCTATCGCGAAAATATCGATCACGCGATTGAGCAGCTTAAAGCCGCGTTCGAGGATCTCAAGGCCAGCGAAGAGCATGGCCACAAGCTGCTCGAAGACATGACGGTTGCCGGGGTCATAGCGCTGGCGGATAGCTCAGTCAATATCCGAGTGGTCATTAAGACCACACCTGGCGACCAGTGGGCTGTTGGTCGCGCCTATAACCGTTTCGTCAAGCTGCGCTTTGATCAGGCGGGAATCGAAATACCCTTCCCGCATACCACGCTCTACTTTGGGCAGGATAAGACTGGTTCGGCGCCGCCTGCGAACCTGCGCGTTATGCAGCAAGCTTTCACTATTGATGGCAGCCCAGCAGGGCAGCCAAAAGCAGGAGAGGCTTCAGAGGGTGATCGCATTGACTCAAGGCGCAACCAAACGTCGGACTCAGATCACATCAAGCCCGACCACGATGACGTTGACACGCCTGACGGGCGCTAAACGCCGCGTCGTAATATGCAAAGGGTAATACGCAAAGGGGCTGCCATCGAGCAGCCCCTTTGCTTTGTGGGTTAACCCGGATAGTTTTCCGAGTGACGCCCTTCCACGTTGATCGACTCGCCGCCGTCGACAAATAGAATTTGCCCGGCGACAAAGTCGTTGTTGAGCAGATAATGCAAAGCCTGCACCAGATGATCCGGTGCGCCCTGATGGTTGACCGGGATACCTTCGATGCGCCAGTCGATGTAGTCGCTGGTACGCTGAGAGGCAGGCAGTACCACGCCGGGGGCGATGCCGTTCACCCGGATGCGCGGGGCAAACTCCAGCGCCGCCATGCGGGTCATCTCCGCCAGGCTCTTTTTGGACAGCAAATAGGCGGCGTAGGGGTACTGGTGGTAGGCCACCTTGTTGTCGATAATATTGATGACCTGGCCCGTGTCGACCGCCCTGGCAAAATGCTGGGTTAACAGCAACGGGGTAAACAGATTCACCCGGAACTGGGTTTCCAGCATCTCCAGATCGGTCTCGGCAAGGGGCGCGGGCGTATAGGCCGAGGCACTGTTGAGCAAGACGCTTAGCTGAGGGAATCGCTGCGTTACCTGCTCAATCAGTATGCCCACATCGTCGCGCAAGAAATCGCAGCTAAATAGCTCGCAAGCCCGACCCTTGGCGCGGATGCTCTCGGCGACTTCCTCTGCCTCATCGCGGGAGCGGTTAACGTGCAGCGCGATATCGTAGCCCGCGGCGGCCAGTGATTCGGCAAAATGACGGCCCAAGCGCGTCGCGCCGCCGGTGACCAATGCTGCCGGTGTGCTCATTGAACAATCCTCATCGTGATAGGGGGCTTAGTGCGTGTAGGATGACACGACTGTCTGCGTGAGGGCAGCGTTTGTCAATAAATTGTACAGTACTTGCACAAACGGTGCGGAACGTTAGGCTTGGGTTTTATCGACGCCTCGCTCAAGGATGGATAGCATGTCTCAGTCACGTTTATATGCCCAACCCGATACCTCGCTTCACGAATGCGTCATTTCGTTGGGTTCCAATATAGAGCCCGAGCGGCACGCGGCCGAGGCGCTGGATATCCTTTGCCACGAGTGTGAGCTGGTCGGCCGCTCCCGTGAAATCGTTACCACGCCGGTCGGCTACCAGCAGCAGCCAGACTTTCTCAATGCGGCCTTACTGGTGCGCACGCGCTTATCAATGAGTGACTTTCGCGCCTACCTCAAGGATGTGGAAGATCGGCTGGGGCGGGTTCGTGGTCCGATCAAATCAGGGCCGCGCACCATGGATCTGGACATTGTCGCCTGGGATGGCGAACTGGTGGATGAGGGCTATCTTAACCACGATTACGTACGCGTACCCGTTGATGAGTTGCTGTCTGCAGTGGAGCGCAAATAAATCCTTCCTTGAGGCTAACGCCGGGCACTAAACGGCCGATAAGTAGTATTCTTGGGTTGTTTCCTTTAAGCGCTGTGCCGCTTGGGAGAAATCGGTGTTAAGCCTCAAAACCAATATCAGTTCCCTGCTCACTCTTCAGCACCTGCGGAGTAGCCAGCAGTCGATGCAAACCGCCATGCAGCGGCTTTCGTCGGGCCTGCGGATCAATAGCGCCAAGGATGACCCGGCGGGGCAAGCCATTGCCAATCGCATGGAGGCCCAGGTTCGGGGGATGAGCCAGGCTATGCGTAATACCAACGATGGCATTTCCATGGTGCAGACGGCGGAAGGCTCGCTCAACCTTATCAACGACAACCTGCAGCGCATGCGTGAACTCAGCGTTCAGGCAGCTAACGGCACCAATTCCTCTTCCGACCTTGCCTCTATCCAACTGGAGATTGATCAGCGCCTTGAAGAGATCGATCGCATTGCCGGGCAGAGCAATTTCAATGGCATACGGCTGATGGAAAGCGATCAAACGCTCAATATTCAGGTGGGAGCCAATGCGGGGGATATGATTGGCGTGCGCTTCAATGCCATGGGCGTGCAGGCGCTAAATCTTGACGCCTTCAGCGTTTTGGATGATGGTTTTGCCACGCCTAAACCGATGGAGGCTATCGACAAAGCAATCGAGCGCGTGGATCGCCAGCGTAGCTATCTGGGGTCGGTACAGAACCGCTTTGATAGCGTAATTGACGGGCTCAACACTAATATCGTCAATACCTCTGCCGCCCAGTCGCGCATTCAGGATGCCGACTACGCGAAGGAAGTCTCCAACCTCTTGCGCGCGCAAATTCTCCAGCAAGTCGGCATCAGCATGCTGGGCCGTATCAACCAGCAGCCGCAGATGATCATACGGCTGCTGGAAGGGCTCTAGCGATTACTTGATGATTCCCTGTTCCCGCGCCATGGCGTAAGCAGCCTTGGGGCCGTGCCATAGCGTGGGCAGCAGGATCAGCGAAACGGGAATGGCGGTGATCACGATAAACTGCTGTAGTGCGCTGATTTGCCCGGCGCCCATGTTCAGCAATAACGCCGCCATCAGCGCCATGGCGATCCCCCAGAAAGCGCGAATGTAAGGGTTGGGGTTGTCATGACCGGCACCAACAACGGCGATGGCGTAGCTCATCGAGTCACCGGTAGTCGCCACGAAAATGGTCGTTAACAGCAAAATCGCCAGTGCCATCCAGGTGCCGCCGGGCAGCGCCTGCGCAACGGTTAGCGTGGCCACGTCAAACTGGAAGTTGTTCAGCGCTTCAGTCAGCTCGATGGCACCGCTGAGCTGGTAGTAGATGCCTGACCCACCGAGTAGGGTAAACCATACGCTGGTGGCAATCGGTGCGATAACGGCGACCGCGACAATCATTTGGCGAATGGTGCGGCCACGGGAAATGCGCGCCACAAAAATGGCCATCAGCGGCGCATAGCCGATAAACCAGGCAAAGAAGAACACTGTCCACCATTGCATCCACCAGTCGGGCGCGGTGTCCGCTGTAGTGGTCGCCATGGTGAAGAACTCGCTCACATAGGTGCCCATGCCGGCTACATAGCTGTTGGTTAAGAACAGCGTCGGGCCGAATATAAAGATCACCGCACCGATCGTGAGTGCCAGCAGTACGTTGAACCGGCTAAGTAGTTGAATGCCTTTGTGAACACCGCTCATCGAGGACAGTACGTAAATGCTGCCCAGTGCGGCAAGAATGATCAGCTGGCCGGTATAGCCTTCCGGCAGACCAAACAGCTCGTGCAAGCCGAAACTCACCTGGGTCGCCAGGAAGCCGATCGGCCCCACGGTGCCTGCCACCAGAGCAATCACGCAGCAGGCATCGATAATGCCGCCCAAGGGGCCACGCAGCAGGCGCTCGCCAAATACCGGGTACAGCAGGGTACGGGGCTGTAGCGGTTGGCCTTTCACATAGTGGGCATGCGCCAGCACCACGGCTGAAAGCGACCCGAGTACCGCCCAGGCCAAAAACCCCCAGTGGTTGAACGACTGGGCAAGTGCGTTTGCCACGGCCTCTGGCGTGCCGGCTTCGCTGTCGAACGCAGGTGGGGTGACCACAAAGTGGTAGATCGGCTCGCCTGCCGCGAAAAATACTCCGCCCCCGGCCAGCAAGGTGCACAGAATAATCGATAGCCACTTGAAGGTGCTCATTTCTGGCGCATCGAGGTTGCCGATTTTGGCGTTAGCGGCGGGGGTAAAGGCCAGGCCAATGGCAATAAAGAAGGTGGCGATCAGCAGCAGTTGAAAATAGGTGCCAAACACCTGTGCCGTCCAGGCGAAGCCGGTACTGATGCTATTGGCAACCAGATCGACGTCGTAAAGCGACAGGCCAACAAAGGCTACTATAAAGCCGATGCTGAGCAGTAGTACCAAAGGGTCACCGAGGGCGCGTAGACGACTACGTGGCACCGCATCTTGAGTTGATTGTGTCATGAGAGTCCGTTGTTGGGTGGAGCAATTTGTGTGCCAAACTTAGCAGCTTGCCGCGTTGAAAAGTGGGCTCAAAAAAAAGCGCCATTCATGGAATGGCGCTAGGACAGGAAACTGGGCATATTGTAACGCCTTTATAGACCAACGTCTAACGTCGCTCGCTACATTTTGGTGCGCTACCAGTGGTAAAGCAGCGACGCGCTGGTGGTGGTGTCGCTGCGTTTGTCGGCATCGTCGGGTGGCTCGGAGTTATGCTTTATCTCGTAGGAGAGGCGCAGCGAAAGCTTGGAGTTCAAACGTGTGGTCACGGCGGTGAGCGAGCGCGAAGTAACATTCTGACGGGTATATTCCACCGAGGCTTCCTGACGAATATCGGCGTAGTCGGCAAATTCCCAGCGATAATCGATTGCCGAGTAGGCAACGCCCAGGCGTTCATCACCGTGCTCGCGAAGCCGGTCGTGGCGGTAGCCAGGGCCGGCTTCCAGCGACAGTGTATGGCTGTCGTTGTCGAGGATCTGCCGTCCGTAGCCGCCAATCGCGCTGAGTTGCTGGTCATAACCGGCAAAACGATCTTTCTCCCAACGGGCAAAGCCAAACAGGTAATGCGGCCCGCTGAAGTCGTAGCGTTCGCGGGCCGCCAGCAGGTATTGCTCGGCGGTCGTGTCGTCTTCCTTGCTAATGTGGCGCACTTCGCCGCGCAGCGAGTGGGTCAAGTCGCCCGTCAACCATTGCAAGCGGGTTTTGCCGATGAGCGTTTCACTGTTGGTGTTGCCCGCCAGGCGGTTGTAGCCCAATTCAGAGTCGCCGCTGAAAACGGGGGTATCGTCGGACGGCGGATCTGGGGCGTAAAAGGGGCTGGCAATGGCTGACGCGCCCCAAAGAACACCCAGGAAAATGACAATTCCTTTTGTCCAGTCCTTCGCTAGCATACCGCTCTCCCTGATCTGGCAGTGCAAGGCCTATTGCCTGTCAAGCCGCCCAAAGCGGCGAAGTTTAACGCCCTCTGCGTGCGCATGCCATAATGAGCCCGTTACCGCTTGTGAGTGCCGTTATGTCATCCTCCCGCCCGAACAAAACATTAGCCGAGCTGCAGCGCTGGCGTCGAACACGCTCGAGGCGGCGCTGGTACAAGCGCAGCTTTCGCCTTCAGGTCATGCTGCTGGTCGGCCTGTTGCTGGCGGGCATGTTACTGGCACAAGGCACTTATCTAAATCACCGTAAAGCCGAGATCATCAGCACGCAAATGGGTGAGCGGGCCTTGGCGGTGGCCAAGACGGTGGCCTCAATGCCCGAACTGATCGAGGCCTTTGACGATGACAATCCCGCCAGTGTGATACAACCGCTGGCCGAGCGCGTGCGCCGCGAAACCGGCGCGCGGTACGTGGTGGTCGGCAATAACCAAAGCGTGCGCTATTCGCATCCGGTGCCCGAGCGTATCGGCCTGACCATGGTAGGCGGCGATAACGCGCGAGCACTTGAAAGCGGCGAGTCCTATGTGTCGGAAGCGACCGGCACATTGGGGTCCGCCATGCGGGGAAAAACGCCGGTGCGCGATGAAGCCGGTAATGTCATCGGCATTGTCTCGGTCGGCTTCATGCTGGATCGCGTCGAGATGGACATCGCTCGCTATAACAGCCTGGGCTGGACCTTGGTGGCGCTGATGATCGTGCTGGGGTTTGCCGGTGCCTATTGGCTTTCCCAGCACCTGAAACGCGTCATTCTAGGCTTGGAACCCTACGAAATTGCCCGCCTGGCGATGGAGAAAGAGGCCATTCTCCAATCGATACACGAGGGTATCCTGGCGGTGAACCGCGAAGGCCAGATTACGCTAGTGAACCAGCAGGCTCGGTGGTTCCTAGGGTTGGCCGACGAACATATTCTGCTCGGCCAGCCGATCCGCGAGGTAGTTCCCAATTCTCGGCTCCAGGAAGTGCTCAAATTCGGTCAGCAAGAGTTCGACCAGGAGATGTGGCTGGGTGATCATCCGGTGGTGGTCAACCGCGTGCCGATTGTGCACGAAGGTGACATTGAAGGGGCGGTGGCGACATTTCGCAGCCGCCGGGAGATTGTTGATCTTTCTCAGGCGCTGACCCAGGCTAGCCGCGATGTCGACATGCTGCGCGCCCAGGCGCACGAGTTTTCCAATAAGCTCTACACCATTTCCGGCTTGCTGCAGCTCGAACGCATTGATGAAGCGCTGACGCTGATTCACCAGGAAACTAAGCGCGCTCAGGCGCAGATGAGCTTCTTGATGCGTAACGTCGCCGATACCGTTTTGAGCGGCACGCTGATGGGCAAACTGACCCGCGCCAGGGAGCTCGGCGTTACGCTGGATATTGATGAACAAAGCTCACTTAGCCGCCCGCTAACCCCGACCGGGCAGGAAGTGATGATGAGTGTGGTGGGCAACCTGCTGGATAACGCCTGTCACGCAGCCTTGCATGGGCCGAATGACCCGCCGCGTGTGCGCTTGTTTTTCACCGACTTGGGCGAGCAATTGCTCATTGAAGTGGAGGATAACGGGCCCGGCGTGATTCCTGACCATGTCGAGTCGATTTTTAGCGAGGGCTTCTCGACGAAATCCGGCCAGCATCAGGGGCTAGGCCTTGCCCTTGTGGCACGTCTTTGTCGCCAGCATGGTGGCACGGTCACCCTGGAAGACAGCGAGCTGGGCGGTGCCTGCTTTATCGCGGTGCTGGACCGCTCGCTATGTGCCGACGTTGACGCGTCATCGTCCGTGATAAGCTAACCGGCGCAAATCTTACAATGATAAATAATGGCCTGTAACGCGGTAAAAGGAAGCCTTATGTCGGCGCACGAGTACGGTATTTTGGTGGTAGAAGACGACTTTCGCATTGCCGATATCCACCGCGCGTTTATCGAGCAGAGCGAGGGGTTTTATGTTGTCGGCATGGCCCGCAACGCCGCTGAAACCAATGCCTTGATGGCCGAGAAAGGCCAGCACGTGCAGTTGATTTTGCTGGATGCTTATCTGCCCGATGTGGAAGGGCTGGAACTGCTTTGGGCGTTGCGACGTGATTATGTTCAGGTGGATATTGTCATGGTCACCGCCGCCCGTGAGGTAGATACCATCAGCGAGGCGCTGCGCGGCGGCGTTTTTGACTACCTTATCAAACCCATTGAAGCCGGTCGTATGCAGCAAATGCTGGCCCGCTTTCGCCGTGAACGCGAGGCATTGGCCAGTCGCGCCGAGATGAATCAAGCCGAGCTTGACCAGGTGCTGGCCCGCGCAAAGCCCGTTGAACCCCATGCACCCAGTGGGCGAAGCCTGCCAAAAGGTATTGATCGCCTGACATTAGGTTCGGTGGTTGAAGCCCTCAAGCAAGCGCATCAGCCGCTGGCGGCCACCCAGGTGGCACGGGGGATGGGCGCAAGCCGTTCCACTGCACGCCGCTATTTAGAGTTTTTGGTATCAGTGCAAGTGGTAGACGCCGAATTGGGCTATGGTGATGTAGGTAGACCCGAACGCCGTTATCGTTTGCGGGCCGATGCAAATGGTTGGCTTGAAGGCCTTTAACTATGCCTTTGAAACCATGCCTTTAAAACGGCGCCCTTAAAACTGATGCCCTTAAAACTAGACGTTTAAAAATCAGCGCTTGAAAGGCCCTGGTAACGCCGTGAACAAAATGAACAGAATGCGCAGAATGCTTTTTTTGTGCTTAATGTTCATAAGCTTGTCGCACGGGTCTGCTTTCTTCTAACGTTCACAGCGTGAAGTGCTATGCATCACGACAACACGCATCACTACAACAACAGATTGAAACGTGGAGAACGCTATGACTCTCAAGTCTTCCTTGAAGTACGTAACGCTGCTGGCTCTGCCGCTGGCCGCGATGACGACCTTTTCCAGCACTGCTGCTGCCTACGAACCGGAAGGTAAAGTCGAATGTATCGCCCCTTCTGATCCGGGCGGCGGTTGGGACTTTACCTGCCGTAGTGTCGGTAATGTGCTCCAAGAGCTCGATCTGGTGTCAGGTAACGTACAGACCATCAATATGGCCGGTGCCGGTGGCGGTGTCGCCTACGGTCATACCATCAGCAAGCGCGCCGGAGATGAGGAGCTTCTTGTCGCGGCGTCCACTGCCACTACGACCCGTCTTGCTCAGGGTCAGTTCCCTGACATGACCGCGGACATGGTCAACTGGATTGGGGCGCTAGGTGCTGACTACGGCATCATCGCTGTATCCGCCGATTCCGAATATGATGATCTCAATGACCTGATGGATGCTCTTAAAGAAGATCCACGCAGCGTTAAGTTTGCTGGCGGCAGCGCCAAAGGCGGCTGGGATCACCTCAAGGTATTGATCGCGGCTCAGGCGGCTGAGGTCGAGAACCTGCCGCGCATCGCTTACCTGTCTTACAACAATGGCGGCGAAGCGCTGACCCAGGTGATCGGCGGTCACGTTGAAGCGTTCACCGGTGATATCACCGAGGCTCAAGGCTTCATGGAGTCAGGTGATCTCAAGGTCCTCGCGGTTCTCTCTGAAGAGCGCCTGCCGGGTGACTTATCTGAGATTCCCACTGCACGCGAGCAGGGCATTGATGCGCTGGGCCCCAACTGGCGCGGCTTCTATATGCCGGCGGATATCTCTGACGAGGCCAAGCAGTACTGGGTCGATGCCATGGATACCATCTATGCCAGCGACGAATGGAAGAACGTCATGCAGCAGAATGGCCTGATGCCTTTCCACATGAGCGCCGGTGAGTTCGAGACCTTCGTCAAGAACCAGATCAAAGATATCGAACAACTGTCCATGGATATCGGGCTGATTCAGTAATGGTTTTCAACGATCGTATCTTTGGAATACTGATGATCGTCCTGGCCGTCGCGTACGGCTGGGGCACCACTCAGTTCGCAGAGCCGTTTGGTGGGTCCGAGGCGGTTGGCCCCGATACTTTTCCTCTTTTATTGGCCGTCGTACTGGGGCTATCCAGCCTGTATATGGTCGTGCGGCCGGACCCGGATAACGCCTGGCCATGGAGCCGCACCGGTCTTGAGTTGATCGTTGCTGTCGTGGTGCTGGTCCTGTATGCCATGTTGCTGCAACCGCTAGGCTTCATCATCAGCACGACACTGGCCGTGGGTACCCTCTGCTGGCGCATGGGCTCACGCCCGGTCAAGGCCTATATCACCGGAGCGGTTTCCGGTGTGGTGGTGTATCTGGTCTTCAGCTTTGCCCTCGATCTGGCGTTACCGCTAGGCATATTGTCGTTCTTGGAGGTGGGCTAATGGAAACGCTTGGCTTCTTGATGGACGGGTTTGGCGTCGCGCTGCAGCCCCATAACCTGATGTTTGCGCTGATCGGTGCCTTTTTGGGCACCCTGATCGGTGCTTTGCCAGGCCTGGGCCCGGCCAACGGGGTGGCGATCCTGATCCCGCTGGCCTTTACCCTCGGCCTGGCGCCGGAAACCGCCCTTATCATGCTGACGTCGGTGTACGCCGGGGCGATGTATGGCGGGCGCATTTCCTCGATTCTGCTCAATATTCCCGGCGACGAGCCGGCGATGATGACCTGTCTCGATGGCTACCCGATGGCACAACAGGGCAAGGCGTCCGAGGCGTTGGCGATCTCTGCCGTTGCGTCCTTTATCGGCAGCCTGGTGGCCACCGTGGGCCTGATCATATTGGCTCCCCTGTTGGCCAAGTTCGCCTTGACCTTCGGGCCTGCCGAGTACTTCGCGCTGTTCCTGTTGGCTTTCGCAACATTGGGCGGTATCACCGGCAAGAACCCGATGAAGACCGTCGTGGCAGCTGCCATTGGCTTGATGATCGCCACGGTAGGTATCGATTCTACCGGCGTGCAGCGCTTTACCTTTGGAACGTTGGAACTCTACGAGGGTGTGGATTTCATCATTGCTATTGTGGGGCTGTTCGCCATTTCCGAGCTGTTGTTCTTTATCGAAGAGAAGGCCGGTGGTGGCAAGGAAAAAATGGCGGTCAACAAGCTCTCGCTCAAGTGGAAGGATATCCGCGAGATCCTGCCTTCGAGCTTTCGTGGTGGTGTGCTGGGCTTCATCGCTGGGGTGCTGCCGGGTGCCGGTGCGTCGCTGGGTAGCTTTATCGGCTATACCTTGGAAAAAAAGGTCGTGGGCAAGAAAGGCTACTTTGGCAAGGGTGATCCACGCGGTGTCGCTGGGCCGGAGGCCGGTAACAACGGTGCTTCAAGCGGCGCGTTGGTCCCCATGTTGACATTGGGTGTGCCGGGTAGCGGGACCACGGCAGTGCTGCTGGCGCTGCTGATTTCGCTGAACATCACGCCCGGCCCGCTGATGTTTACCCAGAATGCTGACATCGTCTGGGGCGTGATTGCCGCTCTCCTGGTGGGTAACTTCCTGCTGCTGATCCTGAACATCCCGTTGGTGGGGATCTTCGTCAAGCTGCTGTCGGTACCGCCGATGTACCTGCTGCCGATCGTTACCATGATTGCCTTTGTTGGCATCTACTCGATCAGCAACACTGTCTTCGATCTCTACTTCATGGTGCTCTTCGGCGCTGCTGGCTATCTGTTTCGCAAACTCGAGATTCCCCTGGTACCGATTATCCTCGGTCTGTTGCTAGGGCCGGAGATGGAAAAGAACCTGCGCCACGCCATGGATATTTCCGACGGCGACTGGACCATCTTGTGGGACAGCGGCCTGGCCATTGGCCTGTGGGTATTTGCCGGACTGGGCTTGATCCTGCCCTATATCATTGGGCCCATCCTGCGCCGCCGGATGCGTAACCCCATTGAAGAGGGAACGTCTGGCAGCGATTAATCGTGGAAGGAATCAATCAACCCTGAAAGAACGGGGCGCTGACGAGAGTCGGTGCCCCGTTTTTGCACGCCAATGGTGCGTTGAGCGCGACCGGTGCATGATCAGCGTGCGCTTGCAAACAGGCGCTGCGCTATTTTGGTGCTTTTGGTCTTTTTTTTGTTTTTTAGACTTATCTTAAGTTACTGATTGTGCGTTTATAAGTTGCTTATGTGCCAATCTGGCGCAGCCCTTGCAAATTGTTTATTGCTAGTGGACGTATACCAACCTTTATTGCTTGGCATACGACGCCAATAAACGAGCCCCCAGCATAAGGGGTGCAAGGAGATTCAAGTGACCACTTTCCTACGCAAGACACACCCAAAGACGTCTCGAGTGTTCTCAACTGCCCTGCTAACCGCCGCTGTGATGGGGGCCAGCACTCAGGCCATCGCACAAGACGAAGACCCGATCAAAGTCGGTATCCTGCACTCGCTCTCTGGCACCATGGCCATCAGTGAGACTGTCCTTAAAGACACCGTCGAGATGCTGATCGAGCAGCAGAACGAAGCCGGCGGCCTGCTCGGCCGTGAGATCGAGCCGGTGGTGGTCGACCCCGCCTCCGACTGGCCGCTGTTTGCCGAGCGTGCGCGGGAGTTGCTCGAGCAGGAAGAAGTCGACGTTATCTTCGGTAACTGGACCTCCGTGTCGCGTAAAGCGGTTCTGCCGGTGGTAGAAGAACTGAATGGCTTGCTGTTCTATCCGGTGCAGTACGAAGGCGAGGAATCTTCCGAGAACGTCTTTTACACCGGCGCGGCACCCAACCAGCAGTCAATCCCTGCCGTCAACTATTTGCATGACCAGATCGGCGTCGAGCGCTGGGTGCTGGCGGGGACTGACTATGTCTTCCCGCGCACCACCAACCGCATCCTGGAAGCCTATCTCAAGGACGAGTTTGGCGTGGCCGACGAAGACATCATGGTCAACTACACGCCCTTTGGTCACTCCGATTGGCAGAACATCGTCTCGGAAATCGGTCGTTTCGGCAGCGAGGGCAAGAAAACCGCCGTGGTATCTACCATCAATGGCGATGCCAACGTGCCGTTCTACCGTGAGCTGGGTAACCAGGGCATCGACGCGGCCGATATTCCCGTCGTTGCCTTTTCGGTGGGTGAGCAGGAACTCACCGGGATCGATACCGGGCCGTTGGTTGGCCACTTGGCCGCCTGGAACTACTTCATGAGCGTGGATAGTGACGCTAACTACGACTTTATCGACGCCTGGCTTGAGCATACCGGTGAAGACGACGCCGTGACCAACGATCCGATGGAAGCCCACTATATCGGCTTCAATATGTGGGTAGAGGCTGTTCAGAAAGCCGGTACTACCGATGTGGACGCGGTTAAAGATGCCATCATCGGCGTGACCGTGCCCAACCTGTCGGGCGGTTCGGCGGCGATGATGCCCAACCACCACATCACCAAGCCGGTCATGATCGGGGAAATTCAGGACAACGGCCAGTTCGCCGTGGTATGGGAAACCCCGTCTACCGTGGCGGGCGATGCCTGGTCGGACTACCTGCCCGGTTCGCGTGATTTGATTAGCGACTGGCGCAAGCCAATGGAATGCGGCAACTACAACGTGGCGGAAAACCGCTGCATGGGTAGCGATGCCGAAGAGCAGGCGGAAGAGGCGCTGGCCGAGTAAGCCTATGTCAGGGGCGGTGTAAGCCGCCCCACCGTTTTTATCCATTCATCCTGTTCATTTATCTCATTCATTAACCTAGGCGTTGCCCCGTGGGGCCACGCCTGGGGCACGCCACTCAAAGGACTCACCCATGAGGATTCCTTGCTATTCGTGGACGGCTCGCGTCATGCCAAGGATCGTCACCTGTTTGCTCATCAGCCTGCTGGCATGGTTTCCCATGGCGGTTCAGGCGCAGGAAGACGACGGACAAGCCCTTCTGGAAGCGCTGGATACACGTTCATTTGACGATAAATCAGAAGCGATCACCGCCATCATCGAAAGTGAGCACGAGCGCGCCGACATCTGGTTGCAGGCTCTGCTGGACAGCGACTTACAGCGTCTGAAAGATGACGGCCGCTTTGTGATCGCGCTGGAAACCGCGGGGCTTGACGTCACTGTTGAAGATGCCATGACCGGCGAGGCCATGGGCGAGGTCAGCCGCCGTGACTTGGATCGGTTAACCATCAACAACGCGCTACGCACTCAGCTGCGCTCAGCGATTTCGCTGGTCGAACTGTATAACGGCGAGCAAGACGCCCGTTTGGACGCGGCGAAACGGCTGATTGGCGAGGTTGAAGAAGACCAGGTCGAACCGCTCACCAACCGACTGGAAAACGAACCGTCGGCAGCGGTACGCGATCGGTTGAATCAAGCGCTGGCGGTCTATCGCCTCAATCAGGGCGACGCGGAGGCCGTCGAGGTGCTATCGGGTAGCTTGAACAGTAACGTTCGGGTGGCGTTGAGCCGCGCTACCCAGTCGGATGACCCGCTAGTGGTTGAAGCTGCCACTGCCGCATTGGCCGATATCGAACAAAACCTCAAGATCAACCGCGCCGCCGAGACGCTCTATTTTGGCCTTTCCATGGGCTCGGTGCTGGTACTCGCGGCCATTGGCCTGGCGATCACTTTCGGCGTGATGGGCGTCATCAACATGGCCCATGGCGAGCTGATCATGCTCGGCGCCTATACCACCTGGGCCATGCAGCAACTGCTGCCCGGACAGCCGGGGCTGGCGCTGATACTAGCGATTCCGGCCGGGTTTATGGTGTCCGCCCTGGCAGGGGTGGCGATCGAGCGCGGCGTGATTCAGTTCCTCAAAGGTCGCCCGTTGGAGACGTTGCTGGCCACTTTTGGTGTCAGTCTGATTCTTCAGCAGTTGGTACGCACGGTGATCTCGCCGCAAAACCGCACGGTGATTACCCCCGAATGGATGAGCGGTTCGCTGATCGTGAACGACGCCCTGTCGCTCACCCTTAACCGGATGTATGTGCTGGGTTTTGCGCTGGTGGTATTCGCAGGCCTGATTCTGATCATGCGCCACACACGGCTGGGGCTTGAGGTCCGCGCGGTCACCCAGAATCGCAACATGGCCCGCTCGATGGGCATTCGCGCCACGCGGGTCGATATCATGACCTTTGCGCTGGGCTCGGGCGTGGCAGGGCTTGCCGGTGTGGCCCTCTCCCAGCTCACCAACGTGGGCCCCAACCTTGGCCAAAACTACATCATCGACTCCTTCATGGTGGTGGTGTTCGGCGGCGTCGGTAACCTTTGGGGTACGCTGGTGGCCGGCATGTCGCTGGGCATTATCAACCAGGTGCTGGAACCCTGGGCGGGTGCGGTACTGGCCAAGATTATCGTGCTGGTATTCATCATTCTGTTTATTCAAAAGCGCCCCCGCGGACTCTTTCCGCAGAAGGGCCGTGCGGCGGAGGGCTAATCGATTATGTGGCTAACACGACCCTTCAACGAACGCTCGACGCAGATCTTCTTGTTGATCCTGACAGCAGCGGTCATCGCCGTAACGGTACTGCACCTGGCGGTACCCGCCGGGCATCCGCTGTACGTATCAGGCTATACCGTAGGGCTACTGGGCAAATATTTAACCTACGCGCTATTGGCTGTTGCGGTAGACCTGGTATGGGGCTATCTGGGGATTTTGAGCTTGGGGCATGGCGCTTTTTTCGCCATTGGCGGCTATGCCATGGGCATGTACCTGATGCGCCAGATTGGCGATCGCGGCACCTACGGCGACCCTATCCTGCCCGACTTCATGGTATTCCTGAACTGGGACAGCCTGCCGTGGTACTGGTACGGCTTTGATATGGCCTGGTTTGCCTTTGCCATGGTCCTGATAGCACCGGGGCTGCTGGCGCTGGTGTTTGGCTGGCTGGCCTTTCGCTCGCGGGTCACCGGGGTGTATCTGTCGATCATCACCCAGGCGATGACCTTTGCGCTGATGCTGGCGTTCTTCCGCAACGAGATGGGCTTTGGCGGTAACAACGGCCTGACCGACTTCCGTGAATTGCTGGGCTTTGACCTGCGCAGCGGGGCCACTGGGCTTGGCTTGTTTATTGCCTCCGGGGTGGCGCTGGCGCTGGGCTATTTAGTATGCCGGTCGATTGTCGGCAGCAAACTCGGTCGGGTATGCGTGGCGACCCGCGATGCCGAAGCGCGCACGCGCTTTCTCGGTTACCGGGTAGAGCGTTTTCAGCTGTTCGTGTTTGTTGTCTCCGCCATGCTGGCGGGGGTGGCCGGGGCGCTCTACGTGCCTCAGGTCGGGATTATCAACCCCAGCGAATTCGATCCGATTTTCTCCATCGAGATCGTGTTGTGGGTGGCGCTGGGCGGCCGTGCCTCGCTTTACGGCGCCGTGATCGGTGCGGTGTTGGTGAACTACGCCAAAACCGTGTTTACCGGTGTCATGCCCGATGCCTGGCTATTTGCGCTGGGTGGCCTGTTCGTGTTCGTCACGGTGTTCCTGCCCAAGGGAGTCGCCGGCCTGCTGGGTAATTTAAAGCGGCGGCGAGACGATGAGCCAACCGAGTCAGAGACACCAGACAAGGAGGCAACCGCATGAGTTTTTTCCAAGCGCTCACCGAACGCGACCGGGTGTTCGACTTCATGACGCCGCAGGCCTCAACGGTCGATGTGCGCCACGGTCCGATTCTTTACATGGAAGATGTCACCGTCAGCTTCGATGGGTTCAAGGCGATCAACAACCTGAATCTGACCATCGACGATGGCGAGTTGCGCTGCATTATCGGCCCCAACGGGGCCGGTAAAACCACCATGATGGATATTATTACCGGCAAGACGCGCCCCAATGAAGGCAGTGTGTGGTTTGGCAGCCGCCACAACTTGTTGCACATGAACGAGCCCGAGATTGCCAGCCTGGGTATTGGGCGCAAGTTCCAGAAGCCCACGGTGTTCGAGGCACTCTCGGTATTTGAAAACCTGGAACTGGCGATGGCGGCGGACAAGCGAATTATACCGACCCTCACCGCCCGCCTGACCGGCGAGGTCAGGGACCGCATCGACGAAGTGCTGGAAACGACCGGTCTAACGGCGCTTCGCTATCAACCCGCGGGTATTCTCTCCCACGGCCAGAAGCAGTGGCTGGAAATCGGCATGCTGCTGATGCAACGACCGCGCCTGCTGTTGGTGGACGAACCGGTCGCGGGCATGACCGAGCAGGAAATGGAGCGCACCGCGGAACTGCTCACCGGCTTGGCAGGGCAGCAGTCTGTCGTCGTGGTCGAGCACGATATGGGCTTCGTGCGCTCGATAGCTCGGCAGGTGACGGTGCTGCACCAGGGCAGCGTGCTGGCAGAAGGCACCATGGATCAAGTCTCCAGCGATCCCAGCGTGGTCGAGGTTTACCTGGGTGCCGATGACGAGGAGGCCGCCTGATGCTGGCAATTGAAAAGCTCAACCAGTTCTACGGCGAAAGCCACACCCTATGGGACTTGGACCTCGAAGTGCCCGCCGGGCAGTGCACCTGCGTGATGGGCCGTAACGGCGTGGGTAAAACCACGCTGCTAAAAGCCGTCATGGGTGAAGTCGCAGTGAAAAGCGGTGCCTTGCGCTACTCAAGCGGCGACGCGGGCGAGATCGAACTGACCCAAAAAGCTGTAGAAGAACGCTCACGGCTGGGCATTGGCTATGTGCCCCAGGGGCGGCAGATATTTCCGCTGCTCACCGTGGAAGACAACCTGCGTACCGGCCTTGCCGCCCGCCGCGACGGGGTGAAAAAAATCCCCGAGCGCGTCTACGAGCTGTTTCCCGTGCTCAAGGAAATGAAAAACCGCCGTGGTGGTGACCTATCCGGCGGCCAGCAGCAACAGCTGGCGATCGGCCGCGCGCTGGTCATCGAGCCCAAGCTGTTGATCCTGGATGAGCCCGGCGAGGGCATCCAGCCCAATATCGTCTCGCAAATCGGCCAGGTAATTCGCCAACTGATCAACGAAGATTCGTTGACAGTCTTGTTGGTGGAGCAGAAATTACCCTTTGCGCGTAAGTACGCCGACCGCTTTGTGATCATGGATCGCGGCCGACCCGTGGCAAACGGCGATATCGGCGAGCTTTCTGATGAACTTATCCAACAACATTTGACGGTATGACCGCACTCACACCCTTGACGACGCCAGGCAGTACAACAGCGGCCTCCGGCCACCGCTTCGATGATCAGCGCCACTGGGCGGCCTCGCTGGCCTTGCGCTTTGCCCATCGCGGCGATGCCACCCGCATGGTGCAGGCGCGCCACTCGGGGCCATTACGGGTGCAGCGCCCGTTTTACCCGGAAGGCCGCGGTGAGACCTGCCACGTTTACCTGCTGCACCCGCCGGGTGGGCTGGTAAGTGGCGATGCGCTGACCATTCAGGCCCATGTGGAAAACGGCGCCCATGCGCTGCTGACGACGCCTGCCGCCAATAAACTCTATAAAGCCGACAGCCAGGGCGTTTCCTGGACCCAGCACACCCAACTGAGTGTTGAAGACGGCGGGACCCTTGAATGGCTGCCCCAGGAAACCATTGCCTTTGATGGCTCGCGCGGCGAGCAACGCACCTCGATTGACTTGCACGGCAATGCGCGCTGCCTGGGCTGGGAGGTGATGGCACTGGGCCGCCCGGCGAGCGAGCTACCCTATGTTTCCGGGCGTATCGAGCAGCACTTTCGTTTGACCCTGGACGGCAAGCCGCTGTGGCTGGAACGCCAGCCTCTCGACCCTTTGCACCCGCGCTTTACCGGGCGTTGGGGCCAGGGCGGCGCGACGGTACAGGCGACGCTCTGGGCAGTGGGCATAGCCGATGCGCCGGGTGCCATCGAGGCCCTGCGCGAAGCGCTTCCCGATAACTCGCGCTGGGCCGTCACCGTGCGCCACGGCGTATTGTTACTGCGCTACCTGGGCAACTCGCGCAATGAAGCCTGGGCGCTGTGCGAGCAGGCCTGGCATCTGCTGCGCCCCCGTTGGATCGAGCGTGACGCGCATACGCCGCGAATTTGGCTAACCTGAACAATGCGAGAGCCCTACCTGTGTAGAGCTTTCTTTTAGTGTGGAGAGATGCCCCATGGAATTAACCCCGAGAGACAAAGACAAGCTGCTGCTGTTTTCCGCCGCCCAGCTTGCCGAGCGCCGCAAAGCGCGCGGTTTGAAGCTCAACTACCCCGAGGCGGTCGCGCTAATCAGCTTTGAGATCATGGAAGGCGCCCGTGACGGTCGCAGCGTGGCGGACCTGATGAGCTACGGCCGCGAAATCCTGGGTCGCGACGACGTGATGGAAGGGGTGGCCGAGATGGTCGACGAGGTGCAGGTTGAAGCCACCTTCCCCGACGGCACCAAGCTGGTCACCGTCCACACCCCGATCAACTAGTTATCAGCAATCAGGAGGCTGCCATGATTCCCGGCGAGTATCAGTTAAAAGACGGCGATATCGAGCTGTGCGTGGGGCGTGAGCGCATCAGCGTCGAGGTGGCCAATACCGGTGACCGGCCGATTCAGGTGGGGTCGCACTATCATTTTGCCGAAGCCAACCCGGCGCTGGTGTTTGACCGAGACAAGGCACGTGGCTACCGCCTGGACGTCGCGGCGGGCACGGCGATTCGCTTCGAGCCCGGCCAGACCCGCGAAGTCACCTTGATTCCTTATGTCGGCAAGCGGGAAATTTACGGCTTCCGCGGCGATGTGATGGGTGCGCTACTCTCTAACGCGCCCGAAGCCGCGCGAAATGCGCAGAAACCGGACGAAGCTGGAGGCGAGTCATGAATCCGACCAACAAGATCAGTCGGCAGGCCTACGCCGATATGTACGGCCCCACGGTCGGCGACCGCGTACGGCTGGGTGACACCGAGCTGTGGATTGAGGTCGAAAAAGACGCTACCCACTACGGCGATGAAGTGAAATTCGGCGGCGGCAAGGTTATCCGCGACGGCATGGGTCAAAGCCAGCGTAGCGACAGCAGCGTGATGGACACGGTGATTACCAACGCCCTGATCCTCGACTGGTGGGGCATCGTCAAGGCCGATGTGGGCATTCAGAATGGCCGCATTGCCGCGATTGGCAAAGCCGGTAACCCGGATACTCAGCCGGATGTTGAGATCGTGATTGGCCCCGGCACTGAGATCATCGCCGGGGAAGGCAAGATTCTGACCGCCGGGGCGCTGGACGCCCATATCCACTTTGTCTGCCCGCAGCTGGTGGAAGAAGCGCTGATGAGCGGCATTACCACCATGCTGGGCGGCGGCACAGGGCCGGCGACCGGCACCAATGCCACCACCTGCACCCCAGGCGCCTGGCATATCGGCAAGATGCTCCAGGCAGTAGACGATATGCCGATGAACATCGGCTTTATGGGTAAAGGCAACAGCAGCCTGCCCGATGCCGGCCGAGCACAGCTTGAAGCCGGTGCCATGGGCCTCAAGCTGCACGAAGACTGGGGCACCACCCCGGCGGCTATCGACTCCTGTTTAAGCGTGGCCGATGAGTACGATGTACAGGTAGCCATTCATACCGACACCCTGAACGAGTCGGGCTTTGTGGAAGACACCTTGGCGGCCTTTAAAGAACGCTGCATTCACACCTATCACACTGAAGGGGCCGGTGGTGGCCACGCGCCAGATATCATCACCGCCTGCGCGAAGCCGTATGTGCTGCCGTCGTCCACCAACCCGACGCGGCCTTACACCGTCAACACCATCGACGAACACCTCGATATGCTGATGGTGTGCCACCACCTCGACCCCAATATTCCCGAAGACGTCGCTTTCGCTGATTCACGCATTCGCCGGGAAACCATTGCCGCCGAGGATATCCTCCACGACCTGGGCGTGATCTCGATGATCGCCTCCGACTCCCAGGCCATGGGGCGTGTCGGCGAGTCTGTCTGCCGGACCTGGCAAACGGCCCACAAGATGAAGGTTCAGCGCGGCCTGCTGCCCGAAGACGAAGCCCTGGGCGCCGATAACTTCCGTGCCAAGCGCTACATCGCCAAATACACCATCAATCAGGCCATTACCCATGGTATTGCCCACGAGGTCGGCTCGGTCGAGGTTGGCAAGATGGCCGATCTGGTGCTGTGGAAACCGGCGTTTTTCGGCACCAAACCAGCGATGATCATCAAGGGCGGCATGATCGCGGCCGCGCCCATGGGTGACCCTAATGCGTCGATTCCCACGCCGCAGCCGGTGCATTACCGTTATATGTTTGGTGCGTTGGGCCGCGCGGCGAGCCAGACCCGGCTCAGCTTTGTCAGCCAGGCGGCATTAGACGCTGGTATTAAAGAGACACTGGGTCTGAATAGCCAACTGGCCGCGTGCAAAAACGTACGCCAGGTGCGCAAGCAGGATATGAAGCTCAACGACGCCTGCCCCGAGCTGAGCGTCGACCCGCAGACCTACGAAGTGCGCTGTGACGGCGAAATTTTAACCTGCGAGCCCGCCACCGAGCTGCCGCTGGCCCAGCGTTATCATTTGTTTTAGGAGCCCATATGCTGAAACTGATAGAACGTTTAGGGCCGATAGACGAGAGCGCCGCCAGCGATACGCTGACGCTGCCTTTCGAGCTGCGCATCCGCGGCCGTTTGAAAGCCAAAAGCGATAGTGGCCGCGAACTGGGGTTGTTTCTGGATCGCGGCCCGGTATTGCGCAGCGGCGAAGGCTTAAAAGCGGAAAGCGGCGAGATAGTGCGCGTCTGTGCGGCCGTAGAACCGGTGGTGACCGCGCGAGTAAGTGCTGGCTTACCGCTGGCACGGCTGGCCTACCACCTGGGCAATCGCCACGTTCAACTGACGCTGGGTGAAGACGGCAAGGGCGGCTGGGTACGCTTCCCGCCGGACCACGTGCTGGAAGAACTCGCCGAGCGGCTGGGGGCCGAGCTGGAGCATCACAACGCCACCTTTGACCCGGAGCCGGGCGCCTATAACCAGGTCGGCGATGGGCACTCGCATAGTCATGCACACGGTCATTCCCATTCCAGTTCTCAAGGTCATGATCATGACCACGAACATTCACACGGCCATGAGCACCACCATGCCCACTGAAGACGCTGCGCGGGAAAGCCAAAACAATGAGCTGGCACTGCTGGGGCTGATGCAACTGGTCAGCCCGTCGCTGCCCATCGGGGCCTTTGCCTTCTCGCAAGGCCTGGAAAGTGCCTTCGAGCTTGACTGGGTGCGCGACGAAACAAGCCTGGCCGAATGGCTAAGCGGCGTATTGGAAGACGGCTTAACCCGTTGCGAGTTACCGGTGCTGGCGCGCCTGTACCAGGCTATTGGCCAAGGCGACAGCGAGACAATTTCGCAATGGGACGCATGGCTGGCGGCGACGCGTGAAACCGCCGAGCTGGCCGCTGAAGACAGCCGCTTAGGATCATCGCTGAAACGCCTGTTGAATAGCCTGGACTTGATGCCAAGTGAAGACTCACTACCGCCCTTGTTACCGACTCAGGCGGGCTATGTAACGCTGTTTGCATACACCGCCCATACCCGTGGCGTATCCATTCGCCAAACGCTGCTCGGCTTTGCCTGGGCGTGGCTTGAAAACCAGCTGGCCGTCGCCTGTAAAGCACTGCCGCTTGGCCATACGGCCGCCCAGCGGGTGATCGAGCAGCTGCGCCCGGCGCTGGTTACCGCCGTTGATCAGGCACTGTCGCTTGACGACGATGAGCTCGGTCCGGTGCTTCCCGGCCTGGCGCTGGCCAGCGCGTTGCACGAAACCCAGTATTCACGACTGTTTAGAAGCTAGGAGATTATCATCATGACTCACTGTTTACGCGTTGGCGTGGGTGGCCCGGTCGGTTCCGGCAAAACCGCGCTACTCAAGCAGCTCTGCCTGGCGCTGCGCGACCATTACGATATCGCCGTGGTCACCAACGATATCTACACCCGCGAAGACGCCGACTTCCTGCTTAAGCACGATGCGCTGCCGGCCGACCGCATTTTAGGCGTGGAAACCGGTGGCTGCCCGCACACGGCGATTCGCGAAGATGCCTCCATGAACCTGGCGGCGATTGATGAGCTGCAGGAACGCCACCCCAAGCTCGAGCTGGTGATGGTGGAATCCGGCGGCGATAACCTGTCGGCAACCTTTAGTCCGGAGCTTTCGGATCTCACGCTCTACGTGATCGACGTGTCCGCCGGCGACAAGATTCCGCGTAAAGGTGGCCCGGGGATCACCAAATCCGACCTGCTGATTATCAACAAGATCGACATTGCCGAGCAGGTGCATGCCTCGCTAGACGTGATGGAGCGTGACTCGAAAAAGATGCGCGGCGAGCGACCCTTTGTGTTCACCAATCTGTACGACGGGGTTGGGCTTGAAGGGATTATCCGCTTTATTCTCGATAAAGGGATGTTGGACGAGCGCCGCACGGCCATCGCGGGCTAATCTGGGGCGGGCATAATAAAAAAGTCGCCCCGACCAGGCGGTTGAAGGGTCGAGGCGACTGAACAAGGGTGGGTGGCATCAAGCCTAAAAACGGGCCATCCCTGGCCACCACACCCCTACAGTGGACCGGCGCGCTTTCAATCACCTTAACTTATGTTATGAACTTCCTGATATCGCTCTAAATAAACCAAAAAAACATAAAAATAATTATTGATAGTTAAAGTTCAGATAGCGTTTGTCGATATAGGCCTAATGATAAATTTAATAATCTTTAACTTGGCTACGCTGGAAATCTCAAAACATGACGACATCTGAATCTCCCTCTCGCCGGGCCTTTGGCTTACAAACCAAGGTCTTGATGCTGGTCTTGCTCCCCTTGTTCCTGGTCACAGTGGCACTGGTCGGGTTTATAGCCTATAGCACAACACAGAACGCCAACGATGCGCTTGCCGAACAGCGCGAACAATTAATTGAAGAACGTCGCAAGGCCGTGCGCGACGTTGTGCAAATGGCGAGAACTGCCATTGAGCCAATTTACGAAGACGCCGACGTTAACGATGAGGAGGCCAAGCAACGGGTCGCCGAGCTGGTGCGCTCCATGCGCTTCGAAGATAACAACTACATTTTCATCTACGATTATGACGGTAACAATATCGTGACGGCACCTGCGCCTGAGCGCGAAGGTACCAACATGATCGATGCGCAAACGCCCAATGGCACCTACCTGATCCGCGAGATCATCAAGGTCTCTCAGAGTGGCGGGGGCTACTTCAGCTATGATTGGGACTACCCAGGCACTGACGATATCGAACCCAAGCACTCCTATGTTGACCAGCTTGAAAAATGGGACTGGTTGATTGGCGCGGGTGTCTACGTGACCGATGTAGATGAAACGATGGCCGGCCTGGAAGCCCAGACAGCTGCCGATATACGCCAAGGCATTATCTTTGCCTCGCTGCTGGGTCTGGTACTGTTTATCGTGGTGGCTCTGGTGGCGTATGTCTTTGTGCGTCGCACCGTCGGGCCGATCAAGCGCACCTCTGCCGCCATGCACGATATCGCCCAGGGGCGGGGTGACCTGACTCGCCGCCTCGCGGTTGAAAGCAATGACGAGATCGGCGAGCTGTCCATGCAGTTCAACGCCTTTGTAGAGCGGATGCAGGACACTCTGCGCGACGTTCGCCATAGTACCTCCAGCGTCTACAATTCCGCCGGGGAGATATCGCGCAGCAGCGAAGAACTGTCGACGCGGACCGAGCAGGCGGCTGCCAACCTCCAGGAAACCTCCTCCTCCATGGAGGAAATCACCTCGACGGTCAATCACAGTGCCGACAACGCCCAGCAGGCCAATAAGCTGGTGCAGTCCACTGCGGAAGTCGCCAATCAGGGCGAACAGTCCATGGAGCAGGTCGAGCGCACCATGCAGGATATCAATGAGTCGGCCAGCCGGATCAGCGATATCATTACCATGATCGACTCCATCGCTTTCCAGACCAATATATTGGCGCTTAACGCCTCGGTGGAAGCCGCCCGTGCGGGCGAGCATGGCCGTGGGTTTGCCGTGGTGGCCCAGGAAGTGCGCACCCTGGCGAGCCGTTCCAGCGATGCGTCCAAGGAAATCCGCACGCTGATCGATGCCTCGGTGAAGCACACGCACTCCGGCGCAGAGCTGGTGCGCGATGCTGGCGCCACCATGCGCGAGATTGTCGAAAGCGTGGCCAAGGTGACCGATGTGATTGGCGAGATCACCGCCGGGGCGAAAGAGCAGAGCAGCGGTATCAGCCAAATCAATACTGCCGTGGCCGAAATGGATACCATGACCCAGCAAAATGCCTCCATGGTGCAGCAGTCAACCACTGCTGCCGCGGATATGCGCCGCCATGCCGAGCACCTGAGGGAGCTGATCAACTCCTTTGTGCTGGGTGAAGACGAGCCGAAGCATCAGGCGCTAGCCTCTCCGGCGTCTCAGCAGCGCGGCGGTGATAATGGCCTGAAGCGCCCCGCGCTTTCTTCACACGCCTCATCTCAGCCATCTTCAAAGCCCTCACCGGCGAAGCATACCGCAGATGAGTGGGAAGAGTTCTAAGCGCCTGGCGCTGTTTTTGATGTAGATTAAAGGGGCTTGCCAATTGGCAAGCCCCTTTTTTAGCGGCCTTCAAGCCTGCGCGGCTGTGCCCGAATTGCGCGCACGTAAGTGATTAATCACCCCGCCTTGCGTAATCAACGTTTGCTGGCGATCCGTCAGCCCGTGGTGCAAGGTTATGGTTCCCTTGCCGGGAACCTCGGCGATCAAGTCACTGCCGTTGGCCAGTTGGTTGTAAAGATCCTTGATCACAATAGTGTCTCCCTGGCGCAAGCGCTCGCTATCTTCGGGGTGGCAAAAAGTGAGCGGTAAGGCACCAAAACAAATCAGGTTCTGCCAATGAATGCGGGCGAAACTCTTGGCAACGACCACCTGCAAGCCTAGATAGCGGGGCACCAAGGCGGCATTCTCGCGACTTGACCCTTGGCCGTAGTTAATACCGCCGACGATTGCATGGCCGCCTTGAGTGCGGGTTGCGTCAGCGCGGGTGGCGTAGGTGTCATCGATGGCTTCAAACGTGAAAGGGGCCGACGCATAGATACTGCTCCAGTAAGGCAGCACCCGCTGACCGGCGGGCATGATGTCATCGGTTGAAATATTGTCGCCGACGACCAGTAATACGGGCACTTCCAGCGTATCGGGGAGGGGGCTTAATGCGGGTAAAGCCGGTGTGTTATCCGTTTTTTGCAAGGGTTTGAGGCGCGCTTCTTCAACAGGCAGTGGCGCGTTAAATAGCGCACGGTTAATCACAATCTTATCCGGCTCGGCAATACGCGGATACGCCATGGAAAGCGTTCGTGGGTCGGTAATAACCCCGGTCAGCGCAGAGGCCGCTGCCGTTTCCGGGCTGCACAGGAAAACGCTGTCTTCACGGGTGCCCGAGCGACCCGGAAAATTACGCGGCACCGTACGCAGGCTGTTGAGTCCCACGGCAGGGGCTTGGCCCATACCGATACAGCCGTTACAGCCTGCCTGATGAAGCCGCGCGCCGCTGGCAACGAGGTCAGCCAAATAGCCTTGTTGAATCAACGTGGTGAGCACTTGGCGAGAAGACGGGTTGATGTCCAGCGAGACGCCGTCGGCCACCTGTCGGTCGCGGACGATTTCCGCCACGACCGCAAAATCACGATAGCCCGGATTGCCTGAAGAGCCAATATAGGCCTGATGGAGCGGCTGTCCTGCCGCTTCACGAACGGGGACGACATTATCCGGGCTGGAAGGCAGCGCGATCATGGGTTCGAGGGTCGCGAGGTCCAGTTGATCGTTGAGTTCATAGCGACAGCCGGGTTCAGCGGCCAGTGGCCGCCAGTCACTCTCTCGGCCCCGAGCGGCCAGAAAGCGTCGGGTTTCTTCGTCGCTTGGGAAGACCGTGGCCGTCGCGCCCATTTCGGTGCCCATGTTCGCTAATACATGGCGGTCCATGGCGGAAAGGTGGGCAAGTCCTGGGCCGTAATACTCGATAATCGTGTTTTTGCCCCCGGCAACGCCGTGTCGACGTAGCAGTTCGAGCACAATGTCTTTGGCTGACACCCAATCGGGCAGTTGGCCTTCTAGCTTAATGCCCCAGATTTTGGGCATGGTGATATACAGCGGCTCCCCGGCCATGGCCATGGCGACTTCAATACCGCCTGCGCCAATGGCCAGCATGCCCAGCGCCCCTGCCGCCGTGGTGTGGCTGTCGCAGCCGACAATCGACTGGCCGGGCACGCCAAAGTTTTCCATATGCACCGGGTGGCTAATGCCATTACCAGGGCCCGAGTACCACACGCCAAAACGCTCGCAGGCACTTTTCAAAAACAGATAGGTTTCCGCGTTGAGGTTGTCGGCCTGCACCAGGCCGTGGTCGATATACTGCACGCTAGGCTGGGTGTGGACGCGGTCCAGGCCCATGGCTTCGAGTTCCAGCATTACCAGTGTGCCCAGCACGTCCTGAAGCAACGCCTGGTTGATATCTAACGCGATTTCACTGCCTGGGGTCATCTCGCCGCTGACGAGATGGCGCTGGATTAACTGCTGGGCAAGGTTCAAGGGTTGGGCAGATGTCACGGGCTGAGTCATTGTTATTCACCGTCTGTGGGGTTGCGTTGCGTTACATCTGGGCAGGCAGCGGATGACGACGATCGGCGCTACCGGCTTTGACTACCTGCCCTGGAGTGTCGTGGCCGATCAAGTCGGGAAGGGAGGCGGAGGCCTCGAGCAGCGCGGGCAGGTTGACACCTGTCTTGACCCCCATCTGCTCAAACATATGTACCAGGTCTTCAGTGCACACGTTGCCCGTGGCGCCAGGCGCAAAGGGGCAGCCACCCAGCCCTCCCAGCGAGGCATCGAAGCGGGTAATGCCGACCTGCCAGGCGGCCAGCGCGTTGGCGAGGCCCATACCGCGCGTATTATGAAAATGCAGTGTAATCGGTACGCCAGGGAAGCATTCCTGCGTCTGAGCACACAGCACGCTTACCTGAGCCGGGTTGGCAACACCGGTGGTATCACAGAGCGTAACGCCCTCTACGCCCAGCGCCAGTTGTTGTCCAATAAGATCGAGTACCCGGCCTGCAGGCACATTGCCTTCGAACGGGCAGCCAAAGGCCGTAGACAGCGAGGCGTTGATAAACACGCCACTGCCCCTGACGGTATCGATGATGTTGGCAAACTGCCGGAGTGATTCGTCGGGCGTCATGCGCAAGTTGGCCCGGCCGTGAGCATCGCTTGCCGACATCACCAGGTTGATCTCGTCGACACCGCAGGCAAGCGCACGCTCAGCGCCTTTCAGGTTAGGTACTAGCACGGTCACGTCGACGCCTTGACGGCGTTGAATCGCGCTGACGACCTCGGCGGCATCACGCAGGTTAGGAATCGCCTTGGGCGACACGAAGGAGGTGGCCTCGATACGCGCAATGCCGGTGGCGGTCAAGGCGTCAATCAACGCCACCTTCTGGTCGGTGGGTATGAAACGTGATTCGCTCTGAAAGCCATCCCGAGGGGCGACTTCGTTGATTTGTAGCGTCTCCATCGTGCCTCTCAAGGTTAGATAATGCCTGCATGGCGAAGCTTTTCACGGGTTTCGCTATCGATGCCCAACTCATCAAGCACTTCATCGGTATGGGCACCAAGCGGCGGGCCACCTTGCCCCAGCCGGCCGGGCGTGGCGCTCAGTTTAGGCAGGACACCCGGCACCTTGAGCGAACGACCGTCGGCATGCGTCACGGTCTGAATCATTTCGCGTGCCAGGTAGTGAGGGTCGGTGGCGATATCCGCAGCGGTATAGGGATAGCCTGCCGGCACTCGCGCCTCCTCCAGGATGCGCAGTATCTCGTCGCGGTCTTGGGTCTGGGTCCAGGCCTCGATGGCGGCATCGATCTCCTGGGCATGCTGAGAGCGGCCATCGTTATGCGCCATGGCAGGGTTCTGCGCGAGATCGTCGCGGCCAATAACGTCCATGAGGCGCTTGAAGATGCTGTCGCCGTTGCCTGCGATGAGCACGTAGTCACCCTGCTGCGTTTGGTATGCATTCGAGGGCGTGATGCCTGGCAGGGCGCTACCGCTGGGCTCGCGCACATGGCCGGTGGCATCGTATTCGGGGAGCAGGCTTTCCATCATGGCAAAGACAGACTCGTAGAGCGCGACGTCAATTTCCTGCCCCAGCCCGCTGCGCTGACGCTCCTGAAGGGCAAGTAGCGTGCCTATTACGGCGTATAACGCGGATAACGAGTCGCCAATGCTAACGCCGACCCGCACCGAGGGTTCATCCGGCTGGCCGGTCAGGTAGCGCAACCCGCCCATCGCCTCGCCGATGACCCCGAACCCTGGCTTGTTGCGGTAAGGGCCGGTTTGGCCGAAGCCGGAAACGCGCACCATGATCAACTTGGGGTTATGCGCAGCCAGTGCTTCATAGCCAAGCCCCCAGCCCTCCAGCGTACCAGGTCGAAAGTTTTCGACGATAACGTCCGCCTCAGCCGCCAGGCGGCGCACCATCCCCTGGCCCTCTTCAGTGCGCAGGTCTAGCGTTACCGAGCGCTTGGTGCGGCTTTGCACATGCCACCATAGCGAGGTGCCCTCTTCGAGAATGCGCCATTTGCGAAGGGGGTCACCCGTGCCGGGGGGCTCGATCTTGATCACGTCAGCACCAAATTCGCCGAGAAGCTTGGTGGCAAACGGGCCCGCAATCAGTTGGCCAAGCTCTAAGACTTTAAGCCCATCGAGGGGAAGCTGGCGCGTGGTCATAATAGTAAGCTCCTGATAACCCTGTTCATGCAGCTTTTTGTCAGTTTGTTTATCCACCAGCATCGGCGAGCTGGCGCGTGAGAACAATTAGGCAATCAGGAACTAGGTGTTCGTCATGGACGAAGCCTAAGATGGCGAGGTAGGTTCTTTTACCCCAATAGCAGGGCGGTCAGCGCGATGCTGCGATTTGATTTTGTCACCTTGAAACTGTTTGTCGCCATTGCCGATGAGGGGCGACTCACCGCCGCCGCTGAGCGTGAGCATCTTGCCGTGGCAGCGGTCAGCAAGCGCGTCAGCGACCTGGAAGCGCTAGTGGGCACCGAGCTCTTATACCGTCGCCCCCGGGGGGTTGAGCTCACCCCGGCCGGCCGTGCGTTTTTACACCATGCCCGACGTATTCTCGAAGATGTGGCGCGTTTGCAGGCCGAGCTGAGCGAATATGGCGAAGGCGTGCGCGGCCATGTGCGCATACATTCCAACACCTCGGCAATCATCGCCTTTCTTCCCCAGGACTTAAGTGCCTTTGCCCTGGCCTATCCCCAAATCAAGATCGACCTGCAAGAACGCACCAGTAGTGAAGCGATTGCCGCCGTACGCGATGGGGTGGCCGACATCGGCATTTTTGCCAGCCATGTGGCAGCGGATGAGCTGGAGGTGAGGCCCTATCGACGTGATCAGTTGGTCCTGGTCACTCCGCAGGATCATCCGCTGGCTGTCCATCAGCAGCTGCATTTGCATCAAGCCGCCGAATACGACTTTGTGGGCTTGCAGCAGGACACGTCGCTGCAGTCGCTGCTGCATGAGCAAGCCAGCCAGGCGGGAAGAACCCTGCGCATGCGGATTCAGGTACGCAGCTTTGATGCGATTTGCCGCATGATTCATTACGGCATGGGCGTAGGTGTATTGCCCCAACACACCCTGTACCGCGATTTGAAGGATTTAAAGTTATGCATGATTCCCTTGGCCGATGAGTGGGCAAAGCGTGAACTGGTGGTGGGGATGCGCCATTACGACACCCTGCCGTTGGTGGCCCGCCACCTGGTCGATCACCTGTTAGCGCCCCATTCGCCCGAACAGCCTCTATAGTGTTAAACGCATGGGCAAAGCGATAACGTGCATGAACATGACAACGCAGGAGAAGGGCATGACCGAAAGCATTGCAAGCGAGGTGAGAGCGCTCACCTTCGATGTCTTTGGCACAGTGGTTGACTGGCGCAGCAGTGTGATTCGGGAAGGTCAGCAGCTGGGTGACGCCAAAGGCCTCAACATAGACTGGGCACGCTTTGCCGACGATTGGCGCGGAGGCTATGCCCCGGCGATGAATCGCGTCCGGCAAGGCGAACTGCCATGGACGCGGCTGGATGAATTGCACCGCATGACGCTGGACCGGTTGCTCCATGACTACGGCCTGGCCGATTGTCTGGATGAAACGGAAAAAGACCATTTGAACCGGGTATGGCATCGATTGGTGCCCTGGCCTGACAGCGTTGAGGGGCTCACACAGTTAAAACAGCGCTTTGTGCTGGCCACGCTATCCAATGGCAATGTCTCGTTGCTGGTGAACATGGCGCGCCACGCTGGCCTGCCCTGGGATTGCGTGCTGTCGTCGGAACTTGCCGGGCACTACAAGCGAGACCCAGAGGTATATCAGATGGCAATGCGGCTGCTCGATCTCAAACCGTCGCAGGTGATGATGGTGGCGGCGCATCAGGATGACCTCCAGGCCGCGCATCGGGAAGGCATGCGCACCGCCTTTATCAAGCGTCCCCTGGAACACGGGCCAGACGCCACGCCTGATGTATCCATTGACCCAAGCTTTGATTTCGTCGCCGAGGACATCACCGACCTGGCGCGACAGCTGCTATGAAACTGGACCCGACCTCGCTCAAACTGTTCGTGCGCGTGGCGGAAATGGGCACCATCAGTGGCGCCGCAGAGGCTTCGTTCATGGCGACCTCGGCCGTCAGCAAGCGGCTTAGCGAGCTGGAAGCCTACTTCAACACGCCACTGCTCAAGCGCAACAACCGAGGCATCGTGCTCACCCCCGCCGGTAGTGCACTGCTGAATCTATCCCGGGGCGTACTGCATAATCTGGAAGACCTTGATTTGCAGATGCGCGACTATGCCAGCGGCCAGCGCGGCATGGTGCGGGTCTTCGCCAACATGTCAGCGATTACGCAGTACCTGCCCAACGAAATGCGCGTTTTTTTTGAGCAGCACCCGGATATTGGCGTGCAGCTGGAAGAGAAAGTGAGCCCCATCATTACCCGTGAGGTCATGAACAACAATGCCGATATCGGGGTGTGCGCCCAACTGCTGCATGGGTATGACCTCATCGAGTTTCCCTACCACGTTGACGACCTCGTGCTGGTAGTACCGAGACAGCATCCGCTTGCCGAACGCGATCAGATCGACTTTCGCGAGTGCCTGGACTATCCCCATGTGGGGCTGCATACCGCGAGTGCCATCAATCTGGAGATTATGCGCGCCGCCAGCATGGTCAATAAGACATTGCGTATTCGCATACAAGTAACTAGCTACGACGCGCTATGCCTGATGGTCCAGGAAGGCCTGGGGATCGGTGTGTTGCCCCGCGGCGCCATTCGTCAGTATGTCGGTGGTCTCAACGTCAAGGTGTTGGCGATTCGGGACAGCTGGGCACGGCGTCGGCTGAGTATCTACGTGAAAGATATAGACAAGCTCTCCATGGCTGCTCGGGTGTTGGTCGACCATTTGGTGAATGCCGCCGCGGTGCGTTGATTGGGGGCGCCTCAAGTCAGACGGCATGCGCTTTCCTGGTCCAGCTTTCGCGTTTGGAGAAGGCAGGTTCATCAATCACCAATATACAGCTACCCACCTTTAGCGCTATCACTCTAGCAACCATCGAGCGATGTTCCCCTGCTTGATGAGTTCTCGGGAGGGGCGCGACGTTGGCCTCCCACAGCAAATAACAGCACAACATGCTTCCCGACGCTGAGAGGAAATAACAATGACTGCAATAAAACTACGCCACCTACTACCCGCTTCCCTGTTGGTCGCTGGTGCGCTAACGACCGGCACAGTTCAAGCACAAAGCGCGCTTAACCTAGGCGCCGTGCCCACCGGTACTGGCTGGTTCTTTGGTATCTCTGAAGGGGCGCGCGTGATAAGCGCCAACACAGATTACGAAATTACCGTACGTGAAACGGGCGGCACCCGCGAAAACGCTATTCGACTGAATAACGGCGAGCTCGACCTGGCATTCACCGAAGCCCTGGTAGGGTATGAACTCTATAACGGCGTAGGCCGTTTTGAGGATACGCCCAATCCCGATGTACGGCTTATTTACTGGATTGCGCCGTCCACCATGCATTGGGCGGTCCGCCAGGACAGCGATATCGAAACCTTTGAAGACCTGAACGGCGAACGCTTTAACCCCAGCAGCATTGGCGGGGGCGGCGAGTACATTACCGAGCAGGTGTTTGGCATCCTGAACATCGAGCCGGACTTCCAGCGCATGCGGGTGAATGATGCGGCGGAAGGCGTGACCGATGGTCGCCTGGTGGGCTTTAGCTACAACGGTGTACCGCCGATCCCGCTGTTTACCGAGGTGCATTCCTCACGTCCGCTACAGCTGCTGTCGCTGAGCGATGAACAGGTGGAGACAGTGATTGCAGAGCTGCCGTTCCTGTCGCCTACTGTTGTGCCAGCGGATACCTACACCGGGATGAGCGAAGCCCAGTCGCTGGGGATCTACATGGGCGTGGCGGCAAGCACTGAGCTTGATGCCGATACGGTGTACGAACTGACCAAGGCTTACTGGGAGAACCACGACGAGGTGGCTGCTTCCTTCAAGCCGGCGTCAAGCGTTGACCCCCAAACCGTGGTAGATACCGCCACCTTCCCGCTGCATGCAGGCGCGCTGCGCTATTACCAGGAGTTGGGCTTGGAAATTCCGGAAGACATCATTCCGCCTGAAGCTCAGTAATCCTACTCTTGAGCCCCCGCCGGTATCTCGGTGGGGGCATTAGCTATCAGCCTGACGCGTTGCTTGACCTCCCTTTGTCGGGTGGCGCGGGAGTTCCCCCATGGATACCGCTAATAATCCCAATGTTGTTGAAAAGTATCAGGAGGATTCGGGCAAGCGACAGCTCTCGGGCTTCTGGTTTGTAGTGGTGCGTTCAGCCGCTGTGGCGATGGCGATTTTCCACCTCTACACAGCTGTTACCGGGCCGGTGAATACGCAAAACGCCGTTCACCTGCTGTTTGCGATGCCGCTGATTTTTCTGGCCTACCATTGCCGGGTACGGGATGCCCAGAAGATTCCCTGGTTTGATATTGTCCCGATTCTCATGAGCGTGGTGATCAGCGGCTACTACGTTTATCACTTCGACCGCATCATTTATCAGCTGGGCTACTTAACGCCTACCGCGCTGGATCTAGTGCTGGGTGTGAGCGCGATATTGCTGCTTTTGGAAGCCTGCCGCCGCGCCATCGGCCTGGCCTTCCCGATCCTGGTGCTGATCGCCCTGGCGTATGCGGCCTTTGGGCAACATTTGCCGGGCGTGTGGGGCCACGGCGGTTTTCGCTGGGACGATCTGGTGGCGACTTTTTACCTCGGCCCTACCGGCATCTTTGGCAGCCTGATGCGCACCTCATCCACGGTGATTGTCATTTTCATCATGTTTGGTGCGCTACTGGTGACCACCGGAGGCGGCGATACCTTCATGCGCCTCTCCACCGCCGCGACCGGCGGAATGGCCGGTGGGCCCGCCAAGGCCGCTACGCTGTGCAGTGCCATGTTCGGCAGCATCAGCGGCAGCACCGCCGCCAACGTGGCCACCACAGGGGTGTTCACCATTCCGCTGATGAAAAAGAATGGCTACAGCCCGCGCTTTGCGGCGGCGACTGAGGCGTCTGCGTCGACCGGTGGGCAGATTTTGCCACCGATCATGGGCGCTGCCGCCTTCGTCATGGCCGATGTGATCTCGACCAGCTATCTCGAAATCATCAGCGCCGCGCTGATACCGGCTTTGCTGTTTTATCTGGCTATCTGGATGAGCGTGCATTTTGAAGCGAAGCGTTTAGGGCTAAACCCGCTTCCCAAATCTCAGCGGCCAAGCCTGCGGGAAGGGTTCTTCAATGTTGAAACCTTGCTGTTGCCGCTGATCGTGCTCATCACCATGCTGGTGCTTCGCTATACGCCTACCACAGCGGCGGTGGCGGCCTACTTTACTGCATTGTTGCTCTATCTGGCGTCGCCACGTAGCTCAGGCACGCTATGGGAACGGGTCAAATCTCTCCCTGCTGCCCTTGAAGCCGGTGCCATGACGGCGGCGATGATTGCCGTGATTATCGGCAGTGTTGCGCTGATTGCCGCGGTGATCAGTTTGACGGGGCTGGGGCTCAAGGTGTCCTCGCTGATCGTTATGGTGAGCGGCGGTGATGTGCTGATCACGCTCCTGCTGGCGATGGTAGTGGCCATTATCCTGGGCATGGGCTTGCCGACAGTGGCGGCGTATATGCTGGCGGCTTCGGTGGTCGCAGCAGCCTTTATCGAAGCGGGGCTGCCAAGCCTCTCGGCACACCTGTTTATTCTTTATTTCGCGATTCTTTCGGGCGTGACGCCGCCTGTCGCGCTGGCGGCGTATATCGGTGGGGCGATTGCCGGTTCGCATTGGTTCCGTACGGCACTGACGGCCACCAAGATTTCACTGGGCGGCTTCCTGATTCCCTTCATGTTCATTTATCACCCGCCGCTTCTGGGCCAGGGCACGAAGCTGGAAATTGGCATGGCCGTGGCATCCGGGGTGTTGGGCATTATTGCCCTGGCGGCGTCGACCATCGGCTATTTTGCGCGCCCATGTTCCTGGTTAGAACGTGGATTACTGCTGTTCGCTGCCCTGATGCTGATCAACGGCCAAGCCATCACCGATGTCGTCGGGATTGCCGTTATAGTCGGTATCTTCGCGTGGCAGCGCTTTGCGACCCATACGCCTAAAGGCGCCACTCCGCTTGCTTCTGAACCGCCCAAGGAAACGCACTCATGAAGGTAGTGATCCCCGATGATTATCAGGATTGTGTCCGCACGCTGGAGGCCTTTGCCAAGCTGGCAGGCCATCAGGTCACGGTCTATAACGACACGGTGACAAATGAAGACCAACTGGTGGCGCGCTTTCAAGACGCCGAGGCCCTGGTGCTGATTCGTGAGCGCACGCCGATAACCCCGTCGTTGCTGGCGCGGCTACCCAAGCTCAAGGTGATCAGCCAGACCGGCGGTGGGGCGGCCCATGTGGATATGGCGGCCTGTCACGAGCACGGCGTAACCGTGCTGGCGGGTACCGGCTCCCCGTATGCCGCTGCCGAGTTGACCTGGGGCCTGATACTGGCCGCCATGCGGCACATTCCAGACGAGGTCAACAACCTTAGGGCAGGGCGCTGGCAGCGGACGCTGGGCACCGGTTTAAAAGGCCGCACGCTGGGTATATTTGGCTACGGTAAGATCGGCCAGCTGGTGGCACGTTACGGCCAGGCTTTTGAAATGAACGTGCTGGTGTGGGGGCGAGAGACCACCCGCGAGCGAGCCGTGGCTGCCGGGCTTGAGGTGGCGGGTTCCCAGGAAGCGTTCTTCGCGCGCAGCGATGTTCTCAGCCTGCACCTGCGGCTAAACCCGGAATCCCGCGGCATTGTCACCGCCGAAAACCTCGCCAGCATGAAGCCCACGGCGCTTTTGGTTAATACCAGTCGTGCCCCGCTAGTGGAAGACGGCGCCCTTGAAGCCGCGCTCAACGCTGGGCGTCCTGGTATGGCCGCCATGGATGTGTTCGATGACGAACCGGTGCGGGAACACCCGCTGCTGGAACTGGCTAACGTCGTGGCCACGCCACATCTGGGCTATGTCGAAAAAGACAGCTATGAGCTCTATTTTGGCGATGCTTTCGATAATCTGATGGCGTTCGCCGCCGGTCAGGAAGTGCGCAACCTCGCGGAAGGAGAAAAATAGTGACCCAAACTTCCCGGCAAGAACAAGCAGCGCTGGACCCGCAGGGGCTCGCCACCCGGCGTGAGGTGCTGGGCGATGATTACGTGAACGCCGCACTGGCGCAGGCAGATGACTTCAGCTGGCCCATGCAGGAACTGGTGACCAAGCAGTGCTGGAACGACGTTTGGAATCGCCCAGGCCTTGAGCGTCAGACTCGCAGCATGCTCAACGTAGCATTGCTGGTGGCGTTAAACAGGCCTCATGAGCTGAAGGCGCACGTTCGGGGTGCGCTCAATAACGGATGCAGTGAGGAGCAGATTAGAGAGGTGCTGCTTCATTGCGTGCCCTATTGCGGCTTCCCTGCCGCAATAGATGGCTTACGCGTTGCCCGCGAGGTGATCAATGCAGGTCGTCAGCCCGACCAGCCAAGCCACATCGGCACGTAAACCACCAATAGCAGTACGCCAATCAACCCCAGCAGGTACGGCACGATGGCCTGGGTGATGCGCTCCAGCGGCAGTTGCGTCACCGAGGAGGCCACGTAGAGGTTGATGGCGACCGGCGGGGTGATCATGCCGATGGACAGCCCCACCACGATAATCAGGCCAAAGTGAATCGGGTCGATGCCCAGCTGCAGCGCGAGCGGCAGCAGTACAGGGGTCAAGATAATCAACGCGCTGGCGGTTTCGATAAACACCCCGGTGAGCAGAATGACCGCGACGATCAGCAGCATGATCACGTATGGGTCGGTGGACAGCGACAGCACCGACTGGGCAATCGCACCGGGCACCTGCCAGCTGGAGAGCGTCCAGCTGAGCACCGCCGACATGGCAATGACCAGCATGATCACCGAGGTGGTCATCGCTGAGCGAATCAGCAGTTGGTACACACTCCGAAGGGTTAAATCGCGATACACAAACAACGACACCATAATGGCGTAGTTGACCGCCACCACCGCAGCTTCAGACGGCGTGAAAATGCCCGAGAAGATACCGCCAAGGATAATGACCGGTGTCATCAGCCCCCAGCTGGCGTCTTTAAAGGTGCGCAGAATCATCGTCCACGATAGCGGCGTGCCCTTGGGGTACTGCCGCCGATAAGCCTGGGTAATGGCAATCGCCATCAGCCCCAGGCCCATCGCCAGACCCGGCAGAAAGCCGTTCAAGAACAGCTTGGATACCGACTGCTGGGCGATGACCGCGTAGATAATCATCGGCACCGAGGGCGGAATCACCACGCCGATGGTGCCACTAGCGGCGATCAAGCTGGCGGCGGAGGCCGGGTCATAACCCTTGCGCTTGAGCTCGGGCACCAGGCTTGAGCCCACGGCGGCGGTAGTGGCCGCCCCCGAGCCGGAAATGGCGGCAAAGAACATCCCCGCCATGATCGAGACGAGCGACAGCCCGCCGCGCATAAAGCCCACCAATGAATCGGCAAAGCTCACCAGCTTTTCGCTGACCTTGCCCTGGGCCATTAAATCCCCGGCCAGAATAAACATCGGGATTGCCACCAGGGCGAAGGAGTTAATCCCCTGAAACATCTGCTGGGGCACCACCATCAGCGGCACGCCCGCCTGATACAGCGCAAACAGCGTGCTGGCGCCAATCGCAAAGGCGATGGGCACGTTGAGCAGCATCAAGCCAAAAAACAGCCCAAACAGGAGCATCGTCATGACGGCGTCTCCCTGGGCTCGTGGGTATCGCCGGTGATGATCAGTTCGACAGCATCTACCACGGCGTACCAGGCCATCACCGCGGCGCAGAAGGGCACCACGGCGTATACGTAAGACATCGACACGCGCAGCGCCGCCGATTTCTGGAAGCTCTGTACCTGCATGTATTCCACGCTAATGATCGCCAGGGCCATCAAGAACGCCACGACCACCAGCGTGGCCAGCAGCCGCGCCAACTGGCGCAGCCGAGTGGGCAGGGCGTCAACAGCAAAGGTGACCGCGATATGTCGGCCGCGCTGGAAGGCCAGGGTGCCGGCAAGAAACGTCAGCCACACCAGCAGGAAGCGTGCTAGTTCTTCAGTCCACTCCACGGCGGTAAACAGTACGCGGGAAATGATTTGTAGCGTGATAACGCCAATCAGGGCCGCCATGGCCAGAAACACCACGGGCTGGATGATAGCATCCAGCCCGTGCTCAACACGGCGCAGCCCCGCGATCAGCGAGCGGGCGCGTTGGGTCACTTATTCCAATGCCTCCCGAATGCGCGGTAAATAGTCACCAAACTGCTCGGCGTATTCGTCGTATACCGGCTGCACGGCCTTCTGGAAAGCCTCAATATCCGGCGACTCGTTGATCTCCATGCCTGCTTCGCGCAGTTCGGCGAGCTGCTCAGCTTCCATCTCGGCATTGACCTGGCGCTCATGCTCGGCAGCTTCCTGAGCGGCTTCCTCCAGAATGGTCTGCGCGTCTGCGGGGAGCTGGTTCCACACGGAAGCGCCCATGACAAAAATCGCCGGCGCGTAGGTGTGCCGCGAGAGAGTCATGTAGGTCTGGGTTTCGTCCAGATTGAACGAGTGGATCACGTTGACCGGGTTTTCCTGGCCGTCGATGGTGCCTTGCTGCATGGCCGTCAGGGCTTCTGTCCAGGCCATGGGAACGGCATTGGCGCCCAGCTCGCGGAAGGTATCGACATACACCGGGTTTTCCATCACGCGAATGCGCAGGCCATCGATATCTTCCGGCGCGTTGACCGCCCGTTCGCTGTTGGTCAGGTTACGGAAACCACGCTCGGCGTAGGCCAGACCCTTTAGATTGACCTCAGAGAGCTTATCCAGCAGCTCCTGACCGATGGGGCCATCGAGGGCTTCGTAAGCGGCTTCCGGGGAGGGAAACAGGAACGGCAGCTCAAACACCGCCATTTCCTCGACAAAGTTGGCCACCGGCCCGTTGGTGATCACACCCATATCCACGGTGCCGATCTGCATGCCTTCCAGCAGCGTGCGCTCATCGCCCAGCGAGGCGTTGGGGTAGATCTCGATATCCACCTTGCCGTTGGTGCGCGCTTCAACAAGCTCTTCAAATTTGGTGGCGGCGATGTGGAAGCCATCCTGCTCGTTGACCACGTGGGCCAGGCGCAGGGTGACGGGGTCCATATCGTCAACGGAGGCGTTAGCGGCACTCACCAGCGCCAGTGAGAGGCCCAGTGCCAGCGTGCTACTTACAAATGTTTTCATTTTATTGTGTTCCCGATTTTTAAGGTTCAGAGATGTCTGTTAAGGATGCACCAAGGAACTGAAAAGGGTCAATTGACTTAAGCGGCTAAGCGCTCCCGCGGCTGGACACAGCCCGCCCGCGCGGGTAGGATACGCCCCCTAAGCGCCCGTAGCTCAGTTGGATAGAGTATCGGCCTCCGAAGCCGAGGGTCGCAGGTTCGAATCCTGCCGGGCGCGCCAAATTGTAATAAAAGGGGTCTGCGAGAAATCGTGGGCCCCTTTTTTGTTTTGGCTGATATCGGCCATGAGCGGTCTTTCAGTTAAATCTAATTTAATTCCACTAAGCACGCACGGTTTTTGTATAGAGGTGAGCTAAAATTTAAAGCCCTCGCCATAACTAGCGAGCGCAGCTGGCACCGCTAAGGGCTGGTGAGGAACGAACTGGCCCGCGGGCGAGGAACGAGCCGGAGGGGGGTGCCACTTTTGATTATTAATGGAGGGGGCACCTTTTGATGTTCCATGCATACTCAAGGAATAAATGCTCACCATTGCGGATTGCTTCTTCACCCAAAATGCGGACTCTATCACTTGGAGAAAAGTACCCTAATGCACGAGTCCAATCTTTCATCATTTTGATCATTTTTTCGTGACTCGCATTAGCGATTGTTTTTTCAGTATAAACATCTCTTAGTTCTTGCAAGAACTTATCGACAAACTCATCCTGTATTTCAGCTTCTAATATACCTTTACTAGCTTCTATCAATTTTGACCTAAGCAATCTGATTTTATCATCTTTACTTAATTTTATTTTACCCAACTCTCCTCCTTTTGAAAAATCGATATCAATAATTTTTTGAAGGTTAAAAACGATGCTATTAACCGAACTAAAGTCAACAACCCTTTTGCACTTAGTCCAGTTAAGGTAATAACTCACCCCAATCGAATCTGAAGTCAGATATGAAATATACTCTCCAACTTTATCTACTTTCAAATTTTTATTAGCGTGCTCTAAAATAATCATGTCTTTTTCTTTAACCTTTTTTTGCCAAGACAAGCTTGAAGGCATAAAGGACTTCACGAAGTCTGGCAAAAAATCGAGTCGCACAACATAATCGTTTAACACCTCTCTATCAATAATATCTATTTCGTTCTCTATGATGTGCGTTGAAAGAGGATTATCAACGTTCACTTCGGTAATAAAAACAACTTTATTATCACTTCTAACTATTACACAAGGAAGCTCTAACACATTTAAAACACTTCCACTTTTTCTTAAGCTTTCGGCATACTCTTTCGCTGCAGCTAATGAGCTAAAAAAACTATTAGGCTCGTATTGTATTACCCAAGTCGAGTGCCACGCATTCCTCCCTTCACGCACGTGGTAAATTTTACCCACTGAAACGCTTTTAATAACCGCCTGCCCGCTGTGGCGATACTTATTCAAGGTCCTGTATTTTACTTCTCTATTCATAGTCCACTCCCTTATTTTTTTCTAACTTACTCTAATAAAAACTTATTTTAGCTCGCTACCTCCACCACAGCGAGATGCTACCAAGTTAGGTTTTAGAACAACTTATTCTTGAATCTTACGCTACTCGACAAGCTCAGCCTCGGCCAGTAGCAGACATTTAGGCGATTCTGATGTAACGAGGCTGTAGAAAAACCCGATTTCGAGCCACGTCTATCGCCTGTCGTCCTAATTTTTTGGCTCAGCCAGTCATCTGGCTGAGTCATCCTAATATCGGCATTCAGCCACTAAGGTGTGCACCTAATGCCCGTTAAGAGGGCTATTTTGCGACATACTCCGCTCCTCGCCTTTCATGACGCGGCCAAATGACCATAATTCGCTAACTTCTCAATATTGTGCACCATACAGTAGAGCTTCCACTGACCTTGCACCTTCTTCTTGCCCCGCAAGCTGAAGCGGCTCAGTCTCTTCGTCGTGCCAATGTTACCGAACACAGGTTCTACTACCGACATGCGGTGGCTGTAAATTTCTTTGCCCTTGGGGCTATCCACTCGGTGCTTCATCCAGTCAGTGTAATTGGGTAAGCGATTGTTATCGATAATAAAAGATACTTGTCGGCCAGCGCCGTTGCGATGGTCGGCCGAGCTTGGGTTCTGCATGCACCGGTATTTTTTTGGACAATGCCGACATTGCAGCAAACGCCCTTCAAAGTGCACCCGGCTTTTGCCATTGTCGGCTTCCCGCTGCCCTCGATAGGTCAACTTTTCGCCAGTTGGACAGATACACGTTAGCTTTACAGGGTCAAATTGGAATGCGCTAGCACAATTGACGTCAGTATCTTGTAGGCAATTGATGCTGCCATGCCCACCAAACTGGTGATAAACGCAGTTTTCAGTCCATCAAGGAGATTCGTGATACTGGCATCGATGGCATCGCTGCTGCTGGCATCAAAACCCATCAGGCCAATAATGATGCCGGTGAGGTGCCCAAAATTCCGAGCGAAGTGAGAAGACTTGGGGTGTAAGTGGTGAGCTTTCTAAACCAGCCGACCAAATACAGTACAAAACACACAATCCCAACCAACAGAATAGTGCCAATAAATAGATCAGTTACATTCTCTGCCGATAGCGTCCTGAGCATCCAAGCCAGACTGTCTGAAAAAGCAAACATTAAAATTTCCTGAGAATAGGTGTGAAGACAATAATTTTGTGTAATTCAGTCATGTCAAGCAGAGGAGGCAATGCCGCCGTAAAGCTGATCATAGAAATTTGGCCTGATAATTTGATCAGAAAACTTGCGACTAGCATTTTCATCGCCATAGTACCTGAGCAAACGAGAGTAAAAAACAGGTAGAACCTCGTAGATGTACCTTAATCCAGAATCACTATCTTTCACTGCTTCACACATCATTACAATATCTAAGCATATTTCTTGTGATCTATATCGAGTGTGAGCATTTCTACTTTTTATTCTTCTTAACCACCTTTTAGAGACTGAGCTTTGCCCTACACAATCTGCAACTATAAAACATGTACTTTGAAAAAAACTTTTGCCAACTGCTCAATACTACTTGGTAGAACTTTATTTTCACGATAGTGGCACACAATTAATTCATGAAGACGCGCTTCGACTTCATGTTCTGAAAACCAGTAGCTTGCAAGCCTATCTATAAAAGGGCCTTTTCCTTCAAAAATAAGATACGCATTGAGCAGTTTTTTATCAGATATATCGCCCATCATTTTAATTGTATCTAAATACTGTAAATAGTGAATATGTTCATGTGAAACGATTGCTTTCACACTTTTTTCTTCAAGCTTAAACCCGGCTGGGCTTAATTTTAACTCGGCTATTCCTTGCCAGAAACCTGCTTCTATCGGACTAAACGCACCATATGTATCTTCACCACCCCACTTAGAGCTTGATTTATTTGCTTTAACAATAGCGATAATTAAAAGAGCAATAAAAATTAATGGAGACATTATAATTAGTAATAATATAAAAACAAATCTTAAAAATAAATTCATTACAAAAAAAGACTTTTTAACATCTAAAAAACCTGTTCTAGCATCTCTCCATATATCTTCTAGCAATAAACTCGCCTCATTGTTATAAATGCATAGCATAGGTTTTTTGCTAAAAAGTATATAGTCTAAACTTTGCTTTACGGCCCTAAAAAACTTCTTATACCTATTTTGCTTAACAACTTTAAACCTTGAATTTAGAGTATTACATTCTAATTTTCCGGGAGGGAAATCACCGAAGTCATCTCTCAACTGATCCTCGCAAGTTTTTATAACACCTATATCAACAGTATTACCTTTTTTAACAAACATTTCTTTCCTTTACATTTTGGTCGGGTAAAGTAGGTCAGGCGCGAAGGTGATAGATGGGCATTGCAAATGCATATGCCGGCAATCCGTACAGTTAGTGATAGTAAGGCTTCCAGTGATCATGCACCATGACGACCCGCACAAAGGGAAGAAAATCAATGATATCCAAGGCCTCCTGCCCCCGTTTGGTATGAGGCACCAACCAGATCGAGGCTTCATTCGAGGCGCTATGAAGCCAGTCCAGTAGCACTTGCCGCCAATCTGGATGCCAGTCTCGTCGGAATGAATGTCTGCTTTGGGTCGTGTTCTGCCGAAGCGCATACATCAGCATAGGCTAAACCTCTTCTATCGGCCAGAAGCGGACGTTCAGCCATAGCTGATTAACGCCGCGCTCTGCGGAAAAATTGTCCGACAGCAGCGCTTTGTTAGCTTTATTTAGCGACGTCAATTAATTGCGCCTTTCAGAAAAGAAGAGCACTTATTGTTACTCCCAACATCAAAAATCACGAGATTTTCAGATGCACGCGTTATCGAAGTGTAAACTATTTCTGCGTCATCATCCTCGCCCATTACATAAAAAACAGTTTTTGACTCAAGCCCCTTATAGCTATGAATAGTCGAAAGCTTCACTAGTCCACTATTTGCGTAAAAATGATTCTTCTTTGCCCGTCTTACCCTATCAATATCTTCTTTGTTTTGTTTTATGAGGTTGCTTATTTCATTCTCGTCTAATGTCTTTAAATCCCCTACACTCATGTTTGTACATGTTGCAAGTTCTTCATAGGTTTCAAACATACAGTGGGTTTTCTCACCTTCTATCCATAACTCATTTAACTGCCTAACCAAAGATATTTTCGAAGATAAAACAACCACATCATTCGGGTGCAAATCGTAACTTTTGATATAGCTCTTTATAGAATCAAAAACTGATTTTTTCCAATCGCCGGTTGTAGTCGCTTCATATTTTAGAAGGCTAAACCCTATGCCCATTTGGGCTGGGCTTACATCAGTAATTTCTATATCTGAGTGCTTCTCAACCAGGAATTGAAGTTGAAAATCTTTAAATAACTGATTCAAAGGGGAATCTAGGTTTGTTCTATAAGAGCGAGTAAGCTTAATCCAGCGCCCAAAACCTTGGGCTATAACTGGAGCCCTAGCAAAATCCCTTTGATAGATATTCTGTGATTCATCTCCGAATAGGATCATTTCTCCATCTTGTCGGAGGAAGTTATCACGTATAATTTTTACCCACTCTGATTGATAATCTTGTATCTCATCAACAAGGATCGTTTGATACTTCGGCACTTCTACATCTTGAAAAACATCAATAAAATACAGCCTATGAATTCCGTATTTTTCGACTAACTCACCGAAATCCTGGCCGCTATTATTGACTTGTGAATTGAAGAATTGGTGATAATTTGAAATTTCAAAGATACGGTGATTTTCAACCCAGTTGTCCAAATAGCTGCCTCTAAGCAGCCTGTTTATTACGCTCGACTTCCTGCAGCTTGCCAGGGTTGAGCGCTACCGAACCGGGTACTTCCCAGTTTCGTGTGTTGCCTGACCAGCGCTGTGGATGTCGGCGCTTAGCTCTTTCATAAACCGCTTTGCGATGCTCAAGACGTTCTCGGTCGGCACCTTGATGCCGATCAGCGGGCGTCACGTACCGAATGCCACTGTGCAGGTGCTGTTCGTTGTAAGCGCGTTCGAACGTCAGCATCCAGTCACGTACCGCGTTCAGCGATGCAAAGCCCTTTGTGGGCCACGCTGGACAATACTTGACGGTGCGGAACAACGCTTCCGAGTAAGGGTTGTCATTGCTCACTCTCGGTCGACTGTAAGACATCAACATCCCCAGCTCTGTTAACCTCGCTTTAAGCGTATAAGACGTCATCGGTGCGCCGTTATCCGAGTGCAGCACTGGAGGCTGGTGCCAGCAGCCTTCGCGCAATAAAGCGCGTTCCAGCAGGTGTTTCGCTAACTCGCCTGATTCCGCCTCGTGGACTTCCCAGGCGATGATTTTGCGACTGTAGATATCCATGATCAGATAGAGATACCAGTGCTGGCCACGCACAACGGAAGAGCAATAGCTGATGTCCCAGCACCAGACTTGGTTGGGTCCGGTTGCTGTGAAGCTCGTCGGCTCAGGCACTGGGCGGCGTGGCTTCATTCGCCCTCGATGGTGCTGCTGTTGGTGCTTTTTCAGTACCCGGTAAAACGACGACTCGGAAGCCAAGTAGACCCCTTGATCTGCCAGTAACGGCACGATCTGAGACGGTGGCAGGCTCTGATACTCGGAGCGATTGCAGGCACTCAAAATAGCCTGTTCCTCCTCGTGAGTCAGTTGATGCGGCTGACTGCCTTGTACCGCGTGTGGGCGCTGATCCTCAGCCACCGCGCCACACCCAGAACGCCAGCGTTTCAGCGTGCGCTCGCTCACGTCTATCATCGCCGCTGCTTGATAACGGGAAGCGCCCCCGGTGACCGCTTCATCAAACAACGTAATGAGCCTTGCACGTTCCTCAAGAGGCGTCAGTCGTCCTCGCCGCTGTTCGGGTCTTCGCCGTACAAGGCGTCGAGCTTTTTTGAGAGCACCAGTAACGATGTCGTTTCCGCTAGGGCTCTGTCTTTGCGACGCACTTCCGCTTTGAGCTGTTTGATCGTCTTACGGTCTTGTTTACGCTGCTTTTGTGCCGTTTTTTGCTGGTCTTCTTGTTGGCCAGCGCCCTGGAGACAAGCGGCTTTCCACTGTTGGATCTGCTCGGGAAACAGGCCTTTTTCGCGGCAGTAAGCACCAAGCTCTGTTTCTGACAGGGTGGCGGTTTCGATGACCACGGCAAGCTTGGCGTCAGGCGACCACTCGTTGTCGCTTTGGGTGTAACCCGGCACAGGCACTCCTTTTTCTCGACACTGTTTTAACCAACTATACAGCGTCGCGTCAGAGATGCCTTCTTCAGTGGCGACAGATACCACACTGCGATTATGGGGTGGCAACAACTTTTTCAGTACAACAGCTTTACGCTCTTTAGAATAACGTGGCACACGCGCTCCATGCCGCTCCCTCTGGATTTGATTTAGGCGATATCGCCAACCGGACAACTAGGCTGACAGAGGGGGGATAGAAAAATCTCTATTTCCCTGAATATCACTAATCTTATCTCTGATGTAATTTTTTAGCGTAATGTTAAATGTCAATAAAAGAACAGTTGAATTGTGCCTTTGAGAAGCGTTTATAGCGCGCTGAGCTAAAATGGATGTTTTTCCACATCCAGCAACACCTTTTATTTTTCCTTTTACATTTTCGCTGTTCGTTAGGGATAACTGTTTATTATCAAATTTTATAACCACGCCTTGATTTAACGTGTGTTCTGGTGGACTTAACCTACGTTTAAAATCCCGATAAACATTTTCATCAAATAGAACATGTTTAGAGTTTTGCTTGATTTTTTTTACCAGATTACCCAGTCGATCACTACCAAAGGACATGCTCTTATCTCTTTGAATATTGTGTTTTTTCCGAGCCAAGTATTCGCGTTTTTTTTCGTATGATTCAAAGGCCAATTTCTTTTCTTGAAAAGCCTCGTTTAGTCTCGACTGTTCCTCTTTCTGTCTTTCTTCTGCTGGGAAGTATAGCGAATCAATCGCGCTTTTATCTGCACCATGAAAATATACGAAACAATGAACCAGATTATAAAAGTTGGGGTTTGTGAGTCTTGCTATGCCGACTACTGGTAAATGCAAATCGTAAAGGTTTTTTTGTATCGAAAAGTCTGAGATTGAGGCGATGCTCTGCTCGATGATTTTGAACCATCAAAAACCTCCCACTTATTATTGCCTGCTATTTTATAGCTTTTTAAATCCCAGTCTTTAACTTCAATGATGAAAGCAGAGCAATGCTCCTTCAAAATTATAATATCTGGTCTATCACCATCCAAGTAGGGGTTAAAAAAAACCTCATAAGCATCATCAAGATGATCTTTGAGAAAATTTATCAAATCCCACTCCCCCGGAGTTGGCGGAACTTTAAGGCGCTGAATGTTTTCTATGTCAGGGTAAATAACAGCCATTTATCCAACCACTAAATTTTGTGTTCGTAAGTTTGGGCATAAAACCGAAAACTCGTAAAAAGCTAACAGATGTTTGATAGCGCGCTCGTTTATTGATTTGAACGAGCGCGCGTCCAAGAATGTTATGCCGCTCCCACGCAGGCGCCCTAAGGCTTAGATATGGAACAATTACGTACATAACACCAATCATCGTGCCGGCGGCATAACACGAATGGACGTGCCTGCTGCCTTTGCTGACACGTCGGCTTTGGGTCCTGGCCGTGTGAAAACATAAAAAATCTGGTCTGGCTCAAAATCGGCACTTTCAGCTTCTTGTTGGGCCCACACAAGCCATTGTTTGGATGATGACCGACTGATGCTGTTGTGAGATATGGAAATCATGATTCCATCAGAAAACCCATATCTTTCCCTGATGGCCCTTTAAAACATGGGGCAAAAGGGCTGTTACGCCCTTGTAGCTGTCATCAACCCATTGACTCCCAATATCTTTATGACACGCTTAAGATTGTACGCCAACACATAAAGGCTCATTTCCGTGCTTACATTTCTGAGCCGCTTTGTCGTGAAGTGCGTCGCGCCCATCCAAGCTTTAAGCGTGCCAAACGGGTGCTCTACCGTTTGTCGCCTCAGTCGCATCATCTCTGGACTCCAATCGAGACGTGACTGCGCGGCTTCAAGCACATCTTCGTGTTCCCAACGCTTGATCCGCCTCTGCTTGCCAGTCGTGCATTTTTCTTTCATATCGCAGCTTGCACATGCCGAGCTCCAGTAAGCATGCAGCTTCATCCCTTTTTCTATCGTTTCATAACGCCATATCAGTCGCTGTCCAGCTGGGCAGGAATATTCATTGCTTTCAGGGAGGTATCGAAATGCGCCTCTTGGAAAACAGCCCTTTGCCTGGCTTGGCGATGTCAGCGGCTTGGGGAGGTAGGTAATTATCCCTTCCTTATGGCAGGCCAGGATTTCGTCGCCCTTGAAGTAGCCTCTGTCAGCCACGACCTTCAGCTCCTTGCTGCCAGTGGCCTCCCGCGCTTGCTGGGCCATGTTAAAGAGCTGCCCCCGGTCATGGCCGATGTTGGTCACCTCGTGGGCCACAATCAAATGGTGCTGGCTATCGACCGCAGTTTGCACGTTATAACCCACATTTCCGGTACCTCTGCCGCTGGTAGCCATCGCCCTGGCATCCGGATCCGTCAGGGATACTTGCTGATCGGGAGACTTCAGTCTCTCTTCTTCAACTGCGTGTAACCGTGCAGTTTCTTCCCGTAGCTTCGTGATTTTTTCCTTCAGATGCGCTGTCTTGGCCTCGGCCAAAGCAGGCTCATCTCGATCGGCTGCATCAAGCTGACCAAGGTACCGATTGAAACTTTCTTCGATCTGCTCAAGGCGACGCTTCATCTTGGTCGCTGTGAAATTGCGGTTGCGGTTGTTGACGGCTTTGAACTTACTGCCATCGATGGCCACGATGCCTTGGGAGAACAGTTCCAACCGGCGACAAAGTACGATGAACTCTCGACAGACACGGCGGATGGCCTCACCGTTGTCCTTTCGGAAGTCCGCTATAGTCTTGAAATCCGGCGTAAGGCGCTCGGTCAGCCACATTAGCTCGACATTGCGCTGGGTCTCTCGCTCTAATCGGCGACTTGATTGAATACGATTGAGATAACCATAGATGTAGAGCTTCAAAAGAATAGACGGATGATAAGCCGGTCTCCCGGTGGAGTGCGGATCAACACCTTTGAAGCCCATCTCTTTAAGGTCGAGACCTTCAACAAACGCCTCAATGGCACGAACCGGGTTATCCTCTGCGATGAAGTCATCCAAAAGCGCAGGAAATAGCGTGCTTTGGTCTCTGGCCTCGCCTACCACGAATCGCTTCATCACCATTTCCTCTAGGGATCTTGGCAAAGTATAGCGGGCACTACGTTTTCACACAGCCTCGGCCGTTTTCTGCCCCTACGCTCTACAGCTATACATCACGTTTTACTTCCCTAGCTTGATGATGCCCCTCAATTCTCTACTGAATTTAGCCTAGCACAACCTGGCTAAGCAAGATGAGGTTAGTAAGCCTTTCTTTCAACGCTTTTTCGTGGCGGGCTTGATTAGGACTTATAACATTTTCCAGCGTTGTCGGGTGTGCTGCAGGAGCAGTACTACTTAGATGATAGCTGGTAGGTGGAGACACAATGCTGAGCAAACAAGAACCCCGTGTAAGCTCGTGAAAGCCAAGAGACGGGGTCATGTTGCTTATGGCCATCACGCTGTTAGCTGACATTGTGGGGGAAACGGGTGAGAAGTGGCTAAATGTTAGTTCAAGCACTGGCCTTAAGCCGACATAAAGTCGTTCCAGCGCCTTACCAAATAGTTATGCTCATCCATGACGGTATTCCACACCGCGATGCGGCTCATTCTTGTCTGGTAGTCTCCGCCGTCGCGGATTTCGCCTCGATGAATCAGATCAGAGGTGCTATCGGGGCCTGGAAGGTTTTTGGAGGCAGGTTGGCCGCCATACCAAAAGTCCCACTCCGCAGCGGATAGGTGAGGGCGGGTCAGTTCTGGGGTAGAAATGTAATAGCCTTGGCGGGCCATGACGGCACCGGGCCATCCAGAAATCCACCAGTTGAGGTAGTCATAAGCAGCATCTAGCGTGCGCCCTTTCACATGCCGTGAGATTGACATGCCGCCGTACCAAGCGCGATAACCCTCTGTAGGCGCCGCCATACGTACCTTGATGTTGCGTTTTTTGAGGTCAGTCATGGCGGGCGACCAGAGACTTTCGATGCCGACCCTGCCGCGAACCATATCTGAAGAGGCTTGGTCCTGGTTGCTCCAGAAGGCGCGAAAGTGTTGCTGACGCTTGAGATTGATAAGGCAATCAATTAGGCAGTCGATTTCTGCCACGCTCAAATTACCAAGGTCTTCGAACTCGACCAGCCCCGCTGCTTTGGCGGCCAGTGCGGCGTCAATGGCGCCGATGGCGCTGTCATTTTGTAAGCTGACCAATCCTTTCCAGCGCTTATCCAACAACCAGCTCCAGCTCTCTTGGTTGATATCCAGCCCTTTAGGGAGCATGTCCATACGATAACCGAAGCTGTCCACATTGTGGCTAACCGGGAGCATGGTGATATGCCCGCTTGGGCGAGAGCCGTAACCGCCATCGGGTTGGACGTAGAGTAGGTCGACCGGGTTACTGCCTGCTCCGAGGGGCGCGTGGGGCGTTAGCCTACCTGTCTTGGGGAGATCATTAATCATGTCCCAGTGTTTAATGCGATCCACCTGAATGGGTTGAATCGCATTGGCGGGCCATACAAAGTCTACGTTGTGAAACCATTGATCATAGATATCGAAGCTGTCGGGGGTTAGAACCCCCGCTTGCTGGGCGGCAACGCCATCGAGTACCTCGAAGGTAAGACGAATGCCCAGGTCTTCCCTGGCACGCTTACGAATACTTTCAAGCAGTGTCACCGAGGTGCCGAGTACCCTTAGGGTGACGGGGCCACGATTCACATAGGGCGCGGCACGCTCTTTGGGTGATGCAGCTTCATGCATGGAATATCCTGGGGCTTGGGTGGTTGCTAACGGCCTTCATGAAGGTCTCCAGCGAGTCTGTCACGCGCTTGGCGGTGATGCCATGAGTGATGAAAATCAGCTCCGAGATACGGTCGTTGTTAGGCCAGTCGCTTACGTGCTCCGGTGGATGAATGGTGTGCTGAACACCGTGTATGATCACCGGGCGGGTATCATCTTTGACATGCAATATGCCTTTGACTCGCATGATTTGACTGCCATGGCGATTGAGCAACATTGAGAGCCAAATACCGAAGCAAGTCCAGTCCACTTCGCCATCAAAGCAGAGGCGAAATGACTGAATATCCCCCAGATGATTAACCGCTTCAGGCTCTGGCGGTTTTCGCCAGGGGCCAAGCCATGTTTTTACCTCTGAGTAGCTGTATTGGTCAATGTGAGGGCCGCTACCGAAGAGCTCATCGCTGGCCTGTTTTAAGGCTTCCTGCCCCAATTGCTGCGCGGCCGGGTTGATGGTGTCAATCAGGCTCTGAACCTCATCAAGCTGGGCTTGATCGACCAGGTCGACCTTACTGATGACGAGTTTATCGGCCACCGCAATTTGAGATTCCCACACTGGCTGGAGCTTGCGGCTGGCGGTGGCGTTGAGGGCGTCGACCAGAGTGAGATTTGTGCCTGGGCGCAGGTGATGGCGTAGCACTGGATCCGCGGTGATCGTTGAGGCGATGGGGCCGGGGTCGGCCAGGCCAGTGGTTTCCAGGATGATTCGTTTGAAGGGCGGAATCTTACCGTTCTGCCGCTGTGACATCAGGCGTCTTAACGCATCAGACAGCTCGCCACGGATGGTGCAGCAGACACAGCCACTGGAAAGCAGCACAGCATCTTCGGCGATTTCTCCCAACAGGCGGTTGTCTAGGCCCACGTCGCCAAATTCGTTGATCAGCACGGCGCTGTCGCCGAAGTCTTCGCTGGCCAGTACCGATTTGAGCAAGGTGGTTTTGCCACTGCCCAGAAAGCCGGATATCACGTGAACCGGTAGCAGCGGCGTCTCGTCATTCATTGATCGGCTCCTCTCTGAGGCAAGCTAGAAACATCTAAGCATTAGCTTAACGATGCCAGAAAATTTTCATCCAACGGGTCAATATCCTGCCCAGTCATCAGCTCGGCTTGGCGCCAGATGCCGCCTAGATCCTGGACAATCTCGCGCTTGCCTGTTGCGGTAGCAATAACAAAGCTGGATGCCTGAAAATCATCGAGCACGAGACGATGGGGCTTAAGCACACGGTTAATCAGTTCTGCCCGGTAGCCTCTGGCACGGCGACGCTCGTAGTGAGCCTGCTCAGGATCTTCGATGTGAGTGCTCCAGTGGTCTTCACCGCCGAATACGCCGCATAATCCGCACATAAAAGCTCCTTCTACAGTTGATTCAGATTGGCAATGGGCCTATTGGGGTTCATTAGGGAGCCTCAAGTGATCGCTGACGGCAAGGGCTACTCTCATGAGTGCCTCATCTTCTCCGGAAGGTGCCGTTAGCTGGATGCTGGTGTGCTGCTGATTCTCGTCAACACCGCTAGGCAGTGCGACAGCCGGTGCGTCAAGCAGGCTTGCCACCATGCTTAGCCGCAACGTGGCGAGATTCATTTCGGCGAAGCGCTCCGGGTCATCTTCCAGGGGGGCAAGAAGCGGAGCAACGTGAGCAACGGTGGGTGAGAGTAGCGTTGCCCCGGCGAGTTCATGGCAAAGTTGCGCTTGAAGTGCCCGGCGCTGGCGATAAAGCGTCACTATACTGTCTGGTGTCATCTTCTGCGCATTTAATAACCGTTGCCGAACCCTTGGATCCATCGCGTCTGCTGCGTCACTTTCCAACAGTTCACGGTACTCGGTATAAGCTTCTGCTGCGCCGAGCCAGCCGTGCTGTTGAATAAGATTCAGGGTGTCGCTCACGCTGGCAAGCTTACGTCTGACGAGATGAAAGCCTGCATTAACAAGCTGCTCGGCGCTGCGTTCTAGGTTTGTCCGCACGCTTTCTGCGATACGCTCATCGTCCAGGTAAGCAGTATCCAGCACGATGATCGTGCTTTCGGGGTCAGCAGTCTCTCGCGTCGTGACCTCTTCTCCTCGCATCACATCGTCGATGGCCAAGCAGTCTTGTAGGGTTGTCGCGATGACGCCAATGGTGTCCAGGCTATGGGCCAGGGGAGTCACGCCTTGCCGACTATGACGAGCCTGAGAGGGGCGATAGGATGTCAGGCCATTAAAGGCGGCAGGTACCCGCAGCGAGCCTGCCGTATCCGTTCCTATCGCTGCAGGTACGATGCCTTTGGCGACGGCCACCGCTGAGCCTGCGCTGGAGCCGCCGGGCACCCTTGGCTCTCCTGTGCCCGGCGTGTGGTGAGGCGTGCCGTAGTGGGGGTTTAGCCCAAGGCCAGAGTAGGCGAGTTCCGTCAGATTGGTCTTGCCCAGGCATACAATGCCAGCCGCAGCCGCATGGCGAACCGCAGTGGCATCGTACTTGGCGGGCTCATCTGTCAGCACTCGACCGCCAGCCGTCGTTGCAACCCCTGCAACATCGAACAGATCCTTCCAGGCGATCGGGACTCCATCGAGCGGCCCTAGAGTTGCGCCGTGTTCTTGGCGCCGAGCGGCAGCCTCGGCCTCGAACATGGCGCGCTCTGGCGTAAGTGATATAAAAACGGCGTCACTGTCTTTAGCCGCCGCCAGACAGTGCCGCGTCAGCATGACCGGGTCGAGCCTGCCATGTTTGATGTCTTCGCCGATGGCAAGGGCACTGCTTGGATAATGGGCCATAAAAAAGTCCCCCGAGTTAGTCGATTAGCGCTTTAGCGATGATGAAGGCCGGCTTAGCGATCTTCACGCTTAAGTGCAGAGGTCGGGATGTCGTCGGTCGTCAAACGCTCGAAGCGTTTCTGCTCGGTGTAGACCCAATTAATGCCTACTGATGTCGCTAGAAAACGATCATCAAAATTGCTATCTAGCTCTTCTTGAGGATAGCGACGCAGAATCCAGGTTTTCATCAATATTACGTACACTGCCAATGCGGTGATGAAGCCAATGGCATAAGCGTACTCCAGGAATATTAGCGCCATGACCCCGCCAACCAACCAGGCAATTATGCCAGCGGGATTAAAGCCATTGAAAAAACGGAACTGGCCTGCGGGGTCGAACAATGCGGGCACATTAAGGCGACGGTGCCGCAAGATATAGTAATCCGCGACCATAATCCCGCCGACAGCGGAGAGTACCGCACCATAGTAGCTAAGGAAGGTAAACAAATTGTTCAGAATCAACCAGGGCATGGAAGCGGTGCCGATCACACCGGCGATGACCAAGGCGACAGGATAGCTAATACGAGGTGCACCTGCATTGACGAAGGTAAGAGCGGCCGGAATCAAGTTGGCGGCATTATTGGTAGACCACTGAGCTAATATGACCATCGCTAAGAGAGCCACCATCGTTAAGCCACCACCCTGGCCTTGAATGACGGTGACAGGGTTCCAATCACCTGCTGCTATAAATGAAACACCACCAATTAGCGCAATCCAGGCCTGAGTTGCAGGTAACGCTAGAAACTGTGCGACGAAAACGTTGCGATTGCGGGCAAAGAAACTGCGTTGTCCTCCAGGCGTGCGCAGAAAACGGGTCAAGTTGGGAATATCCACCGCTAGCGCTGACCAAAAAGCCATGTTGGCGAAGAATAGCCCCAAAGGCACTACATCTTGATCGCCTACAAAGGTCCAAATATTAGTACCGTTGGTTTCGGCTAACACGTTAAGCGTGAAGTACATCCAAACCGAGATGGCGACGATGCAAGGAGCGGCGATCGAGGCCAGCAATTCCACTGCGCGAATGCCGAGAGCCGTGTTGACGATCTGCACGACAGCGAAAACCACATACCACACTATCCAATTATCAAACCCCCAGAGGTACTCCACAATGCCGTTAAGGGCCAGAGCGCCAAGGTAAGTTTGTACGCCGAACCAAATGGCGGCGACCACCCCGCGGGAGACAGCAGGAAGATGCGTACCTTTGAGCCCGAAGGGAGCACGTAAATAGACGGCAAAGGAAAGGCCGTGTTCGGTACCGATATCCGCAGTTAGGCTCATGACGACGCCAAGCACAAGGTTGGCGAAGAAGATGATGGCCACGACTTGGATCAGTGGCAGGCCAGCAACACCACCAGCGCCAAGCTGGAAAGTGGCAATGATGACGGCCATCCCGATCCATAACCATATAAAACCAAAGAAACCGATCGTTCGCTGATTCAGCCAGACCGGCAAAATGGAGGCTTCCAGTAAGTTCTGGTGGTTATCGTCTGATCCAGCCGACGTTGCTGGTTCATTGTTATTTCTTGTAAATCCCATTGCATTCTTCCTCTGCATTGTTGGTAGTCAGTTTTGGCGACAATGGCGTGATCATTTTTTAAATTTTAAAATGTAGTATGGATACAAAAATCATTATCAAGCAAGTGGTGAGCAATAATACTTTGGTGAAAATTTGCCCGTTTTGATCTAATATTTTGTTTTGAAAAGAAAAAATTAAGCGAAATCTTAATGGCTTTCAGCTTGAGGGTGTTGGGTAGGCTGTTACCGATTTTGCTCGGCTCAAAAGGTAGGGTGGGAGGTGTTAAGATATAACAATTTGCATGTATCTTTACCTACGCGGCGATAGGTAAACAGAGCTTAGTAATAACTAGGGAAGGACAAGCTTGTGGAGGATGTGGTTCTGACCATTGACGATCGTTCTAACAGCATTCAGGAAGGGCAGGCTCCACGCTATGCCAAGATTCAAGAGTCGTTACGTGATGCCATTCTGTCTCAGCGTTTACCGCCTAGTTTGGTTCTGCTTGAGGGGCCGCTTGCGAGGATGTATGGCACCAGTCGTGGACCAGTGCGCAAGGCGCTCGAACTGTTGCATCAAGAGGGGTTGATTAGCCGCTTTGAGGGACGGGGTTTTTTGGCGACATCAGAGCCTGAAACAGTCACACCAAAGCGTCAGATGTTGACGCCGAAAATGCTGGGACTTGCCTCTGACTATAAGTCTCAAATAGATGCTCGTCCGATCTCTGATCGCATATACGCCCAGGTGGAAGAGGCTGTCGCCACCTGCCTGGCCTTTGGTCACTTCCGCATCGTTGAGGCGACGCTTAGCGAATATTATGGCGTCAGCCGTACCGTTGCCAGGCAAGTGCTAGGGCGCCTCCGTAATCAAAGGCTGGTAGAGAAAGATAATTATTCTCACTGGTTGGCGGGCCCTCTTACTGCCCAGGCAGTGGCTGAAGATTTCGAAATTCGTGCCCTGCTTGAGCCGGCAGCACTTAAAGCTTCAGGACCTTTGCTGGATAAAGCAGAATTAGAGGCGATGAAAGCAAACACTCAGCGCTTGATTGATCATCCCGAACTGCAGAATGCATCATCAATAACTTCCCTTGAGCAAGATTTGCATCAGCGGTGCCTGCGTCACTACCGAAACCGTAAAGCTTGCGAGATGATTGCCCAGAGCCAGTTGCCAGTAATCGTAAACCGCATGTTTTTTCAGACGGTCGGTGTGCCGCCGAACGAACCCCTCTTGGTGGAGCATCAGCTGGTGCTTGACCATTTATTGTTTGGTGCCTTCGATGCTGCCGCTTCAAGTTTGCAAGCACACCTCCAGATGGCTGCCAAGCGTACTCGGCGCCGGTTAAAGGTTTTGTCGGTTTTTCCAGAGCCTGATCTCCCGCCTTACCTGCTCAAAATTTCTTGAGCCACTCTCTTCAATGCCTCTGCTGCCCTGTAAGCCGCTAGATGCTTGCGATAGGGGCAGTAGAGTCTTTTCTTGAAATGTAAACTGGATTCATTAGTCAAAAAAATGCTCAATTTTGGCGCATTTTAATTTTTTTACCTCTTCTTCAAAGGTGTGCTGCACCAAGCAGTCTAGATCTTTGTGGGCAAGATTTATGAATTTAGCGATTTAAAGGCTCGTTTTACGGGTTTTTTAGCGTTTTTTTGCCTTTCTGGTGCAAGGGGAAGTGATGTGTTGAGCGGTTTTGGACATCGATAATACTTTATTGACATAAATGACTTTTGTGTCCAGCCTTCAATTTATGCGGGTTGGTGTTAGCCACCATTCGCCTACTGCAAGCACACCATGACCAAGTACCAAAAATGAGGTGTTCAAAATGGCTAAAAAAGAGATTCTCTGCGCATTTGGCGTTGACGTTGATGCCGTCGCTGGCTGGCTCGGTTCTTACGGCGGTGAGGATTCACCCGACGATATTTCGCGGGGTTTGTTTGCTGGTGAAGTGGGGGCGCCGCGTCTGCTTAAATTATTTGAACGATACGACCTGAAGACGACCTGGTTCATTCCCGGCCACAGCATTGAAACCTTTCCAGAGCAGATGAAAGCCGTCGTTGATGCCGGTCACGAGGTTGGCGTTCATGGCTATAGCCACGAAAACCCTATTGCTATGACGCGTGAGCAAGAGCGGGACGTGCTCGACTACAACATTGAACTGGTCACTAAGCTATCCGGTAAGCGACCAACGGGTTATGTGGCACCGTGGTGGGAGTTTAGTCCGGTCACCAATGAGCTTTTACTTGAGCGTGGCATCAAGTATGACCACAGCTTAATGCACAATGACTTTCACCCCTATTACGTTCGCGTCGGCGACTCCTGGACCAAGATCGATTACTCCAAGCCTGCGAAGGAGTGGATGAAGCCGCTGGTTCGCGGCAAGGAAACCGATTTGATCGAGATTCCTGCCAACTGGTATCTCGATGACCTCCCGCCGATGATGTTCATCAAAAAAGCCCCTAATAGCCATGGCTTTGTTAGCCCGCGTCATTTGGGTGAAATGTGGCAAGACCAGTTTGATTGGGTCTACCGCGAGAACGACTACGCGGTGTTTACCATGACCATTCACCCTGATGTTTCGGGTCGTCCTCAAGTGCTGATGATGCTTGAACGTCTGATTGAGCATATGCAGAGCCATGAGGGTGTGCGCTTCTGTACCTTCGATGAGATTGCTGATGACTTTGCTAAGCGCAGCCCACGCAGCTGATGTCGAAAAGGATTGTTAATAATACAAAACGATAATTGAAAAGAGGGTGAAGTCGATGGCCGAGCCAAATTCAGTTACAACTTCTGAGGCAACTCAGCACGCTGATGAACCTTGGAATGCAGTCATCACCAAAAAACAGATCGGCTATGCCTCGCTGGTTTGTTTTATTGCCTGGGTGGCGTCGGTCTACGACTACACCCTTTTTGGAACCCTGCTCCCTGTGATTGCCGAAGACTTTGGCTGGAGTGCTGCCAAGGCGACCGCGATTAATACTTACGCCACGATAGGGGTATTTCTCGTTTCATTGGTCGTCGGTTTTCTGATTGACCGCTATGGACGCAAGAAGACGTTGATCATGTTGGTGATTGGCGGTGCCGTTAGCTCCGGTCTTTCGGGAGTGGCAATCGGCGCAGCTTCAATGGTGATTATCCGGGCCTTTTCTGGTTTTGCGGTTTCTGAGGAGGTGGTGAATGCCGTCTACCTTAATGAGATCTACAAGAAGGCAAAGGGCCGCGGCTTTATGTATAGCCTGGTTCAGAGCGGCTGGCCGGTAGGTGCGCTGCTGGCAGCGGGTATGACGTCGTTGCTGTTACCTGTTGTGGGCTGGCGTGGCAGTTTCTTTGTGGCTGCCTGTGCTTCCATCATTGTCATCGTGATGGCGATCAAATTACCTGAGTCGCCAATATTCGCTGCGATCAAGGAAGTCGAGCGTCGGCGCAAGACTGGGGATGCTGAAGGCGCCGCTAAGCTGGCTGCGGAACAAGATATTGAAGTCGATACAGGCAGTAACATGGGGCTGAAGGGCGTGTTTGCGCCTGAATTACGATGCCATACTATCTCTTTATCATTGGTTTGGCTGTTCAGTTGGATGGCTATCCAGGTCTTTGCTGTTCTGGGGACTACCGTGTTAGTGGAAGCGAAGGGGGTTAGTTTTGAAAACTCTCTTTACGTGTTGATCCTGGCCAACGCCGTTGGCTTTGTCGGCTACCTGAGCCATGGCTTGGTCGGAGATCGTATTGGGCGCCGCAACACCGTGCTGATGGGGTTCCTGCTGGGTGGTTTGGCTAGCATAGTTATGTTGCTTGGCCCGGCTGATGACAGCTTTATCTACGTGTTGTACGCCATCACTTTGTTTTTCTTGCTTGGTCCTTTTGCGGCAATCCTCTTCTATATGGGGGAGTCCTTCCCTCCTCATCTTCGTGGTACTGGAACGAATGTGGCTCACGTAATGGCCCCGTTAGGTGCGATTATCGGTTCGGGCCTTGTGTCAATACTCTTGACAGTTGGTGTGCCAATGACTTGGGCCGCGATTTTGGCCGGCTCTTTGCCACTGGTGCTTAGTGGCTTGTTGATGTTCGGTACCCGCCATGTGGACCACCTCGAAAATGATCCTACAGAGGAGGCTGTTGCATGAGCACATTTGAGCGCGACGATGGTTTGGCAGGCAAGGTGGCTATCATCTCGGGTGCCGCTAGCGGCATTGGTCAAGCCCTTGCAGTCAGCTATGCCAAGGCTGGCGTTAAGGTAGTGGCAGGCTACTACCCGAACGATCCCCACGATGTCGAGGAAACGGTTTCGGCCGTAAAAGCCATTGGCGGAGAGTGTGTAGCGGTTGCATTAGACGTCAGAGATGCTAACCAATGCGATAACTTTGCGCAGACGGCCATCGACACATTTGGCGCCTTACACATCGTTGTGGCCGGAGCAGGCATTTTACGCCAGGCACCCTTAGAGGCGCTTACCGATCAAGCATGGGATGACATGCTATCAGTAGACTTGACGGGCGTAATGAGGGTGTTCCGTAGTGCTTCCAAGTTGATGCAGGAAGGCGGCGCTATGGTGGCTATTTCGTCTATCGCCGGTGGCGTGTATGGATGGGACAACCACGCACATTATGCGGCAGCCAAAAGTGGCTTAGTAGGATTAGTAAAGTCTCTGGCGGTTGAGCTTGCCCCCCGTGGTATTCGTGTTAACACTCTGATTCCAGGGTTGATCGAGACGCCTCAGTCGTTGGATCCCGTTAATTCGCTTGGGCCTGATGGTCTAGCGGCGGCTGGTAAATCTATTCCTTTAGGGCGCGTGGGGTATGCCGATGAGGCCGCTCGAACTGCTCGCTTTCTGAGTAGTGACGATGCCGCCTACGTAACTGGCCAGCAACTGGTGGTTGATGGCGGCTTGACTGTACGTTGGCCGAGCTAGTTATTTGTATATGAAGCGAGGAGACATCCTCGCTTCTTTTATTTAATAAGCTGAGTAATCCTTATGTCTAAAAAACTTCAGGGACAAGTTGCTCTTGTCGTGGGCGGCGCTAGCGGTATCGGCCGGGCTATTGCGGAGTGTTTTCATGATGAAGGTGCCACCGTTGCCTTGGCTGATCTCAATCGTGGTGCATGTGAAGAGATAGCCGTATTACTCGGAGGTAGTGCAACGCATCATAGTGTCGATGTCGCTGATGAAGCTTCTGTTCAGGTAATGGTTGATGAGGTGATAAATCATCACCAAGCTATTGATGTGCTGGTCAATTGCGCGGGTATCCTGAATGAAATGCCTTTCTTGGAAATGTCTTCTGAGACGTTCGATCGAATGGTCAGTATTAATCTGCGCGGTCCTTTCCTCGTGGGGCGCTATGTTGCCGCTGAAATGGTTAAGCAAAAAAGCGGTCGGATCATCAATATTTCCTCCCAGCTAGCACTCAAAGGAGGCGTGGGCTTATCTCACTACTGCTCAGCGAAGGCTGGACTATTGGGGCTTACTAAATCGATGGCGAGAGAGTTAGCGCCCTATGGGATTCTTACCAACGCCATTGCACCAGGGCCTATCTTAACGCCGATGTTAGAAGGGCTTAGTAAAGAGTGGGTAGCCAATAAAGAAGCTGAACTTCCTCTAGGTCGGTTTGGCAAAGCGGAAGAAGTTGCTCCCACGGCGCTTATGCTCGCTGCTTCCCCCGATGGCGACCTCTACCTTGGACAGACGCTTGGGCCTAACAGCGGCGACGTCATGTAGCGGGCTGAGAATATATCCATGCTAAGCCTTATTTTTGTAAAGTGGTTTTCCACCACGCTGGTAGTGGTCTGCGTATCGCTAGCAGCCGTTCGCCTGGGCCCTAAGATCGGAGGTGTTTTGGCAGGTACGCCAATAGTCCTGGGCCCTGGCTACTTTTTTATGATTCGTGAGCAGTCCGACCCGTTCGTAGCTGATGCAGCACTGGGCTCGTTGCATGCTATGTTGGCGACGCTGATATTCTGCCTTAGCTACGTGCTGCTTGCTAAACGATTGGGGGCTGTTGTCAGTGTTGCTTGCTCTGCACTTATTTGGATACTTGCCGCATCAATAGCGGATCAACTACCAGGGGGCGTTTTCTTCGCATTAGCGCTTTTTGGAGTAACGTTACTTTTTTCGCGGTTTTACATTAATTCAATCGGGCTTTCTTCCAAAGCCGTTTCAGCCCCCGTACGTTGGGGAGACTTGCTAATTCGCGGTGTATTAGCGGGAGCAGTCGTCTGCTTGGCGACAATTCTGTTGGTTAATTTCGATCCTGCTATTTCTGGTATTGTGCTGAGTTTCCCCATCGGAATGTTGACGATTGCTCTGACCCTTCATCAGCGATACGGGGTTGAAGTAGCACGTGTTACGTTAGCCAATACGCAGCTTGGAATGCTCAGCTTGGTAGCTTTTAGTACTGTGCTTGGCTTAAGCGTCAAGGTTGTTCCCGGCAGTTTAGCATTTTTCTTTTCTTTAGCCATGTCGATTTTCGTAAGTGTTTTGTTGTGGGTTTTTAGTAGTTTTGTGAGTGGTCGTAGAGTGTTTTGATAATTTTCAATTCTCTGAAGGAGTGAAATTTTACTAAGCTTAACAGTATAGATTTCTTGGATTTGAAGTGGAACGATAGGTTTTCGGGTTTTTTGTTTTTTGTTTTTTGGTGTTTTTGTATCTATAAAATCTGAGTTGGCCAAATTTTATTAGAGAATTCCGTCTGTGGTAAGTTTGCGGTGCTTCGTACTAAATCTGCGTTGATATGCCCTGCACGAAAAAATGATAGGAGTATGACTGTTCCAAGATCACCCGAAAAAAGAAGTTTAAGTCAGATATTTTTGGGAAGAGTTAGGTAATTCATTGGGAATAGATGAATAGACTAAGTTTTAGTTATAGCTAATGATGGCTTAGACTGGGTGATAGTTATTCAGCTCAAAATAATATCAAGTACGGCCATTCGGGACAACTGTTGTGAAAAAGCGGATTTGTAAACTATACCGTAGCCAAGATTCTAAATATGAAAATTGCCTAGTTGTCAATATGATATAAATTTAATTATAAGCTTAGGTAAAGGTGGTGCTGATTTTTAATAGATAGCTTGATGTAGCATTTATTTTTTATTGCAAGAAATCTCATTATCCAAAACTTTATTTCTAATTTTGTTTAGCTCTTTTAAAAGTCCCTTTAACCGGTCCTCTCTTTCACAATGATATATTAGCCATGCCTCATAGTTTTCATATGGGTAGCCAAGCGTGTTAGAACCGAAGAGATGCTCGCTACGAGCGTGCCTGCACCAGGCAGCGAGTACTAAAGGGTAAGCCATAAGCCAAACTCTAAGAGCTACAACGTTAAATTTTTTCCATACAACTACGTCTTCTGCATGACCTTCAGATATGGCAATAGCTGCCTTTTCAAAAAAATTTAATGCTCTGTACGCATTATAAGTATCTTCTGCATGATCATCCATAATAGTACCCGCCAGCTTAGCCAAGTGACTTGGTGCACGATTCGATAATAATGTCATCCTATATAATATTTTACCCCACTCGCCTTTCTCGGATAACCTGTTAAAGTCAGAGTCATTCATGTAGTGTTTGGCGGTATCTTTAAGGTGATTCAAGATGGGTTTTATAGAATTCGATGCTACAATAAAGTCTGGGGATGACTCAGATAATAAAAGAGAATGCTCAATACGATCACGTCTCTCTTTGTGAAGAAGTTGAATTAGAGCTATATAGCTTGCAAATAGCACTGAAACGATAATGGCTGCGGGTGAAAGTAAGTTCTGAACCTCCCAGTCCAGTAGCCAATGATATACATCATTTTCATTAATAAAATAAAACTCTTTTGCTATAAAAAGGAAGAAAAAAAATAGCAGAAATATCATTGCTGAAAGTGACATCCATCCTGCAATCCGTTTTGCCTTCTTTGCCTCTTTTTCGTTTTTATAAATACCTTGAGAAAAGCTCTCAGACCAACTGCTGGGCTCGATATTATTGATTTCCATGTTTGTCTCCAGTTTATAAAGATACTGCAGATAAGTTAAGTGGTTTCGGTAAAATTAAATACCTGATAAAATAATGTAGTTTGTTTCTATATGAAATCAATAGGTTTTAAGAAACTGATATCGATAATAGCCAATATGTTGCAGATGAAAAATAAAAAAACCTTATAAAAATAGTTATCCGGCGATCCATAAAACTTTCCAGCGTGCTATTGAGCTACAAGGTAGCGAACCGATAAACCCAAAGCGCCTCGGCGATGATTTGCACATTACTCTTAAATAATTGCCTAAAGTTAAATTATGCAATATCCGGGCTGACGAAAAAAACTAGTATGATCGCTTAAAAAGAAACAAAAATTATAGATAAATGTATTTATAACAATGATTTGCGTGACAAGGCAGGTCCTCTTGCCTGATTGTGAGAGCAATTCGTTTGACTGCTATTAATTACCTGTTTCTGTATCCAGGCATCTAGAAATCAGTCATGAACAACGTTACCTATCTCAACTCTCTATCAGATCAAGCTCAGCCAATGGCCGACCCATGTGTCGGCGGCTGGCCGATCTGGTTTTTGACCAGAGCGAGCGATGAGGGGCTTTATGAAACCGATAATCCGGGATTAAACTTGCGGTAGTTTTTGATCTAATTGACGAAATTGCGGTCGTTATCAATCTTAGTTTAGAAAATGCTCCTAGTGAGCTTATGCGGGTAACCACTAGGCGTTGGACGCCATCCGCTTGAGCAGCAGAGGCAGCAGCAACATCAGTAACGTAATGCGTAGTAGGTGGTGAGTGGTAACGAAGGCGGGGTCGATCCCTAAGCTCAGCGCAACCAGGCTTAACTCCGGGGCACCGCCTGGCATATAGGCAAGCAGGGCCGCCGCGGCGGAATACCCGGTAAGTAGATGGCCTGCCCAGGCGGCGATAATAGCGAGCACCAATAGGACCAGTGCCTGAATGACGGCCATCAGCAGCGCAATGCCCACCGCGCCAAGCTTGGCACCAGCAAAGCGCACACCCACGGAGATACCGATGATCACCTGTGCGAACGCAATGATTACCGGGGGCACCGCGGCGTGGGTGAGGCCAGAGAAGTGCAGTACTCCTGAGACCAGCGCCGGGCCAAATAGCAGTGGGCTTGGCAGTCGAAGGACCTTGCCCAGCCATATACCGCTGATACCGGCCGCCAACAGCCAGCCAATATCTATCGGTGTTGGCATCCATAGCCATTGCGACAATGCGGGCGTGGCACTGCCAATATCCACATGGCCGATAAACTGCAGCGCAGGTGGAATGGCTACCAGCAGCACCAGAATTCGCACGGCGTGGGTAATGCCGATAATCCGCAGGTCGGCCCCCGAGGAGAGCGCCATCCCCGTCACCGTGGATACGCCGCCGGGCACGCCGGAGTAAAGCGCGGTCTCCCAGGAGTGGCCCGCCACCCGGCAGGAGAACCATACCGAGAAGGTCATCATCACCGCCGTGGCGATCAGCATGACGGCAAGACTGATACCCCACAGGCTGGCTTCGCCGGTCATCTCTGGTGTGAATGCTGAACCGAGCATGACCCCAATGACGACCAGTACGCCTTTGCGCCCCTTGCCCGGTGACCTCATCGGTACGCCCGCCAGAGAGGCCACCGTGGTGGCGATCATGGCCCCCAGTAACCAGGGGAGTGGCAGCTGTAGCCAATAAGCCAGCCCACCGCCGACAAGCCCGAGCGCCAACGTTGGCAGGAAACGACCTAGCGAGCTAATCCTTGCGGCCAGCATTGTTTTCAACCTCCTTTTGACTTAAAAACCCCGGCAGCTTGGATCATCTGCCGGGGCGGTCGTACTGCTTGTCGAGCCATCGGCTGTTGGCTTTCGTCGATCAGCGTCTGGCCGCGAGCAGTTTCGGCACCAGCCAGGGTAGGACCAGCAGCAAAGCAGCGGCTATCCACAGCCCCAGTGAGATACCCGACTGCCATAGGATGCCGGTATCGCCCCCGCTAATGGAGAGCGCACGGCGAAGATTCTGCTCCATCAAACCACCCAGCACGTAGCCAAGAATCACGGGGGCCAGGGAGAATCCCAGCTTGCGCAGCAGGTAACCAAACACGCCGATGATCAGCATCAGGTAGATGGCAAACAGGTCGGAATGCAACTGGTAGACACCGACGAACGCCAGGATAGCAATGGCGGGCACCAATACCCAGCGCGGGATGGTCAGTACGCGGGCAAATACGCCCGCCAGCGGCAGGTTTAGCAACAGCAGTACAACGTTACCGATGTAAAGCGAGGCGATCAGGCCACCGGCAACTTCCGGGCGCTCGGTGAACATCATCGGCCCTGGGGTGATGTTGTAAAGCATCAGCGCGCCCAGCAATACGGCCGTGGTGCCGGAGCCGGGAATGCCAAGCGTCAGCATGGGCACGAAGGAGCCGACCGCAGCCGCGTTATTGGCCGACTCTGGCGCTGCCAGTCCGCGCATGTCGCCCTTGCCAAAGGTGTTGTCCTTGTCGGAAAGGCGCTTCTCGGTGGTGTAGGAGACGGCGCCAGCCACCGACGCACCGGTGCCGGGAAGAACGCCGATGATAAAGCCGAGCAACCCCGAGCGGCCGATAGCGCCTTTACATGCGAGAACTTCCTTGAGGGTGACAAATACGCGACCCAGCGGCGGGAGCTTGCCGTCGTCTTCCGAGCGGTGGGCATGCTCAAGCATCAGTAGAATTTCGCTGATGGCAAACAGCCCAATGATCATCACCACAAAGTCGATGCCGTCGTAGAGCTCGGGCAAACCGAAGGTATAGCGCAGCACGCCGCTGCCGGAGTCGATACCCACGGTGGCAATCAGTACGCCCAGTACCGCGCCAATGGCGGTCTTGATCGGATCCTTGCCCATCATCACCGACATGGAAGAGAACGCGAAGATCATGAGCGCAAAGAATTCGGCCGGGCCGAACATCACCGCGACTTCTGCCAGCAGCGGAGCAAACAGTGTCAGGCCAATAATGGCAATGGTAGCACCAATGAATGAACTGACGGCCGATAGGCCTAGGGCGGGGCCGGCGAGCCCTTTCTGTGCCAGTGGGTAGCCATCCAGGGTGGTCATTACCGCGCCGGCATCACCGGGCACGTTGAGCAGGATGCTCGACATGCGCCCGCCGTATTCAGCGCCGGTGTAGACGGCGGCCAGCAGGATCAGCGATGACTCCGCCGGCAAGCCGAGTGTGTAGGCCAACGGCATCAGAATGGCGATGCCGTTGATCGGGCCAATACCCGGCAAGGCCCCAAACAGGGTGCCCAACAGGGCGCCAAGGAAGGCAAGGCCCAGGTTGAGAGGAGTTAGCGCAACCCCGAAGCCGTCGATCAGGAAATCGAACATCTCAGCGATCCTTTAGATAAAGCTGGCGAACAAGTAGCCAGAAGGCAGACTGATGCCGAGGGCGGCGGTGAACAGAAAATAGCCGACAATCGACATGGCAATACCGGTGATCAGTGCCTTGCCCCAGGTCGCATCGAACAGTCGTGCCAGGGCGGTGACCACCAGCAGCGATGAGACGATGAACCCCAGCTGCCTGAACAAGACGGCATAGACCAACAGCAATACCAGCACCAGTAACAACCGCAGCGCCAGTGCCTTGTGCGGCCAGCTGCCGTTTTCGCCCGGCCTGAAGATCATGACCAGCGATAGTAGGGTCAGCAGAATCGACAGCCCCAAAGGGAATGCCTTGGGGCCGACGGGCTCATAGCTGAAGGGCATTTCCAGCTGAACGGCCTGGACGGCGATAAACGCCGCCAGACCGATCAGGGCAACACCCAATACTCGGTCGGCGGCGATTCTCATTGCGTTAGACCCACTTCTTCGGCCAGTCCTTTGAATTCGGCAACCTGTTCTTTGACGTAGCTGTCAAAGTCGTCACCGAAGCGTGACATCGGGAACAGACCGCGCGCCTCACGCAGCTCGGCAAAGACAGGGTCGTCTGCCAGTTCCTGCATGCGCTCGATCCAGGCCTGGTAGGCTTCATCGCTGACGTCCGGACCCATGTAGTAGCCACGCCAGATCGGCCATTCCACGTCGTAGCCTTGCTCGGCCGCGGTGGGGATCTCGGCGTAGGGGCCGCCCATCCGCTCTTCGGAAAGTGCCGCCAGCACGCGGATCTTGCCGCTCTCAAGCTGAGACTTGAGTTCCGAGAGGTCGCCGGTGAACACCTGGATGTGGTCGCCGAGCAATGCCGCCAGAGCCTCACCGCCGCCTTCGAAAGCCACGTAACGTAGATCCTTCGGCGACATATCCCCGGACTTGGCGATCAACGCCGCTTTCATCCAGTCCTGGCTGCCAACCGTTCCGCCAGCGCCGAAGGCAATCTCATTGGGGTTTTCTTTCAGGTCGGCCATCAGCTCTTCGAGGTTTTCCCAAGGCGCATCGGCACTGACGACGATAGCGCCATAGTCGACGCCGAGCGCGCCCAGCCAGCGGACTTCATCAGCGTCGTACTGGCCAAACTTGCCAAGCGCCAGGTTGACGGCGGCACCGGTGCTGGCAGCAACGATCAGGCTAGGATCGTCGGTGCGCACACCGTTGACATGGTTATACGCCACCGCGCCAATGCCGCCGGGCATGTAGCTGACCATCATCGGCTTTTCAATCAGGCCGGTATCCTGCAGGCCGTTGGCAGCGAGACGGCACGTCAAATCGTAGCCACCACCGGGTTTGGCTGGCGCGATGCACTCGGTGGATTCCGGGATCGTCTGAGCGTAGGCCTGGCCCATAAACAGTGCACTGCCGATGACGGCAAGGCCAGAGGCGCGGCGAAGGATTGGGTTGATCTTCATGACGAACTCCTGTTCTCTTGTTGTAGTCGGGCGCGGGGAATGTCCGAGCCCGGTCATACCAGATGACAGTCGCCATGTTAGGCAGGCAACCTTTCACCAACCTGTCATTCTCCCAATACTGCTCTGAGACTTTAGTCACATGCGCCTAATCATCGTGGAAGACGATCCGATGATCGCCCGCTCGCTGGACAATGCGCTTGCCCGTCTGAGCAATACCGTGGATGTCTTCACGCTCGCCAGCGAGGCGCGGACGGCGCTGCGCAATGACACTTTCGATCTTGTCTTGCTCGATCTGGGGCTGCCCGATGGCGACGGTCTTGAATTGCTGAGGGAATTACGCGAGCGAGGCGACAGAACACCGGTGCTGATCCTCACCGCTCGGGACGGCATCGACGACCGGGTCCATGGTCTCGACCTGGGCGCGGATGACTACCTTGCCAAGCCGTTCTCGGTTGCCGAACTTGAAGCCCGGGTGCGTGCCTTGCTACGGCGCAGCCAGCAGCGCAGCGATAACCGCCTGACGTTGGGGGCTTTGTGCCTTGATCCCGTTGCTGGCGTTGCCACCCTTGATGGGGGAACGCTTGAATTACCTCGCTGTGAGCTACGCTTGCTTGAAGGACTCCTGCTACATGCAGGCAATATCGCCCCCCGCGAGATGCTGGAAGGGCGAGTGTTTGGCTTCCGTGAGGTAGGTTCTAATGCGCTTGAGGTTTACGTGAGCCGGTTACGTAAGCGTCTTCAGGGGAGCGGTTTGCGTATCCGAACCTTTCGTGGCCTGGGCTATCGCCTTGAGGAAACGCCCAGGTGATTCACGTTCAAGGCACGCTAAAAGCACGACTGGCTATCTGGCTACTCGTCATGGTCTCGGGGCTCGGTACGCTACTGCTGATGGAAGCTTATTATTCAACCCAGCGCGCGGCGGAGCGCGCTTACGACAGTCAGCTTGAAGCCGCTGCACTGACGACCGCCGAGTCGGTGCAATGGGAAGGCAGCGACCCCGTCGTCAGGATTCCGCCCGCCGCCCTGCAGATTCTGGCGACCTCTCATCAGGAGCGGGTCTTCTACGCCGTGCTCGACCCTGACGGGCGACGAATCTCGGCCAATCTCGATATCCCCATTCCCAAGGCAGGGCGTGACAAGGCGGCCATCGAGCCAACCTGGCTTGATCTGACTCAGGCGGGGACTCGCTGGCGCTTGCATGGTAGAGAATACGACTCGGCGGGATGGGACATTCAAGATCCGGTGCAGATCTGGGTGGGGCATACGGTCGGTGGCCGCCAGGCACTGGCCAAAGAGCTGTTCGATCGCGCGGTCATTCGTTTTATCGCCATGGTTCTGTTGGCAGGCATCCTAATGCTATTGGCGATGCGAGTGGCATTGAAACCGATGCGCAAGCTGCGCCATCAATTGCGGCAGCGCACGGCCGATGACACACGGCCACTCAATGGCAGCGTTCCAGAAGAATTACGTGAAACGGTTGAAGCGCTTGATACCCTGTTTACTCGTCAGCGCGAGAGCCGCGACAACCTGCTACGTTTCACGGCGGACGCCAGCCATCAGCTCAAGACACCGCTAGCGGGGCTGCAGAGCACCAGCGAGCTGGCCCTGCATAGCCGCGACCCTGGTGAGTGGTATCGAGCCCTTTCCGACGTGCACGACGGTGCGAGGCGCACCAGTCGTCTTGCCAGCCAACTGTTGAGTCTCGCTCGCCTTCGCCATATCGAAGAGGCTGACGAGCTCATGCCGCTCGACCTGAAAACAATGCTGCATGACACTGTGCTGGAATGGGCCCAGCGCGAGGTGGCGATCTACCATGACCTGGGGCTGGACGAGCTGCCTGACGGACCTGTCATGATACAGGGGCAAGCGTGGGCACTTCGTGAGCTACTGGGCAACCTGATCGATAACGCACTGCGCTATACCCCCTCCGGTAGCGTCATTACCCTGGGACTCAAGACCATCGACCATCACGTCATGCTTTATATCGAGGATAACGGTCCTGGGGTGGAGCCCGAGGTTCGCCAGCGTATGTTTCAACCTTTCGAACGCGGCGGACGTCAGGATACGCAAGGGTCGGGCCTTGGCCTGGCCATCGTTGATTCCATTGCACAACGCCATGCGGCCGAACTGCAGGTCAAAGAAAGACAGCCACATGGGCTTCGGATTGAGCTGCACTTTCCGGCTATAAGAGAGGAAACCTGATGCACCGCCTATGGTTGATGACAGCCCTGCTGGTTGTCTTTTTTTCATCTTCTCAGCGTTTGCAAGCGATGCCGCTGGTGGTAGAAGCCGCCTTGGATCGGCAGGTTGTCGCACCTCTGTTGGAGGCTTTCGAGCAGGCCCATCCCGCTGTCGAGCTTACCTACCGTGACCGTTCGACATTGGAAGTCAATGACTTGATAGAGACAGCGGACCCACCACCCGACGTTGTGATCAGCTCCGCGATGCCCTGGCAGATGAACCGGGTGAATCAAGGCTATGCCCAAAAGCTGGATTCCGAACAGGCCAGTGACTGGCCTGACTGGGCCAAATGGCGAAATGAACTGTTCGGCTTCACCTTCGAGCCGATCGTCATGGCTTACCGGCTTGATCTAGCGCGCCACATCCTGCCACCGCAAACCCATGCGGACCTTCACACACTGCTAAGCGAACAGCGTGAGACATTAAAAGGCAAGGTAACCACCTACTCTCCATCAGAAAGCGGGATCGGTTATACCCTTTTCCAGCAGGATGCCCGGTATACAGACAGGTTTTGGGATCTGGTGACGGTACTGGGGGATGCCGACGCGCAGCTCGAAGCCAATACCCGCTCGATGCTGAAAGGGCTTACGGATGGGCGCTACTGGTTGGGTTATAACCTCTTGGGTTCCTACGCCATGGTGTGGGCACAGGAAAATCCCGAGGTGATTGTGCAGGTGCCTCAGGACTATGCTCTGGTAATGATGCGAACGGGGTTCATCCACCGTGATGCACCTAACCCGCGCGCTGCCCAAGCCTTTATGAACTTTTTGCTCAGCCGGGATGGTCAGCGTGTATTGGCGGCGCAAACGCCGCTTTTCAGCGTGCGTCCTGATGTTGTCGGGCCTTACACCGCGCAACGCTTACGCGATCAAGTCGGTGACCGTCTCTATCCCATTACACTTAACGCGACGGTGCTTGCCTTTGTGGATTCGCTACGCCGCGATGCGTTCATGGCGCGGTGGCAACGCGAGTTCAATCGCTATCAGCGCGGCGATGATTAATGCATTGTTATGCCGTTTTTATTAAAGCTAATTTAGCAGCAATGCTTTATCGATAGGTATAAAATCACTTGCCTCGTTCATCAGAGAGGCTGCTGTAAACTGAGGGACGCCATAAACTTCAACTTTCTTACCATATTTAGTGCGGATTTTGTTGACGAGTAGGTCAAAGTCTCCATCGCCTGTTACTAGCACGATAATATCCGCCTGTTCCGCGTATTCCACGGCATCGAGGGCAATGCCAACATCCCAATCACCTTTGGCGGAACCGTCCGAGCGTTGAATAAAGGGTTTTAGCTTCACCTCAAAGCCAATGGCTCTTAGTATCGTTTGAAACTCGCGTTGCTTTTTATCACCTTTATCGATTGCATAACAAACGGCTTTCACAACGTCTCTTCCTTTCGTTGCTTGAGCCCAAAACTTATTGTAATCAAAGTTTCTGCCATAGGCTGATCGGACCGTGTAATAGATGTTTTGAATATCAACAAATATGGCGACTTTTTTCATAAACTATAATCTTTGTTCCGTGAGTCGTATTCAGTTCAAGCCGAGCAGTTGGCTGACCAGTGGAATCAACACGGAGCTAAATACCCCGGTCATCCCCATCGCCAGGCCAGCAAAGGCGCCCGCAAGGGTGTTGCGTTGCATGGCATAGGCTGTTCCGAACCCGTGTGCGGTCAGGCCCAGTGCGAAGCCACTTGACGTATGTGAACGCACCCTGAGTACGCGAAATACCAGTGGGGCTAGCAGGCAGCCCATTATGCCGGTGGTCAACGATAAACCGGCGGATAGTGATGGGAACCCGCCTATCTGTTCCGAGATGCCAATGGCGATGGGGGAAGTGACCGATTTAGGGGCCATTGATAGCAACAGCGCATCGCTGGCACCAAAAAGCTGACCAATCAACACGGTGGTTACGACGGCCGTCAGGCTGCCGCTTAGGCAAACTACCAGCAGTGGCAGCAGCATTTGGCGAATGCGTGCACGGTGATCATAAAGGGGTACAGCCAGAGCGACGGTGGCGGGCCCCAGCAGGAAGTGAATAAACTGCGCCCCTTCAAAGTAGGTGTCGTAGTTGGTGCCGCTGAGGGTTAGCAGCAAGATGATCATCAACATGGCGACTAAAACCGGGTGTAACAGCGCAGTGCCACCTGCCTTACGATTAAGCGCGCTGGCTAACAGATAAGCCCCCAGCGTAATCACAATCCAAAAAAGAGGCCGAGCGTTGAAGTAAACCCAAAAAGTGGTGAGCTCCATCACTCATTCCTTATGCTTGTATTGACGTATTTCCCACGCCTGCAGCATCCAACCGGTTAGCGACAAGGTAATGAGGGTGCTCAGTAGCAGCGATGCCAGAATCGTGAGCCACTGCTGGGCGAGTGTCTCTGCAAATAGCATCAAGCCGACGCCCGCTGGGATAAACAGCAGCGATAAATGCCGTACCAACCCTTCGGCGGGTAAACGTAGACTATCGGGCACGCGGCCAAAGAGCATTAGCCCAATCAGCAGAAGTATCATTCCCGCTACCGGGCCTGGAATTGGCCAGCCGAACCATACCATTAGCCACTCGCCCATTAATTGGCAAATCAGCAGTATCAAAAACCCCTTAACCATATTGATGACCTCGCCAGTTGTTTCGGAAAGGGTTAAGTGTCGTATATCCCTGTGGCGAGCTCGCCACTTCATGGATATTTTTGATACATGCTATGGGATTACAGGCAAAAAACTAGGGCGCGCCTACCAGCATTCAGGAATTAGAGTATTCCAGAAGCTGATAGACGCGCCCGTCGTGATACGTTTTGCGTTACAAAACGTTAGACGTAGAAGTCCAGATCTTCCTGCGCTTTCAGCAGATCGCGCATCTTGATGGGGTCGTCACCAAAGAAGAAGAGCAGGCCCCAGTGCGTCCCGAAGGCCGACCGGTCAGGCACGGTCTCTTCCGTCGGCTCGACCAGTTCGTGGGAATCGAAATAGGGATGCTCAATCGTTTCTTTGGGCATCTCCAGCTTGCTGACCACGCGGCGACGTGGATACACGCCGAAGCAGCCTGCGTAGCCCTTCGCGTCGACCACTTCTTTGGGGAAGAAAGCAGCCACTTCTTCCTTGGTGCTTTTGGGGTCGAACACCAGCATTGATGCCTGGTAGGCGCTAAATCCGTAGGCTTTTTCGATTAGCTCAAATGCCTTGAAACCGGGTGGGCGGTAGGCAACCTCGCCAAAGTACATCTCGCCATCTGCGGTGACGAAGTACTCGGGGTGAATCAGGCCAAATTGAATGTCGAACGTTTTAATCAGCAATTCGATCTGCTTGGTGATCGCGTTGCGCCAGCTTTCGAGTTCTTCCGTGGCGGGCACGAAGACCGAATAACCCAACGTCACGTATTCCGAGATGTTGAGGAACTGGATCTTGCCGTCGTGTATCCAGGCTTCAACCGCAAACTCCCAGCCGCTCAGATGGCTTTCCATCAGCAGGGGGTATTCTTCGTCTGGAATGTGCTCGATTTCTTCCACCGTGCGGATCATGCGGTGGCCGAGACAACCGGCTTTATCGAATGCTTTTACGTGAATCGGGTCGTCCGGGTCACCATCGAGCTTGAGCAGCGTCTGGTTGACGCGCTTCATGAAACGAACGATGTCTTCTTTCTCGTGAGCTTCTTCGAAAATACCCACACGAATACCGCCAAGCTGCGCACGGCGTTTCATCAGGGCCTTGTCACGGAACAGGATTGACTGCCCGTACATGCGTGGGCTGTCGAGGAGGACAGAGTTGATGGCACCGGACCACTCGACGGTTTCTTCGAACAGTGGAATGGCAACGTCGACACCTTCTTCCTTCAGCTTCTCGGCGATCTCCATGGACCGATCATTTAGCCGGATAAAATCCCAAGGAATGAAGGGTATATTATTGGCTGTACAGAAATCCTCGGCCCATTCCGGGGCAACCACGACATAACGGCGGTCAAACTTTTGTGCCGCCTTGATCGCGTTGACACTCCAACCAAGCAGGGCAATGTAGCCCTTGTTGGGGTCTTTGGGGGTTTCGGTACCTTTCACCGAATCCATTTCCGGATCGCGCCAGGCGGTTACTGATTCAGGTAATTGCTTTTCTGATGTTATCGACATTCGACGTTCTCCTTTGCGGGTTAACCGAGACAGACTGCGACAACATTAGGATGCACAATATGAAGCGAGACGCAGTCAGTGTTGTTCAGAGATGATCGACCATGTCAGCAGTAGGGACTTTTCAACACATCTACTTTAACCTTAACCTAGTCGATTCCCATGTGGATGGCAATTTGATTGTAGAATATCTGGAAAAAGGCTGTAGAAGTTTACTTCGACAATAACAAGCTCAACCAGGCGGCAGGGCGTTTTCGCCATGCCGCGGCTATTTGATGCGTCAATCTTCTCGAATGGCGCGGGCCAGCATGTCGGTAATGGGTTTAGCCAGGTAGCTGGAAAAGCTTCTTTCGCCCGTACGCAGCATTACTTCGGCAGGCATGCCGGCTAGTAGTTTCATGGTGTCGGTCATATTTTCTTCGCCTTCAGTGGTGACGCGAAGTCGCACCTTGTAATAACGCGCTCTTGTTGCCTCGTCCTCGAAACTATTGGCACTCACGTGGACAACCTCGCCGTCGATGACGTTTGACAGACGCTGGTTGAAAGCGCTGAAACGTATCTCGGCAGGCTGACCTAGGTAGAGGTGATCGATATCATGGTCCGGGACTTTGGCTTCGACAATAAAGCCGACATTGGTTGGCACAATATCAAGCAGCGGGTCGCCGGAGCGTATGACGCCTCCAAGAGTGTGAACCTTGAGCCCGACTATTGTTCCCGAGACGGGTGCCAGCACCTGGGTACGGTTGACCTTATCCACAAGGGCCGTTAGGCGTTCTTCGGCATCGGCTACTTCGGCTTGGGTCTGGCGCAGTGTTTCGCCTACTTGCTGCTGAAATTCCTGCATGCGGACCTGCTTTTGCAAGGCGTTTTCGCTGATTTGAGAATGCAGGCGAGCGACCTCAGAGGCGTGCTGGGCGTTGACGCTTTGGTACTCCAGGCTCTCGCGCTCCAATTCGCGCATTCGCTGGCTACTGATCATACCTTTTTGAAACAGTTTGCGATGATTGGCGGCGTCACCTTCGAGCGAGTTGATGCGCCGTTGGTTGATGCTCTGAGTGTTGATCAAGCCCTCAATCTGTTCGTTCATCTGCACGATCTGCTCGTCCAGGGAGGCTAAGGTGCCGGTGAGAGACTCCTGGCGTGACTCAAATAATCGGCGTTGCACATCCAGTACCTCTTTCACGCGTGGCTGTTCGGAGGAGGTGAGCTCTTCGGGAAAGCTGAGTACTTCCGCGCCACTGAGCTCCGCCAAAAGCCGCAGCTCGGTAGCGCGGCTAATCAGGTAGTCAGAGCGGGTGACCTCGAGTTGGGAGCGCGCCTGAGTATCATCGAGCACCATCAGTACATCGCCGGCTTCTACCTGGTCGCCGTCCTCAACGAGTATGCGCTCGACGATGCCGCCTTCCAGGTGCTGCACGGTTTTGGTAAAGCTTTCTACCGAGACAGAGCCCGGCGCGACCACCGATACGGCCAGGTTGGCGAACACCGACCAACTGCCGAAGCCTCCAATGGCCACGATCAATATGGCGATACCAATGCGGCGATAGCGCTTATCTTCGAGAGGTAGCTCATTGTTCATGACTGGGTGTCCTCGCCGCCATTGCGGCCTCGTGCGCTGGGTCTTAAGGAGGCCACGCGCTGTGGTACGGGGCGGCTACCGTCAGCCGTCATGCGTGTAACGGGCGCCATTCTGGTGGGAGGCTTGAGCGAGGAAATCTGGCCTTCCTTGAGCACCAAGACCTTGTCCACATTATGTAATAGACGCGACCGGTGGGTGATGATGATGGCGGTGGTACCTTCCTGGCGTAGCCGGATCAAGCAGTTAGAAAGCGATTGTTCGCCTGCTTCATCAAGATTGGCGTCGGGCTCGTCCAGCACGATCAGCACAGGCTGGCCATATAACGCTCGTGCCAAGCCAATGCGTTGGCGCTGGCCCGCGGAGAGTGCATTGCCCCCGTGGGAAAGCCAGGTGTCATAGCCTTCTGGCTGCTCGAGGATCATTTCGTGCACCCCCGCTCTCTGGGCGGCGAGCACAACCGCCTGCGGGTCTACTTCGTCGAAGCGGGCAATGTTTTCTGAGATGGTGCCATCGAACAGCTCAATATCTTGGGGCAGGTAGCCAATATGGGGTCCCAAGGCCGGGCGATTCCACTGGGTAATATCGGCACCATCGAGCCGCACACAACCAAACTGGCTTGGCCAGATACCGAGGATAACGCGTGCCAGCGTCGACTTACCTGACGCACTGGGCCCCACGATGGCGAGATGTTCTCCTTTGGCCAGCGCCAGATTAATGTCGCGTAGCGTAGGTAGCTTCTGTCCGGGCGGCGCGGCGGTAACGCCCTCCAGTATCAGGCGTCCCTTGGGTTTGGGAAGCGGCATGCGCGGCTCTTCGGCCGGAATGGTATTAAGCAACTCTTCAAGGCGTCCCTTGGCAGTGCGAGCCCCAGAAAATCCCTTCCAGCCATTGATCATCTGATCAATGGGCGCCAATGCACGGCCCATCAGAATGGAGCCGGCAATCATCATGCCGGGCGTCAGGTCCCCTGCCAGCACCAGGTATGCCCCCAGGCCCAGGATCAATGACTGAAACATCAGCCTTAGGACCTTGGAGGTATTGGTGATCAAGCCGGCTCGGTCACTGGCTTTGGATTGTAGGACCAGGTATTCGTGATGCCGTGCGCTCCAGCGGCCCATGATGCCGGGCAGCATACCCATGGCGTGGAGCACCTCGGCATTCCTGAGGTTGCTGTTGGCTAAATCCTGAGAGAGTACGTGCTGGCTGTTGGCATCGTTCAATAGCGACTTGGTGATGACTTCATTGATGATGGCCAATGTCGCCAGGATGATCCCTGCTCCCAGGGCGAAGAGCCCGAACCACGGGTGAAACATGGCTAGCACGGCGATATAAATGGGCACCCAAGGTGCATCGAAGAACGCGAAGAGGCCGTTACCGGATAGAAACTGTCTCAGCGTCGTAAGGTCATTCAGCGGCTGAGCTGAGGGCTTGCCGGGCATCATCAGCGTCCGTTTAAACATCGCGGTATAGAGACGCTGGCTAATCATTACATCGAGTTTGTTGCCGATCCGCACGAGTATCCGAGAACGCATCAACTCCAACCCGCCCATCACTATAAACAGGAAGACCACCACCAGGGTCAGCATCAGCAGCGTTTCCTGGCTGCGGGATGTGATGACCCGGTCGTAGACCTGCAGCATGTAGAGCGGGGGGACCAGCATTAGCAAGTTGATAAAAAAGCTGAACGTTCCAACGTAGATAAAGCTTTGTCTGCAGGTACCAAGCACTTTTTTCAGATCTGACCCTACGTGTGAATCCGACATAGCCGAGCTCCAGGGGATTGTTGTGATCGTTCATGTGGCCAGCCATGTTGGCATCTATTAAGGAAGTCCCTGCCAGTCGATGATGTCTCTCGTCATGGGGCCTTGCTCAATTGTTGCTGCCAACCTGCCGAGAAATGTCGCTTTTTTATTTGTAATCAAATGGTCAGTGACTGTTAATCAGCGTATCAGTTCTCCTTTAAATTCATGGACTATTTTTTTAGTTTTATTTGCCTTGATTGTTAATCCTGGTTTTTTTGTTCATCAATATTTTCTGTTAGGTGATTAAGTGATTTTACTAAGCATATTCACTTATTTTGTTTGTCATTTTTAGTTCGCGAAACGTTACACTTTTTTGTATTAGTTTAAGTAACGCATTGATTTAAAATATTTATATTAAAAGCTTTTGATGTATTTTTGTAACATTTTGATACAAAGTAGCGCCGATGACATCACCTTGCCACCTGAAAAAGCCAGGTTAGACTCATCGATAGTCGGCCTAACCTTGCGCATTGGTCACGCTATAGGCGTGCTTAGAGCGGAAAGAGATAGTCAGGAAATAGGTCCGGGAGTACTCGCAAGTGCCCGTCTTGGTGTGCTTGAAAAGTCTAATTAAAACCGTGGGGTGGATCATGTATTCAATGTCTTTCTTTTCTAACCAGGCCAAGTCTCTTCTAGGTTCCGTTCGTGAAGGTGGGCGCTGGGGTAGAGATACCTTCAGTGACAACCAGTTACATGTGATGCCATCCCCCTCTCCCTGGGAATCGTCTATCAAGTCAATGCGCTTGGCTTGGGAAGACGCTCGCAATGAGACATCAGTCTTTGAAAGCTTCGAGCGCCCCTTCATCTTCGAAAAACTACCAATGCCTGCACTGGGAAGGCTAAAGATGCGACTGGAAGCTATGGATGAACGCGGCCGGTTGATACCTGACTCGGATATGGCTGTTGAGCTCGATGTGGTTTCCGGGAATGAGACCGACACAGCGGACGCTGAGCCAGTGGACCCTCCCACCTCCGAACCTGGCATTGCCGCACTTACGTCGCTAGAGGCAGATGAAACGGGCCTTCCGCAAGCTGACGATAGCCCGCTTATGGCCCTGGCCGTGACCCCCGCCACCTTTGCAACGCTGCGGATACAGGCCGAAGATGCCGATGATACCGATGGTGCTTCAGCCGTCACTTCGGGAACTGGCATCAACGTCGTCGATGACCCCGTCAGCCAGCCAAATGCTGTCAACGCCGATGGTCAGGCCTACGTGGATTATGGCGACGGTGTTAACGGGGGTGAGACGCTGACGTTCACCTTCAGCGTGGTCGAAGCGGGAGAATACGACCTGGCGCTGGGCTATGCGCTTAGCCAGAACGACGACGGCTCTGACCGAAACCGTCCGCTGCGGCTGGACGTCAACGACGAACTGGTAGATCGCATGTTCGACCTGCCCAGCACCACACTGACAGGCGATTCCACCGACTTTAGCGATTTCGGCGAGCGCACGATTCGCGTACAGCTTGAAGCGGGTGAGAACACCGTCACCTTCACGTCCAACGGCGCCAGCGGCCCCAACATCGACTATCTGGAAGTACGCGCGCCCGACCCTGATGTTTACGTGATTCAGGGTGAAGACATGACGGTTTCGCCATCTTCCGATGTCGATCAGGGCACCACCAACCGGGTGGTCACCGTCGGTAATATCGCCGATTTAACCGACGGCACTGAGATCTTCCGGGTGGGCGCCGAGGGCGCAAGCTATCTCGACTGGGCATTCGGCAATGCCGATGCCTATGGCGAGTTCACTTTGGACGTCGTCAACTCCGGTACCTACAACGTCACCGTGACCTATGCGACAAGTGGCGGTCGTCCGCTGAATCTGTCCTTGGTCGATGGCGAGGTGCTTACCCCGCTTGGAGAATTCGCCTTTGAGGCGACAAGTGCGCCCGTTTACTACCCGGACGACGTCAGCGATGTGCCAACGGAGAATTTGCCTGGAGGCGATCCCGCCCCAAGCCAATGGGAAGGCTGGTCCACCGAGACAATGGAAGTTTCCTTGGCCGCAGGCACTAACACCCTGCGCCTGGGCGGTGCCGGTAACGGCCCCAATATCGACAAGATTGAGGTGTCGCTGCTCGCGGCAGACCCAGTGGATCCGGCTGATCCGGTGATCGAACCTATTGTCGTTCAGGCTGAAGCCGCCGAGCCGGGCGCTGGCAACGATGCCGGGACACTGGTGCGCGATGCCCAAAATCCTGAGACAGGAGGCTTCCAGGGCTTGCGCCCTGACTATTCCGGTACCGGTTATGTCGATTACGGTGCCGTGCCGGGGGATAGCCTGACCTTTACCGTGAACGTGACAGAAGCGGGCAGCTACGACTTGAATTTCCGCTATGCCAGTAACGGCTCTCGACCGCTGGATCTGGCAGTCAACGGAACCGCGGTAAGCACCCCGACATTCGCCACTACCGATCCTGATGGCAGCGACCCCGAGGAAGGCTTCGATCACTGGGGCTATCAAACCCTTACGACGGCCCTGGAAGCGGGCGATAATATCATCACCCTGAGCATCCCTTCGGGTGCCAATAGCGGTCCAAACCTTGATCGCCTGGAAGTGACCACTGCGGGCAGCGGCCCGGTAGGCGATGTACAGGCTGATGCGGATGGCACGCCACTGGCTTTCAGCGCAGACAATCTCGTGATTAATGGCGCAACCGCTGGCGAGGCAGGCTTCAGCGTGACCGGGCTTGATGATGACATCGAATCTGTCGGGGTGAGCTTCGATGGCGGTGTTACCGTCGAAGACGTCACGCCGAACCCGGATGGCAGCTTCACGCTGGATCTGTCCGGTCAGGCTGATGGCGACCTCACGGCGACCCTGATCGCCATGGACGCCTTCGGCAACCGTGTCGAGCAGACGCTGGACCTTACCCTTGATACTACGGCCGATGAAAGCAGTGATTTGGCGCTTGACGGCCCGGATGCCGACATTGAGGCGGGCGACAGCGACTCAGTGGTGTTTGGTGTTGCGGGCATCGACGCCGACTCGACCCTTGAGGTCAGCTTCGACGGCGGCGTAACGCGTCAGTCTGCCACCAGCGAAGGCGATACCCTGTCCGTCGATCTCTCGGGGCAGAGCCCAGGCGAGGTGACGGTGACGCTTATCGTGACTGATGCAGCCGGTAACGAAGCCAGCGTAGCAGACACAGTGACGCTGGCTGGGGCGACCGATCCGGCGCCGGTGGCGCTCGATGTGACCTTCAATGACGCGACCATCAGCGCCTACAACGACACGCAGGACAACCCGGCAAGCGGTACCGGCGCTGCGGTGGAGGATGAAGGCACCACGCTTACTCTGAATGATAACGTCTGGAAACGGGCAGAGCTGCCGAGCAGCTACACCATTACCGGCGATACACTGCTGACGCTGGACTTGGCTATTTCAAGTTCGCCGGTGCCAGAAATTGTCGCGATTGGTTTCGATGCTGACGCTAATCCGTTTAACGGCGGCAACAGCGTCTACCAACTGGGCGGTACTCAGACTCAGGGTGGGTTTGTGGACCTGCGCGGGCAGGGGGTCGATAACGGTGACGGCACATTCCGTTTCACCATTGACCTGTCGGCTCATGCGGGCACTACCATTGATTCGCTGGTATTCGTTAACGACGATGATTTGGGTGCCAAGGGCAGCGCGAGCTTTAGCGCCGTCAGCCTGTCGGAAGCCGATGTCGACGACACGAATAGCGCTCCACGAGTAGTTGGCGGCGGTATCGCCGATCTCAGCCTTGATGAAGGCTCGAATATCGAAGTCGATCTGCCCTTTATCGATGATGATGGCGATACGCTCAGCTTCAGCTTTGAAATAACCGACGGCTCAGGCCAGCCGGTGACGGCCGCTGGCCTGAGCGTGGCCGATCAGGTGCTCACCGGTAGCCTTGAAGGCCTAGCGCCGGGCAACTATACCGTGTCGGTGACAGCCGATGACGGTACCGCCACTACCTCGACCAACTTCGCGCTGACCGTCGAGAACGTGAATGACGCCCCTGTGGCGGAGCCAGTGGCACTTGAACCGTACTTTGGCGAAGTGGGCGAGAATTTTATCCAGATCCCGCTGGCGGATTTTGCGTCCCTGTTCTCCGACCCTGACGGCGATAGTCTGACGCTTTCCGCCGAGGACTTGCCTGCCGGTCTTGAAGTGGTGGATGGCGTTATTCAAGGCATTCCAAGCCAGGGGGGCAATTTCGACGTCGTGATTCGTGCTACCGATCCGGCGGGGCTGTCGGGCACCCAGACGCTGAGCTTCATCATCGAAGGTACTCAGGTGGGGGATGCCATCACTATCGAGGCGGAAAACTTCACCGATCTCGATGCGTCCAATCTGATCGTGACCGGCAGTGCGTTTGCGTCCAACGAACAGCTGATCCGACTCACCAGTAATACCCCCGCCAATATTGCGACGGACCTGTCAGCCGGAGGCGTAGAGCCAGGTTGGTACACCGCTCGGCTCTATGTGTTCGATGAGAACGATGGCGAGGGCGCATTAACCCTGACCGTCGGCGATACCGTCCTCCAAGCGCGCAACGCCGCAAGCGATACGCTGAGTTCCGATGTCGTGCTTAACGATGACTTCGGCACCATTGTGGGCGACGGCCCTCGTGGTAACGCGGGTCAGAGCGGTAACCGCAAGGAAATTGTCTTCGAAACGCCTTTCGAGGTCACCGCCGGTGACCTGGCAAGCCTTGAGCTTCGCGGTGCCGGTGGCGAACTGATGCGCGTCGACTCGCTGGTGTTCGAGCGTATCGAGGAGCCGGTCAACGCGGCGCCGACGATTGAGGGGCTGGCGGCCGATGTCAGTGTTGACGAGAACACGTCAGCCGTGGCCAGCCTGGTGGTTGACGATGCCGATGGCGACAGTCTGACCGTGACGCTGTCCGGCGCTGATGCGGCACTGTTCACCTATGACGAAGTAAGTGGAGAACTTGCGTTCGTTAACCCGCCAGACGCAGAGCTTGCCGCCGACAGCGATGAAGACGGTGTCTATGAGCTGACCGTGACCGTCTCCGACGGTGAAGACAGCGTCTCGCAGGACACCTTGATTACAGTGTCGGATCTTAACGAAAGCATCTTGATTGATCAGGTCGCCTACTCGGTTGATGAAAACCTGACCGAGATCGGTGCGATTCCCGTCGTTGACGAGGATGGTGTTACCACTGGGCTCAATGCCCCCGTGTTCGCGATCACCGGAGGCATTGATGCGCCGCTGTTTACCATCGACGAAACGACCGGCGTGCTGAGCTTCACCAGCGCCCGCGACTTCGAGCTGCCGGTGGATGACGATGAAGATGGCGTTTACGAAGTAGAGGTGACCGTCACTGATGGCGACCTTACCGACGTCCAGACCCTTGAGGTCACCGTCGATGACGTCGATGAAGCCCCGTTCTCGCCAATTAGCCTGCAGGTGCAGGATGGAACGGTGACTAGCCTCGATACCGACGCCAATGACAATGACACCACCGTTCGCAATGCGGACAACCCCGAAGATAATCCGAATTTAGAGAACGGCCTGCGCCCGGGCTTTACCGGCACTGGCTATCTGGACTTCGGCGATACCGCCGGCGACAACGTCACCTGGCAGGTCGATGTGGCCCAAGCGGGTGAGTACGACATCAGCGTGCGCTATGCGACCAACTCTGATCGTCCGCTAGATCTGGTCATCAATGGCGGTACGCCGGTCGTGCTCGATATGCTGGCCACCGACCCAGACGGCACCGGGCCCGAAGAGGGCTTCGACAACTGGCTGTTCGAGACGGTTACCGTGAGCCTTGAAGCGGGTGCCAACAGCATTGAACTGGCGATACCGGCAGGTGCGACCACCGGTCCCAATATCGATCGCATCGAAATCACTGAAGGGGGCACCGGCCCCATTCCCGTCGATGACAGCGCAGATGAAGATGGCAACCTGACCCTGACCGCTGCTGCCGATACCCTGGAACCCGGTCAGCTTGATGCGGCGCTGTTTAATGTGGCCGGTGCCGATGACGACATCGTTACCTACGAAATCAGCCTCGATGGTGGCGTCACTCGTACAGCCGTGACGCCAGCGGCGAACGGCGATATTACGGTGGATCTCAGCGGCGAGAGTGGTGATGTTACCGTGACGCTCATCGTCACCGACGCTGTGGGCAATGAGGCCCAGGCGAACGAAAGTGTGATCATTGGCGATGGCAATGTAGTGGTTGAGCCCTTTACTGTTCAAGGTGAAGACGCCATCGTTACCGACGTCGGCGGCACTGCCCAAGGGGCCGTGACGCGCGTGGTAGATGAAGACAATCCCGATGATTTTAGTAACTTCCGTGAGGGAGCCGTCGGTGACGCCTACTTGGACTTCGGCACCGATGCCGGCGATCAAATTACCTTCAACCTCGATGCGCCAGTGGCGGGTACTTATACGGCCACTATCCGTTACGCCAACGGTGGCGCAGCGCCTCGTCCATTGGATCTGGCGGTTAATGGCGCTGAGCAGCCTCAGGTTCCCTTTGCCAATGCGCCGAACGATGGCGTTAACGACCCCTGGAATGAGTGGCTGGAGCAGGAAGTAGAGGTAACGCTTAACGAAGGCGCCAATACCTTCTCGCTGACCATCCCTACCGCGGCCAACGGCGGAGTGGGCAACGGCCCCAACGTCGACCAGATCACTTTCAACTACCAACAGGACGATGGCAGCGAACCGCCGGCCGAGCCCTTCTTGTTCGAAATTCAGGGAGAAGCCCTGTCGATCGACGATGATGAGCCTACCCCGGATACAGTGGTGCGTGACGCCGATAATCCTGAAACCAACGAAGCGGCTGGTGGGCTATGGGATGGCTATACCGGTACTGGCTACCTCGACATGGGTGGCGAAGTCGGTGACGCGGCCTTCTTCGAAGTGAACGTTGAGGAATCCGGTACCTATACCCTGAGCGTGCGCTACACCAATGGCGGTGGAGACGGTGCTGACCGGCCCATGAATATTCTGGTGGGCGGCGAGTCGCAGGGTGAGATGGCCTTCCCCATTACGGGTGAAGGCAACGCCGGCTGGTTGAACTGGCAGGAAGCCACTATCGAAGTTGAGCTTGAGGCGGGCAGCAACACCATCCGCCTGGAGAATCTGTCCGCCAACGGCCCTAATATTGATAGCCTTAGCGTCACGCGGGATGGTGTTGAACCGCCGGACGTGGTTGAGCCCATCGACCGCTTCTCTGTGAAGATCAACTTCCAGCCCGAGGGGGTGGCAGTACCCGAAGGCTATATTGCCGATAACGGCAAAGCCTTCGGCACTCAGTCGGTGACTATCGACGGTCAGTCCTACCAGTATGGCTGGGTGACAGAGGAATCGATCTACGACAACGAACCCGGCACGACGCCGCTGGATATCAGCGAGCTAACCAGCGTGGCGGTCAACGACCGTACCGATGATATCGCTGGCCTCGACACGCGTCAGGGCACCTACGCTCACTTCGACCAGCCCGGAAGCGACTATGTGCGCGCCGGCTGGGAGATGGAAGTGGAAGACGGCTACTACGAGGTGACCATTTCAATTGGTGACACCTCCGGGCCTTATGATAGCCGTAACGTATTGAATGCCGAAGGCGAACTTTTCAACGACCCCTTCACCCCCTTCCGCCCGGACGACTTCCCGGCAGACGCCAACCCAGGCGACGACACCGAAGGTGCGCGTTCCGACCTCGTGACCCGCATCGTGCAGGTTACCGACGGTCGACTGACGCTGGACTCTTTGGGGCTGGATAACGAGAACACCGAGATCCAGTATATCGAAATCCAGTCGCTGCCGGACCTGACGCCAGATGACGCTCGCGAAGCACCGGAAGACTATGCCTTCTTCACCGACGCGCGTGCCATTGCCGGTGTGGGGGAGAATGAAGTGGAGGTCGGTCTCGACCCAGAGGACGGCGCTATTCCTACTGGAGTCGACCCAACCTCGGATATTTTTGTGGGTATTTCGGTGGTCGATGGCCGCGGCGGCGCTTTACTTGAAAGCCTCAATGATGGTTCGGTGAAGTTGTTCGAAACGGTTACCGGCGAGGAAATCTCTTTCAACGTCAACACGACCGGTGGCTTCGATTCATTGACCATCTCGCCAAGCCAAACGCTGAAACCTTTCACCAGCTATACCCTGGTGATTGATGGCTTCCGGGATCGTGGCCCCAACGATGATGCTGATGCCCCGACCCGGGAGTTCCAGAAGTACACCAACACCTTCGTGACCGGTGAAGAGACGGAGGTGGTCGCCCGCGATGTGGCCTTCAACGATGTGGTTGAACTCAACGGTGCTGCGGATAATGCTTTTGGCTTCACGTCGCTGGAGATTACCTCCGACGGCTCGACCATGTATGTGGCGACCATCGGCGGGCAGATCCTGCGCTTCGATATCGATCCAAGCGACGGGTCCCTGATTAACCGCCAGGAGCTGAGCCTGCCGAACGATTACTTTGACCAGCCCGGGGAGAGTCAGCAACGTGGCATCATCGGCCTGGTGGTGGATCCCACCGACCCGAACGTGCTGTGGATCACCGACAACTACCCGATCCCGCTGAATGGGCGCGATAACGGCGTGCCGGAATTCAGCGGCCAGATCACCAAAATCACCCTTGATGGTGGCAGCGATTTCTCCGGTACTGCTGAGCCTTATATCACTGGCCTGCCGCGTTCCAACGGCGACCACGTGACCAACAGCCTCGAGTTCCGCGCAAACCCGGATTACGACGCGGCCAACAATCCCGATGTGCCGACGCATCTGTTGTATCTCATCCAGGGTTCCAACTCAGCGATGGGTGAGCCGGATAGCGCCTGGGGTAATCGCCCTGAGCGACTGCTCAACGCGGCGGTGATGGAGATCGACCCGACCCGTGACGCGCCTCCCGGGGGCTTTGATGTCTCTACCGAGCCTGTGCCCGACAACGGCCAAAACACCCGCTTCGATGACCCTGACGGCCATCCCAAGGATGATCCTATCTCCATGGGCAACGGCGAGTTCCTGGTGTTCGATGAGCGTGGCGTGGCCACGGTACAAAACGCCGACGGCAACGTGCTGCAAAGTTATTACGACCCCTATGCCGAAGACGCGGTGCTGACCATATTCGCCACCGGGGCGCGTAACGCCTACGACCTGGTGTGGCATTCCAACGGCTTCCTGTACGTGCCAACCAATGGCTCGGCGGCGGGCGGCAATGTACCGGACGATCCCTCAACACCGGAGAACGAGCGCTACACCAACGTTGAGAAGCAGGACGACTACTTGTTCAAGGTTGTCGAGGGTGGCTATTACGGACATCCCAACCCGTTGCGTGATGAGTACATCATGAACGGTGGTAACCCGACCGGTGGCAGCGACCCTAACCAGGTGGACCGCTATCCGACAGGGACCAATCCCGAGGGTAACTACGATATTTCCGGCGTCTATTCGCTGGGTGAGAACCGTTCACCCAACGGGGCCGTGGAGTACACCAGCAATGTGTTCGGCGGCAACCTGCAGGGCAACGTGCTGTTCACCGAGTATTCAGGCGGTGACGATGTGCGTAGCATTACTCTCGATGCCAACGGCAACGTGATCGGCGACGATGTGCTGCGCGACCCTAACGGAAACGTTATCACCTACGTTGACCCGCTGGATATTATCGAGAACCCTGCCACCGGACAGCTATATGTACTGACGCTTAATCGCGGCAATGGGCAGAGTCAGATCATCCGCCTCGATCCGGCTCCGGGTGGAGTGGTGGATCCCGTGGATCCCAATCCGGAACCCGGTGACGATTTGGTATCGCTGCTGGTTATCCAAGCGGAAGACAACACCCCGAACGATGGCACTTCAGTGACGATTGCTGACGCTGAGATTCAGATTCGTGACATCGACAACCCCGAAACCAACCAGGATTTGCCTAACGGCCTGCGCCCCGGCGCCTTTGGTCTAGACGGCAATACCGATGGCAGTGACGGGGTGCCCGGCGGCTATGCGGACTATGGCGACACCAATGCCGACTTCATGACCTTCGGCTTCAATTTAGCCGCTGGAGATGCGGGTGATTCGGTATTGCGCGTCCGCTACGCTAACGGCAGCGAGGTTAATCGACCTCTAGAAGTATTCGTCAACAACCAGAGCGTTGGCGTCTATAACTTCGGCCCCGCGCCGGCTGGTATCGTCGATACAGACCAGCGCTGGTCTGAATGGATGATACAGGATATCGAGGCGTCGTTAGTTGTCGGGGAAAACACCGTGCGCTTGCAGGCCACAAACAATACCGGCCCCAATATCGATCAGTTGGAGGTTCTACAAGCGCCCGAGGACACCACGCCAGGCTTCACGGACTATGAGGCCGAGAATGCCTCGCTTGACGGCCCGGTTTTGGTGCCAGAAAGCGTCGATGACCGTAACGCCTCCGGCGATGGTTTCGTCGACTTCGATGGAACAGGTGACCAGACCATTACCTGGACCGTCGATGTCAATGAAACCGGCAATTACGAGGTTGGCTTCCGCTATGCCCTGGCGGCCAGCAAGGCCGACCGCCCGATGGCGCTCAGTGTTAACGGCGTCAATCTGGGCCAGGTCAACTTTGTAGGTCAGAGCAATGAGGCCGAAAACAACTGGTTCTTCCAGGAGTTGTTGGTCAATCTGCAAGCGGGTAGCAACACCATCAGCGTGACGGCGCCGGGGGCCAATGGACCCAATGTCGACCTGCTAAGGGTGCCTGACGTACCGACAGATAACTTCATGCCGGTGTATGCCGATGTCTCCGAGGGCGCGCGCATTGAGCTTGAAAGCGGCGATAGCGCGAGAACGATTAACGACCTGACCGCCGACTTCTACTTTACAGTGGATGCAGACGGTGCCTACAAGCTCGACTTGGCGGCGAATGCTGGGGCTAACAACGGTGGTGAGCTGACGCTGACCCTTAACGGTCGACCGTTGGACGAGTTCGCTTATCCGGGAAGTGGTGATGCTGGCGAGCAGTCGACCTACGTCGAGCTGGAAGCGGGTATCGAGTATAACCTGCGAGTCGTCTCCAGCGCTGATGGTGCCGATGAGCTGGATTACCTCGATGTAACACCGCTTACCGGGGACGCAGGTGCCGATATCGCTGTGCAGAGTGGTGATGCTGCTTACTACTCCGACCGGCTGCACTTTAGCTACCTGGAAAACAACAGCGCCTCCAATGACGATCGTGACTTCAAGGAGAGTGCCACCGTCACGATCTCCAACACCGGCACCACTGAGCTTGCGATTCTCGACGCAGATATCGATGGCCCGTTCGTGCTGGAAGACCCGAGCGCCTTTGAAGGCTTGACGCTCGCCGCCGGTGAGTCGCTGGATGTGACGGTGCTGTTCGACCGTGACAGCTACACGGCACCCAACAACGACGCTGGCGACGGTGTCTTTGAAGGCCGCATCCGCTTGCTTACCAATGATGCTGACTCACCGATTGCCGAAATTCACATGGCGGGCTTCTGGCAAGCGCGTGATGAGGGTGGCTGGGAGCCCAACGTCAATGAAGTATGGGAGGTATTTGGCTTTGGAAACCGTATCGATGGCCTGACCACTGTGGGTGGCGGTGAGAACTCGGTCCTGAATGACTTCGATCTCTACCGTCCCGTTAACGACGACGAAGTGCTGTCGCGTTACTGGACGTTGGCTGACGGAGCAGGGGAGGCGAAGATCACTCAGTTGGCAGCCTACCATGGTGACGGAGGAGCAACGCTGGGCATCCATAACCCCGGTAATAAAAATCAGGACATCATCTTCAGCAACCATGCGGGGGATAATAACCAGAGCCTTCTGCCGGTGAAGGGAAATGGTGATTTTGCCACCGCGAGCTTCTCGCTTGCCGATATTCCCGGTGGCTGGACTGGCCAGGGGGTGTTTGGCATCGAGGTGGCGAACCTGTCCACCGACCCGTCGTTGAACCCCCAGGGTGGTGGTACGCCGCCGGCCGATGCTCAGGGTATCGAGCGCGGCTATACGGTGCGCATGTTCCGGGCACTCGATGCCGATGGCAACGTGATTCCCAATACCTATCTGGGCATCATGGACTACACCGGCATCAACTATGACTACAACGACAATATGTTCGTCATCGAGGGCGTGACGCCGGTGGCCGGTGGTGAGCTCACGGTGATCAACAACGACGGCGTGCCGTCCAATGATCGCCTGGTGATGTCGCGCATCGAGAATCCGGCCAACGTCGCGCAAGAAGTGCACGACGAAGTCACCATCACGCTGCGCAACGACGGCTTCGAGACCCTTGATATCAATAGTGTCGAAGTCAGTGATACGGCGCTGTTCGAACTCACCGAGGCCTTCTCGGCGGTAAACTTGGAGCCGGGCGAGTCCATCGACGTCACCGTGCGCTTCATCGCCGACGACCCGAATGATGCCAGCCTGTACGAGGCCAGTCTGGTCATCAACTCAAGCGATGCCGACGAGGGCGAGAAGGTCATCCAGCTCGCCGGTTTGGCGCAGAACCAGTCTGAGAGCGGTCAGGAGCCCCTCGTTCAGGAGATTATCAACGCTTTCGGCTACACCACTAATGTGGCCGAGGGGCAGATGAACAAGGGGGGACTGGTGGAAGCCAACGGCGATGAGATTCTGTCACCGTACTTCCAGCGTGCCGACGGTAGCTCGCCGATCAAAATCACCCAATTGGCGGCTTACCATACTCAGGGTGACGTGGCTCGACTGTTTATTCACGATGTGGATAGCCGCAATCTCGACGAGATTCTGGCCCACGACGAGGCCGACGGTCAGACGCTCCTGCCGCGTACGCTCAACAACGGCAACCTCTTGACCACGACGACGCTCGACCGTGACGAGCCCTTTGGTTTCTTCGCCGAGATATCCGGTCGTCAGGGCTATATTTCCTGGTCTGATCCGGATGCCAACCTCTATGAAGACACCGTCGATGAGATCGGAAACCCAGGCACCAACCTCAACTGGGACGAGAACGACGGCCACCTGATTCGCGTCTATGTGGCCAAGGACGCTAACGGCAACGTGATCCCGGACACCTATATCGTGATTCAGGACTATGCCGGGGTGAACTACGACTACAACGACAACATCTTCCTGGTGAAGAACGTCGCGACTTACGACCCCTCTGGGGCAGAAGACGCTGACGGCAATGGCCGAGTGGATCTGTACGACGACGATGACAACGATGGCGTACCGAACTTCATCGATAATCCCGCACCAGATCCAGAGCCTGTTGGCCAAACGGCCTTCAACGACAACGAAACCCCTTGGGCAGTGGGCAGCGATGGCCTGGCGTTGGAAGGCAAACTGTACGACAACGGTGGACAGGGTGTGGCGTATAACGACACTACTCCAGGCCACTTTGGGGCCGCCTTCCGCTCTGATGAGGCAGTGGATATCTCGAACGGTACCGAGGCGCTGGGCTATATCGCTGACGGCGAGTGGGTTGAGTACACCCTGAACGTAGAGACGGCAGGGGTCTATACCCTGAGCTTCTCAACCTCGGCGGTCAGCGATGGTAAGACCATCACGGCAGCGTTCGAGCAGGATGGCAATTTCTACACCCCGACTCAGGTGCAGAACCTGCCCAACACTGGCAGCTTTACAAGCTTCCAGACCGTGGGCCCGTTGACCTTCGACCTGGAGGAAGGCGAGCAGGTGCTGCGTCTGACCTTCAACGGTGGCCAACTGGATCTGGCGTCGTTCAACCTGGACTTTGTCGCCCCTGTGGATGACGGACAGAGTGCCTATAACGACACCGAAACACCCTGGGAAGTTGGCGCTGAGGGGCTAAACCTTGAAGCGCGCTTCTATGACAATGGCGGTCAGGACGTTGCCTACAACGACTCGGATTCTAGCCATCAGGGCGATGCTTTCCGGTCCGACGAGGGAGTGGATATCTCCACGCCATCACAGGCAATTGGCTTCATTGAGGACGGCGAGTGGGTGGAATACACCATCAACGTAGCGGAAGACGGCGTTTATGATCTCGACTTCCTGACCTCGATGGATTCTTCTACCCCAGGCGCCCGGTCAATTACCGCGAGCTTCGCCAAGGGCGATGCGCCCTACGTATCGGCTTCGCCGGTGGGGGTATCACCAACGGGAAGCTGGACTAACTTTACCCAGACCGATACCACCCAGGTATCGCTTGAAGCAGGGGAGCAGGTTCTAAGGCTCACCTTTAACGGCGGCCCCATGGATTTGGCATCGTTCAACCTGGTGCCTGTTGAGCCACCGCTTGTAGAGGACGGGCAGCAGGCCTTTACTGATAACGGTGACCCTTGGCAAGTGGGCAGTGGTTTTACACTGGAAGCGGTCAACTACGACGAAGGCGGTCAGGACGTAGCCTACAACGATACAGATGCCGGCCAGATCGGTACCGCCGTGCGTCCCGGGGATGGTGTGGATATCGTCGGCGACGGCGATGCCATCGGCTGGGTAGACGAGGGTGAGTGGGTGGAATACACCCTTAATATCCAGCAGTCGGGGGTCTATGATCTGTCGTTCCTGTCAGCTCTCGGTGATGGCAGCGGTCCTCAGCGTGGCATAACAGCGACCTTTACGAAAGGCGATGGCACGCCCTACGTATCGGCCGACTCGGTGGTACCACCCACCGGTGGCTGGGGTGACTTCCAGCCTACTGAGGCTACCCAGGTCGCGTTGGAGGCAGGCGAGCAAGTGCTGCGGCTCACCTTCAGTGGCGGCTCCCAGGATCTGGCGTCGTTCACCCTGGAGCGAGATGGACAGCAAGCGTTCAACGCTGGAGGAACCCCGTGGCTGGTGGACGCCGAGGATGGCCTGGCACTTGATGCGGCACAGTTCGACGAAGGTGAGCAGGGTGAGGCGTATAACGAACTGTCCCCGGCGCAATTTGGAACGAACTTCCGCGATGAGCCGGTGGATATCGTCGGTCAGGGAGAGGCGATTGGCTGGGTTGAAAACGGCGAATGGGTAGAATACACCATCAACGTCGAACAGGCCGGTAGTCACACCCTATCGTTCGTTACCTCCAACCCCAACAACGGGCGCAGTATTACAGCGTCGGTGGAACAAGGTGGGGTGACCTATGATCAGGCAAGTAGCTCGGTGCCGAACTCTGGCGCCTGGGGGACCTATGTGGATGGGCCCTCGGTGACCCTTGATCTGGAGGAGGGTGTCCAGGTATTGCGGCTCACCTTTAACGGTGGCTCTCAGGACCTTGCCTCGTTCCAGCTCAGTCGTGACGCTGACATCAATGCAGCCAGCGTTTCGAACATGGATATGATGATGGCCATGTCCACCGAAGCGAACGATATCTCTTCCCCTGAAGAAGAGCTGGTGACATTGAGTGATGATGTCAGCATCGGTGGGGTGCAGGAAAATGACCAAAGCGCCTTTATGTAAGATGCAATGACCATGTCACATTAGCGAGCCAGCCTGGCTATGTGGTTGAAATAAAAAGTGTTAATAAAGCCTGCGAGAAATCGCAGGCTTTTTTTTGGTACGGCGCAATCTGGTAATGCACGACGCTTTACCGTCGTCAGCTGCTAGCGCACTGCCGACATGGAGTTTGATGATAATGATATTGGCAGCTAACCTTGTATAGGTTGCGTTAAATTCATCAGGTGTTATTCAACAGGAGGTTGACGCTATGTCCAGCCCTGAGCATAAGCAGAAAATATGGAAGATGATCAAAGATATTAAAGTCGGCATGCTAGTGACACTGGATGACGATGTCCCGCGAGCCCGGCCAATGCATCTGGTTCAGGATGCCTATGACGGTACGTTGTGGTTCTTTACCCGGCGCAGCGCTGAAAAGGTAACGGAAACCGAGCGCGATCACGACGTATGCCTGAGCTTTTCCGATCAGGAAGAGGGCGTCTACGTGTCGCTATCGGGCAAGGCCAACCTAACCGATGATCGCGATCTGATTGAAAGATACTGGAACCCCTTCATCGCGGCCTGGTTCCCGGAAGGCAAGGACGATCCTGACGTGGCACTGCTGGAGGTCAAGGTGCAAATGGGTGAGCACTGGAAAGCCAAGGAGAGCAAGGCGTTCCAGTTATATGAGGTAGCCAAAGCCAACGTGAAAAAAGACACGACACCGAATCTTGGCGAAAACCAAAAGTTTGGTGGCTAGTGCAACCGGGCGGCAAGTAAGCCGCCCGCTTAGTCTTAGAGTTTGACGTTAGTATCAGAGTTTGACGGTAGGGTCGCCAAAGCCTTGAGGTACATACAGGTTGTGCTCGCCGAGATTGCGGGTATCGGTTTCACCGCAAAGCGCCATGGTGGTGTCCAATTCCTTGTGGATGATCTCGAGGGCTCGGGTGACGCCAGCTTCCCCCGCAGCACCCAGCCCATAGGTGTAGGCTCGACCGATGTAGGTGCCCTTGGCACCTAGCGCAAGCGCCTTGAGAACATCCTGGCCCGAACGAATCCCCGAATCGAGATGCACTTCCACCTTGTCGCCAACGGCGTCCATGATGGCGGGCAGCATGCGGATAGAGCTCATGGCACCATCCAACTGACGACCGCCGTGGTTGGAGACGATAATGGCATCCACGCCGATCTCGGCGGCACGACGCGCATCTTCGGGTGCCATGATGCCCTTGACGATCAGTTTGCCGCCCCACCATTCCTTGAACTGAGCAATCCGGTTCCAGTCCAGCGAGACGTCAAACGCTTCCGCCGTCCACGTTGATAACGACGAGGGGTCTGTCACCCCTTTGGCATGGCCGACGATATTGCCAAATGAGCGCCGCTTGGTTTGCAGCATTTCAAGCCCCCAGGGAATCTTGGTGGCCATGTTGGCGATCGAACGCGGGGTCAATTTGGGGGGCGCTGACAGCCCGTTCTTGATGTCTTTATGGCGCTGGCCAAGCACCTGCAGGTCCACTGTCACGACAATCGCGGAACACTTGGCTGCTCTGGCGCGTTCGATCAGACGACGCATGAAGTCGTCATCTTTCAGCGTGTAAACCTGGAACCAAAACGGCTTGGTGGTGTGTTCGGCAACGTCTTCGATCGAACAGATCGACATGGTCGACAGCGTATACGGCACGCCGAATTTTTCGGCTGCCCGTGCCGCCTTGATCTCACCGTCAGCCGACTGCATGCCGGTCAGCCCGACCGGGGCCAGGGCCACCGGCATGGCCACGTCTTCACCGATCATCTGGTTGCGCGTGGTGCGCCCCGACATGTCAACGGCCACCCGCTGCTTGAGGTGGATGTGCTGGAAGTCGCTGGTGTTTTCGCGAAAGGTCTGCTCCGTCCAGCTGCCCGACTCGGCATAGTCATAGAACATCTTGGGCGTGCGGCGAACATAACGACGACGGAGATCTTCGATATTGGTATAGACCGGCATGTGGAATCCTATGAAGTGTGAGAGGCAGCGGACATCCTTGGCAACAGTGACAGGTGGTGAGCGTTGAGCCATATCGCCTGCTGGAAGACGGTCAATGTTGTTGGGTCACCGCCCAACGGCAGTAACTTTTTTAACAGAATACCACCGTGAATACATAACCCGGTCGGAAAATTAGGCGACTAAGGCTAGGCCACCCGCTTTCCATAGGTATTACTGATGAAAAATCGCTCAACAGTCTCGTTGCTTCAACCCAATTCCGGGCGTGTGAATGGCCATCTCACGGGCATGACGCTCCGTATCAGGGTCATCCCAGGCCTGAACCTCTTCAAGCGCGCGGATGTAGGCGAGCGGTAACTTATGCTCGTGTGCACCAGCGATCACATGCTGCTTGTACCAGCTATATGGTCGTATCCTTTGTGCTGTTACCTTGCCTAAATAGGCCTGAACGTCCAGCGGCCGATGATTGGTGAGATCGGTTACGGTTAGCCATGTTTCATCGTAAGCGTCGCCCAGGTTTTCATAGCCATCCAGCGTTGGCTTGTGGTGAAGCGCGACTTCCCAAATCACACCATAGACGGCCTCTTCTTCCGACGCTGGTACGATGTCGCACTTTCCAGAACCATCGCCGCCATACTGATGAAAGGCCAGACGATAATTGGGCAGTTTGGCAGTGGTCACAAAATGTGCCGGAATCCGAGCCATCAGTCGGTGAGTCGACATGTTCGAACCATAGGAAAAACACAGCATAGACACCTCGTTGTGGTAACCCAGTACATTATCGGCACTAGGGCTGTTTTCCGGTGATGAGGGCCCCTTGAGATGGCTTGTTTCAAGCATGCAGTAATCTCGTGCGGGAAAACAATGACCAGTTGGGGAGCCGTTATTAAATTGAGCTGGTTGCGTATAAGCGAGTGTTAATTAATGTCGGGCAAGATCTATTTTCATCGTATATAAACTTTTTCGTTCACGCTGTTGACGTGAGGGCTAAGAAAGCGCAAAGTGATCGCAGTTGGATAGCAAGTTGAACGAAGTCAGCAGTATCGAAGCATCTTTAGTGTTTGAGCCTGGTGAAAGTTTCTTGTTCTACCCATCGCAATTCGGGTATTTCCCGGCATACATTTCGCTAAATCGAGGATTTCGATCATGGCAACTGGCACAGTAAAGTGGTTTAACGACGCAAAAGGCTACGGCTTCATTTCTACTGAAGGAAGTGGCGACGACCTGTTTGCGCACTTCTCTGAAATTCAGGCTGAAGGCTTCAAATCCCTGCAAGACGGTCAAGAGGTTTCTTTTGACGTCACTCAGGGTCAAAAAGGCCTTCAAGCTTCCAACATTAAAGTACTGTCGTGATCGACATGCTGTAACGTTGGTTACCGATTCGTCGGTAAGCTTAAAAACCCCGCCAAGTGCGGGGTTTTTGCGTATCTACGCCTTCATTTTTTGATGAAGAGCCCTTTGTTATGAAGCGTCCGCTTATCCAGCCGCTCCGGCATGTCTCAAAGCGTTACTTTACCTCGCAGATTTTTGGTTTTTCCTTTTCGCGTTTTGGCATCCACCCGCTTGCGTTTAGCGGAACGGCTGGGTTTTGTCGGCTTGCGCGTTTTCTGTTGCTTGACCGCCTCGCGAATCAACTCGCGCAGCCGCGCTAGAGCATCCTCGCGGTTGTGCTCCTGGGTGCGATAGCGCTGGGCCTTGATAATGATCACGCCCTCCTGGGTGATGCGCTGATCGGTCAGCGCCAGCAGTCGCTCTTTGTAGAAGGGCGGCAAGGTTGAGCGATGAATATCGAAACGCAGGTGAATGGCCGAGGCCACCTTGTTGACGTTCTGGCCGCCAGCTCCCTGCGCGCGAATGGGGTGCAGCTCGATTTCCCATTCAGCCAGCTCCACATTGTTGGAAATACGCAGCATAGGGCTCCTTGGCGTGCTGGCAGTAACGAGGCATTTCTTAAGCGTCTAGCCGTCGTTTAGAGTGAAGGGTTTACGACCTTTCTCAGCGCTAAGCCTGGCAAGCAATTAATATCCAGGTCACGGTCATGGGTGACAATGCTAATGGTCCAGCCTTTTGACTGCCAGAGCCAGGCGTGCGCGTCACCCTCAGGGGCAAGGAGTGAGAGCCGCGTCGAGAATAGGCTGGCAGGTTTTTCATCACTAACGCTGGCTAGCTTATAGAGAGCTTCATGCAAGGTCCAGGCACGGTAGAACGCGGCCAAAGGGTCGTCTGCCTTTAAAATAGCGCGTCTTACGTCGGGCTCAGGCAGCTGCTCAATCAGCGCGGGTAAGCGTGTCCCATGGCGAGCTCGAGCATGTTCTATGTCGATGCCCACGGGAACATTCGACACGCCCGCCAGTACCCGCTGGTCTCTATGGCTGAGGCTAGCCTGGTAAGGGGCCTTAAGTGCTGGGTGTCTCGGCACCCCGCTTCCCCTGGGCGACCAGCCGTTGATATGGCAGTCAATGCCCTGTTGCTTGGTCAGCAGGCTCAGCAGCTCTCGGCCTCGCTGTGAGCGGGCGGCCCCGTCTGGCGCTGCCTCCATATGCGTATAGATCAGATGGAGATATGGCATCAAGGCCAGCGACGGAAGACCAACGAGGTGTTGATGCCGCCGAACGCAAAGTTGTTGCTCATCACATACTCACAGTCGATGTGCCGGGCTTCACCACGTAAATAATCGAGTTCCGCGCAGGCATCATCGGGCTGGTGAAGATTGGCGGTGGCATGGAACCAGCCTTCGCGCATCATCTCGATCGCTACCCAGGCTTCCAGTGCGCCACAGGCCCCCAGTGTGTGGCCGGTGAAGCTTTTGAAGGCGCTGATAGGCATGTTTGAGCCGAACACCGCCTGTGTGGCATGGCTTTCGGCAATATCGCCACGGTCGGTGGCGGTGCCGTGGGCGCTGACATAGCCAACCTGTTGCGGTTCTAAACCGGCGTCGTCGAGCGCTTGGCGAATGGCGCGCTCCATCATGTCCGCGTCGGGTTGAGTGACATGGCGGCCATCGCTGTTGGTACCAAAGCCGACCAGCTCGGCGTAGATGGCGGCGCCACGCGCCTCGGCGTGCTCAAGTTCCTCGAGGATCAGGCTGCCAGCGCCTTCGCCAATCACCAGACCATCGCGTTCGGCATCGAAGGGGCGGGGCGAGGTATGTGGGGCATCGTTACGGGTACTGGTGGCGAACAGCGTATCGAAAACCGCGGCCTCGGAGGCCGATAACTCCTCGCAGCCCCCGGCAATCATCGCTGTCTGGCGGCCAAAGCGAATCGCTTCATAGGCGTAGCCGATGCCCTGGCTACCCGATGTGCAGGCGCTGGATGTCGTATGGATACGGCCGCGTACGCCAAGGAAAACCCCGATATTGACCGGTGCGGTATGCGCCATCATGCGGATATAGGAATTGGCGTTGAGGCCATCGGTCGACTTGTTGATCAACATGTTACCGAAATCCGCCACCGCATCGGGTTCACCTGCCGAGGCGCCGTAGGCAATGCCCATGTCGCCGCTACTCAGTAGAGGAGAGTCGAGGAGCCCAGCATCCGCCAACGCCAGCTCGCTGGCGCGGGTGGCCATCCGGGCGCCGCGACCCATGCTGCGCAGCGCGCGGCGGTGATAGTGATCGGGCAATGCAAAATCACTCACAGGCGCGCCAAGCCGCGTGTTGAGGCCTTCGTAACAGGCCCACTCCGGCATATGTTGAATGCCGCTTTCCAGTTGTGCGAGACGGGCTTTTATCGCCGGCCAGTCATTGCCGATCGGTGAGAATCCGGCCATCCCGGTCACCACGACTCGTCGACCCAGCCCGTCCTGGCGTAGTGTATTGTGTGGCATCAGCACATCCCTCCATTGACGGCGAAAACCTGCCGGGTGATATAGCTGGCATCGGGTGAGCACAAAAAGCCCACCGTGGCGGCGACTTCTTCACTGGTGCCGGTGCGCTGCATGGGGATAAGCTTGAGCGCTTCCTCGGTCACCAGGTCGTCGGTCATGTCGGTGTCGATCAGCCCGGGTGCGACACAGTTGACCGTGATTTTCCGCTTGGCCAACTCCACCGCCAGGGCCTTCATCGCCCCGATCAGTCCCGCCTTGGCAGCGCTGTAGTTGACCTGGCCGCGATTGCCCATTAACCCCGACACCGAGGACATCACCACGATGCGGCCCGCTGCGCGACGGCGAATCATGGGCATGACCAGGGGTTTGATGACGTTGTAAAAGCCATCCAGGTTGGTGTGGATGACACTGTCCCAGTCTTCATCAGACAGAGCGGGGAAGGCGCCGTCGGCGGTAACCCCGGCATTGCAGACGGCGCCGTAATAAGCCCCGTGGGTTTCAATGTCGTTTTCAATCGCATCGCGTGCCGCTTCTCGGTCGGCAACATCAAAGCACAAGACACGGGCATCGCGCCCCAGGGCACGAATGTCGTTGGCAACCGCCTCAGCGGCCTCCTTGCGTTGACGACAGTGCAGCACGATATCAAAACCATCCCGCGCCAGGCGCAGAGCGATGGCACGACCGATGCCGCGGCTCGAACCGGTGATCAGAATGGTATCGGTCATGGGTTACTCCCCGGTTGAATGTTGTTTCCTGATTGAATAGCGTCCAGCGTTTCTTTGGATTCAGGCTGAAAAACGTTGAGTGTGGCACTGGCGAGCTTGCGACCTTCGCTGTCGAGCAGCTGTCCGCTAAACGCGCCTAGGCCGTTATCAGCGCGAAAGTCGAGAGTCACCTCGATGCGAACCGGCTGGCCAAAGGCGAACTGCGGCGTCAGGCACTGGTAGCGACGGGTGCCGAGCAAAAATCCGATATTCGGTTTGTCACCGCCCATGACCGCCTGCACCCCGGCCCAGGCGGCCACCGCCTGGGCGAGCCACTCAAGCCCTACCCAACCCGGAATGCCCAACGGGTGGGCGAACAGATCGTCCCGGCGTGGCGTGATCTCGGCGTACAAGTAGTCATCGCCGACATCGAGCAGGGTGTCGAGCAGGCACATGCCATGGCGATGCGGCACATAGGGGGCGATATCGCAGGGCAGAGCCGGTTTTTGGGTGGCCGGGGAATCAGTCATCAACACGTTCCAACAGCAAGGCGATATTGTTGCCGCCGAATGCAAAGGCGTTGCTGAGGGCGCGGCGGCAGTCGCGTTTCACGGCGGCGGCGTAGGTCAGTGGTGGCAGTGCCGGGTCGAGCTGGCCATCGTGCACATGGGGCGGTAACCGTCCGGCATCCAGCGTCAGCCAGCAGAAGGCCGCTTCCAACGCGCCGCATGCGCCTAGGGTGTGGCCGGTCAACGCCTTAGTCGAACTGCATGGCAGCGTGTCGCCGAAGACATGGTTGACGGCCAAGGCTTCCATGCTGTCGTTCTGGCGGGTGGCGGTACCGTGCAGATTGAGATAATCGATGTCCGCGGCAGACAGTCGTGCCATGGTCAACGCGGCCTGCATGGCCGCGATGGCGCCCGTACCGTCCGGATGCGGTGCGGAAATATGATAGGCGTCGCTGGTCTCGCCATAGCCGCTGAGTTGGATACCCCCGGTTTCACCGGTGACCAGAAACAGGGCCGCCGCTTCGCCGAGGTTAATGCCGTCCCGGTTGGCCGAAAAGGGCTGGCAGGGGCTATCGCTGAGTGCTTCAAGCGAGGCGAAACCGTTCACGGTCAGGCTGCAGAGGCTGTCGGCACCGCCGGCGATAACCGCATCGCAGCTGCCGCTTGCCAGCAACCGCTTGGCACTGGCCAGTGCCCGGGCGCTTGAGGTGCACGCGGTGGACAGGGTATAGGCCGGGCCGTCGAGGCCAAGCCGCTCGGCAACGAAACATGCCGACGAGCCGATTTCATGGCGCTGATAGCGGAAATCCTCGGGCCAGTCGCCAAGCTGTTGGCGTTGTGCCAAGGCGATTTCGGTTTCGCCGATACCCGAGGTGCTGGTGCCCAGCACGACCCCGATACGCGCCTCGGGATGCCGCTTGCGAAAAGCATCGATTGTTGGCTCGAGCTGTTTTAATGCGGCGGCCAGCAGCTGATTATTGCGCGAGCGATGCGCCATCGGCAGGCTGTCAGCATCGGGTAAAACGCACGTCACCCTGCCCAGTGGTAAAGGGCGGCCAGGCGAGAAGGTGTCGTCGCGCACCAGGCCGCGACGGCCATTGAACAGCGCATCGGCTATGGTCGCCAGGTCGTCGCCCAGCGGGCAGACGAGTGCCGGCGGCAAGAGACGGCAAGGCTGTGCCTGCAACGGGGTCAATTGGCTGGGCATGGGGTGGCCATCGGGTCGGCGTCATCGTCAAGGGGGGCGATGTACAAGCGGTAATCGGCCTCCAGGTCGTCCATGCGTCGGCAGTCGGCGTCGCCGGTGATGCGCGCAATGGTGCGCTCCCGGTAGCGGACGGTACGCCCGTCGGCTGTTTCTTCCAGCGACCAGGGTTCCTCGTTAAAGGCCTGCGTTAGGGCCGATGCGGGCCATAGGCTCCAGCTTAAACGACTAGCGAGCCACTCGGCGGTAAACGGAGGGTCAAACGAGGCATCAGAGAGAAAGCGGCTTCCCTGGTCATCATGCACCAACGTCAACAGACGCTGGCCCTGTGGGCTCAGCAGCGCCAGACGCAGCGATTGACTTTCCTGACGCAAAACGCCGATCAGCACGCGCCGTTCTTGCTCATGTTCGAACGTCAGCTTTTGTTGTTGGGTCTCCATCTCCGGCAGCATGGCAAGCGCGGGGATAGGCGCATTCGTCGGTCGCCCGGCACAGCCACCGAGAACCAGAAGGGCCGCTATCAATAGTATCAAACGAGGTAAACAATGTCGCATCAATCAAGCCTCGCTCTATCAGAAAAGGTGTTGTCGGAACAGGCCTCAGCCAGCGTATTGAGCCGTCGGCGGCTGGCCGCAACAAAAGGGTTATGGGTATCCCAAGCATAGCCCGCCAGTACTGAACTGATCATCGAACGGATCCGGGGAGGTTGCTGCTCGTTAAAGATGATGCGCGGTAGGCGCCCATCGTACCAAGCGTCGACAAACTCACGAAAGGTGGCGATGCCGCGTCGCAGCGGTTGTTCGAATTCGCGATCCCAGTCGATGCTTTCTCCTGCGAGTTGACGTTCAACCAATGGAGCGGCACGCACTGCCGAGTCCAGCGCAATGGTCACGCCGGAGGAAAACACCGGGTCGAGAAACTCACCGGCATTGCCCAGCAGGGCAAAGCCCGGGCCGTGCAAGCGCTCAACATCGCTGGAATAACCTTCCAGGCGGCCAATATCGCGTATGCCCTGGGCGTTGGCCAGCAACTTGGCAAATCGGGGTTCCGCCTGGATAAAGTGCCACAGGCGCTGACGGTCATCGACGCCCTCGGCCTTAAGCGTTGCGCTGTCGCCCACCACGCCGATCGAGGCGCGGCCATTGCGGAAAGGAATCAGCCAATACCAGATGCCGGGATGCTCCGGGTGCACGCCGATCAGAATCTTCTCACGGTCGTGATCCGGGCAGTCGATGCGATCCTCGACGTGGGTAAACAAGGCGCAGCGTGATGCCAGTGTCGAGGGGCGGGCGAGCCCGGTAAGCTTGGCAAGCACACGCCCGTAGCCGCTGGCATCCAGGACGAAGCGCGCGCCAAGCGAGCGACGCTCACCGCTTGCATCGACCAGTGTGAGACTCGGCTGGTAACTGTCGGCGCTGAAGGCCTCGACGCGTGTCTCGAATTCAACCTCGGCACCGGCTTGGCGGGCACCGTCGATCAGCCGCTGGTCGAAATCGCTGCGCTCGACCTGCCAGGTGGTGCCGGGGCCGGGGCTGAATTTGTCGCGAAAATCGACGGCGGCATAACGGTCTCGCCAGGTAAAGGCGGCCCCATTCTTGGGCTGGAAATCACCTGCCTGGGCGGCGTCGAGCAGGCCACAGGCATCGAGGTGTGCCATGCATTGCGGCAGCAGGCTTTCGCCAATCGAGAAACGCGGAAACAGGCTACGCTCGATCACCCGGACGCTAAGCCCTCGCCGGGCGAGCCATGCGGCCGCGGCGGCACCGGAAGGGCCCGCGCCAATAATTGCCACATCGGTGGTTTCCAGCGGTTGCATAGCGTGGGTGTCTCCTGATGCCGTCATGGGTGGTCGTATTTGGTGATGGTATTAAGTAATAGCGTGCCGTGTCTCGGCCCTGGCGAACGGCACCAGCGCCCACGTTGCGGTAAGCCCCACAAGGCAGGTCAGCCCCAGGTAATGCAGAGCCGGTGTGGCGCTGAACGACAGCAAGCCGAAGGCCAGCAGACTCGAGGCGCAGGACAGACTGATCGCCAGCCAGACGGCCGGGCTATCAGGGTGCTCGGTGCTGAAGATGCCCGCGTCGAGGCCAATACCCAGTACCAGCAGTAAACCCAGTAGATGAAACAGCGTCAGCCCGATGTTGAGCGCGCTGAACAGCGCCAGGGTCGCCAGTACGGCCCCCAGCGGGGGCAGCAACACCCGCCAGGCACGCCTTCGATAGCGCCAGCCGAACACCAGCGCCAGCCCCAGCACAGCAAGGGCCAGACACAGCGCAATTTGTTGACGCAGTCGCGATAGGGTGTCGGTGAGCGTAGCGACGCGATCCTGATAGTGGACATAGTCCGGTGCGGCGAGCACTTCAAGCGCTTGCTGGGCGGTTTCATCGGCGCCGCCCAGGGTCACCAGAGCGGCCAGTTGAGAAGGCGACTTCTCTGTCGTGGCGACCTCACCCACCCACAGGCTGCTATCGGCACGGCCTGCCGACATCTTGAGCCATGCCTCGATCGACAGTAACGGCACGTCGCGTAGCGGTTGTCGAGCCTCTTCGAGGAGCGAGTCGGGAAGCCCAGCCTCAGCGATCCATTTAGGCAGGGCGGTGCGATACGCTTGGCGTGTTTGCTCCAGGTTGGCCTGCTGTGTGGTCGGGGACGGCACCGCCTGGGCGAGATGGCGGTAGTGCGCCAGGTGGCCTTGCGCCTGGAGATCGGCCAACGACGCGTCCAGGCTTTCCAACCGTTCCAGTAGCATGGCTTCATGGTCTGCGGTGACCACCAGATAGCGGCTGTCGGCAGCGCGTTCCAGCAGCGTCTGGACGCGTTGCTGCTCGGCAATGAGGGTATCGGGCGAGGGGTTTAGCTGGCGCAGGTCGTCGTTGGCGGTCAGTCGCGTGACGATCAAGACCACCGCACACAGGCCGAGCATCCCCAAAAGGCCCCAGCGGAAGGGGGCGTGAGGCGGCAGGCGTAAGCGGTTCAGCCAGGTGGCGATGCGCTTTGTCGCGATATGTGGACGAGGTGACAGCCACGGCAACCATAAGCGCACCGTCAACCAGGCCCCGATCAACCCCAGCGCCGCGAACGTGGCCATCTGGTGTAAGCCGGGCAGAGGCGTGAAAAGCTGGATGAGATAGGCCGCCAAACTGGACAGCAAGCCCAACAATAAGCCTGGCCAGAGGTACGCCAGTCCACGCTCGGGTGCCAGTTGCCGAGCGCATTGCAGGTGCAGCGCATAGTCGACCGCAACCCCTATCAAGCTGGCGCCAAATGCTAGCGTCAGCAGGTGAAGGGTGCCGAACAGCCACCAGGTGAGAGGCAGTGCGAAGAGTACCCCGCAGGTGATCGGTAATAACAGGCTGATCAGTATCGAACCACGCCGGAACGTCGCCCATAGCAGCAAGCCGATACCCAGCAGCGAGCCAAGCCCAATGGTCGAGATTTCGCGTTTGGCTTGCGCGGCCCCTGCTGCTGCATGGAATACCAGGCCGCTGCGCAGCATTTCAGCCTCGGCGTGCGCCGTCTGGAAGTCCGACAGCGCCGTGGAAAAGCGTTGCTGCAGATCCATGGCGTAAGGGCTTGCAGATAGCTGGCCGCTGACGATAAACCAGCGCGTGTCTTGCTCGCTCACGCTGGGTAGACCACCGCTCAGGCGGATGGGGCTATCGAGGTGCTGTTCAAGCCAGGCATCGAGCAGGCCGAAAGGGTCGCGCCTGGGTTCGACCTCGCTACCCAGCGAATACAACCGATTAAGGCCGCGTTCCACCCAGGCGTCTTTGTAGGCATCAGCCAGTGAGTCGGCCAGCAGGCGATAACGATAAGGCGACAAATCACTTTTGGGGTTCTCGAAGCTATCAACGTCGAAGTTGCTGACGCTACCGGATGCCTGCAGGCGGTCTTTGAGGTCGGCCACAAGGCGTTCGGGCGAATCGCCGCGCACCAGCAGGACGAAGCGGTTTTCGACGACCTGGGCCAGGCTGTTTTCGGCTTGCTCGATCAAGGCTGTCTGCTGGGTCTCGGGCAATAGCGCGGTAATCCGCGTATCAAGCGGTGCGCCCCTGGTCAGTAAACTGGCCAGTAGCAGGGCGCATCCCAGCAGTAATCCGGCCCAGCCCCAGGCCGCGAGGCGCTCGCGCTGGGTCGGGCCTGGTGGTTGAGCAGGCTTCACGGCGATGAGTCACCGTCGTCGAGGTCGTCGCAAGGGACTGCTGTCAGGGTCAGGTCGAGCCGGTCATCGTTGGTGAACGCAAGCGCGACCTGCTCCACTTGCTGATTGCCGCTCACCACCAGTTGAGAAATCCGTTCGCTGACGCTTGTTTCATTGGGTGTCAGCGTGGCCTGCCAGTTTTCCAGCTCGCCGCTGAGCTCGATGGTGAAGTGCTCTTCCAAGGCCTGCCAATGCCCCCCGAGGAGGCCGCTAAATACCGGGGCGATGACCTGGAAACCTGCGGGCAAGTCGGCGTTGTCTTCACTCATCACGACCCGCTCCTGCACCGGCGCGGTCGTCTGCCAGACAAGCCCCTCTTCGCGTTGCTGGAAATGGCCCCGGCTGTCCAGCTGTGTATCAAGATCGGCCAGATGACGGCTTTGCTCGAAGCGTCCGCATTGGGGCGCGTGCTCGGCCAGGCGGTCGGCAAGGGCGTCACCATCGGGTGCCGCCCAGGCGGTTGGGCTGAGTATCAGGCTCAGAACGGTCGCTATTACCGTGATAGCGGGGTAGCGGAAAATTCGTTGTTTCATGTGTTGGCCTCCTGCCAGGCGAGTAGCCGTTCAACTAACGCGGGCGGTGACGCCAGACGCATTTCATGGTCGTCAAGCCCTACCGCTACCTGCACGCTCCAGGCTCGGGTCAGGCGTTTGCGCGTCTCGGCATCACGGATGGTGTAATCAATCTTGAGCCGGTGCTCCCATTCACTCAGGCGGGCCTCGATGGCGATACGCTGGGCAAAGAGCGCCGGGCCCGCATAGCGTAGGCGAAGATCAATCACCGGCCAGGCAAACCCTGAGGCCTGCATTTGCGGGTAGTTGTAATCGATGGCATCCAGCAGTTCACAGCGAGCGATTTCCAGATACCGCACATAGTGGCCGTGCCAGGCCACCTGCATCATGTCGACATCGTGGAAGGGAATCACCAGCTCGGTCTCGCTGCGAGGCAGCGGGCGGTCATCAGGCGTCATACAGGCTCCAGCGGCGTTGGCGAATCAGGCCACACAGGCTGCGCAGTTCGGCTTCCAGGGCACGGTCCTCGCCTAAAGCAGGGAATAGGGTCCGGCACTCATCAACAAAGTCGGCCAGGCGTACAGGTGGAGTCGCGGCGTCATCAAGGTGACTGCGGAGTTCCACGGCCTGGCAGGCGGCGTGCAGGGTGGCGGCGGCAACCTGCTCGACGAGGGTCAGGATACGCAGGGCGTCGCGGGCGGCAATGGTGCCCATGCTGACCTTGTCCTGGTTGTGGCATTCGGTGGAGCGTGAAAACACGCTGGCCGGCATGGTCAGCTTGAGCGCCTCGGCTGTCCATGCCGACGCACCGATTTGCACCGCCTTGTAGCCGTGGTTAAGACTTGCCCGGTCCGGCTTCGCGCCACTCAGGTTGCTGGGCAGGCCGTGGTTGAAACGGCTATCGACCAGCTGCGCCAATTGGCGGTCGAGCAGGTCCGCGAGGTTGGCGCAGGCCTGCTTGAGGCTATCCATCACAAAGGCCACGTGGCCGCCATAGAAGTGGCCGCCGTGCATCACCTTACCGTGCTCGGCGTCGATCAGCGGGTTGTCATTGGCGCTGTTGAGCTCGGTTTCGAGGAACTGTCGCCACCAGGGCAGCGAGTCTTCCACGACGCCGATAACGTGCGGGGCGCAGCGCGTCGAGTAGCGGTCCTGCAGGCGGGGAGAATTGCGCGGCGTGTCGGGCGCGTGCAGGTCGTTACGCAGACGCTCGGCGACCTGGTTCTGGCCGGGGTGGGGCTTGGCGGCGAACAGATCGGCGTCGAAATGGTAGGGGTTACCGTCCAGTGCGTAGACCGCTAAGCCGGTGATGCGCGTGGCCAGTTGGGTCAGGTAGCGCGCCCGTGCAAAGGCGAACACGCCGAGTGCTGTCATCACCGCCGTGCCGTTCATAAGGGCCAGGCCTTCCTTGGGCTTGAGACGATAAGGGGTGAGGCCATGGGCGGAGAATACCTCCGCCGTGGCCCGGCGTTGCCCACGCTCAAAGACCTCGCGTTCGCCGCATAGCACGGCGGCCAGGTACGACAAGGGCGTCAGGTCGCCGCTGGCGCCCACTGACCCCTCTTCGGGAATAACGGGCACGACATCGTGGTCAAGCAACCAGACCAAGCGTTCGAGTAGCTCGACGCTAACCCCGGATACGCCGCGGCACAGCGACACTAGACGCACCATGACCACGGCCCGGGAGGCCTCCACCGACAGTACATCACCCAGGCCGCAGCCATGGAAGGTGTATAGCTGGCGGGGCAGTTGTTCCAGGTCGGCGGCTGAGACGTCGCGGGTGCAGGAGTCGCCATAGCCGGTGGTGACACCGTATACCGTGCCCTCTTCCTCGAGCAGGCGCTCGAGAAACGCATTGCCTCGGGCGATGCGTTCACGGAAGTCGGCTGCCGTCGACAGCACGACCCGACGACGGCCCTCGGCGACCGCCAGCACCTCTTCGAGGGTGACGGTCGAACCATCCAGGGTAAGGGGAGCGCTGTCTCTGGCCTCAGCGGCCGGGTCATGAATCGTCATGTGCGTCGTCCATGTCGTTGATCCAGAAAGGGTAGAAATTGAACCATTGCAGCGGATGACGCCGCACGCGCTCAGCCAGATGGTCGGCATGGCGCTGCATCGCCTCGGCAATCCAGGCGTCACGCTTTCGGCGTGGCAAGTGCTGGGTGTCGCCGATGGTATCGAAGTCGATCCTGAAGTGGCCATCCTCACGCACACAGGCCAGCGCATACAGGGGGCAGCGCAGCAGAGCTGCCAGCCAGAAGGGCCCTTCGGGAAACAGGGCTGTATCCCCCAGAAAGTCGAGGCGCTGGGTGCGCTGCCCTGACAGTGGCATCCGGTCGGCGGCAATTACCACAAAGCCGCCGGCCTGGACGTGTTCGGCGAGTGTTTGAGCGGTCGCCGGGGTGATCTCGCTGACTTCCATGATAGGCGGGCGTGGCCGACCCGTGACGCGCTCGAGTAGCGCATTGAATTTACGGGCGTTGCGAGTATGCATCATCACCGTCAGCTTGAGTGTCGGGTGTCGCTCCGTCAGCGCATTGACCACGTCGAGATTGCCGTGATGAGCGACGAGAATCAGGCCACCTCGCCCGCCATTGATAGCCGTCACAAAATGCTCGATCCCCTTGCCCGCAAGCTTTTCATCGGGGATATCCCCACTCCACGCGGCGACCTTGTCCATCAAGGTATCGCCGAAGGTCAGGAAATGCCGATAGCTTTGCCACCGACGGGCGAGCGGCCGTTGCCTGAGGCTTGGGTCCAGGCGCTGCAGGTAAGCCTGGGAAGCGCGCCTTGCCGTACCGTGCATCACGAAATACCAGAGGATGACCGGCCAGAGAACAATCCGGAACGGCCAGCGCCCCAGGTAACGCTGTATCGCTACCATCAGGGTCATGCCGATGACACTGCCACGCTCGCCGATGCTTGCCCAGTGCTGGCTCATGGACTCCCCTTGCTCGACGGTTGTCGAAAGCGCCGGGCGATCAAGCGGGGAAGGCGCCATAGCATGCCGAAGAACAAGCGGGTATGCATGCCGGCGATCTGGCGGTTGTCGCGCCACAGCGCGAAATGGCTCACGCCATCTTGGGGGTATTGCACCCGCACAGGTCTGTTAGACACCGCGCCGCCCATCCAGTGCCAGCGCACTAGCACTTCGGTGTCAAAGGTCATGCGGTCGCCACAAGAGTGGCGTGCCAGCAGGCGGTTGAGCGGCGCGACCGGATAAAGCCTGACGCCGCACATGGAATCGTGGATATCCAGCGACAAGGTGTTGATCCACACCCATACGTGCGTTGCGTAGCGACCGTAGAAGCGAATCTTGGGCACGCTGGCGTCGTAGCGAGGGTAGCCGATCACAAGCGCCTCGGGCGACGTGTCCAGTTCGGCGAGAAAAGCAGGCAAGTCGTCGCTGGCATGTTGGCCGTCGGCATCCACCTGCAGGGCATGGGTGAACCCCAGTTGCTGGGCGTGGGCCAAACCGGCACGTACCGCCGCGCCCTTGCCCTGATTATAGGCAAGTCGCAGCAGGTGGTGGCCATGTTCAGCAAGGCGGTCGAGTTCGTCGGCACACTCGGCATCGCTGCCATCATCGACAAGCAGCAGCGGTATTCCCAGCGCGGCGAGCTCATCGCACACCGAGCTGATCGTGGCGGGGTGGTTGTAGACCGGAATCAGCACACAGGGGGCGTATTTGGGAGAGTACTTGGGAGAGTACTTGGGAGAGCATTCAGCCATGTTGCCTTCCTTCCTGGATGTGCATGCGAACCTGCCCGCTGCAATGCCGCCCTTCGTGGGAATCAATGCAGAAGGCAAGGCCGTCGTCCCGGCGCGTCATTTGCAGCGTGAAACGGGTTCCGGGGCGCAAGGCGCGTTGGAACTTGAGTCGCTCGATACCTTGAAATTCGCCGCGCTGCCCGAAGCGTTCAGCGGCTAAATCAATCGCCCACTGTACCATGACCACGCCTGGCACCAGCGGGTACTCATCGAAGTGGCCCTTGAGAAAGATCAGGCGCTCCGGTACTTCCAGCGTTACGCGGCAGGTGTCGGGATCCGGCCGATCATCACCTAGCCAGCGTGGCGATTTGGTGTCATCCAGGTCGGCGAACAGCTGGTTGATTAGCGATCGGTCGAGCTTGCTCTGGGCATTACACGGCAGGGCATCGACGAAACGCCAGTAGCGAGGGATAGTGACGCGTTCCAGGTGGTGTGACAAATGCGCTCGCAGCCGCTGAATCAGCGCATGGCGGGTCGTGTGTTCGTGGGGAATCAACGCGCTGGGCAATACCGCCACGGCGCCCAGGCGCCCGTCACTCCGGCCAAGGTCAATACAGCGTGCGTCGCTGATCTCCTCCGCGGTGGCGAGGGTGCGCTCGATATGCGACAGGGACACACGCTTGCCCGCGATCTTGACCACGCGATCCGCCCGGCCCAGCAGCTCGAAGCCGTTGTGCACCGGTGCCACTCTGTCTGGCTGTTGCCACCAGCGTTGAGGGTCCTGAAGAAAGGGCGAGCGCAATGCCAGGTGTGCCTCCTCGCAAGAGATCTGCACGCCAGGCAGGGGCTGCCAGATAGCACGCTGGGACTGGCGGCGATGGGCAATGCCGCCTGTTTCCGTGCTGCCATAGATCTCGATCACTGGTGCATCGAGTAGCGACTCGGTGCGCTGGGCGTGCTCTGAACTGAGGGGAGCGCCGGAGGAAAATACCCGCAGAGGGCGCGGTAGGTCGCGCCATGGCAGGTGCTCCGGCAGGCGCGTCAATTGAGCCGGAGAGCTCACGACCACGGGAGTGAGATGGGCGTCGCCAGCTTCCTGGAGCCGTGCGGCCAGCGTCTCAGGGTAGCAGCACGCGTCGCCACAAAAAGGGACGCCGGCGCATAACGGGTGCAGCACGCCGGTCATCAGCCCATAAATATGCTGATGACTGACCTGGGAAATAACGCAGCCGTCAGCCAGCGGCCACAGGTCCGCATGGGCCGCGACTTCCGCATCAAGCTGATCAAACCGTTTGGAGATGCGTGCAGGCGCGCCAGTCGAGCCGGAGGTATGCAGCACAATCGCCGTTGCCGTTGAACAAAGCGATGCGGGATGAGAAAGCGGCTCCCGCGTAGCAGGCTCGGCCTGGTCACCAGGGGTGTCGGGCAGCGTGCCGTCGACTTCCTGTGCAATGCGTGCAAGCGTCGCAGGGCGATCGTCGGCGGGTAGAACCGCCACTCGACCACTCTCCCATAGCGCAATCAAGGCCGCGCAAAATTCCCCCGGGTGAGGTTGATAGAGTAACCATTCACCGCCGGTTTGGTCGGCTAGCCAGTGGCGCCAGGCGTCGATTCGCGGCGCAAGTGAAAGCGGCTCGACCCAGTGTTGAGGGAGAGTGCGATGGTGGCGTGCGGTTTTCCGCCGCCAGGGGAGTTGGGTCAGCGGTACGAAGGTCACGACAGGCTCCTCCGCAAACGGTGGCGCAATAGCCATTCCCCGGCGAACATCAGCGCGATCAGCCCATAGCTGATTACGCCGTTATAAAGTGTCCAGGTGGCCAGGTCGGCATATACAGCCGTCCAGGTGGCGATGCTGCCGTTGATAACAAAGAAGCCGCACCATGCCCAGGTGACTCGACGTGTATAGGCAACCCCGGCCGGTGGCAGATCAGGCTCTTTAAGCCGCGCAATGCGTTCGACAATCGGCATGCCCCGCCACAGGCTGGTGAGAAAAACCGCCAGCATCAGGGCGTTGATGGCAACCGGGTAGGCACGCATCCCGATATCGGCGTGGCCTAAGCCGCCGAGCACAAGCATCAGCAGCGCTACCACCATGGCCAGGTAGCGAGCCTGCGACATCCGCCAGGCGAGTAGCGCGGCCCCGGCCACCAGCAGTGGCCAACTGCCTACCTGGTCATGCAGCACAAAGACCAGCACTGGCCAGGCCACTGCCAGAACCACGCCGAGCGACTTGATGGCTTTGCCTTGCATGTCTCAGCGTTGCATCAGGCGTTCGACGGCATTGACCACGTCGTCGATGGTGCGCACCGACTTGAAGTCGTCGGGGTTGATGCGCCGACCGGTGAACTGCTTGAGCTCGACGACCAGGTCCACAGCATCGATGCTGTCGATATCCAGGTCTTCGTAGAGGCGTGCCTGGGGCTTGATATCGTGGGAATCGAGCTCGAATAACTCGATCAGCGTCTTGCTCACGTGAGTAAATATTTCGGTACGCTCAGTGGCAGCAACATCAGTCGACACGGCGGGCCTCCACGAGTGCCTGCAGGGCATTCAGGTTGGCGAAGTGTTGGCGTGTTTCTTCGGCTTCGGCATCCAGCTTGATACCGTAGCGCTTCTGCAGTGCCAGACCAAGTTCCAGGGCATCAATGGAGTCGAGTCCCAGTCCATCGCCAAACAAGGGGGCTTCAGGGTCGATATCGCCCGGCGCAATATCTTCAAGCTCCAGCGTGTCGATGATCATCTGCTTGAGCTCAAGCGTCAGGTCGGAGGTTTCGTTCATAATGTAAGTGTTCCAATTCCCTATTGAAGTGATCGCTCAGCCGACGTGTCAGTTGTCTGGCGAGCTGCCCGGTCGGCTGCTGGTTATCTGTATTGACGGGCAGATCGTTGAGTACACGCAGATCCAACTGTACCTTGCGGATAGGAATCCGGTACCAAGGCTCCCCCTTGGTCAGCGTGGTAGGTGTGCATTGTATCAGTACCGGGGTGATATCAGTGCCTGAACGAAGGGCAATATTGGCGCCCCCGCGACGAAACTTGATCGGCCGCTGGGGAGCGGTGCGCGTGCCTTCGGGAAACAGGATCAAGGAATTGCCTTTCGCAAGGCTCGCCTTGGCCGCGTCAAGCACCGCTTCAGGGTCGGCATTGGTAATATAGCCCGCCGCCAGGATGGGGCCGCGGGTGAATGGGTTGCTGGCCAGCTTTCCCTTGACGATGCAGTCAGCATTGGGGACATGCGCCAACAGGAATACCACGTCGATCAGCGAGGGGTGGTTGGCCAGCACCAGCAATCCAGGGCGCTGCAAACGCTCGACATGTTCAAAACGATAATCCAGTACGCCAAGTTTTTGCATCAGGTCGGCGAATAAACGAAAACAGCGCTGGATCAACCGGCGTGCGATGCGCTGACGGCGTTCACTGTTGCGAATACATAGCCGGATCAGGGGGGCGATCACTAGACCAATCAGCAGGCCGCCGATACCAAATACCAGAAACGAGAGGGCCGTTCCCACACCACGTCGCCACTGATCAAGTGTCATCCGGCCTCCAGTTGCCAACGCAGCAAGCCGTCGAGAAACGGCGTGTCGTCATTCAACCAGGCGATGACATCCGCCGGCGTGGGGCGAGAGGGCGATGCAAGCGTCTGCGAGACCAACTTGGTGCCCCGGTCCAATGATAGGCGCATACCCACCGCACAGGGTGAACCGGGGTCCTCTGCGTGTTCCTGATAAGGTTCAGGAAGCGGGCCTTCAGAAAAGACAATCACGACCGCCGGATAACCTTCAACGAGGTAGCCCATCGCCTCACATAGCAGCGCGTCGAACTCGTTCCCGCAGGCCCCCAATGCCTGGAGGGGTAGATGATGACGCTGAGCGATGGAATGCACGCCCAGCACGGCGTTATGCACTGACATCGAAAAGCGGGTCGGCGATATCGGGTCCCCCTGCGTGATCGACGCCAACATTTGCAGCGTATGCGAGGCATCTCCGTGGCGGGAGGCGTGGATCAGCGGGCACGCCGTCTCGGGGTCCAGCAAGCTCAAAATGCCGCACGTTGCGCGCCCGACTTCATCCAAGCGACGACGCAGCATCGGCGGAAGCGGGGAAGCGCTGACGTTAGACGAGAGGTCGTGCTGGCTGCGTATTGCAACGCCTGACTGAGCCGCGCTCCACGCCTGCCAGTCCTCGAGATGTAAGGCTGCGCGCATATCGCTGTCTTTGAATGAGGGAAGAGCAACAATGCTAACTTGCTGATGCGGTCGGCTCAAGTTGTTTGGGAGTCGCTGTGCTATAGGCGTTAAGGGTTTATAATGAACAGATTTTATGCCATGGAGAAGTCGATGAACGACGTTATCAAGCTGCTGACCTCGCACCGTTCAATCCGCAAGTTTGAGCCGCGTGAGATGCCCGATGGATTATTGACCGAGCTGATCCGCGCGGGGCAGGCCGCCGCGACGTCCAGCCATATTCAAGCCTACAGTGTGATGCATGTCACCGATATGGCGAAACGTGAGCAGTTGGTCGAGCTAACTGGCGGCCAGGGCTATGTGGCAAGTTGCAGTGAGTTTTTGGTCTTCTGTGCCGACATGAAGCGCCCGCTTGAAGCCGCCGAGCGCACCGGGGAAGACGTTATCAGCGGCATGACCGAGCAGTTGCTGGTCGCCACGGTGGATGTATCGCTGGTAGCGCAAAACGTGGCCATTGCGGCGGAGTCAGAAGGGCTTGGCATCTGCTATATCGGCGGGATACGCAATAATCCTCAGGCGGTCAGTGACCTGCTGGACCTTCCGACGCATGTCTACCCGGTATTTGGTATGTGCATCGGTTACCCCGCTCACGACCCCGATGTTAAGCCGCGTCTACCGGTTGAGGCGGTGCTCAAGGAGAATCAATATAGCGACGACACTGAGCAAGTAGCGGCCTTCGATCACACCATGCAGGGCTACTATCAGGCCCGTAAAGGCGGCAACAAGGACACGGATTGGTCGCACAACCTGACGCCGTTATTTACCCAAAAGCTGCGTCCGCACATGCGTGAATTTCTGATCGAGAAAGGATTCAAGATGAAGTGAGTGCGCACGCGCTGACGGTAAGCCAAGGACGTTGTTTCTCTGCCAACCCGCAATGGGACGGTGCTTTAGCCAGCCATTGGACGCTAAAGCCTCCGACTGGATTTGGATCAGGCGGTCGGGCGGCGCATCACCGTCATCAATACCCCGGCGCCGATCAAGCTACCCGCACCGCAGCGGTGTAGAAGCCGACGAAACTTGGGGGTCATCAGTTTCCGGTTGAACGATTATTGGCCTTCCGCGCGGTGCTTGTTTAGGATCAGTGACGAACCTCAACAAAAAATTGCGAGCCGCCTTCATGAAGCCAGAAACCATTGCCCTCCACCATGGCTATTCCCCCGATTCACAAAACGCCGTGGCGGTGCCGATTCATCAAACCACGTCGTTTTCCTTCGATAACGCGCAGCACGCAGCGGATCTGTTTGATCTTAAAGTGGAAGGAAACATCTACTCGCGCATCATGAACCCCACCTGCGCCGTGCTGGAGCAGCGGATAGCCGCGCTGGAAGGCGGTATCGCCGGGCTTGCGGTGGCGTCGGGGATGGCGGCGATCACCTATGCGATCCAGACCATCGCCGAAGCGGGCGATAACATCGTCTCGATCAGCGAACTGTACGGCGGTACCTACAACCTGTTTGCCCACACCCTGCCACGCCAAGGCATTCAGGTGCGCTTTGCCGATAAGGACGATATCGACGGCATCGAAGCGCTGATTGATGAGCGTACCAAGGCGGTTTTCTGTGAAAGTATTGGTAACCCCTCCGGTGGGGTGGTCGATCTGACAAAGCTCGCCGAGGCTGCCCATCGTCATGGGGTGCCGGTGATGGTCGATAACACCACCGCCACGCCGTTCTTGTGTCGGCCGATCGAGCACGGGGCGGATATTGTCATCCACTCAGCGACAAAATATATCGGCGGCCACGGCACCACCGTGGGCGGCGTGATCGTGGATTCAGGGACCTTTCCCTGGGCCGAAAACGCCAACCGTTTTCCACTACTTACGGAACCTGATGTCTCCTATCATGGCGTGAGCTATACCCGTGATGTGGGCGATGCAGCCTTTATTGCCCGTGCCCGGGTGGTGCCGCTACGCAATATGGGCGCGGCGCTATCTGCCCAAGCGGCCTGGAATCTCTTGCAGGGGCTAGAAACGCTGTCACTGCGCATCGAACGTATCTGCGCCAATGCTTTGGCCGTTGCCAAGCACCTGGAAAACCACCCGTTGGTCACCTGGGTGCATTATGCCGGCTTGGAAAATCACCCCGATCACGCGCTGGCCAAGCGGTACATGAACGGTCATGCCTCGGGGATTCTTAGCTTTGGCATTGAAGGTGGCCAGGCCGCCGGCGAGCGCTTCTACGATGCGCTGGCGCTCATTTTGCGTCTGGTCAATATTGGCGATGCCAAGAGCTGCTCTTCCATTCCAGCGTCCACCACGCACCGCCAACTGAACGAGCAAGAGCTAAAAACCGCGGGTGTCACGCCGGATATGGTGCGCCTGTCGATCGGTATTGAGCATATCGACGACCTGCTGGCGGATATTGATCAAGCGCTAGCCGCCTCAAAAGCGTAGTGGCGCTAATGGAAGCGAGTATGACGCTCCCACGTCAAAGGGCTGTACGCTAAAAGCTATGCTGATACGGGTCGCTAGCAGGTTTTTTTGAGGTTGCTAACGGCTTTAGACGCTAGTGGGACCGTCATGCACACTGGCTGTTGTAGTCGTTTAACAACCCAGTTGAATCAAAGGTTGAATAGTATCTGGCGGCCTTGGCGTTAGATCCTAAACTGCTAAAAGGCGTTATGACCAAGGTCGAAAATAGGCAGTGCCCAATGTCAGAGCGGCGGCGCTGCTGGAATACAATAAAGGAGAAGTCGAGTGAAGATAGGCGCACCGAAAGAAAGTGCCCGGGGGGAGGCGCGCGTCGCGCTCACCCCCGAGAGCGCCCAACATATCCAGAAGCTGGGCCATGAGTGCCTGATTGAAGCTGGCGCCGGCGAGGCGGCGGGCTTTAGTGACGCCACGTATCGCGACGCTGGCGTGAGCGTCGTAGACGGCGCTGATGCGCTGTGGCGAGACGCCGAGGTGGTCATTAAAGTCCGCGAGCCTTCCGATGCCGAAGTCAAGCAGCTGCACGAAGGCCAAACCCTGATTACCTTCTTCTGGCCAGCGCAAAACGAGGCGCTGCTGGAAGCCTGCAAGGCGCAGGGCGCGACCGTGGTGGCGATGGACATGGTGCCGCGTATTTCCCGGGCACAGAAGATGGATGCGCTGTCGTCCATGGCCAATATCGCGGGCTACCGTGCGGTCATCGAGGCGGGCAACAACTTCGGCCGTTTCTTCACCGGGCAGGTAACCGCGGCAGGCAAGGTACCGCCCGCCAAAGTGCTGGTGGTCGGGGCTGGCGTGGCCGGACTATCGGCGATTGGCACGGCGACCAGCTTGGGCGCGGTGGTGCGCGCCTTCGACGTGCGCCCCGAAGTGTCTGAACAGATTGAATCGATGGGCGCCGAGTTCCTGTTCCTCGAATTCGACGAAAGCCAGGACGGGTCCGAAAGCGGCGGCTACGCAGCGCCGTCAAGCCCCGAGTTCCGTGAGAAGCAGCTTGCGTGTTTCCGCGAGCAGGCGCCGGATGTGGATATCGTGATTACCACCGCGCTGATCCCTGGCAAGCCGGCCCCCAAGCTGTGGCTTGAGGACATGGTCGCGGCGATGAAACCCGGTTCAGTGGTGATCGACCTGGCGGCCGAAAAGGGCGGCAACTGTGATCTGACCCAACCCGATGAGCGCGTGGTGAGTGACAACGGCGTGGTCGTGATTGGTTACACCGATTTCCCCTCGCTCATGGCCACTCAGGCGTCGCTGCTTTACGCCACCAATATCCGTCATATGCTGACCGATCTCACCCCCGAGAAAGACGGTGTGATCAACCACAACATGGACGACGACGTGATCCGCGGTGCCACAGTAGCGCATCAAGGCGAGATCACCTTCCCACCGCCGCCGCCCAAAGTAAAAGCGATTGGCGCGGCGCCGCCGAAGAAGAAGGAAAAGGAGCCGACGCCGGAGGAGAAAAAAGCCGCCGAGCATGCTGCTTTCAAGGCCCAGACCAAGCGTCAGGTGAGCTTGTTGGCGATAGGCGGTGCCCTCATGCTGCTGCTCGGCCAGGTAGCGCCCGTCTCGTTCATGCAGCACTTCATTGTGTTTGTATTGGCTTGCTTTATCGGCTTCCAGGTGATCTGGAACGTCAGTCACTCGCTGCATACGCCGTTGATGGCGGTGACCAACGCGATCTCGGGCATCATCATTCTCGGTGCCATCTTGCAGATCGGTACCAGTAGCGTGATCGTCGGCATATTGGCCGCCATCTCGGTGCTGATTGCGACCATTAATATCGTGGGTGGCTTCCTGGTGACACGCCGGATGCTCGCCATGTTCCAAAAATCCTAAGCAGCGGAGAAACGATATGTTAGGTCAAGGATTCGTATCTGCTGCGGCGATCGCGGCAAGTGTGTTGTTTATCCTCTCGTTGGGCGGGTTGAGTAACCAGGAAAAAGCCAAGCGAGCGGTGTGGTATGGCATCGTCGGCATGGCGGTGGCGGTATTCTTCACCGCCTTTGGCCCCGGGATCGGTGGCTACTGGTGGCTGATCCCGATGATGATCATCGGCGCGGCCATCGGGGTGTATCTGGCCAAAAAGGTCGAGATGACCGAGATGCCCCAGCTCGTGGCCGCACTGCATAGTTTTGTCGGTTTGGCCGCGGTGTTTGTTGCCTGGAGCGCGGATCTGGAGCGCCGCCGGGTGATGGCGGCCCAGGCCGCCGAAGGTGCAATGCACGAGTTTTCCGCCTTTGCGGCGCTGGTGGCGACCAAAGCGCCCGACGAGCTGATGTTCCTGCAAATCGAGGTGGTGTTCGCCATCTTTATCGGTGCGATCACCTTTACCGGCTCGGTGATTGCCTTTGGCAAGCTGGCGGGCAAGGTGGATGGTAAATCGCGCCAACTGCCCGGCGGCCACCTACTGAATGCCGGTGCTGCCGTTGTCTCACTGCTGCTGGCGATTCTCTACCTCAACGGAGCGGGCTTCTGGACACTGATCGTGCTTGCTGCGCTTTCGTTCTTTATCGGTTACCACCTGATCATGGGCATCGGCGGCGCCGATATGCCGGTGGTGGTGTCGATGCTCAACAGCTACTCCGGCTGGGCCGCCGCGGCCGTTGGTTTTACCCTCTCCAACGACCTGCTGATTGTCACCGGCGCGCTGGTGGGGTCGTCGGGTGCGATTCTGTCGTACATCATGTGTAAGGCCATGAACCGCAACTTCATCAGCGTGATTCTGGGTGGCTTTGGCGGCAGCCAGGGACCCGCCGCCGAGATTGAAGGCGAACAGGTTGCCATCGATGCGGGCGGCGTGGCCAGTGCGCTGAACGACGCCGATAGCGTGATTATCGTGCCGGGCTACGGCATGGCGGTGGCTCAGGCACAAAGCGCGGTGAGCGACCTGGTGCGCAAGCTGCGCGCGGCCGGCAAAGAGGTGCGTTTTGGGATCCACCCCGTGGCAGGGCGCCTGCCTGGGCACATGAACGTGCTGCTGGCCGAGGCCAAGGTGCCGTACGACATCGTGCTGGAAATGGACGAAATCAACGATGACTTTGCATCCACCGATGTGGTTATCGTCATCGGCTCCAACGACATCGTCAACCCGGCCGCCGAGGAAGACCCCAACAGCCCGATTGCCGGCATGCCGGTATTGAAGGTCTGGGAAGCCAAGCAGGTGTTCATCTGCAAGCGCGGCCAGGGCACCGGCTACTCGGGGATCGAGAACCCACTGTTCTTCAAGGACAACAGCCGCATGTTCTACGGTGACGCCCGCGACAGCCTCAACTCCCTGTTGCCGTTGGTCGAATAGCCTCGAGCGACGTAGCCGTTAAGTCACTCAATCCTCAGCCCGCGAGCTATCGCGGGCTTTTTTGGCTTTGACGTCCATCATGGCTGCAAACGGTGACACCTGTTATGTTCACTAACCGATCCCTCAGTTGAACGTCACCTATGAGCCAACGCCCTAGTCCCCGTGTACTGCTGCGCTTGCTTGGCCTGCTGCGTCCTTACCGACTTCGGTTAGCGTTGGCTGGCCTGGCGTTATTATTGGCGTCGGGTAGTGTTCTGATGCTGGGTAATGGACTGCGCCTGGTCATCGATCGGGGTTTCCTGGCGGCGGATGAACAGGCGCTGGCCCAGATGCTGGGCTTGATGCTGGCCGTAGTAGCGGTGCTGGCGATGGCGTCGGCACTACGTTATTACCAGGTGACCTGGATTGGCGAGCGCTTGGCGGCCGACCTTCGTCAGCGTGTGTTTGACCACCTGCTCAGCCTGGAGCCGAGCTTTTTCGAGAGTGCCAGCGACGGGCGTGCCGCAGGCGAGATTGCCTCGCGGCTAACGGCCGATACGAGTGTGCTGCAAAGCCTGTTTGGCTCTTCGGTCTCGCTGGCGCTGCGCAATCTGGTGATGCTGGTAGGGGCTGTCGTGTTAATGCTGATCACCCAGCCCTGGCTCTCAGCGGTGGTGCTGGTGGGTATCCCGGCGACGCTACTGCCGATTGTTTGGTACGGCCGTCGGGTGCGGCGGCTTTCGCGTACCAGTCAGGACCGCGTCGCCGAGCTTGGCCGCTATGCGGAAGAGTCGCTGAGCGGTATCCAGACCCTCCAGGCGTTCACCCACGAAGGTGAAGATAAAAAACGCTATGGAGAAAGGGTTGAACAGGCGTTTGGCAGCGCCGTGGAGCGCACCCGGCAACGCGCCTGGCTGACGGGTATCGCCATGCTGGTGGTATTCACCGCGGTAGGGTTAATGCTCTGGCAGGGCGGTCAGGCGGTGTTGGCGGGTACCATGAGTGCGGGCGAGCTATCGGCGTTTATTTTCTACGCGGTACTGGCGGCGGGCGCCGTTGCCACGCTGGCCGAAGTCGCAGGGGATGTGCAGCGCGCCGCGGGGGCGGCAGAACGGCTGCTGGAACTGCTCGATACTCAGCCCGTCATTCAATCACCTGCAACGCCGCAGGCACTGGGGAATCCGTCACGAGGCGAGATTGCGCTAAAAAACGTCAGTTTTACCTACCCTGGTCGTGAATCACCGGCGCTTGAAGGCTTTGATCTGCATATCAAGCCAGGCGAGCGGGTTGCCGTTGTGGGGCCTTCCGGGGCAGGCAAGAGCACGCTATTGGCGCTGCTGCTACGCTTTTATGACCCGAACCAAGGAACTATTACGCTGGATGGGCTGGATATCCGCACCCTGGAACTGGGCGCCTTACGCGGCGCCATGGGGCTGGTCGCGCAAACGCCGGTGCTGTTTAGCGGCTCGGTGGCGGACAACCTGTGCTACGGTGACCCGGAGGCAAGTCATGAACGGCAGCGTACCGCCGCGCGAGACGCCAGCGCCCTCGATTTCATCGACGCGCTACCTCAAGGTTTTGATACGCCGCTGGGGCCGGGGGGCGTGCAGCTTTCCGGCGGCCAGCGTCAGCGCCTCGCCATTGCCCGGGCGCTGCTGAAAAATCCTGCGGTGCTCTTGTTGGACGAAGCGACCAGTGCGTTGGATGCCGAGAGCGAGCGACTGGTGCAACAGGCGCTGGACCGATTGATGGTTGGGCGCACCAGTATTGTCATTGCCCACCGGTTGGCGACGGTGATTGCCGCTGACCGTCTGCTGGTACTCGACGGTGGTCACCTGGTGGCGGCTGGCACTCACGCGGAGCTGATTAACACTAGCGGGCTCTATCGTCATCTGGCCGCGCTGCAGTTTGGCGGTGATGGGTAAAAACTATTAAAGCAGTGATTAAATGCAAATTGTGACTATGGCCGTAATGCTTTAAAACATTATATGACACATAGGGTGCTTGCGGGGCCCGACAGAGGCTAGCGAGCAACCACCGATGTTCGGCTTGGGTCTTACCAAGCCCGAAAAGCAATGAGGGGAGAGATATGAGCGGAAAATGTCCAGTTATGCACGGAGGCAACACCTCCACAGGCACGTCCAATAAGGACTGGTGGCCGGAAGGCATCAACCTAGATATCCTGCACCAGCAAGATCGTAAATCTGACCCGATGGACCCCGATTTCAACTATCGGGAAGAAGTCAGAAAGCTCGACTTTGACGCGCTCAAGCAGGACGTTCACGCGCTGATGACCGACAGCCAGCCCTGGTGGCCGGCCGATTGGGGCCACTATGGCGGTTTGATGATTCGCATGGCCTGGCACGCGGCAGGCACCTACCGCATTGCTGACGGTCGCGGTGGCGGTGGTGCAGGTAGCCAGCGCTTTGCCCCGTTGAACTCCTGGCCCGATAACACCAGCCTTGATAAAGCTCGCCGTTTGCTATGGCCGATCAAGAAAAAATACGGCAACAAAATAAGCTGGGCAGACTTGTTTATCCTGGCAGGTACCGTCGCCTATGAATCCATGGGGCTTCCGGCCTATGGTTTCTCCTTTGGCCGTGCCGATATCTGGGAGCCGGAAAAAGACATCTATTGGGGTGATGAGAAAGAATGGTTGGCGCCTTCTGACGAGCGTTATGAAGATGTCGATACCCCCGAAACCATGGAAAACCCGCTGGCAGCCGTCCAGATGGGGCTTATCTACGTTAACCCTGAAGGCGTTAACGGCCAGCCTGACCCGATTAAAACCGGCCAACATATCCGCGAAACCTTCGCTCGCATGGCGATGAACGACGAAGAAACCGCGGCGCTGACCGCCGGTGGTCACACCGTGGGCAAGTGTCACGGTAATGGTGATGCCTCTGCGCTGGATGCCGAGCCTGAAGCTTCAGATGTTGAGAATCAGGGCTTCGGTTGGGGCAACCCCCACATGGACGGCAAGGCGAGTAACGCCGTCACGTCGGGTATCGAAGGCGCATGGACCACGAATCCTACCAAGTTCGACATGGGTTACTTTGATCTGCTGTTTGGCTACGAATGGGAACTCAGGAAAAGCCCAGCTGGCGCGAATCAGTGGGAGCCGGTGAACATCAAGGAAGAAGACAAGCCGGTCGATGCCAGCGACCCGTCGATCCGTCATAACCCGATCATGACCGATGCGGACATGGCGATGAAGATGGATCCGACTTACCGGGCGTACTGTGAAAAATTCATGGCTGACCCGGAATACTTCAAGACGACGTTCGCGAAGGCGTGGTTCAAGCTGACCCACCGCGACCTGGGGCCGAAATCACGCTACATCGGCCCGGAAGTGCCCGACGAAGATCTGATCTGGCAGGACCCCATCCCGGCGGGTAACACTAATTACTCTGTCGAGAAGGTCAAAAAGCAGATTGCTGAAAGCGGTCTCAGCCAGAGCGACATGATCACGACTGCCTGGGATAGCGCGCGGACCTATCGCGGTTCTGATATGCGCGGCGGTGCCAACGGTGCGCGTATTCGTCTCGCTCCGCAGAAAGACTGGGCGGGCAACGAACCAGAGCGCCTGGCCAAGGTGCTGGCAGTGTACGAAAAAATCTCGGCCGACTCGGGTGCCAGCATTGCCGATGTGATCGTGCTAGGCGGCAGCGTAGGTATCGAGAAAGCGGCTAAAGCGGCTGGTTATGAGGTGCTCGTACCCTTTACGCCAGGTCGCGGCGACGCCACCGACGAGATGACCGATGGAGATTCCTTCGCGCCGCTCGAACCGCTGGCCGACGGTTTCCGTAACTGGCAGAAGAAAGATTACGTGGTTAAGCCAGAAGAAATGCTGCTCGACCGCGCGCAGTTGATGGGTCTGACCGGACCGGAATTAACCGTTCTGCTCGGTGGTATGCGCGTGCTGGGCACCAACTTCGGTGGCACCAAGCATGGCGTATTTACCGACCGCGAAGGCCAGTTGACCAATGACTTCTTCGTTAACCTGACCGATATGGGTAACGCCTGGAAGTCAGCAGGCAACAACACTTACGAAATCCGTGATCGCAAAACGGACGCCGTCAAGTGGACCGCCTCGCGCGTTGACTTGGTGTTCGGTTCCAACTCGCTGCTGCGTTCCTACGCGGAAGTCTACGCCCAGGACGATAACGACGAGAAGTTTGTGAATGACTTCGTCGCCGCCTGGACGAAAGTGATGAACGCGGATCGCTTCGACGTGTAAGCGACCCCATCATCGAAAAAAGGCGCTGCCCTCGGGCAGCGCCTTTTTTTTTGCGCTAGTGCCTGCTCTTTTCGGCGGTCTAGGTCGCCACGTTAACCGCTGGTATACGCAGTAGCTGGCGTAGCTGCGGCAAACGGTCCTCCAGTAGGTCTGCCAGGGTGTAGCGATCCAGTACCGCAAAAAACGCCTCCAACGCCTCATTGAGCACCGGCGGCAGGCGGCAGGCGGGCGTGATCACGCAGGCATTTTTGTCGCGAAAGCATTCTACCAAGCCAAATTCAGACTCGGTATCGCGCACCAGCGCACCGAGTTTAATGCTGGCAGGGTCGCGCTTCAGCCAAAGGCCGCCGTGCTTGCCGCGGATGGCGGTGAGGTAGCCCTTCTGGTTGAGCTCCTGGACGATTTTCATCACGTGATGGCGCGACACCTTATACATCGAGGCGATCTCGTCGATCGTTGCGCGTTCCTCGCCCTTTACCGCTAGATAGAGCAGCACGCGAATGGAGTAATCGGTAAAGCTGGTCAGGTGCATAGGCAGTCCGCGGCGGGTCGAAGGGCGATCGCTCAAACCACCATTGTACGGTGAATTGAGGCCCAGGCGAAGCGCGCCCAAGACAAGCTGTCAGGCCCGGCGAGCCGAGTGATGTGACAGATTGTCGCTGAGGATTGGCGGCAACGCCTAAAGATGTATTATAGATACTACTTTAATAAAAACGTTGCCCATATCACTCAATCAGCGAGGCTCACCATGCTTACCCAAGACCAGGAAGCGTTAATTGCCGCCACCGCCCCCGTCGTGGCTGAACACTTGAATACCATTACCCAACGTTTTTACCCGCTGATGTTTGAACGCTACCCAAGCGTCAAGCCGCTGTTCAATCAGGTTCATCAGCAAAACGGCGCCCAGCCCCGAGCACTGGCAGGGGCGGTGCTGGCCTACGTGGGCCTGCGTAAAGATCCTGACAATGCGCGTCAAACGCTCGAAACGGTGGTCAACAAACACGTATCGCTGGGTATTTTGCCCGAGCAGTATCCGATTGTGGGTGAGTGCCTGATGATGGCGATCGGCGAGGTGTTGGGCGATGCGGTTACTCCCGAGATCGCCGATGCCTGGGGAGCGCTCTATCAGGAGCTTGCCGATTTATTGATCGAGCTGGAAGAAAACCGCTACCAGGAATTTGAGCAACGCGTGGGTGGTTGGCGCGGCACGCGGCGTTTCCGCGTGGCAGATAGCCAGCAGGAAAGCGCGGTGATTCGCTCGTTTATTCTCGAACCCGAGGACGGTGGCCCCGTCGCGGCGCATGCGCCTGGGCAATATATCGGCGTCAAGGTAACCATCGACGGGGAGCCGGTGCACCGTCACTATAGCCTGTCGGCCACGCCCAATGGGCGCGCTTATCGGGTGTCTATCAAGCGCGAGAGCGACGGTCGCGTAAGCCGTTATTTTCACGATCAACTGGCGGATGGCGGGGTGGTCGAGCTGTTGCCACCCGCGGGCGAGATGACGCTGGTACCGGGTGACGCTCCGCTGATGTTGATCAGCGGCGGAGTGGGTCAGACACCGCTGCTGCCGATGGCCAAACAGGCACTTGGCCAGGGCCGCCGGGTCGTGTATCTGCACGCGGCGCAAACGCCTGCGCATTGGGCCTTTGCCGACGAGCTACGGGCGCTCGAAAAGGCCTACCCGGCGCAGTTCAAGCTGGTTACCGTGTTCGAGCAAAGCGCTGCGGGCGATCATCAAGGGCGGGTCGATCAGGCGCTGCTTGCCGATTACTTACCCGCAGGGGCGCACTGCTATTTCGTTGGTCCCCACGGCATGATGGAAGGCGTCGAGCAGGCGTTGAAGAAGCTGGGCGTGGCGGATTCGCATCGACACTATGAGCACTTCGGCCCCGCCATGCCGCTTAACGCGGCCTAATCGGAGGTCCAGTGGGCGAATTGCCGACGGTAATCGGCCTGGGCCTGGCTGGCGCTGACCGGCGTCAGCCATACCTGAGTACCGGGCAAGCACTGGGCAAGCGCGGCACAGGCGGATGGCGTCAACGCCCCCAGACGCGGGTAACCGCCAATGGTCTGGCGGTCGTTCATCAACACAATGGGCTGGCCGTCGGGGGGCACCTGTACGGCGCCCAGCGGTATGCCTTCCGACACGATACCCTTTAGCGTGCCGCCAAGCACCGGTCCGGTCAGGCGAACGCCCATGCGGTCAGCGCGGTTATCGACCTGCCAGGGCGTATTAAATGCCTGGTACAGGCTGTTACCCGAAAAGCTCGCCACCTGCGAACCCAGCACCATGGGTAGGCGGCAGCCGGACGTAGGCATGCGCGGGGCCAGATTGTCAGGCAGCGTGCGCGGCTGATGGGTATGTCCCTGCCAGGTCAAATGCTCGCCCGCCTTGAGCGGCTGGCCGTTTTCCTGCAGGCCGCCTAGCTGCTCGCGAACCGTGCACGAGCGGCTGCCGAGAACTTCGGGTGCCTCCAGGCCGCCGGGGAAGGCGAGGTAGGCGCGCAGGCCCTGGCGTGGCTGCTGAAAGATCAACTGCTGCCCTGAGCGCAGGGTTACGCTGGCGTTGGGGGCGAGCGGTTCGCCGTCAAGAGTGGCGGCCAGGTCGGCGCCGGTCAGCGCCAAGGTTACCTCGCCCTCGGCTTCCAGCGTCAAGCCACCCCCCATGACGATTTCCAGCGCAGCGCTGTTGAGTGGATTGCCCAGTAGCCAGTTGGCCCAATAAAACGCGATCCAGTCGGCGGCCCCGCCCTGGGTGACGCCCAGATGACCCACGCCAAAGCGTCCCGCGTCTTGAATCAATGCCAGCGGCCCCGCCTGTTTTACCACTAATGATGCCTGGCTCACGAGCGCTCCTCCATCGGCGTAGTATCGCCACCCTGGGCCTCAAACTCGTCGCGGGAGATTGACCTAAAGCGTACGCTGTCGCCTGGGCGCAATAGCGGCTCGCCGCGTTTGGCGTGTTCGAATAGCGGCACCGCCGTGCGGCCCAGCAAGTTCCACCCGCCGGGTGAAGGCAGTGGGTAAATGGCCGTTTGGCGATCTGCGATGCCTACGCTTCCCGCGGCTACGTGACGCCTGGGGGTAGTGAGTCGCGGCGTGGCAATAGTGTCATCCACCAAACCCATGAAGCCGTACCCCGGCGCAAAGCCCAGCGCGAACACGCAGTAGTCGTCTTGGCAGTGCTGCTCAATAAGCTCGGCAACGCTGATGCCCGCGCGCTTTGCCACCCGCGCAAGATCCGGCCCAACGCTCTCGTCGTACCACACGGGAATTTCATGGCGCTGGCCTTGCTGGGTATCGGCGGGTGTCAGGTTTGTCAGGGCGTCTTGAACGCGAGCCTGGGCTTCGAGGTGGCTGAGCTTTCGACAATCGTAATGCAGCAACAGCGTGGTGTATGACGGCATCAAATCGACCAGCGCCTCGCCAAAAGCATCGCGCAGCGCGTGGTCAGCCGCCAGAATCCAGGCCATGTTGCTGACGTCGATGGTATCGAACAGGCGTACCATCAGGGCTTCCATCCCGGCTGTTTCAATACGCAACTTCACGCTGACCCCAGAGTACTAAACGCATCGCGAATGGCGCGCACGGCGGCGACAGACTCGGGGTTGTCGCCGTGAACGCAAAGGGTATCGCAGGGTAACGACAGCGAGGTTCCGTCGCGGGCGGTGAGGGGTTCGCCTTTGGCGAGCATGACGGCCTGGTCGACGATCGTGGCCTGGTCGTGGTGAACGGCATCGGGCAGGCGCCGCGAGGCCAGATGACCGTTGGCTTCGTAGGCCCGGTCGGCAAAGGTCTCAAACCACAGGGTGACCCTCAGTTTGGCGGCTAACTCGCGGTGCGGTTCGGGGTTGGCAGTGGCCATGATCATGAGCGGCAGGCCGGGGTCATAGGCATGCACGGCGCGCATCACCCCTTCAAGCAGCTCAGGGTTGGCCGCCATATCGTTGTAGAGTGCGCCGTGGGGTTTGATGTAGCTCAGTTGGGTACCCTCTGCCTGGCAGATACCCGCCAGAGCGCCAATCTGATAGAGCACGATATCCTCGACCTCGCTTGGCGAACAGGCCATGGAGCGGCGACCAAAGCCCATCAGGTCAGGGTAGCCAGGGTGCGCGCCAATGCGCACGCCGTACTGAGCCGCGAGTTTGACCGTGCGGCGCATCACGTGGGGGTCGGAGGCATGATAGCCGCAGGCAATGTTGGCACAGTCAACAAAGGGCATCACCTCATCGTCCAGGCCAATCGACCAGTTGCCAAAGCTTTCACCCATGTCGCAGTTGAGAAGCGGGAGGGGCATACGGCCTCCTATGGTTATCGAAGAACTATGGTCATCAAAGAAAAACGTGATCAATCATCTATCCAATATATGAAGTCGTTGGCGGCACTGCCAAGCTTTTTGGTGACGTTACTCCTTAAGACGCTATCTATCGTGCTGTTATGTCGTGGAAAAAAGGTTGACGACAAAATCTCATAAGATTATCAACGACACTAGGCTATAGGTTTAAAGGTGATGAAAAAGCACCGCCTCCGTCAAGCGTGCAGCAACTCAGCACGGTACTAACCTATCAATACGAGGGCTTTATCATGCGTACCCGCATTGCAACGCCGCTGCTTCTGGTCACGGCATGTAGCATCGCTGCGACCGCTCAGGCCGCCGAATGGACCATGGCGACGCCCTATGGCGATGCCAGTTTCCATACCCAAAACACCAAGCAGTTCGCCGAAGACGTTGCCGAAGCAACGGATGGGGACTTGACCATTAACGTGCAAAGCGGTGGAGCCCTCGTTTCTCACGGTGAGATCAAGCCATCGGTACGCCGTGGCACCATTGCCGCGGGGGAGATATTCCTCTCGGTACTCTCCAATGAAAACCCGATTTTTGAGGTGGATACATTGCCTGGTGTGGCCGGAAGCTACGACGACGCCTATGCGCTTTGGGAAGCCACCAAGCCGATGATCAGTGACCTGTTTGAGGAAGAAGGCCTGATCCCGCTTTACGCGGTGGCCTGGCCTGCTCAGGGTATCTATACCGCTGAAGAACTGACCGATCCGGATCAGTTTGATGGCTTGCGCGTGCGGGCCCCCAATATCAATACCCAGCGGTTTATCGAAAATCTGGGTGGCAGCCCGACTGAAACGGAAGAGTCCGACATCCCCACGGCGTTTAGCACTGGCCGCGTGGATGCCATGATTACCTCGAGTTCCACGGGTAATTCAATGGCTGCCTGGGATTACGTCTCGCATTACACCGATGCCAACCTCTGGCTGCCCAAAAACATTGTGTTTATCAACCAGCGCAGCTTTGACCAGTTGGACGAAGACACTCAAGACGCGTTAATGGAAGCGGCCGAGAAAGCTGAAAAACGCGGCTGGGAAATGAGCCGGGAAGATAACCAGGAAAGCCTGGCGATACTGAAAGAAAACGGCATCACCGTTTCCGAACCCAACGATGTAGTGTCAGAGGCACTGCAGGAAGCGGGTGACGAACTGTTTGCCGATTGGGAATCACGGGCTGACGACCAGGCCAAGGAAGCGCTTGAGTCGTACCGTGATCAACTCGACGATTGATAGAACTGATCAAGCGGTGCAGAGGCCGAGCCTTTGCACCGCTTGGTGCGTCAAGAGGCCCAACCCATGACGTTCAAATTCGATAAGCTCTATCGCCTGGGGGCTTGGGGTGCTGCGCTTTGTATGATCGCGATTTGCGCGCTGATCGCGACGCAGGTGTTTTCTCGGTTGGTCGATGCGCTACTGGTCATGGTCGGTATCGCGCGGCTAAACATCGGCATCACCGGTGTCTCTGAAATGGCATCTTACCTGCTGGTAGGTGCTACCTTTCTAGGCTTGGCGTACACCTTCGTTCATCACGCGCATATTCGGGTGACGTTGCTGATTACACGACTGCCCTCAGCGTTACGGGTATGGTTTGAGGTGTTTGGTCTGGTCGTGGCCATCATGCTGAGCTTGCTGCTTTGCTATGAGCTGACGGCGCTGATTCAAGAAAGCATCGCCTATAACGATGTTTCCTCAGGTTTTTTATCGATTCCGCTGTGGATTCCGCAAGTCGTGTTGGTGACCGGCGTTGCCTTGCTGTGTCTGGCATTGATCGAGGCGCTGCTGATGGCGTTACGCTTGGCGTTCAAGGATCCCTCACGCTTTCGCGAGGTCATGGCCCGTGAAGAACGTAACGACCCCTGAGCCTGTGGGAGATGCCCTGTGCTACTACTTAGTGTCGTGACCATTTTGACCCTGCTCGTGCTATTGGGCAGCGGCGTTTGGATTGCCTTTGCACTGATTGGCACCGCCTGGATAGCGCTTTCCATGTTCAGCACCTTTGAACCTGGCCCGGTGCTGGCGTCCGATTTCTGGGGGGCTAGTTACGGGTGGGATCTCACCGCGCTGCCGATGTTTATCTGGATGGGGGAGATCCTGTTCCGCTCGGGGCTTGCCGACAATATGTTTCGTGGGCTTTCGCCCTGGCTAAATCGTTTCCCCGGGCGCTTGCTGCACACCAATATCATCGGCAGCGGCATGTTTGCGGCGGTCTGTGGCTCGTCGGCGGCCACCTGTGCCACGGTGGGCAAGATGACCTTGCCGGAGCTTGAACGGCGGGGTTATGACCCGCAGATGGCCATCGGTACTCTGGCCAGCGCCTCGACGCTTGGGTTGTTGATTCCCCCCTCCATTGTGTTGATCGTCTACGGTGTTGTGACCGAGCAATCCATATCGCGTTTGTTTATGGCGGGCATTGGCCCTGGCCTTATGATTCTGGCGATGTTTATGGGTTATCTGGTGTTATGGTCGCTACTCAAAGGCAACCGCCGCGGCCTCACTGGCCAGGACGAGTCCGGCATGAGTTTTGCCGAAAAACTGCGTAATACCTGGTCGCTGATTCCCATTCTGCTGTTGATTGGCGGGATTATCGTGTCGATCTACGGCGGTTTGGCATCGCCCACCGAGGCGGCGGCGGTCGGGGTGGTGCTATCGATGTTGATTGCTCGCTCGAATGGGCATTTCAACCGCGAGATATTTCAGTCCTCGCTTTTCGCGGCGGTGCGCACGGCATGCATGATTGCCTTTATTATCGCCGGGGCGTCGTTTCTTACCTCGGCCATGGGGTTTACCCAGGTGCCGATGAAGTTGGCGCAAGCGATTGGGGCAATGGGACTGTCGCCCACCATGTTGCTATTGGCGCTAACGGTGCTATTACTGGTGATGGGCTGCTTTCTGGACGGCATTTCGCTGATTCTGCTGGTCACCTCGATCATCATGCCATTGGTAAGCGCGGCCGGGTTTGACCTGATCTGGTTCGGTATTTACCTAGTGATTGTGGTCGAGATGTCGCAAATCACCCCGCCCGTGGGCTTTAATCTTTTCGTTATACAAGGCCTTACAGGAAAGGATATCTTGACCATTACCAAAGCGACGCTACCGTTCTTTTTATTGATGCTGGTGGCCGTTGCCTTGATGCACCTTTTCCCGAGCATTGCGTTGTACTTACCCTACGCGATGAATCGCTAACCCTGGGCCCTACGCAATGAATCGTTAGTGACCATAAAGGGAAATGCCGCCGCGTCCATTGCGCTTGATGAAGTACATGCTCTGGTCGGCGGCATCGATGAGCTCTCTGCCGTTGCCAAAGCCGCCGTCGCTAAGACAGGCAATGCCGATAGACACCGATACGAAAAGCGGTTTGCCATCAACTGTTTCCATGGGCGTTTCGGCAAGGCGCTTGGCAATCCGTTTGGCGAAGCGTTGCGCTCCCTTGGCCGACTCATCGGGCAGAAGTATCAAAAATTCTTCACCCCCATAGCGGCCTGCTAAATCCCCCTCGCGAACCAGTGAGCCAAGCACGCGGCCAAAGCGTTCCAGCACGCGATCGCCGGTTTGGTGGCCAAAGCGATCATTAAGCTTCTTGAAATGATCCAGGTCGATAAACACCACTGACATGGTGCGGTCGTGCTTCAGGCAGTAATCAAACCGTTTGTGAAGCTGTTCTTCCAGCCAGGCGCGATTGGCAAGGCCGGTGAGTGGATCCCGTCGGCTACGTTCCTCCAGTTCGGTTTGGCGTTGCTGGAGCTCATCGATCTCCTGCTGTTGGGCGTTCAACCGGGCGTTGAGTGCCAATGTTTGCTGAAAGAGTAACTGCTGCGCCTGGATGATCAACCCTTCGGTATCGTGCGAGGAGGGGACGGTGAGTTCGAAAAGATGGGTTAAAAGTGGCAGTTGGGATTGGACGTTGTTCAGTAAGTCGCTAAGCGAAATAGTCGGCGTGGTCACTACCGGACTAAGCTGACGCAACAGTGTCGCCAACGCTTGGCTGGGGTTGGCCGACAGCCACGTATCGGCGATAGGGCCTGAAAGACGCAGGCACAGTAAGTACGTCTCTTTTTGAGTGCCAATCTCATCGTGGCTGGTATTAATCGCCTGGGCCAGCGAAACGGGTACCCCCCATTTGGCGGCGAGCCAGCTGCCGACCGATGAGTGGTCACAGCCAAAGCGCAGGTGTTCGCCTCGACTGAGTTGCGCATGGGAAAAGGTGGTGTTGGCGTATAGGTCATGGGCATCTTTGGGGTAAGCCGCAAGCAATGCCAGCATGCCGATGTCCTGGAGCAGCGCCGCTGTAAAGACAAAGCTTGCCTCTTCGGGGCAGAGCTGTTCAGCAAGAGAGCGGGCTGCCAGGGCCGACACAATGGAGCGCCCCCAGATACGCTGAATCTGATCTGCTGACTGGCGGTCACGCCATAAGCTAAAACTCAACACCGCGGCCAGCGTGGCATCCAGTCCAAGTCGCGATGTGGCCTCCCGACATGAATGCGTTTCTGTTTGGTGACGGGCATAAAAAGCGCTATTGGCTAACGAAATCAAACGTAAAGTCAGCGCCGGATCCTGCTCGATGGCATTGGCATAATCATTCAGGGTCGCATCGGGGTAGCCCGCCACTTCCAGAACGCGGATCGCCACCGTTGGCAGTGATGGCAGTCTGGCGCACTGGTCCAAATCACTCTGCAGAAAATCCGGCAGGGCCGGTATGGCGAGATGATGTGTGTTGTCGCTAATAATGATGCCCGTCATATCGGCTCCTTTTATCATGCTAGCTTAAAGGGCCAATTGCTTTTTTTCATCTTATATTGTTGGAAAGCAAGCTAATGCCTTCGGCGGGCGCAGCGCATATGAGCCAAGCGTTTAGTGTCAGGGCTTCACCGTCAACACGGTTCACTATAAGCTGATTCAAACTGGGCAGCGAGACAACCAATGCAGACGGGGATCGAAGCGGCCGATATTTTTCGGCAGTTGGCTGAAGGGATGGGGCAAACGGGCACCCCACAGTTTTACCCAACGCTAGTGGAGCGGCTGGCAATCTTACTGGGCGTGGATCATGCGTTGGTGGCTCGCGTTGATGCCGAAATTGATCCACATGCGAGTGTCGCCGAAACACTGGCGGTTTGGTCCAATGGGAAACATCTTCCCAATGTCGCCTACCCATTGGCCGGCACGCCCTGTGAGACCGTTCTGGGGCGCGAGCCGTGCTTGTACTCTTGCGATGTGCAACAGCGCTTTCCTGATGATCATTTACTGGCGGAGCTGGGGGCCGATAGTTACATGGGCCTGCCGCTGTTTGCAGCGGATGGGAGAACGATTGGCCTGCTGGCGCTGTTAAAAAACGCTCCCATGACGCTGGATGACCTCGCCCGGGAGGTGTTGCGCATTGCGGCGGCGCAAGCCGGTGCCGAGCTTGGACGTCAGCAGGCGGAGGCGGCTCTCAAGACCAGCGAGGCGGTGGCAAGGGAAAGCGAACGGCGCCTGGATACGCTGCTCAATCACCTACCGGGGATGGCGTACCGCTGCCTTAACGACGAGAACTGGACCATGGAATTGGTCAGCCAGGGCGTTCGAGAGTTAACCGGTTACCATCCCCATGAACTCGTCAACAACCAGCTCACCAGTTTTGTCCAACTTGTTCATGCCGACGATACACCGAGAGTATTTGACGAGGTGCAGGCGGCCATTCGTCGTCGACGTCCTTACCAGGTGATTTACCGGCTGCATCATCGCGATGGCCGAATCCGCTGGATGTGGGAGCAAGGTCAAGCGGTACTTGATGAGGCGGGCAAGGTTGTTTGCCTGGAAGGATTTATCACTGATGTGACCGATAACCAGGAAGCCCAGCGCGTTCAGCAGGCGGTTATGCAGGTGGCCTCAACGGTTACGTCACACGTTGGCGACGATTACTTTCAACAGTTGATCAGCACGCTGGTGGAATTGCTGGAGGCTGACGGTGGCTTTATCGCGCTGCTCGACCGATCGTCCCAAGCGGCTGGTGAGCACTCTCGCTCCGCGAGCACGGTTACCACGGTAAGCCTTGTTGCAGACGGTTCCCCCCTAAGCAACCAGACCTTCGCGCTGAGCGGTTCACCCTGCGAACAGGTGGTGAGGGAGCACGAGGCCGTTTCCCATCATGGGGAGTACACCCCGGTACCTGGTAAGGGCATGCAGGCGCAGGCCTGGATAGGTCGGCGTCTCGATAACGCCAAAGGCGAAGCCATTGGTGTGATGATGGTGCTCTATCGTGAGCCGCTCACCACCAACGCCTTTGCGACCTCCGTGCTGCGCATTTTGTCGACCGGTGCTGCGGCAGAGTTAGAACGCCGCCGTGATCAGCGTCGTATGCACCAACTGGCGTATATCGACGGCACTACCGGGCTTGCCAACCGTGTTCGCTTCCTGGAAGTGCAAACCCGGATGCTGCGCCGGGCTGCCCGGCTCCATCAATCACTCAGCTTGATCCTGCTCGACATCCGCCGCTTCAAGGAGATCAACGATACCCATGGTCATCAGGTAGGCGACCAGTTGTTGGCGACGATCGCAGGGCGCCTGCAGGATGCCATACCTGAAAGCAGTACCCTGGCGCGTTTATCCGGCGATGAATTCGCGATACTAATGGATAACCCTGACGAGGCCGAATTGGCCGAAACACTGGACAACCTTCGCGAGTCGGTCGCTGAAACCATCCAACTGGGTCATAACGCATTCAACCTGCAAGTGAGTGTGGGGTTCTCCTGTTACCCCGCGGATGCGACGGTGGCGGGCGAACTGTTCAAGGCGGCCAGTATTGCCTTGCACCACGCTAAGCGCGATGGCAGCGTCTGCCCGTTCAGCCATGACATGATGCGCCAACAACGCCGCCGTCAGAAAATGACCGAGCGGCTCCACCAAGCCCTGATGGAAAATCGTCTGGCGCTTTATTACCAACCTCAAGTCAATCTGAAGACCGGCCAACTAGCGGGCGCTGAGGCGTTGTGTCGATGGTACGAGCCCGACTGGGGCTGGATCAGCCCAGGCGAATTCATCCCTCTTGCGGAGGAGCGCGGGCTGATTAGCGCGCTGGGTGACTGGGTGCTGACGGAGGCCGCCAGACAGCTCCGCGAATGGCAATCACAAGGCACTGCATTGCCAGGGCGCCTGTCGATTAATATCGCTGCACAACAGTTTGCCGATCCACAATTGGCTCAGCATATTGCCGAACTGACACAAGGCGTGCCCGCGTCGGCATTGGCTCTGGAACTCACTGAGAGCGACTTTATGCGTGACCCCGACCAGGCGGTAGAGATTACCCAGAGGATGCGCGCTGCTGGGTATGCGCTGTTCATCGATGATTTTGGCACCGGGTACTCGTCGCTTGCCTACCTAAGGCGCTTTGCCGCCGACGCGCTGAAAATCGACATCTCATTTGTACGCGAGATGCTCGACAATCAGCATGATCGCGCCATTGTGAAAACCATCATTGCGATGGCTGATGCTTTGGGAATGAAAACCCTGGCTGAGGGCGTGGAGCATAAGGAGCAGGCCACGCTGCTTGCCGAAATGGGCTGCCTTGAAGCGCAAGGATTTTTGTTTGGTCGGCCCAAGCCGGCCGATGAGTTTGCGGCGGCGTGGTTGGACCGCTAGCTCAGCGCCTGCCAAATCAGATTAAAGCCGACCAAGAACATGGCGAAAATTACCAAGCGGTAAAACAGCGCTTCGTTAACACGGCTTTGCAGCCACAGGCCGTTGCGTACCCCGATCCAGGCGAAGGGCACCAGTAGCAGCGATGCCCAGGCGCTGGTGACGTTGATCTCGCCAAGCCACATATAGGGCGCTAACTTGATCACGTTGACCACCGCAAATGACACTGCGCAGGTGGCGATAAACGTCTCTTTAGACAGTTTGCGCGGCAGCAGGTAGACGTTCAGCGGTGGCGCCCCCGCATGGGCCATAAAACTGGTGAAGCCGCAGACACTCGCCGCGGGCAGTGCCCAGCGGGAAGAGATGGGCTTTTTGGCGACGGGCTTGAGGAGCATGTAAGCGGCGAACAGCAAGGTGATAATGCCCAGGGTCAGGCGCAAGCCCTGTTCGCTCAGGGTGTCAAACAGCAACGTGCCCACTGCCACGCCGATAAACAGCCCTGGCACAAAGCGCCAAACCTCCGCGTTCGACTGCCTGCCCCACCACGCCTTCACCGCAAACACGTCCATGACCAGCAGCAGCGGTAGCAACAGACCAGCTGCCTGGGCCGGGCTGATTGCCAGCGCCATCAACGGCACCGAAAGCGTGCCAAAGCCCCCCGCAAAACCGCCTTTTGAAACGCCGGTCAGGTACACGGAAAATACGATCAACAGCCAGGCGATCACGGAGTAGTCGGGGAGCATACGCCTCTCTCGGTTTTCAATTCTCGGTTATCAGTTCGCGGATATCAGGGTCAATAAAAAGCCCCGCAGAAGCGGGGCACAACAGCATAGCATTAGATAAACGTTAGCGGGCGAAGAGAGTGTCGTCTCAGCTTCCTTGATTACAAAATAATCAACGTCGCGAGCCCCAGAAAGGACAAAAAGCCGACCACATCGGTAACGGTGGTCAAAATCACCGCGCCGGACAGCGCAGGATCAATCTTCAGCCTTTTCAACACCAGTGGAATCAGCACCCCCGATACGTTGGCAAGACTCATGTTGATAAAAATGGCCAGTGTGATGACCAGCGTAATCAGTAGGTCACTGAACCACAGATAGGAAATGAACCCGACGACGAGGGCCCACACCAAACCGTTGCTCATGCCCACCCAGAGTTCCTTGTTGTATAACCACTGTTTATTGTTACCCGCGAGCTGGCCCAGGGCCAAACCGCGGATGACGACCGTCAGGGTTTGGCTACCGGCAATACCACCCATGCTGGCAACGACAGGCATCAGGATGGCTAATGCCACAATTTGATCGAGAACCGCTTCGAACTGACCGATCACGAAAGCGGCTAAAAATGCGGTTAATAGATTAATACCCAACCAGATGCCGCGGCTTTTGGCACTGCGCAGGATGGGGGTGAACACTTCTTCTTCATCGCTGACGCCCGACATGTGCTTCAAGGTCATATCAGCGTCATCTTGGGTGATTTCCAACACATCGGCGGAGTTCAGCTGCCCAACCAACAGTCCATCGCTATCGCATACGGGCACAAAGGGCAGTTCTTTGGAGCGCAATAATGCCGCTGCATCACTGACTTTCATTTGATCGTTCAGGGTAAAGAAATCATCCATATAGTCATCAACCACGGCATTTTGTGGTTGTTTGATTAAATCAATCAACGTAAGCGTACCAAGCAATCGCTTATCTTTATCCGTGATCATGATCTGCTGGGATTCATCGTCGAGCAGTTGGTGAATACGTATATAGCGTTGCACGGCCCCTAGCGAGACGCCCTGTTTTACATTGACCGTCTCAGGGTCCATGTAGCGCCCCACGACGTCATCTTCATAGGCATGCAGGTTTTCTACTTGGGCGCGAATTTCTTGGTCCAGGCTGGCATAAACGCTGGTTTTGATGGCTTCGTCAGCAACGTCCAGTACTTCTGCCACTTCCTGGGCATCCAGGCCCTTGACGATCTGCTCCACTTCGCTGGCCGATAAATCTTCGATGTAGTCAGCCCGGATGTCTTCATCGACTTCTGCCAACACCTCGCCGATTAGCTCGGCAGGGATGTACTCCCAAAGCAGATCGCGGGTTTTGGCGGGAAAAGATTCAAGGGTGCGCGCAATGGCCAGGATGTCCAGCTCGGAAAATAGCTCTTCCAGGGCGGTACCGTCTTCTTCATCCAGGCTTTTTTGAAGATAAAGCAACTGTTCTTCGGTATTGGTGTATTTTTCATCATCGCGCATAGCGTCCATCCTTCGGCAAATTGATCGTCAACACAGCCACTTGAAAGCTCTTGATGGCGCTCTATCAATCTTATAGACAGGCTTGGTTAAAAGCTACGCGAACACCATGGGCCATGCGCTGCTGAGCAGACACAGGTGGCACATCGGTGCCAATCATTTCATCGGCGGCGTCGGCCCAGGTCAGCGTGCCATGGGTGAAACCCAGCGGCACCAGCGCACGGCCAATCCATTGCGTGCCGGTAAAACGTTGCGTTTCGCCATTCTGATCGGTGAGCAAACTGACAGCGTTATCCCGATGCAAGCGAACGATGTACCAGCCCATATCAAGTCCGTGTACTTCTACGTCGGGCAGTGGTGCGGCCCAATGCGCAAGTTCTTCAAGTGTGACGCGAGCGGGAAGCGTGGAAGACATGGCGTAGCCTCATGAGTGAATATCCTGTACGCCAAGACTAAAGGCTGAACTGCATTTGTACAGCTCTTTAAAGAGTTGGTTGGGGGCTTTACAGAGTCGCTTGAAAAATGAGCGAGTTGAGCAAACCAACTGTCAATTTATGGCGAAGAGGATGGCTCTGGCCGGCTAGCGAGCCAAAGGGCAATCAGTATCAGTAGCGCTATCACCCCCCAGCGTGTCCAACCGGGGCCGAGTGACCAGCCGGTAATCAGCGCGCTCAACGCGATCATGCTAACGGCCGCCAACTTGCCACGCCTGGAGATGGCACGTTCTTGCTCCCAGGTGACCAGCAGCGGGCCGACATAGTGGCGGGAACGGATCCATGCCTCAAAGCGGGGCGACCCTTTGGAGGCGCAGTAAACCGCCATTAGCATAAATACAGTGGTAGGCAGCAGGGGCAGAAAAATGCCGAGGACACCGATGCTAAAACTCAACCCTGCCAGCACGACCCACATGAGGCGGATCAGTCTCATTATTGCTCCCGGTAGGCACGCTTCAATCAAGTCATCGTGCTGAGTGTTAAATAAGTATGGACTTATGTCACGGCTTTGCCACACAGACAATCTTCATCTAAATGCAGGCACTCTGCCATTGTATTGTCATTTAGCTTGTTTAGTGTCTTCTAACATTCAATCGTTGACTTACAAACGATCAGGGGGAGACCACAATGAGCAAAGAGATCGAAGATCATCGCCTGTTTAATCACAGCGGCAACGAACCTTTCGCCGATGTATTAGCGCGCCATGTATCCCGGCGCGATGTAATGCGCGGTGGTTTGAGCGTGGCGGCTGCCTCGATGCTAAGTTTTGGCGGTGCGGCTCAAGCGCTTGCCTCAGACGAAGCTCAGAAAAAGCCCCTGACACTGGCGTTTGAAGCGGTTCACGGGTCACTCACCAATGCCGTCGTGGTGCCGGAAGGCTATGTTGCACAGATCTTAGTGCCCTGGGGCACGCCGCTGAATCAAAGTGATTCGTGGCAATCTGACCAGCCAATGACCGCCCAAAGTCAGGCAGAAAGCGTGGGCATGCATCACGATGGTATGGATGCCTTTCCGCTGGATGCCGAAAATGCTTCACGGCGTTTTTTGCTGGCGCTAAACCATGAATATATTGATCAGGATGCGCTCTGGGCACCACAGGGTGGCCCCACCAACGCGGATGAAGGTAAGCGCCCGGTGGAGGAGTCGCGCACCGAGATTAATGCTCACGGTGTCACCATTGTCGAGGTCGAAAAAGGCGCCAACGGACAGTGGTCGCATGTGCCGGGATCGCGCTATAACCGACGCTTTACCAGCGCAACGGAAATGGGTCTGGCTGGTCCCGTGGCGGGCAGTGACTACGTCAAAACGCATTTTTCACCGACTGGACAACAAACCCGTGGCACCAATAACAACTGTGGGCATGGGATAACGCCCTGGGGCACTTATATCGCCTGCGAGGAAAACTGGGCCAATGTGTTTGTCAACACTGGCGAGCGTTTCCGGGACGACGCGCGCATCGGTATTCCCACCGAGCGGAGTCGCTATGCCTGGGAAACGTCGGCGGGAGATACCGCTGAGCAGAACGACGAGTTTGCCCGCTTTAATATCACACCACGCGGTGAGCGCGCCGAGGATGACTACCGTAATGAAGCGCGCACCTTCGGTTATCAGGTCGAAATCGACCCCTATAGCAATGCCCGGGCAGTTAAGCGCACGGCACTGGGCCGTTTCCGCCATGAAGGCTGCTGGTTAGGCAAACTGGAAGCTGGTCAGCCAGTGGTGTTCTATTCAGGCCACGATGCCCGCAACGAGTACGTGTATAAATACGTTTCCGAGGCGGCCTGGGATCCCGCCGATGCCAACCGCCCGGGTGAGGTGTACGACCGCCTCGCCATCGGCAATAAATATATGGATAACGGCACCCTCTATGTGGCTCGCTTTCACGCCGACGGCAGCGGTGAATGGCTTCCGCTTACACCTGATGCGCAAACACAGGACGGCCGAACGCTGGCAGCGGCCTTAGGACTGGCAGAGAGCGATTTAGCCGGTGTGATTATCAATACCTGCGATGCGGCAGATCTGATGGGTGCAACACCGATGGACCGTCCTGAATGGGCCGCCGTGGATACTGCTTCAGGTGACGTCTACCTGACGCTAACCAATAATAGCCAGCGTCAAGAAGCCGATACGGCACCTACCTTCACCAACGGCGGTGAGCACATCGACGAACTCGGTGTAGGCTATGTTAATGCCCCGACCGATGCGGCCAATCCACGTGCCAACAACGAGACGGGGCACATTATTCGCTGGCGTGAAAGTCGCCTGCCGAATGCGTTTCGCTGGGAAGTGTTTGTCTTTGGTGCGGCGGCTGACGATGCGGATAACCACTCGGGCTTAACCGAAATGAACCAGTTCGGCGGTCCGGACGGGCTCTGGTTTGACGAACGTGATGATGGCCAGGGGATTCTCTGGATTCAGACCGATAACAGTCATGATGGCGTGAGCGAATACACCAACGACCAGCTGCTTGCGGTGGTACCCAATAGCTTGGACGACATCCAGGGTACCGGTCCGGTGATTAACAACAGCAACCAGCAGCAACTCAAGCGCTTTGCGGTCGGGCCGAACGGCTGTGAAGTGACGGGCATATTTGCCACGCCGGATAAAACCGCGCTGTTTATCAATATTCAGCATCCGAGCAATTGGCCCGCCGATGGTAGCGCGCTGACCCAAGACGCCACCGTTGCCGCCAGCAGCCAGGTACGCCCTCGGGCCTCGACCGTGGTGATTCAAAAGCGCGATGGTGGACCGGTAGGCGTTTAAAAATCAGGCACTAAGCGCTGGAGTGATAATAAGCGCGCTATTAAAAGCTTCGAACCTCTCCCAGGTTCGAAGCTTTTTTGATTTTAGGCTTGCTGAGCCTGTCGTTTTTTCTGCCGGGCTTCTAACGCCTGAATGGCATCGACCGTCAGCTCTGAAAAACTGGCCGTGATGGCTGTAAACTAATGCTTGGATCCTACCGCCATTCAAACATCTCAATAATGAATCCCTGACCTCGCTAGGGAATCGTCAACGAATAGCACACTGATTTCATATATAGCTTTGAATAACCCACGTTATGTTAATGATTGATAAATCATTCTATTGTTAGCACAAGTAAGCTATCGATTATGCCGTCATTTTTTTGGGTAGCACGGTGGCTACGCCGAGTGAACCTTTCAAAGTGGGTCGGTGCCGCTACGCACGTTGAGCAACATAAGCTCAAGGATGAGTAAATAGTATGTATCAGCACTATGCGCGACCAGGACCTGAAGATGGAGGCAAGCCGCCTGGCCATGCGGTGGCTATCTTAAGCATGGCTAGGGACTCGCGCAGGGTCCAAGTCCTGGACGTCAATACTGACTATCAGCGCTTGTGGGGTGGGGCTCGAGAGGAGTGGTTGGGCGCTACTCCCAATGTGGTTGAGCAAGAAGCGGCCAATCAGCAAATTCTTGCTCGACTGGACGACGCGTTGAAAACTAACGCCGAGCACGACTTTGAGGGCATTGGTGGGCGTGAGGTCTCACGCCAACATGATGGATCGCGTCGACACATTGAGTGGCGCATTACTGCAATGGGGGGCTATCAGCACGATGCCATCACGTTGGTACTGACACAGCGTGATGTGACCGAGCAAGTGGAAAATGAGGCGCAGCTTAAGCGACTCGCTACCACCGATATGCTGACTGGGCTTGTTAACAGGTCTCAATTCGATACGAGTTTAAAAAGCGAACTCAGCCGGCAGGATCGCTACGCACGACCCCTTTCCTTGATCATGCTGGATATTGATTACTTTAAAGATATCAATGATGGCTATGGTCACGATGTAGGCGATCAGGTATTGGTCGAACTGGCTAATTTGCTGAAGGGCAATCTACGTCAAGCAGACTACTGTGCCAGATGGGGTGGCGAGGAGTTCATGCTTTTGACACCCGAAACACCCCTTGAAAACGCCGTGCATCTCGCTGATAAGATACGGCGGGTGATTAACACCGCGAGTTTCCCCGTCTCAGGCCCCGTCACCGCGAGCTTTGGTGTGGTTGAAGCTCAGCCTCAAGAATCGGTCAAAAGTATCATGAAGCGAGTGGATCACGCCCTTTATCTCGCCAAAGACAAAGGGCGTGATCAAGTCTCACCTATCGAGTTAGTGAAGTCGGCAAGGCTTGCCTAGACAGGGTCGCGATCAATCGCAAACGGTGCCCATGCCTGGCGCACCGGCATGATTTCAAGTCGGTTGATATTGATATGTGGCGGCAGGGTGGCCAGGTAGTAAAGCTGCTCGGCAATGTCTTCGGCCTGCAGAGGCGTGGTGCCTTTATAAAGCGCATCGGAAGCCGCCTGATCGCCTTTGGTGCGGACCAGTGTGAACTCGGTTTCTGCCATGCCGGGCGCGAGGTCGGTCACACGCACCCCGGTGCCCTGCAGATCGCAACGCAGGTTGTAACTGAACTGCTGAACAAAGGCTTTTGACGCCCCATACACATGCCCTCCCGGATACGGCCACTGCCCCGCTACCGAGCCCAAGTTGAGGATGCTGGCGCCTTTGCCGGCGGCCAACAGGTGGGGCATTGCAGCGTGCGTCACATTGACCAATCCGGTGATGTTAGTGTCGATCATGGTGTGCCAGTCATCCAGCGCCACCTTTTGGGCTGGTTCAGGCGCGAGGGCCAGGCCAGCATTATTAATCAGGCAAGTGAGTGGCAGCAGCGTGTCGGGGAGTTGACCTAGCGCCTGGGTGACCGCGTCGCTGTCGCGAACGTCCAGGGGGATCGTCAGTACGGTGACGTGCAGCGCCAGCTCACTTTCCAGTTCAGCAAGTCGCTCCTCGCGACGCCCTGTCAGAATCAGCGACCAACCCGCCTTGGCAAATCGCCGCGCGGCGGCTTTACCAAACCCGGATGTCGCGCCGGTAATCAATACGCTTGGCATGATGGTTCTCCTAGGGATCAAAAAACGACACCACTCTATAATGCGCGAAGCAACGTACTTAGAGCCAGTTCATCTTGTCTTCTGTGACATTGGCTGTCCTGCGCGCATGATAGCTCTGGCTCTATAGAGTAGCGGGGAGATATCACTAGGCTAACAAACACGTTAATACAGAGAATTTATCAGGGTGCTTGCCATGAATACCGATATTGCTGCTTCTTGTCATTCCATAAACGATGTGGATAACAGCTACGTTCACAGCCTGGATCGACAATACGTATTTCACTCGTGGTCTGCACAGGGTGGTTTAGACCCGATGGTCGTCGCAGGCGCTGAAGGTTGCCGCGTTTGGGATTATGCGGGACGTTCGTATTTGGATTTTAGCAGCCAGCTTGTCAATACCAATATCGGCCATCAACACCCCAAAGTGGTCAGTGCGATCCAGGCCCAGGCGGCAAGCCTGTGCACCATCGCGCCGGCCCATGCCAACCTGGCTCGCGGCGAAGCGGCCAAGCGTATTATTGCCAAAGCCCCCGCGGGTTTTAGCAAGGTGTTTTTTACCAATGCCGGCGCGGATGCCAATGAAAACGCCATTCGCATGGCGCGGCTGTATACCGGGCGAAGCAAAATACTGTCTGCCTACCGTTCCTATCACGGCAATACCGGTGCAGCGATTGCGGCCACTGGTGATTGGCGGCGCGTACCTAACGAGTATGCCAGCGGTCACGTTCACTTCTTCAACCCCTACCTCTATCGCAGCGAGTTCTGGGCGCGGGATGAAGATGAAGAGTGTGATCGGGCGTTAACCCATTTACGCCGGGTGATTGAGTGCGAAGGCGCCAACGCCGTCGCCGCCATTCTGCTCGAAACCATTCCCGGTACTGCGGGAGTGCTATTACCTCCCAAGGCCTACCTGCAGGGCGTTAGGAAACTCGCCGATGAGTTCGGCATCGTGCTGATTCTCGATGAAGTGATGGCCGGATTTGGGCGTACGGGCCGTTGGTTTGCCTTTGAGCATTACGACATGGCGCCGGATTTGATTGTGTTCGCCAAAGGGGTCAATTCTGGCTATGTACCCGCCGGTGGCGTGATTATTTCAGAGCCTATTTCACACTACTTCGATGATCACTTTTTTGTCGGAGGGCTGACGTATTCCGGCCACCCCTTGGCAATGGCGGCGATCGTCGCAACCCTCGATGTCATGGACGATGAAGGCATCGTCGAAAATGCCGATAGAATCGGTAACGGCCTGTTAGCAGAGGGGTTGCAGCAGCTTGCCGAGCGTCATGCGGTGATAGGCGACTGGCGTGGCTTGGGCGTATTTCACGCTCTGGAACTGGTCAGCGACCCGGTACGCAAAACGCCGCTGCCTGGGACAGAAGTGCTGAAGCTCAAGCAGCAATTGATGGAACAAGGCTTGCTGGTGTTTACCGTCGAGAACCGCATTCATGTCGTGCCGCCGTGCATTGTGTCGGCAGACGAGGTAAAAGAGGGTTTGGCAATTCTTGAACGCGTGTTTGAAAGCTACGCGTTCTCTCCCTGCTAATAAATTGCTCAAGTACATAAAGCGTTATCGTAGGCGAGGCCCAGGCGCTGTATGCCAAGGTCGATACGCTCCCGTTCGATAGCGCCAAATCCCAGGCGGAAAAAGCGCCGCGGCGGGGCGGCATCGAAGAAGTGTTGAAAGCCGGGTTCAATCAGTACCCCTCGCTGGGCGGCATGCCAGGCCAACCGCTGGGTATCAATGCTCGCATCTGCTTCCATCCAGAAGGCGCTGGAACGACTGCTGCTGTGGCTCCGGCAGCCAGGCAAGGCCTGTTCAATGGCGAGGCGCATGGCGTCGCGGCGCTGGTCTATCTCTTCCACATGCAGTTTGAGATAGCGCTCGTAATAGCCTTGGGAAATAAACTGCGCCAGCTGGTGCTGCAACGCGGCGGGTGGGTGGCGGTACATCATGCGACGCAGTGCGCGTAGCTCGTCAATTAACTCTGCATCTGCCACCACGTAACCCATACGCAAGCCGGGTGACAGCGCCTTGGATAAGCTGCCCATGTAGATAATTCGTGCACTATGGGCACTGGCTTTAAGCGCTGGCAGCGCAAACTGGTCACCGTGAATCTCGGCGTCGTAATCATCCTCGATAACGATTTGGTCGCGGTAGGGGAGTTGGGCCAATAGCGCCTCGCGTCGCGCGCGGCTCATGGTCACGCCCGTGGGTACTTGGTGGCTGGGCATTACATACAGATAGTCACACTGCTTAGATCCCTCAAGGCGCATGCCTTCTGCATCCACGGTTTGGAACTGCAGGCTGGCGCCGCGCTGTGCAAATACGTTCATCGCCTCGCGGTAACCCGGCGACTCCAGGGCTACTCGGGTTCCCCTGTGGCAAAGCAGCTGCGCAATCAAGTAGAGCGCATTTTGCGTTCCCATGGTGATGAGTATCTCTTCCGGCCGGGCAAAAATGCCTCGGCGCGGCAAAATACGCTTACGCAGTTGCTCAATGAGTAAAGGGTCATCCTGATCGATGCGGTCGCGCAGCCACGGTTTATCGCGTTGGGAACTTAATAACCGGCGGGAAATATCGCGCCATTGAGCGAGCGGGAAGAGGCGTGTATCTAACTGGCCATAAATAAACGGATACGCATATTCCGACCAATTGCCGGGTTTAAGTATCCCTTGGTAGTTAGTAGGGCGCTGGGCAATACGCTTGTGCCAGTTTGGTGCAGCAGTTGCGGTGCTAATGCTTTCCGACATCGCGGTTAAAGAGGCGTTAAGCGCTGATTGAGGTTCACTATAATCAGGGTGTAAGTAATAACCGCTACGCGGCCGGCTAATCAGATAACCATCTTCGACCAGCTTTTCGTAAACAATGGCCACCGTATTTCGCGAAATACCCAGCTGTTGGGAAAGCTTGCGGCAGGAGGGGAGCGCGTCATCGGTGGGTAAGCTGCCCGTGCGAATGGCTTCTAACAGCGTTTTACGCAGCTGTTCTTGCAGGCAGGGGGCAGCGTTAGGGTCGACCTCAAGACACAGCGTTGTCATCCAGCACTCCTATGATCTTTTGCCTCATCCATAGGCGGTACATCTTCAATTAACATAACTTTGTCTTTGCATCTTTCATGCCAAGTGTTGGGTCCATAACTGTCCTTTAAATTTACGCTAACTGGCTCTAATCCCAGCGAGGATAAAAATCTAGGGTGAATCAGGTTCTGAAAGCACAGTTTTTGAAAACTTAGGGAGTATCGGGCGATGAAAAAATTAACGGCATTAGTTTCAGTGTTGAGCATTGGGGCACTGGCTATAAGCGTTCCACTTACCGTTACCGCTGCGGATTTAGAGGAAATCGAAGAGCGTGGCTACATGAGTGTGGCCACCGAGGATAACTACGCGCCATTTAACTTTATGAGTGGCGGCGACCCGGACGGTTTTATCAAAGATATATTGATTGAACTGGAGGAGTACGCGGACTTTGAAATCCGCCAGGATATTTTGCCTTGGACAGGGCTGCTAGCGTCAGTCTCGTCGGGCCAGTATGACATGGCACTGACCGGCGCTTCGGTGACCGATGAGCGGCTGCGGGTGTTCAACTATGCACCGCCCTTCGCCTCCGCTCAGCACTTCTACATCAAGCGGGCGGGTGATGACCGCATCAATAGCGTTGCAGATTTAAGCGGTATGACGCTGGGCGTTCAAGCGGGCAGTGCACTGCTGTCGCGCCTGCCAGAGCTGGAAGTCATGCTGGAAGAGAGCGGTGGCGAGCTGGGCGACGTCATGCAGTATGAAGCCTATCCAGAAATCTACGCTGATCTCGCCAATGGCCGTGTTGATTACGTTATCAACTCCATCGTACCGGTGAATGACCTGATCAGTGAGCGCCCTGACGTGTTCGAAGCGGGCCAAGCCGTCTCCGGCCCGGGCTATGTTGCTTGGCCGATGCCAAAAGACAGCCCCGAACTGCTGGCCTATATCACCGATTTCATGAGCCACCTGCGCGATTCCGGCCGCTTGGCCGAGCTACAGGAAAAATGGTTTGGCGAGTCCTTTGACGACCTGCCGACAACACCCATCACCTCAGTGGAAGAGTTCCACGAAATGGCCGGTATGTAAGCTATCACCTTCGCCAGCCGCCAGGGCGCATCAGCCAGGCGGCTGTTATCCATCAAGCGAATCAGGGGGTGAGTGAGCATGGACAGTAGCGCATGGGGACTTCTCATTCAGGGTGCTTGGACAACGCTGTGGATATCCGGCATCTCCATTGCCATCGGTGTGGTGATGGGGCTGTTGATTGCGTTGCTTCGAGTGGCAAAAATTCCCGTTCTCCATCAACTGCTAGGCGTCTACATCAGCCTTGCGCGGGCAACGCCGCTGGTGACGCTGGTGCTGTTTATCTTCTTAACCGCGCCGACCATGGGCGTTAACCTCAACCGCAATGTGGCCGGTATCATTGCGCTAACCCTCAATACCACCGCTTTTAACGCCGAAATTTGGCGCTCCGCCTTTAATGACTTCTCCAAAGATCAGCGCGAAGCCGCACTGGCGATTGGTATGACCCCATGGGTCTATTTTCGCCGCATTATGCTACCGCAAATTACCATTACCAGCCTGCCGGGCTTGGTCAACGAGATGTCGTTTCTGATCAAAGGCAGCCCCGCCATTGCCGTTATCGGCGTGGTCGACCTTACCCGGGTGACCAACCGTATTTCAGCGGTTACCTACGACCCATTGCCACCCATTTTAGCGGCAGCGGCGCTGTATATGCTGATCATCAGTTTGTTGGTGTGGTTTCAACGTGTGGCTGAGCGCAAGGCCAGCCGACTGGCCGTCTAAATGGCCATTATGGGGGAACCTCTATGAGCAATTGGGACATTCTTTGGTCGTCTTACGATGTGTTTTTAAGTGGTTTTTACAACACCTTAAAACTGTTTGGCTTATCCGCCGTGCTAGCTTTTTTAATGGGCAGCGGCATGGTGTTTTTGTTGGAAGGCTCTCGCCCACGTTTGAAGATTCCGCTGCGGATATTTATCGATGGCATGCGCATGCTGCCGTTTTTGATATTGGCGTATCTGCTCTATTACGGGTTACCCAGTGCAGGCATTCGCATGAGCGCCTGGACAGCCGGGATTATTGCCCTGGTGATTTACCACGGCGCTTATTTTGCCGAAATTCTGCGTGGCTGCCGCGCCACTTTTGCTCAAGGACAGGTGGAGGCCGCCATCGCGCAAGGGTTTTCGCAGCCGCAAATGTTTATGCGCATTATCTTGCCCCAGCTGATTTTGAAAACCCGCGGCTTGCTAGGCAATCAACTGATCATCCTGCTCAAAGACACCGCCTTTCTGGTGATTATCACCGTGCGCGAACTCACCGCGGCGGCGAGCAGCCTGTCGAGTACCTACTTCATTCCCATGGAAGCGTTCATCGTGGTGATCGGCTTCTACTGGTTGATCAGTATTGGTTTAGAACTGTTTATCAAGATGATTGGCCGTTTTGGCGCCAAGCGAGGATTCGAAAATGCCTGAGACCGCCGCTGTCAGTATCCGTAACCTCTCCAAAAGCTTTGATGGCACCGAGGTGCTGCGTGATGTATCGCTGGAAGTGCAGCCCGGTGAAGTGGTAAGTATTTTGGGCTCATCGGGGTCGGGTAAATCTACCCTGCTACGCTGCATTAACTGGCTCGAACAGCCCGACCGCGGCGATATTCGAATCGACGGTGACCGCATCGGCGTTAGCGATTCAGGAAAACCCATGACGCGCCGTGAGCTGGCGGGTATGCGTGCGCGCTTGGGCATGGTGTTTCAGGGCTTTAACCTCTGGCCCCACCTGAGTGTGCTGCGCAATGTCACCGAAGCGCCTGTCCATGTTCAGGGATTGAGTAAAACCGAGGCTGAAGAACGGGCCATGGCCCTGCTCGAAAAAGTCGGTATGGCCGATAAACGCGAACAGTATCCTTACACCCTCTCCGGCGGGCAAAAGCAGCGGGTGGCCATTGCCCGGGCGCTCGCCATGCAGCCTAAAGTAATGCTGTTTGACGAGCCCACTTCAGCCCTCGACCCTGAACTGGTGGGCGAGGTGTTAGGGGTCATCAAAGACCTCTCAAAAGAGGGCTACACCATGGTGCTGGTGACTCATGAGATGGAGTTCGCCCGGGCGGTCTCCGACCAAGTAGTGTTCCTAGACAAGGGCATCATTATCGAAAAATCCCACCCCAGCGAATTTTTCGTCAACCCCAAAACCGATCGGGTGCGGCGCTTTTTGGAACTTGAAGCGCCGGTGGTATAACTACGCTGAGTCTGGCGCTGGTTCGATCATTACCCCAACTGCCTGCGCCAGCGATTCTCGATGGTGTCTAACTCAGTGGCCCCATAATGCGCATGACCATGTTGCCCGTAGTAGGCCCATAATTGATCGCCATAATCGAAGTGCCACCACTCGCTGGGCAGGTTGGTGAAGCCTTGTTCGCGCATGATGTGATAAAGCAGGCGGCGGTGATCACGTGCCTTGTGTTGCTGAGGGGTTAGCGTTTCCAGATGCTCGAAATAGTCGCTATGAGAGGCCGGTAATGCCTCGTCAAACAGGGTGCCCATGTCCAGCGGTAGGCCATCGGCATCACACAGCGTGACGTCGACAGCTCCGCCGGTAAGGTGCGGGCTGGGGGCGAGTGGATCACGACTGGGTACCGAGACAAACTCCCTTGTGCGCTCCAGTAACTTCGCTTCGCTGAGGTCGGGTTGGTGGTGGTGGATGGCTTCGTGCAGGGTATCGAACAGGTATTGCTGCACCCGCCATGGACGCCAGCCATCCAGTACGATTAAACCGATGCCATCGGGCAAGCTGCGTGCTGCAGCGAGTAGCGCCCGATAAACCCCCTCACGTACAAAACACTCCGATATCGCCCCCGGAATGCCAAGCCGCGCATAGGCGGGAAAAACGCTGATCGGTGCGGGCGCAAGGCTCATCGGCATCAAACGCTCACCGTTATCTTCAATGGGTACGCGGCGCAGCTGTTCCCAGCACGGTGCTGGGTAGCTGGGTACAGGCGGCAAGGCCTTCAATAGTGTGTTCAAAGGCATTGTCTTATCCAAGCAGGGTGGGTAACCACAGCGTCAGCGGTGGAAAGAGAATTAATAAAATAAGTACTGCAATTGCAGTCAGCACAAAGGGCCAAATGGTTCTGAATAGCGACACAATTTCAAGACGACTAACCGCAGCCGCCACGAATACGCATGCGCCTAGCGGTGGCGTGATCAAGGCAATGGTGATGTTCAGCGTGATGATAATACCCAGATGGATAGGGTCGATACCCGCCATCATGGCCACTGGTGCGAAGATAGGCGTCAGTAGCATTAATGCCGATACTTCCTCCATGAACATGCCCGTGACAAAGGTGATGGCGCTGAGCAGTAATAAAATAACGACGCTATTGTCCACATAGGGTGATAACAGTGACACAAACTGTTCCGGCACCTGGGCATAGGAAAGTAGCCAGCTAATCGTGGCTGAGGCCGCCATGATCAGAAAAATGGCAGAGGTCAGGCGTGCTGTATCCAATATGGCTTTCCAGCATTCCTTGAGCCGTAATCCACCCAGCACGACGCCACATAAGGCGACATACAGCGCTGTCAACGCGCCCGATTCTGTGGGTGTAACAAAGCCCAGCACGATGCCGGCAACGATAATGAAGGGAGCAATTAGCGCAGGCAGAGCCGCGATGAACGCAAAGCCAAGCTGGCCCAATGAGGGTAATTGAGTGCTTTTGGCTAATCGGTGGCGCCAGGCATACCAGGCGTTCATGCCCATAAAGGCAACACCCAGCAGCAGCCCTGGCACAACGCCCGCCAGAAATAGATCACCGACTGACGTATTCGTCAGTGAGGCGTAAAGAATCATAAAGATACTGGGCGGAATAATCGGGCCGATCAGCGAGCTGCCCGCGGTCAACCCGGCTGCAAACGCTCTTGAGTAGCCCTCTTTTTCCATGGCGGGTACCAGCAGCGAACCAAGCGCCGAGGTATCGGCCACGGCAGAACCATTAACGCCTGCAAAGAAAACGCTCGAAACAACGTTGACGTGACCCATACCGCCCCGCAAGTGCCCGACCATCAGGCGTGCGAATCCCATCAGACGCTCGGTTAAGCCACTGACGTTCATCAGGTTGCCGGCAAGGATAAATAACGGAATGGCCATCAGTGAGAAAACATTGATACCACCGAAGAATTGCTGGGGCATCATGCGTGGAATCATCGAGAAGTCGACAAATAAAAAACCCACAAACGCGGTGGTCAACAACGCAATAAACAGTGGCAGCCCAAGTAATACGTGGCCAAGGAAAACGACCAGCATGGTCAAAGTCATAGGGAGTCCTCAACGGTCTTCATAGAGAGCCCTCAGCGGTCTTCATAGGGAATCCTCAACGGTTTTCATAGAGAATCCTCCACGGTCTTGAGGGGCGCCGGACCATAGAGAAGGACATGCCAAGTCAGCAGTAAGAAGCCAATAGGTAAGGAAAGTAATGGCACCGTGCGGCTAATGCCGAGACCTGATGTGGTGAACATGCTGACCGATAATGCATAGCGATAGCTAACCCATGCGCCGCCCGCTGCAATCAACAGGGTAAGTAGCCATTGGTACACATTAAGCAGTCGTGCGAAGGGGGCTGGCAGCAGCTTCTCCAGCAGTCCGACGCGCATGTGGCCTCCTTCCGACCAGACGGCGCCAGCCGCGAGCATCACGGTGGCGATAATAAGGAAACGCGATAGCTCATCTGTCCAGATAGGGGCGCCACCGGCGATGTAGCGTGCAAACACCCCGAACAGAATGGCGGCAACGTTGAGGGATAACAGCGCGCCCGCCAGCGTGAGGGTAACAGGGCGGCTGATCGCCAGAAGACGGGATCGCAGTGTCTTGAACATGGCAGACTTCCATGAAGCAAAGAAATGTTAAACAGAAAAATAGAGGGCCGGTAAAGTACCAGCCCCTGTAGTTGCCACGGTGGCAGAGACCGTTAGTCGAGCAGGTCGCTCATGCCCGCATCTTCCAGCGCCATATCGATCCAGCGTTGCTCGATATCACGCTCTTCGAGCCATTCAAGATAAGCAGGCTGACCAATTTCGCGGAAAGCGGTGAGCTCCTCTTCAGAAGGGCGAATCACTTCCATACCCTGTTCTTCCAGGTAGGCGATACGTGAATCGACCTGCTCCTCGTTGTGCTCACGGGCATTTTGGTTAGCTTCGGCGACGGCTTCCTGAAAGGCATCACGAAGCTCGTCATCCCAACCGGAGATCATTGCGCTGTTGCCCACCAGGAACTGATTCGAATACTGGATATTGGCAAGCGTCAGGTAGTCCTGTACTTCGTAAAGGCTGCCCAGAATGATATACATCGGTGGGTTCATCTGCCCGTCCGCTACCCCGGTGCGCAGTGCCATGTAGGTTTCTGTCCAGGGAATCGGCGTGCCGGAAGCACCGAAGGCCTCATAGAGAGCAACCTGGCTGGGGTCCATGGCCCGGAAGCGGAGGCCCTCGAAGTCGTCAGGGCGACTGATGGGCGTCTCGTTATTGGTGAACGCCAAAAAGCCGCCTTCTTCGACGACTGCCAGCATATCGATACCGGCCCGCTCCTTCAGCGCCTTACTGACTTCTTGCCAATACGCCCCTTCATCAAAGAAGGTGCGGGCCGCCGCAAAATCGTCGAACAGAAACGGAATAGCACTGACGAAAATCTCATCGACGAGAGGAGAGACACCCGCAAAGGACGCCACGTTGAGCATCGGCGTGCTCATGGTCTGCTCCATGCGTTCCTGCTCTTCGCCCAGCGAGCTGTTGGGATATAGCTCTAGCTGGATCTGGTTGTCGGTTTTTTCTTCAACCAGTTCTTTAAGGTTAGTGGCAAAGACGTGGACGGCATTCTTCTCGGGGTCGGGGGCGCCGTTGTAACCCAAATTGATCGTGGTCTCGGCGACGGCATTACCAGCCATCAGGGCAGAGCCGATCAGGCAAGCCGAGATGAGCCGCTTGGGTGAAAAGCATTGAGTCAACACTGGGTAAGTCAACATAGTCAGTCTCCTGGTTTATTGTCGTGAGCTGTAGGGTGCTGAGTGAGCGTTATTAGATTTATAGGTGTTGCCTACAAGAAGACTATGTATTGAGGCGTTGACTATGCAAGGCCTTTAGTGTGGACTTTATTGCAACAGTCGTGGTGCATCGGCCGAGAAAAAGCGCATGCCTTTGTGTAGATGATCGATACAGGCTGTGGACGCCACAGGGAGTTCTTGCCCCTTCAAGCTAACGATCTGCGCACGGGTACCGTTCATCACCGGGTAGCGCATAGGAAGCGTACAGATTTCGCCGCGCTCTATTTCATCGATGACGGTGATTTCCGGCATAAACGTAATGCCAATGCCTGAGCGAACGAAATTCTTCAACACGGATACTGAGTTGGTGTGCAGGCGTGCTTCGAGATGAATACGCTCCTGGTGAGCCACCATATTGACCATTTGCCGCATACCGAAAGGATTGTCCATTAATGCCAGCGGCCACTCTTTTAAGTCATGCAGCGTCACGGGCCGATTCAGCTCAATGAGTGGGTGATTGGGGGGGACAATGACATCGAGTGGCTGGCGCGTTTCCACATGGCAGTAAAGCTGCGGGTCGACCGGCGGTGCATAAAGTAGCGCTATATCCACTTCGCGATCTTTGAGTAGCGACATCGCTTCATTGACACCCGCCATACGGACTTCGACATTAATACCCGCAAACGCCGACATAAACGTGCCTAACGGGGCAGTGATCAGGTCGGCGATAAACCCTTCCCCAACGGCAATACGTACTTCGCCTTTCGCCAGGCCCTGAAGTGCCATGAGTTGGGAGAGTACAGCTTCTTCTGAGGCCCGCTGGGCATGAAAGTGCTGCACCAGTAACTGACCGGCTGCGGTTGCGCGCATGCCGCGTCCGTGTCGTTCGCACAGCTGCGTATCCAATTCTTCTTCAAGTGCTTTTAATTGGCGGCTAACGGCGGAGGCGTCGACATTCAGGTGGGCCGCGGCGCGCCTTAGCGAGCCGCGGCGAATGACTTCATTGAGGTAAGTTAACGCACGCTGATTTAGCATAAATACACCTGACCATAAGGTGTCATACATATTAACGGATGACCGCTAAGCACGTGCAATTGGTGCAGGTAAGGCTAGGCGAGAGGTTGTGTAGATCGCTCGCTCTGTGCGTCTTTCGCCTCCACCGCATCCGCCAGCATGTCGGCGGTAATGGCAGAGAGCGTCCAGCCCAGGTGGCCGTGGCCGGTGTTGTAGAACACCGTGGGCAGTTTGCCGGGGCCGACCTTGGGCAGCATGTTGGGGAGCATCGGGCGCAGGCCCGCCCAGGGCACCACGCGGCGGGTGCTGACGCCGGGGAAGCACTCTTCCACCCAGCGAATCAGCGGGCGGATGCGGTTGTCGCGGATATCGCGATTGAAGCCGTTAAACTCGGCGGTGCCTGCGATGCGGAAGCGCTCATCCCCAAGGCGGCTGGTGACCAGTTTGGTTTCATCATCGAGCAGGCTGACCGTTGGCGCGGCCTGCTGAGAGGCGGCGTCATCGAGCTGCACGGTAATCGAGTAGCCTTTGACCGGGTAGATATTGACCCGGTCGCCCAGCTTGGCGGCTAAGGCGCGGCTGCCCACCCCGGCGCAAACCACCACGCTATCAAAGGTTTCGCGCACGGGTTCGCCGTCAGCCTCGCCTTCAATCGTGGCCGTGACCCAGGCGTGCTTTTCGTCCGCGCCGATATCTTGAACGCTGTGGCCATATTTGAGCGTTACGCCGCGACGTCCGGCGGCTTGCGCCAGGCCGTGAGTAAACTTGTGAATATCGCCGGTGGCGTCGCTTTCGGTGAAGAAGCCGCCGTAGTAGTTACCTGCCAGGGTGGGTTCGATGGCGCGCATTTCATCGGGCGTCACCGGTTGTCGCTCAAGGCCGCCTTTACTGAGCAGTTGCGAAACCTTGGCGGCGTGGTCATAGCCCGCTTTGTCGCGATAAATATGCAGAATACCTTTCTGCTTTAAATCGAAATCGATCTGCTCGTCCTTGGCCCACTGAAACAGGTGCTCGCGGGCGGCTATGGCCAGCCGTGCGGTTTCGGTGGTGTTGTCGGCATACTTGGGAATCGAGGCGATAAACTCGCCAAACCAACTGAGTTTGTGCCAGCTCGGGCGGGGATTGACCAGCAGCGGGGCGTCGTTTCTGAGCATCCAGCGCAGGCCTTTGATCACCGTCGGCCAGTGGTTCCACACTTCGGCGTTAGAGGCTGAAAGCTGGCCGCCGTTGGCAAACGATGTCTCCATCGCGGCGTAGCGATGCTTTTCAAAGACGGTGACGTCATAGCCACGTTTGGCAAGGGCGTAGGCGCTGGTAATGCCAGTGATACCACCACCGATAACGGCAATGCGTTGCATAAGTCTCTCCGGTTTTCATGAGCGTCTGGAATCCCACCTAACGGCGTAATGGCTGCTGGGCGTACCCCTTCCGTCATGGAACCTGAGAGATTCGCGTACCCTGTGGGGCGCGCTTGCTCCTTCGGTGGGCTGAGTGACGCAGTCATCAGCCGCTCTTCGGAAAGTGATCGTAATAGCGGTCCGGTTGCCTGAGAGTTTCCGGGGCAGTTGCTCCTTCGGCGCTGGCGTCATCCTTGTGAGATGCGCCAAGCTCTCCCGCTATTACCTGATTATTTATTAATCGTGCTGGTTTTTAACGTTAACAGCTACGCAATGGAAGTCGACCAAAGTCGTGAACGCTTATTCCACGGGCTGGGCACGCTCGATGATCGCCGCACATTCAAGCCCGGTGGGAAGCGTGCCGGTGCTGAAGCCGTTTCGTTCAGCCAGCCGTCCGGCACAGAACGCATCGGCCACATAAGCGGGAGCGTGCTGCACCAGCAGGGCGCCCTGCAACGCCAGGGCCATACCGTCCGCCAACTGACGTGCGCGGTACTGGAGTGCTTGAGTATCCTGCATTTGCCGCTTTAACTGTTGAATAAAGCGATCCAGATGCGCATCAGCGCCTTGAGCCTTGGCGAGTTCCGCAAAGTAGGCGTCGAGCACCTCGGGCTGCTTTTCAATTGCGCGCAGGATATCCAGGCACTGCACGTTACCGCTCCCTTCCCAGATGGCATTAACTGGCGATTCGCGGAACAGGCGCGGCATCATATGGGTTTCCATAACGCCGCTACCACCGATGACTTCCATCGCTTCATAAGCGTGGTGGGGCGTGCGCTTACAGATCCAGTACTTGCCGACTGGCGTGGCAATGCGCGAAAGCAGGCGCTCGTGCTCGTTGTCTTGCTGATCCATGGCTCTCGCCATGCGCAGCATCAGGGTGGTGGCGGCTTCACTCTCGATGGCCAGGTCGGCGAGCACGTTTTGCATCAGCGGCTGTTCGCTCAAACGCGCCCCGAAGGCATGGCGATGAGAGGCGTGGTGAATTGCCTGGGCGGTGGCCTGGCGCATGCCGGCCGCGGAGCCAATCATGCAGTCGTAGCGGGTCATGGCGACCATCTCGATGATGGTACGTACACCGCGGCCCTCGTCGCCCACCATCCAGGCAAAGGCGCCGCGTAGCTCCGTCTCGCTGGAAGCGTTCGCCACGTTGCCCATTTTGCGTTTGAGCTGCTGGATATGGAGCGGGTTTTTAGTACCGTCGGGCCGCCAGCGCGGCAGCAGAAAACAGCTCAAACCGCCGGTTGCCTGGGCGAGCACCAGAAAAGCGTCGCACATCGGCGCGGAGACAAACCACTTATGCCCCACCAGCTCGTAGGCTTCACCTGGCCCGCCCTGATCAATCGGATAGGCGCGGGTGGTGTTAAGCCGCACATCGGAGCCGCCCTGCTTCTCGGTCATTGCCATGCCAAGGGTGACGCCCTGTTTTTCGAAATAGGGCACGTTGCGCGGGTCGTAGTGCGGCGCGGTAATTTTATCGCCCCAGTGTTCAAGCAGGCTGGGCTGATGGCGTAACGCAGGCAGGGCAGCGAACGTCATGGTAATCGGGCAGCCATGGGCCGCTTCCACCTGGGTGTGTAGAAAGTAGTTGGCGGCCCGGTTAACGTGGGCGCCTGGCCCTGGGTTTCGCCAGGGGCTGGCGTGCAGGCCGTGCTCCACCGCTGTTTGCATAAGCTGGTGATAGGCCGGGTGAAACTCGATCAAATCGACCCGATGGCCTTGCCGGTCGTGGGTGACCAACTGTGGCGAGTGGCGGTTGGCGTCAAACCCTAAGGCGATGGCGTCAGAGGAGCCTGCCCACTGGCCAAACGCCTTGAGTGAAGCGTCGTCAGTGCCGCCTTCGCGCTTGACGCCTTCCTGAAGCGCGCGATCAGTGGTGTAGCTATTGACGTTCTCCAGCGACGGCGGCTGGTTTTCTACCTGATGAGTACTCGCTTGTAGCTGATCAGCGAGGGGGAAGTGTGACGGCATAGCGGTCACCTCTTTTTAAACGGTTGTTTGACCACTTTAGCGCTCAGCGCCCAATATGCAAATAGTGGCGTTTTGACCACCCGCTTTGCGCCGACGAAGGAGTTCACGGACAATAGGGCAAGTCTCTTAAAACATGGATATAAGACATGCAAGCAAATGGATTTTTTGATGATGTTGGCGAAACGATTGGCGAAGTGATTCGGGGCGTTGTTGAGTTCTTACTGGGTATTTTTACCAATCTTTTCGGCGCGTTTGATGAGTTTATCGATGGCCTGACACGCTCGCTGGGTATCAGCGATTCGTTTTTCAGCATCGTGGTGCTGATCATCGGCGTGTTGATCCTGTGGGGAGGGCTACGGGCGTTTTTCCGCGGCTCGATCATCGGCGGCATCATCCAAACCCTGCTAGGGCTGTTTATCCTGTCATGGCTGATGATGTGAGTGTGTCACTGGGTAACCTGAGAGCTACCCTAGTTGCTTCTCCAGCGCGAAAATATGCGCGTCATCTACCCCTAGCTCGCGCAGGGCGTGGGCCAGGTTCAGGAGATACTCTCGATTGGGGCCGCTGGGGCCATGAGCCTGATTGATTTGACGGGCAATATCGGCAAGCGGCGCCTCGCCGAGAAACGCCGGGTTGTCCTCGCTTGCCAGGTAAATCAGCCCCTCGCTCCGGCCAGCATCGTTGCCACTATCGTCAAGGAAGGTCAGCGGTACTTTTTCCCGCAGGTAGCCGTTTTTCTCGCGCACATCCAGTGGCCCGAGCACATCGGGCGTAATGCGGTAGGCCATGCCGTGGCACACCGCCCCTGGCGAGCGGATCAGCGTCGCTACACGCCCCGGTGCTTCAGGCGTGCCGCGATGGTCGTGGGAGGCCTGCCAGAAGCGCCGGGCCCAGCCGGTAATGTAGGCGGGCTGGCGCTCGATATAGTCAAAATCAGCCTTCCAGATCAATGATCCGTAGCCAAACAGCCACAGGTCGGCATGCTCATCGAAGAAGTTTCTTTTCTGGTTTAAGGCAGTGGTATCAAGCAACATAAAGCATCTACCTCGATTACCTAAGTGGCAGCGCGCAATGGCGTTAACGATCGTCCATCATCCCGGTTATACGATTGATTTACCAGCTAACCACCCCTTTCCAATGGAGAAGTTTCGCGTCCTTCGTCAACAGCTCGGTGAGCAAACGTTGGCGACGCCAGTTGAGTGGCTGACCCCTCGGCCCGCCAGCGTTAGCGCTTTGGCGCGAGTGCATACTCAGGCCTACCTGGACGCTTTGTTGAACGGTACGCTTGATCGTGTCGCACAGCGCCGTAGCGGCTTTGTGTGGTCTGACGCGCTGGTCGAACGGGTAAGGCTGGAAACCGGCGGCACGCTGCTGTCTTTAGAAGTCGCTTTGGCAACAGGGCTTGCCTGCAATTCGGCGGGCGGCACCCATCATGCCCATGCCGATGCGGCCAGTGGGTACTGTTTGATTAATGATCTTGCCGTGGCGGCGGCTCACGCATTGGCCCAGGGCTGGGCCGAGCGGGTGTTGATTGTCGACTGCGATGTTCACCAGGGCGATGGCACAGCGCGCCTGTTCGCGGGCGTGCCTGGCGTCTTTACATTTTCAATGCATGCCGGGCGCAACTTTCCCGCCCGCAAGGCGAAAAGCGATCTAGACGTCGCCCTGCCCAATGGGATGGAAGACGACGCCTATCTGGCGATGCTGGCATCACGATTGCCAGGGCTGCTTGCGGCTTATCAGCCCGACGTGGTGCTTTACGACGCTGGTGTGGATGTTCATCGTGATGACCGCCTTGGCTATTTGGCGCTGAGTGACGAAGGGCTTTATCAGCGAGATGCTTATGTACTGACGTGCTGCCGAGAAGCGGACATTCCCGTCGCGGCGGTGATTGGCGGCGGTTATGATCGTGATATCGTCATGCTGGCAGCGCGCCACGCCCAGCTTCACCGAGCAGCGGCGGATGTGCTTGAACGTATCGGCTAGTCGTAATGAAAAAGGAGACAAGCATGCGCGCGATTTTTCTGGTGGATAACGGCTCCCTGAGGCCCCAGGCAACGCATAACTTGCGGCGTGTGGCGGCATCGCTCAGCGAGCTGATAGGTGAAACCGTGCAGGCGGCCTCGCTGCTGCACTCCAACAAGATCCCCGTGGAAGAGGTTGATGGCATCCCCGCGACCACGCTGGGTCCCGCTGCAGAGCGGGCGGCTGAACAGGGCGCTGATGAGATTATCGTGCTGCCGTTCTTTTTCGGCCCCAGTAAGGCGCTGACCGGCTACCTGCCTGAGCGGATGGCCACCATGCAGGAGCGCTTTCCCCACGTTAACGTACGCGTGGCACAGCCGCTGGTCGATGAACTGGGCGATAACGACCTGCGCCTTGCCGGGCTGTTAGCCGACAACGTTCGTGAGCAGTACGCGGCAGGGCAATCGCCGAGGGTCGCGCTGGTGGATCATGGCAGCCCGATTCCTGAAGTCACCGCTGTGCGCAACCGCCTGGCAGGGCAGCTGAGTGTGCTGCTGGGAGATGACGCTGCCAGCGTCGTCGCCGCCTCCATGGAGCGCCGGGAGGGCGATGAGTACCGCTTTAACGAACCGCTGCTGGAAAACCTGCTGGATAAATCTGAATTTCACGCCGGACCGGTGATCCTGGCGATGCTGTTTCTGTCGCCCGGTCGTCACGCGGGTGAAGGCGGGGATATTGCCGAGATTTGCGCGGCCGCTGAACAGCGCCACCCAGGGCTGAGTGTTGTCACCACCAAGCTGGTGGGTGAGCATCCAGGCATTACCGATATCCTGCACACGCGCCTGGGCCAAGCGCTTGATGGCCAACGCTTTCTGCTTGAATTGCCGGCCCCAAACGACGCTGCGCGCTAGGTGGTAGGTGTAACGCCGCCCAAGAGCGCGTAGAATCGCGGGCCTTTCGATGCGCACTTCTACACACGCAGGGCCCAGATCTTGATCGCAACCGCTAATATCACCATGCAATTTGGGGCCAAGCCCCTATTTGAAAACGTCTCCGTTAAGTTTAACAACGGCAATCGCTACGGCCTGATTGGCGCCAACGGCTGCGGCAAATCCACCTTCATGAAGATTCTGGGCGGCGAGCTTGAGCCGACGTCCGGCCAGGTGATGCTGGATAGCAGCACGCGGCTGGGTAAGCTGCGTCAGGACCAGTTTGCGTTTGAAAACGAGCGTGTCATCGACACCGTGATCATGGGCAACGACGAGCTTTGGCAGGTAACCGCCGAACGCGAGCGTATCTATTCCCAGGCGGAAATGAGCGAAGAAGACGGCATGGCGGTGGCGGACCTGGAAGTGCGCTTTGCCGAACTGGACGGCTACACCGCCGAAGCCCGCGCGGGCGAGCTGCTCCTTGGGCTGGGCATTCCCATCGAACAGCACACCGGTCCGATGAGTGAGGTATCACCCGGTTGGAAACTGCGTGTGCTGCTGGCTCAGGCGCTGTTTTCCGACCCGGATGTCCTGCTCCTCGACGAGCCCACCAACCACCTGGATATCAATACCATCCGCTGGCTGGAGGACATGCTCAAGGCGCGCAACAGCACCATGGTGATCATCTCCCACGACCGCCACTTCCTGAATAGCGTATGCACCCACATGGCGGACCTGGATTACGGCGAAATTACCTTCTTCCCGGGTAACTACGACGATTACATGACCGCGGCGACCGCTGCGCGTGAGCGTCAGCACTCGGATAACGCCAAGAAAAAGGCCCAGATTGCCGAGCTGCAGCAGTTTGTCAGCCGCTTCTCGGCTAACGCCTCGAAAGCCAAGCAGGCCACCTCGCGGGCGCGCCAGATCGATAAAATCAAGCTGGAAGATATCAAGCCTTCCAGCCGGGTGAGCCCGTTTATCCGCTTTGACCAGAACAAAAAGATCCACCGTAACGCGGTGAATGTGGACAACATCAGCAAAGGCTATAACGGCGAGAAGCCGCTGTTTGAGCGGTTATCGATGACCGTTGAAGCCGGTGAGCGGATCGCCATTATCGGCCCCAACGGCATTGGTAAAACGACCCTGCTGAAAACCCTGGCTGGCGAGTTGCATCCGGATGCTGGCGAAGTAAAGTGGACGGAAGCCGCCGAGCTTGGCGTGTTCGCTCAGGACCATACCGACGATTTTGCCGTGGATGCCACCTTGTTCGAATGGATGGGGCAGTGGACACAGGGCGGTGAGCAGGTAGTGCGCGGTGCGCTTGGCCGGATGTTGTTTTCCAGCGATGACATCGATAAATCGGTCAAGGTGATTTCCGGCGGCGAGCAGGGGCGCATGCTGTTCGGCAAGTTAATCCTCACTCAGCCCAATGTGCTGCTGATGGACGAACCCACCAATCACCTGGACATGGAGTCAATCGAGGCGCTCAACCTGGCGCTGGAGAACTACCCCGGTACCTTGCTATTCGTCAGCCACGATCGCGAGTTTGTTTCATCGCTCGCCACGCGCATTATCGATATGCAGCCGGAGGGCATCGTCGATTTCAGCGGTAGCTACGACGACTACCTGCGCAGCCAGGGCGTTGCCTGATCTGCCCAGCAGGCGCTAGCCAATAATGCGCTCAAAGGTGGCGTCGGTGGCGGGTTCACGGTCGCCATCGAGCATATCGCCGGTAAACAACTCCTGCATTTCTTTGGCAAGCGCCACATAGACATGCATCTGCTGATTGCGGCGCTTGCGCAGCGGTGGCTTCACCAACAGGCTGATGCCCTTGATCGGCTCGTGGGTTTCATTGTGCAGCAGGTCGGGCATTTCCCCGGGCGGAAACGCATTGGCAATGGTCACCGGGTTGGTCGGCTGTTCGCCGGCAATATGGAAGACTTTCTTGATCGGGTCGAAGGTGGCATCTTTTTCCCGCAGCCAACCGGCAAGGCGCTGGTCGGTATTTTCATCCGGGTGGGAAAAAATCACGAACAGGGAGTGCTGAGCCACTTTGCCGGACTGCTTTGCTGATGCCGATGAGGATGTTTCCTCAGGCGGCGGCGATGAAGAGGTCTGTTGGGCGGTGCGCTCCATAGTGGCAGTGTCCATCGGTGGTTGACGACGTTGCCGCATGACGTAAAAAAACAGCCCCAGGGCAATTAACGCTAATACGCTAGAGCCGATTGCCAGTAAGGTGACTAACTGTGTTGTCTCCATTGTGTTGTTTATCCTTTTTTGCGCGTCAGTCGCGGGTTAGTTACGTCGCCAGATAGTCGCATTGAGGGCAAGTGCCAGGGCCACCCAGAAGGCGTAGGGCACCATTAACCACGCTGCTAGTGCGCTTACCTTAGCAAAAACAGTGATGGCGAGCATGATCAGCATCAGCAGTAGTGCAATATCGTCCAGTGCGGCGGCGATCTGTTTGCGGCCAAAAAACAGCCACGACCAGGCGGCATTCGCTAACAGTTGTAAGGCATAAACGATCAAGCCAGCGGTGCGCCAAGCCGAGTCGTCTGCCATGTAGATACGCCACGCGGCAATCGCCATAAAAAGGTAAAGAATGCCCCAGGCAATGGGAAACGCGATGTCCGGCGGTGTCCAGGCGGGTTTGTTGAGCTCTCGGTACCAGCTATCGGGCCTGAACCGTGCCCCGGTGCTGGCGGCAATGCCCACCAGAGCCAGCGATATCAGTAAAGCGAATAGCGAATGGAGCATTCATCACCTGTGTTTCAAACGTAAGAATCAATAGCCTAGCAGCGTTTTGCCATCATCAGACACAAAAAAAGCACCACCGAAGTGATGCTTTTCTTTGTTAAGCGGCTTTTTGAAAGGCGCCACTTAGTCCATGCGGTCGTAACCATTATTCATGAACGGATAGTCGGTATAGCCTTTCTCGTCACCGCCGTAGAAAGTTTCATGATTGGGCTCGGTGAGCGGTGCATCAACGCGGAAACGCTCGGGCAGATCCGGATTGGCAATGTAAGGGCGACCAAAGGCCACAGCATCGGCCGTGTTGTCGCCGATACGCGCTTCTGCATGCGCGGCATCGTAATTGCCGCAGTAAATCAGGCTACCGCTGAAGCGCTCACGCATCTGCTCGCGGAAGCCGACAGGAAACTGAATGTCGCCGCCGGCCCAGTTGGGCTCGTTCAGGTGCAGATAAGCCAGGCCGCGCTTGGAAAGCTGCTCGGCCATGTAGAACGCCATGGCTTCCGGTTCATCGTCGGTCAGGCCGAATAGCTCAATAAACGGTGTCATGCGAATGCCGACACGGTCAGCGCCGTAAACTTCAATCACGGCGTCGACAACTTCCAGCGGGAAGCGGGCGCGGTTTTCCAATGAACCGCCGTACTGATCGGTGCGCTGGTTGGTACCGGTTGCTAGGAACTGGTTGAGCAGGTAAGCGTTGGCCGCGTGAACTTCAACCATGTCGAAACCGGCACGCTTGGCGCGGACGGCCGCCTGGCGGTAGTCGTCGACAATGCCTGGGATTTCGTCGGTTTCCAGCGCGCGGGGCGTGCTGGTGGGGTGTTGACCTGCTGTGCCGTCTTCAAACTCTACGAAACACTGGGCGCCTTCACCTTTCAGCGCACTCGGCGCGACGGGCTGCTGGCCATTGGGTTGAACCATTTCATGGGAAACGCGCCCAACGTGCCATAGCTGCAGGGCGATGCGTCCGCCTTTGGCGTGAACCGCATCAACAACGCCTTGCCAGCCGGCTTCCTGCTCGTCGGTCCAGATGCCGGGGGTATACACATAACCACGGGCAGTGGGGGAGATATTGGTCGCTTCGCTGATAATCAAGCCAGCCCCGGCACGTTGGCCGTAGTAGGCCTCCTGTATCTTGCCGGGCACGCTGTCGGGCGTGCGAGCACGGGTCAGCGGCGCCATGATCACCCGGTTGGGGATCGATAGGCTGCCAAGCTGCGTTGCAGCGAAAAGCGTTTCGTAAGCCATTAAACAAACTCCTTTTGAACTCTAAGATTGAGCAGTGGCGACAGAATAGACCAGTTTACTAGTTAATGCCAACGGTTGCGCTGAATCTGTGGAATCCGTGCGGACTAGCGCATTTCCTCAAAATAAAAATAACCCCACTTTGAAAGTCAAAGCGGGGTTATGGAGTGGATAGTGGGACTTTTGTCATGACCTCTGCCACGGCCAGCGGCGTTTGGCGGGCGTATCAATCTGCTGTAGCGCGCTGGAGAGCGGCAGCATGATGGCGGCGAGCTGGCGGTGGCATACGGCGCTGCTGAGTACTCCGGGGCACTGTCTGAGCAGCAGCTCGCACTGCTGCGAGGCGATGTATAGCTGTTCGGTAACGGCGGGGGCAAACAACGGTTTCGCCTGTTGGCAGCAGTGGGTGAGCTCGCGCGATAGCATCGAAAGCATGCTGGTATCCAGCCAGCAGGGGAGCGGGTCGTCCAAGCGCCCGGCAATGGAATGCTGGATGGCTTCAAACGAGGTGCGTAAGAACATGATGGTGTGGCGAAGCTGCCGCTGCTCGCTGTTCATGGTGTTAACCTAACATTGTCGCCGATAATTAAATGCGAAAAATAGTATTTCTCATTTGTGTGACGATAGCGTTAGCCAATCGAACTGTCAATGCAGCGGCTATAAGGGACGGCTTTCAGGCTGAATTTGCCGCCTTGTAAAGCTGCCAGTCGTTAGTGGTCAGTGGCTTGGCGCCCTGCTCGGTGACGACCACCGTATCGCTGAGCCCGACGCCCCACTGCCCCGGCACTCGCAGGCAAAGCGGCAGGTGAAAGACCATGTTGGCCTCAAACTGACGCCTTTGCCCCTGGGCGATATAGCCCGTGCCTTCCACCCAGCTTGGCGGAAACTGCGCGCCCACCGCGTAACCAAACACGCCGGAGAAAAACAGCTGGTCGCGCTGGGGCGCCAGCAACGCATCGGCAGCCCGGGCGGCATCGTCAAAGGTGTTGCCAGGGCGCATGGCGGTGCATAGCACCTCAAATATCGAGCGGCACAGGTCGCGGGTGGCGGAAAGCGCGGAATTGGGAGTGCCGGTGACCGCCGTGCGCATCATGGGCGCGGTATAGCGCTGATAGGCGGCGCCGAATTCCAGAAAGACCGGTTCATCAGGCTGAATAATGTGGCGTTTGTGATTAACGTGAATCACGCCGATACGGTGCCCACTGGTCACAATCGGCTGCAGGCTCATAAACTCGCTGCCGTGTTCCAGCAGCGCTTTGGCGCCAACAGCGGCAATGTCATTGTCGGTCATGCCGGGGCGAATGACCTGCACGGCGGCCTCCAATCCGGCGGCGGTGATGCGGGCACTCTCCTGCAGCATGTCGAGCTCGGCGGCGCTTTTCACAATCCGAATTGCATCCAGCAGGTCACCCGCCTCGCAGAAACGTTCCTTGCCCACCGCCTCGGCGAGGGCGTGCATGATGCCGACGCGTAACCCGCTACTCCAGCCATCAATGCCTATGCGCTGACAGCCGGCAAGCAGGTCGGCCAGCGGGGTGAGAATTTCATCCGCGTTTTCCCAGCGATAGCCAATGATCTCGTCCACACGCGCGGTGACAACCGCTGCCCCGGTTTCAATCGAGGCGACTTGAAGCACCAGGCGCTCTGGCGTGCACACTAGGCACGCATGCACCGAGACCTCAAAGGTGTGGTAGCCGGTGAGGTAATTGATATCGGCGGGGTCGGTAAGCAGCAACGCATCGACCCCGCGGCTCGCCATCGCTCGGCGCACCTTGTCCAGGCGCGCTTGATATTCGCCGTGCGGAAAGGGCAGTTCACTCTGGGCGAGTGTCTCGGCAAGGGCTTCGCGGTAGTGATGATAATCCATGGCGACCTCCGGCATCAGATAGGAGATCAGTATAGGAGCCAGCTACCGGAATGCACACGCTAACCTGTTCGACAGAAAGGCCACACCTGATAAAACTTGCGGCACTGGAATTCCGCCTCGCAGCTGTTGAGTTGCGACTGGTAGCGGTTGGCCCGCGTGGCCACCTGCCGTGCTGCGCGCTGTACGGCGGGTTTACCCCGGTAGCTGCCGCGTTGGTAGCCACCCGCGCCTTCGTGATAGGCCAGATAAAGATGTTCGGGATTGTTCAGTGAAATACCGGTTTGTTCCCGGGTGCGTTGGTTGTACCAGCCAATAAAGTCGGTGGCGTGCTTCATATGCGTGCGGCGGGAAAACAGGCTGCCAGCCTGATCTTCGTATTCGCCCCACACCGGGTCTTGCGCCTGGGCGTAACCTTTGGCGGAGGACGGACGCGGGCCGGGGATAAAGCCCAGGTAATATTTGCGGTCTGGACGGACATGGCTACGAAACGACGACTCCTGCTGGATAAACGACATTTGCGTGGCGATGGGCGTCCCCCACCGCTCCTGGGATTCCTGGGCGTAGTCGTACCAGGTCGGCTGCTCGCGGAAAATTTCGCAGATATTGCTTTGATCCTGGGGCGGGTTGGGCGCGAAGGTGGCGCAGCCAGAGAGTACCAGCACGAAGGCGAGTACTACCCAGAGGCGTAGCGTCGTTAACGCCGCCGACATATTTATGCGAAAACTATCAACAGGGCGATGCATGAAAGCGTCCTTGTGAATAAATTATTGTCGATAATGAGCTGTGGATAAGTTCTGGACAGAACGTGGATAATTCATTAGCCGTGTTATCCAGCGCGTTAGCGCAGCAAAGCTTCCAAACAGCGGCGCAGTCGTTGGGCTTCACGCACCAGCGTTTCTCCCGAGAGCATTCCCACACCTATTACCAGGCCAACCCTTGGATCCTGCTTGGCGCATACTGGGCTCAGTGGGCGCACAATCAAATGTTCCTTTAATAAGGCTTGGGCGATCTGTACATCATCAATGCCCGGCTCAAACTCGACACACAGGCTGATGGCGCTGCTCGGGAGCGAGACGCTGCGAACCTGCGGCAGTGAGCGAAGTTGATCATGCAGCACCTGCTGGCGACCTAGGTAGTCGCGCTGAATACGCTGGCACCAGGCATCCAGATCGCCGTCAAACATGAACTGCGCCAGCACGGCCTGATCCAGCATGCGGCCTTCGCGGAACAGCTCACTGCGCAGGCGGTTCATCGGCTCGGCCAGATGGTGCGGTACCACCAGGTAGCCCAGGCGCAGCCCAGGGAACATCATCTTGGAAAATGAACCGACCAGCAAGTGGCGCTCGGAGCGCGGGTCGAAGAGCAGGTTAGCGTGATCGGCGCGGTTAAACTCGTAGTCGTCCTCGATCACGTAGGCGGGCGATAAGGCATCACAAAGCCGTCGTTTATGCTCGGGGTTTGTGGGGACGCTGAGCGGGTAATGATGAGAGCCGGTCAGATAGACCAGGGTGCTCGTATTTATCGCGCTGGGCAGCCGATGACCCTCGTCAGGCCGCCACGGCAGCATTTCAATATCAAGCCCCGCGGCGCTGAACACATTGCGCGCTCCCCAGTAACAGGGCGATTCAATGGCAACGCTATCCCCCACGTCTGCAAGCGCCATGGCGCATAGCTCAATGCCATTATGGGTACCGTCAGTAATGATGATCTGTTCGGTATCGCAGCGAATGTTGCGCCAGCGCGCCAGAAAATCGCGAATCGCTCGCTTAAGCGGGCCATAGCCGCCGGTGGAGTAAGACAGCAGGAGAGCGTTCTGCGGTACCGTCACGCTCGTATAAAGCTGACGCCACTTGCGCATCGGGAACTGGGCGATGTCGGGAATGCCAGGGACGAAGGCACCACTCTGAATCTTGCTAGCGCCTGGGCTATCCAGCACGCGCTGGGCACGCCTGGACAGCTGAATGCGGGTTGGCACTTGGGTCGCCGCTGCCATGGGCTTGTTGGTCCAGGTGCCCTGTCCATGGGCCGTTTTCAGCAATTGTTCTTCAAGCAGTGTCTTGATGGCCTGGGCCAGGGTTTGGCGGGCCACGCCCACAGCGCTGGCCAGGGCACGGTGAGAGGGTAAACGAAGCCCGATGGGCCATTGTTGGGTAATCGCCTGACGCAGCGCCAATTCAATGCGTACCTGTTTGCTTAGCTGCTCGGGCTGGTGGGCATACAGATGTGCAAAGTGGTGCAAAGCCTCCTTATGGTCCATGTTGAAGGTCTCCTGTTGTACGTTAAGGCGGCTATTACGAGGCATTGAGACGAAAGTCGCCGATCTAGTTTGCACCCATTCGGTGAGTCAGGATAGTGGTCTAGTCGAAAGCCAAAGTGGTCTACTCGTGTTCTGTCTGTCTCCTGCTAGCGTGCGGCTATACTGTTTTCGACACGATGCAGACACTGCGCCTCAGAGCGTCGATGACAACCTCCAATAACCTGCAGGACTCTGTGCTATGACAACGTCTTCTTCAGAACAAGCCAAGCTCGTCCGGGTGCTGGCCCGCGGTGACGTATTAGCCCTGGCATTTGGGGCCATGATCGGTTGGGGCTGGATTGTTCTCACCGGCACCGCGATTCAGTCCGCTGGCAGCGTAGGTGCCATTCTCGCCTTTATTGTCGGCGGTTTAGCGATCGTACTCGTCGGCCTGACCTATGCGGAACTGGCCTCGGCCATGCCTAAAGTCGGCGGCGAGCATGTTTACAGCTACCGTGCGTTAGGCCATTGGCCCTCTTTTTTCTGTACCTGGGCTATCATATTGGGCTATTTGAGCGTGGTGGCGTTCGAGGCGGTGGCCTTGCCCACGGTGGTAGAGCACTTGGCGCCTAATTATGCGGTGGGTCACCTCTGGACCATCGCCGGGTGGGAAGTCAAAGCCACCTGGGTCGCGGTGGGTGTGGGCGGCTCGCTTGCCATGATGATCATCAATTACTTCGGTGTGAGTACTGCCGCGCTGCTGCAGAAAGTCGTCACTGCCGTCATTCTGTTGGTCGGGGTGATGTTCGTCACCGGCTCGTTGTTTGAGGGCAACACCGCCAATATGGTGCCGCTGTTCTCTCAGTCTGAAGGCGGCGTCATGGCGGGTGTTATCGCGGTCATTGTGATGGTGCCATTTCTGTTTGTCGGCTTTGACGTCATCCCTCAGGCCGCCGAAGAAATCAACCTGCCCTACAAGGCGATCGGCAAGGTGCTGATGGTGTCGGTGATTCTGGCCGTGGTGTGGTACTCGCTGATTATTCTGGCCACCAGCCTGGCCCTGGATAGCGACGCGATCGCCGCCAGTTCGCTCAGCGTTCCCGATGCCATGGAAAGTCTATTTAATGCTCCGTGGGCCGGTAACCTGATGGTAGTGGCCGGTATTGCAGGTATCATTACCAGCTGGAACGCTTTCTACATTGGCGGATCGCGGGCGATTTATGCGCTTGCCAATGCGGGTATGCTACCTGCCATGTTCGCTAAGCTGCACCCGCGCTACAGAACCCCCACTAACGCTATTTTTCTGATGGGCTTTCTCTCCTGCCTGGCGCCTCTTTTCGGGCGCCCTGCGCTGGTGTGGATCGTCAATGCCGGCGGTCTGGGGATCGTTCTGGCGTACCTATTTGTGGCTATTTCTTTCATGGTTTTGCGCGTGCGTGAACCGGACATGCCCCGTCCGTTCAAAGTGAGCAACGGCAAGCTGTGCGGCACGCTGGCGATCATTCTGTCTTTCGGCATGGCGTGCCTCTATCTGCCGGGTAGCCCGGCCGCGTTGGGCGCTGCGGAATGGTCAATCCTTGCCGTTTGGGTAGTTCTCGGCATCGGCTTTTATATCCACGCGCTGCGTACCTATGGGCGTGACTACAGTGATCGGCATATGCAAGCGGAACTATAAACCTTCGCCATGTCGTCGAGATATTTTTCAAGACCAAGGCTTTTTAGGAGCAATATATGAGTTTTATCGAACAGTGGTTGCACGATGGCGTACCCGCCTTGGTGGGCGGCGAATGGCGCAAGGGCCAGCAGACCTTCGTGGTGGATAACCCAGCCACCGGCGAGACGATCGCCCGGGTAGCCGATTTAGGCGCTGGCGATACCCGTGATGCTGTCGCGGCCGCCTACGACGCAGGGCCTGCCTGGCGCGCGACGCCGGTGAAACAGCGCTCGGCACTGCTGCGCCGCTGGTTTGAGCTGATCCATGAGCACGCCGATGACCTGGCCCGGCTGATGACCCTTGAACAGGGCAAGCCGCTGGCGGAAGCCAAGGGCGAAGTCGCCTACGGCGCCTCCTTTATTGAGTTCTTCGCCGAAGAAGCCAAGCGCATGGCCGGGGAAACCCTGCCCAGCCACGGCGCGGACAAGCGCCTGCTGGTGCTGCGCGAGCCGGTCGGCGTGGTCGCCGCCATTACCCCATGGAACTTCCCGCTGGCGATGATTACCCGCAAATGCGCCCCGGCCCTGGCCGCTGGCTGCACCGTGGTCATCAAGCCCGCTGAAGCCACGCCGCTCACCGCTCTGGCGGCGGCGTACCTAGCGCTGGAGGCGGGCCTGCCGGCGGGCACCATCAATGTGGTGACGGCATCAAAACCGGCAGCGGTAGGTGAAGTGCTGACGACCGACTCACGGGTGCGTAAAGTTTCGTTTACCGGCTCTACCCCGGTGGGCAAACTTCTGCTCTCTCAGTGTGCCAGCACGGTGAAGAAAACCGCCATGGAGCTGGGCGGTAACGCACCGTTTATCGTCTTTGATGACGCCGATATCGATGCCGCCGTGGATGGCGCGATAGCGTCCAAATTCCGTAACACCGGACAGACCTGCGTGTGTACCAACCGCTTCCTGGTGCAGGACGGTATTTATGAAGCGTTCGTCGCCAAGCTCACCGAGCGTGTTAATGGCCTGAAAGTCGGCGATGGCCTGACCGAGGGCAGCGTCATCGGCCCGCTGATCAACCAGGCGGCAGTCGACAAAGTTCAGAGTCATGTAGACGACGCCTTGAGCCAAGGCGCGCGGCTGCTGTGTGGTGGTAAGCCTCACGCCGCTGGCGAGCGCTTCTTTACGCCCACAGTGCTTGCGGACATGACCACCCAAATGGCCGCGGCCGGTGAAGAGACCTTTGGCCCGGTCGCGCCGGTGTTCCGCTTCCAGCGTGATGAAGAGGCCATCCAGATGGCCAACGACACGCCCTTTGGTCTGGCGGCTTACTTCTACGCCACCGACTACCGTCGCATCTGGCACACCATGGAGCAGTTGGAGTACGGCATGGTGGGCGTCAACGAAGGGCTGATCTCCACCGAGCTTGCGCCATTTGGCGGTGTGAAAGAGTCCGGGCTGGGGCGTGAAGGCTCGCACCATGGGCTGGATGAGTTTACTGAGCTGAAGTACGTCTGCGTGGGCGGTTTGTAAGTTAGTGTTGTTTTTCAGGCATTGCTAACCAGCGATTAAGCGTTATCAAGCCCGCCATCGTCAAACAGCGAAAGCTGCTGGCGATTGGCGGGTTTTGCTTTTTTAGCGCGTTTAGCAGATGGTCGCCGTTGGCTGGCGAGCTTATCCACAATGGCTTGGCTGGCTTCTCTGGCGTCTGGGGTGCGGCGCAGCTCATAGAGCATCTTCTTCCAGTGGCGCGCTTCGGCTTCAAAATCGTGGGGCAGCGGGTAGTGTTCGCCGGGCTGAAAGCCGAACCGTTTACGCAGGCTTTCGGGCAATGCCCAGGGTTTGGTTCGCCATTCAAACGGCAGTGGGGCTAGTTCTGGTACCCAGCGGGCGACAAACTCGCCGCTGGGGTCGTTGTCTTCTGCTTGTTTAATGGGGTTGTAGACCCGCAGTGCGTTGGTGCCCGTGGCGCCTGCCTGCATCTGCACCTGGGGGTAGTGGATCCCCGGCTCGAAGTCGGTAAACAGCCGCGCCAGGTGCTGGGCGGGCTCGTACCAATGCAACCCCAAACCAAAAGTGGCGTGGGAGATCAGCATGGCGCGCATGCGAAAATTGAGCCATCCGGTGGCGATCAGGCTGCGCATACAGGCATCCACCAGCGGTACGCCGGTTTGGCCTTGCTTCCAGGCAATCAGGTTGGGGTGGCCGGGGTCTCGTTCCCGCAGGCCGCGCAGCGCCGGGTGGAGAGTCTGCGAGGCCATGCTCGGCTCACTCTCCAGCTTTTGAATAAAGTGGCAGTGCCAGTAAAGCCGCGAGGTAAAGGCGCGCAGCGAGCGTGACCACTGTGAATCGTCAGTATGTTTTTCCCGCTGGCGGCGCAGCGACTGGACCACTTCGCGCATGGAGAGCGTGCCCCAGGCCAAGTGGGGCGAAAGCCGCGAGCCATATTCCCAGGCAAGCAACGGCTTGGATAGCGAACCGCGATAGCGTCGCCCGCGTTGAGTGACAAAGCTTCGCCATAGCGTGCGTCCTGCGTTGCGGCCACCTGGCTGGCGCTCGGGGCAGGGTGTGGTATCAAACCCCAGCGCTAGATTATGAAGCTGCTCAACAGGAAGGTGGTGAAAGTGCTCCCAGCCTGGAGCTACCTGAGCATTGCGTGGAGCAGGCGCCGTGGGCGCTGCCATTAATGTTTCCCAATGTGCTTCCCAGCGGGATTGCTGTCCGGTGCGGCGGGTAAGCCCTCGGATTACGCCATGCTGGCGCGCTTCCTGCCACTCAATACTATTTTGACGACACCAGAGATGGACGCTTTTATCGCGTTCAAAGCTCCAGTCATTGCCGGTTTCCTGATGGGAGTGAAGCACAAAATCGCCATAGCGCGCTTTCAGCGCAGCGAGCAGTTCAACAATATTGCCCTGCCAGAGACACAGCGGCAGGTTTAATGTATCCAGTGCATGGGAAAGATCGACAAGCGAGTCAGCGGCAAACTGCCAGTGGCGCAGGGCGCTATCCGGTGCTTGCCACTGCTCGGGTTCGATGGCGAAGACAGGCAGCACGGGGCCCGCCGCGGCAGCGGCGGCGAGCGGCGCGTGATCATGGATACGTAAATCGCGTTTGAACCAAACAACCTGGATAGGTGCCTTAGCCATACCTTCCCTTGGCGGTTGAGGGCTATTCGCCACTAAGTCTATTCGCCGCTAAGCCACGACGTTACCATCAAGTCACCGTTTGAGTAATCAACTCAACAGGCCCCGTCCAACAGGAGAATCAAGATGTATATCGCCATGAACCGTTTTCGTATTGCCCCAGGTCGTGAAGAGGACTTTTTAGAGGTGTGGCGCAACCGCGATTCACATCTCGAAGAAGTGCCGGGCTTCAAGCAGTTCCATATGCTGCAGGGCGAAAGCCAGGAAGATCACACCGTGTTTATCTCCCACAGCGTTTGGGAATCGGAAGAAGCTTTCCGCGATTGGACCCGCTCAGACGCCTTTCGCAAGGCTCACGCCAATGCCAAGTCGCCCGAGGGCATTTACCTGGGCCCACCCAAGTTTGAAGGTTATGAGGTGGTGCTGTAAGTCGCTTATTAACCCAATAACGCAAAAGAAGCGCATGGCCATTTGGCCATGCCTATCAGTCCTCTCTGTCGAGCCATCAAGGTAGCGGTTTGAAAACGACATCGAGCGTTTTATTTGCGACTCGCTGCCGGATTTGCGAGATAAAATTTGTCGTGTTTTAAACGATTCGTGCCAATATACGACTAAAGAGCAGTACCCATGCGTGAGTGACAATTTGACTCAGCAACGGGAAGCCGAACAACGCCAGCGACACCTATATCAATAAGAAAACTTGATAACTGAAAGGTGACCGAGGTAGGAAAGATGGACTCTCATCAAGCAAACGACCAGACAGCAACGCCGAACCGTTCGGGCGAACCTCAAACGCTGGGCTTTCTACTGTTAGACAACTTCACGTTGATTTCCCTGGCCTCTGCCATAGAACCCTTGCGGATGGCCAATCAACTGGCCGGCCGTGAGCTGTATCGCTGGTATACCCTGACCCAGGACGGCTTGCCCGTGCGTGCCAGCGATGGTTTGCAGGTGACGCCTGACGCCTCCATGCATTCCCCGCTATCGCTTGAGTGGGTAGTCGTTTGCGGCGGCGTGGGGCCTCATCGCAGTGTCACCCGCGAGCACGTGCGCTGGCTTCAGTCCCAGTCGCGCCAATTAAGGCGTTTAGGCTCGGTATGTACAGGCAGTTGGGCGCTTGGCCAAGCGGGGCTGCTTGATCATTATGAAACCAGTATCCACTGGGAGTGCTTGGCGTCCATGCAGGAGGCATTTCCCAACGTCATTTTGAACGCTAATCTATTCTCGATCGACCGCGATCGATTCACGTCTTCGGGCGGCACCGCGCCGCTCGATATGATGCTCAACCTGATTGGGCATGACCACGGGCGCGAGCTGTCGGCGGGTATCTCCGAAATGTTTATCTGTGAGCGCGTGCGTAACGAACAGGATCAGCAGCGTGTTCCTCTTAGGCACGTGTTGGGCACTACCCAGCCCAAGCTGCTTGAGATAGTGGCGCTGATGGAATCCAACCTTGAAGAACCGATCGAACTCGATGAACTGGCACGTTACGTCAATGTGTCGCGTCGCCAGCTAGAGCGTTTGTTCCAGCGCTATCTGCTCTGCTCACCGTCTAAATATTACCTCAAGTTGCGGCTGGTGCGTGCCCGGCAATTACTCAAGCAAACCCCCTTGTCGATCATCGAGATTGCCTCCGTTTGCGGTTTCGTTTCAACGCCCCATTTTTCCAAGTGTTACCGCGAATACTTTGGCGTTCCGCCGAGAAATGAACGCCTGGGTGGGTTTGAGCGCCAAAGCGATGGGAGCAAATCGCCGCCGTTAATCAGACAGTGGGCGAACGGATCGAATGCTTTGGAGCCTTCCTCGGGCGCTCAGCAGGCACTCGCTAATGCACAGGGAGAACCGACGTTTGCCAGCGTGCTGCTGGTGAACTGATAGCCACTGCGTAACCCCTCTTCATAACGTGCTGCCCGGCCCGGGCAGCACGTTTGTGCTTAATCGCTATGCTCCCTTCCAGCGTGACTTTGCCCGGCGTGACTTTGCGATAAATGTTTTGAAGGTGCGCGACTATTGGTCGTGTTCGCGACACCATGACGCTTTTGGAATTTTCGCTGTCGTTTCCAAGAGCAGCCCACTCCGACGTCAGCGCTATGCTCGCAGCATTCACCAATGTTGGAGCTTAGAGCCATGTCCCCTACAGAATTGCACGATGACGCGATCGTCATCGATGGTCTGATCATCGCCAAATGGAACCGTGAGCTGCTTGAAGATATGCGGCGCGGCGGTCTGACCGCTGCCAACTGTACGGTGTCGGTATGGGAAGGCTTTCAGGCGACTGTCGATAATATCGTCAGGTCCAACCAACTGATGGCTGAATGCAGCGACCTGGTGCGCCCGGTGCGTACCACCGCGGATATCACCCGGGCCAAGGAAGAGGGCAAAACGGGCATTATTTACGGCTTTCAGAACGCTCACGCTTTCGAGGACCAGATCGGCTATGTCGAGATCTTCAAACAGCTCGGCGTGGGCATCGTGCAGATGTGCTACAACACCCAGAACCTGGTGGGCACCGGCTGCTACGAGCGCGACGGCGGCCTTTCCGGCTTTGGTCGTGAGATCGTCGCCGAGATGAACCGCGTGGGGATCATGTGCGACCTGTCTCACGTCGGCGCCAAAACTTCCGAGGAAGTCATCCTCGAGTCCAAGAAGCCGGTCTGCTACTCCCACTGCCTGCCCTCCGGCCTCAAGGAGCATCCGCGCAACAAATCCGATCAAGAGCTCAAGTTCATTGCCGACCACGGCGGCTTTGTCGGCGTCACCATGTTTACCCCGTTCCTCAAGAAAGGCGTCGATTCCACCATTGATGATTATTGCGAGGCCATCGAGTACATCATGAACATCGTGGGGGAGGATGCCATCGGGATCGGCACCGATTTTACCCAGGGGCATGACCATGAATTCTTCGAGTGGTTGACCCATGACAAGGGCTACGCCCGCCGCCTGACGGACTTTGGCACGATCATCAATCCCGAGGGAATCCGCACCGTTGGGGAGTTCCCCAACCTGACCGAGGCGCTCCTGAGGCGCGGCATGAGCGAGTCCCAGGTGCGCAAGATCATGGGCGAGAACTGGGTGCGCGTGCTCAAGGACGTGTGGGGAAGCTGATGAGTCTTACCACGCGGCTTTACCGGCGATAGGCCTACGAGGGGGCGCTGTGAATCCTTCCATGGACGCTACTTTTGCCATCCATGGCAAAAGACCCCCTCTACGGCCTATCCCCGGCGCCGCTTACCTTGCAGAACGGCTAATTAACCACTTCATAACAATCAGCAAGATCCGAGGAATACAACCGTGACCAAACTGGCCCCCGCACTGCCCATCGAAGTGGATAGCGAGACCGGCGTCTGGACGAGCGACGCCCTGCCGATGCTGTATGTGCCGCGACACTTTTTTATCAACAACCATGTGGCGGTAGAGGAAGCGCTGGGTGCCGAGAAGTACGCCGAGATCCTCTACCACGCTGGCTACAAGAGTGCCTGGCACTGGTGCGAGAAAGAAGCCGAATGCCATGGGATCGAGGGCGTGGCCGTCTTCGAACACTACATGACGCGTCTTTCACAGCGCGGCTGGGGACTTTTCATTACCGAGCAGATCGACCTTGATGCCGGTACGGCGAGAGTGCGGCTGGAGCACAGCGCTTTTGTTTACCAGCTTGGCAAGACGGGAAAAAAAGAAGAGTACATGTTCACCGGCTGGTTCGCCGGGGCCATGGACCAGATTCTTGCCGCCCGTGGCAGCGACCTGCGTACCGTCGCTGAGCAGACACAGAGCGCCGCTGAGCCCGGTTGCGATGTGGGTGTCTTCAACGTTTGGCCGCTGAACGACGCCACCCGCTAACCGCGGGAATGAGGAGAGAAAATCATGGCATTTGACGCAATTTTCGAGCCGATCGAGATCGGCAAGCTGACCATTCGCAATCGCGTGGTCAGTACCGCCCACGCCGAGGTACACGCCACCGATGGTGGCATGACCACTGAGCGCTATGTCAGGTACTACGAGGAAAAGGCCAAGGGTGGCTGCGGCTTGGCCATCTGCGGCGGCTCCTCGGTGGTATCCATCGACAGCCCCCAGGGCTGGTGGAGCTCGGTCAATCTTTCCACCGACCGTATCATCCCTCACTTCCAGAATCTGGCGGACGCTGTGCATAAGCATGGCGGCAAGATCATGATCCAGATCACCCACATGGGGCGTCGTTCACGCTGGGACGGCTTTGACTGGCCGACCCTGCTATCGCCCTCAGGGATCCGCGAACCGGTACACCGCTCCACCTGCAAGACCATCGAAGAGGAAGAAATCTGGCGCATCATCGGCGACTTTGCTCAGGCGGCTCGCCGGGCGAAGGAAGGCGGGCTCGACGGCGTTGAGCTTTCCGCGGTGCACCAGCATTTAATCGACCAGTTCTGGAGCCCGCGGGTCAACAAGCGCGAGGATGAGTGGGGCGGCAGCTTCGAGGGTCGCATGAAGTTCGGCCTGGAGGTGCTGAAGGCCGTGCGCGCCGAAGTGGGGGACGACTTCTGCGTCGGCATGCGTATCTGCGGCGACGAGTTCCACCCGGACGGCCTCTCTCACGACGACATGAAACAGATCGCTGCCTACTACGATGCCACCAACCAGGTCGACTTCTTCGGCGTGATCGGTTCCGGCTGCGACACCCACAACACCCTGGCCAACGTTATTCCCAATATGTCCTACCCGCCAGAGCCTTTTCTGCACCTGGCGGCGGGTATCAAGGAAGTGGTCAAGGTGCCAGTGATCCACGCCCAGAACATCAAGGATCCCAATCAGGCTCAGCGCATCCTTGAGGGTGGCTATGTGGACCTAGTGGGCATGACCCGGGCACATATTGCCGACCCGCACCTGATCGCCAAGATCAAGATGGGCCAGGTGGACCAGATCAAGCAGTGCGTGGGCGCCAACTACTGCATCGACCGTCAGTACCAGGGCCTGGACGTGCTGTGTATTCAGAATGCGGCGACGTCGCGGGAATATATGGGGCTGCCGCATATCATCGAGAAGACCGAGGGCGCCAAGCGCAAGGTCGTCGTGGTGGGCGGTGGCCCCGGCGGTATGGAGGCTGCCCGCGTCGCCGCCGAGCGCGGTCACGATGTCACCCTGTTCGAGGCGGCTGAAGCGCTGGGTGGACAGATCACCATTGCCGCCCAGGCCCCGCAACGCGACCAGATCGCCGGTATCACCCGGTGGTTTCAATTGGAGCTGGCGCGTCTTGGCGTCGACCTGCGCCTGGGTACCCGTGCCGACGAAGCGACGCTACTCGACCTGCGTCCGGATATCGTGGTGCTGGCGACGGGGGGCCAGCCCTTCCTCAGCCAGCACCCGGAGTGGGGCTACTCGGAGGATACCGGGGAAAGCCTGGTGGTCAGTACCTGGGACGTGCTCTCCGGCAAAGTGGCACCCGGCAAGAACGTGCTGATCTATGATGCCCTCTGCGAATTTTCCGGCGTCTCGTCGGCGGACTACTTGGCCGAAAAGGGCGCCAAGGTGGAAATCGTCACCGACGATATCAAGCCCGGCGCGGCGGTGGGCGGTACGACCTTTCCCACCTACTACCGCAGCCTCTACGAGAAAGAGGTCATCATGTCCTCCGACCTGATGCTGCACAAGGTTTACCGCGAGGGCGACGGTCTGGTGGCAGTGCTCGAGAATGAGTACACCGGTGCCCTGGAGGAGCGCGTGGTCGATCAGGTGGTCGTGGAAAACGGCGTGCGCCCCGATGAGGCGCTCTACTACGCCCTCAAGGATGCCTCCCGCAACAAAGGCCAGGTGGATCTCGAGGCGCTTTACGCCGCCGAGGCGCAGCCCTGCCTGATGGAAGAGGGCGGCGAAAATAGTGATGGCTTTCTGCTCTTCCGCCTAGGCGACTGCACGGCACCAAGGAACACGCACGCGGCCATTTACGACGCCCTGCGGATCTGTAAGGACTTTTAACCACCAGTTGGAAGCCAGAAGCTTGAAGCTGGAAGTGAATCGCGGCTCTTCGCCCTTTCCTTCCGGCTTCCGACTTCCAGCTTCCAGCTCGCCCGTCAGGTGAGCTGTGATGCTAAATACAATACTTCCGATACTGATTTTTACCGCCCTGGCCCTGGCGGCGATCGGCGCCGTGCGCCGTGTAAATCTGTGGCGTCAGGGGCGACCCTCGCGGGTCAACTTGTTCAAGGGGCTGGCAGCGTTGCCGCGCCGCTACCTGGTGGATCTGCACCACGTGGTCGCACGCGACAAGTTAATCTCCAATACTCACGTGGCCACCGCGGGTGGCTTCGTGGCTGCCGCCATGCTGATGATTCTGGTGCATGGCCTGGGGTTCGCCAACCCGCTGCTGGGTGGATTGCTGTTGCTTGCCAGTGCCTCCATGTTCGTCGGCAGCCTCTTCGTGGCGCGACGGCGGATCAATCCCCCCACTCGGCTCTCCAAAGGCCCCTGGATGCGACTGCCCAAGAGCCTGATGGCGTTTTCGGTTGGCGTCTTCCTGATCACGCTGCCCACGGTAGGTCTGCTGCCCGAAGGCCTTCTTGAAGGGAGCGGCAGCTGGTTCCTTGTGGTGGCACTGGTTGGCTTAGTGGCCTGGGGCCTTGGCGAAATGTTTTTCGGCATGACCTGGGGTGGGCCCATGAAGCACGCCTTTGCCGGCGCCCTGCATCTTGCTTTCCACCGTCGGCCCGAGCGCTTTTCAACCAAGAAAGGAGGTGGCGGTCGTTCAACAGGCCTCAAGGCGCTGAATCTGGAAGACGAGGCGGCGCCCCTGGGCGTGGAAAAGCCTGCCGATTTCACCTGGAATCAACTGCTGGGCTTCGATGCCTGTGTGCAGTGCGGTCGCTGCGAGGCAGCATGCCCGGCACTCGCCGCTGGCCAGCCGCTTAACCCCAAAAAACTGATCCAGGACATGGTCGTCGGCATGGCCGGCGGCAGTGATGCCCAGTATGCCGGTACACCTTACCCCGGCAAGCCGGTGGGTGAGCATCGCGGCACCCCCCATGGGCCGATCGTGGCCCCTGCTGCATTGCCGGAGGGGGCGTCGCTGGTTGATGCCGAGACGCTGTGGTCGTGTACGACCTGTCGCGCCTGTGTCGAAGAGTGCCCGATGATGATCGAGCACGTGGATGCGATTGTCGATATGCGCCGCCACCTGACGTTAGAGCGAGGCAAGACGCCCAACAAGGGCGCCGAAGTCCTCGACAATCTGATCGCCACCGACAACCCTGGCGGTTTTGACCCCGGCTCACGTCTCAACTGGGCGGCGGACCTTAACCTCCCCCTGATGGCCGATCTCAAACAGGTCGATGTGCTGTTGTGGCTGGGTGACGGCAGCTTCGACATGCGCAATCAGCGCACCCTGCGCGCGCTGGTCAAAGTGCTGCGCGCCGCCGAGGTGGATTTCGCGGTCCTGGGGGACGAAGAGCGTGACAGCGGTGACGTGGCAAGGCGTCTGGGCGACGAAGCAACGTTCCAGTCCCTGGCGAAGCGCAATATTGCCACCCTTTCCAAGTACCGTTTCCAGCAGATCGTTACCTGTGATCCCCACAGCTTTCATGTGTTGGGCAACGAGTATGGCGAACTGGGAGGCGTCTATGAGGTACGTCATCACAGCACCTTTATTGCTGAATTGTATGACGCGGGTCGGCTGACCTTCTCGCCCTGGAAGGGCGGCAATGTGACCTATCACGACCCCTGTTACCTGGGCCGCTATAACGGCGAATACGAGGCGCCGCGCAACGTGCTCAAGGCGCTGGGTATCGAGGTCAAGGAGATGGAGCGCTCCGGCTACCGCTCGCGCTGCTGCGGCGGTGGTGGTGGTGCGCCGATCACCGATATCCCCGGCGAACGCCGCATTCCCGATATGCGCATGAATGACGTCAAGGAGAGCGGTGCCGAACTGGTCGCGGTGGGTTGCCCTCAGTGCACCGCCATGCTGGAAGGCGTGGTGGATACCAGCGCCGAGGTGCGCGATATCGCTGAACTGGCGGCGGATGCCCTGGTAGAACGTCCCGCTGCGGAGGCATCTGGCGCATCCCGCCAGCCCGCTGCAACGACGACAGCTGAAGAGGTGATCGTATGAGTGAGACTATTCGCCGCGATCCGCGTCGCGAGTGGATTGCCCGCAACCGTCTGCATCCCGAACATGCCAGTGTGCTTGTCGAGATGGGTAACGGCGCGCTCAGCGAGTGGCCGGGGCCCAACGGCGTGGTGCGCAAGAACCCCCGTGCCGTCGGCTTTATCGGCCCCAATGGCGTCAAGCGTATTGACCGCAGCGGCCTTCAGCAAGGCGGGCAGTCCGCCGCGACCACGACGGCTCCTCAAGATAGCCGTCGAACAGTGACGATTGAAGATCCTGCCTTCCTGGTGGCCGTGGTGCCTGATCTGACCGGCGGGCGGCTGTCTGGTCACGATAAGGATCTACTGGGGCTGGCCCGGCACATGGCGGATGCCGATGCCGAGCATCCCGGCGCCGTGGTGGCGATCCTGTTTGGCGAGCATAAAGAAGCGGCGCTGGGCGACGCCGGTATTGATCGCGTCGTGCATCTAGATGGGGAGGCCTACGCGGGTTTCGCCCCCGAGGCGCGTCTGGCGGCCTTGAGCGCCGTGGAGCGGGAGATGGCCCCGCGCTTCTGGCTACTGCCCGACTCCCCGCTCGGTGGCGGCGAGCAGGGTCGACGTTTGGCCGTGCGGCTGGGCGAGCGTCCCGCGACCCAGGTCTGGCAGGTCGAGGCGGAAGAACATAGCGCAACCGGATGGCGTTGTACGGCACGCGGTGCCGCGGGGACGAGCGATATTACCCGCCAGCTGCCGCGCGTGGTGCTGGCGCTTGCGGAGTGCGCCGAGCCGGTCAGCGAGACGCGCCATGCCGCCCAGCCTGTCGAACTGACCCAGCCGCTGCCCGACGTACTGGGACGCATCGAGGACATGGGGGAAGTCCCCGTCGATCCCGCCAGCGTGTCCCTGGCAGAGGCGGAGTTCATTCTGTCGGCAGGGAATGGTGTCAAGGATTGGGAGGGCTACCACCACGCCGCCCAGGTGCTGGGGGCAGCGAAGGGGGCATCGCGCGTCGCCGTGGACGATGGATTCATGGCCCGCGATCGTCAGGTAGGCGCGTCTGGCACCTGGGTGTCCGCGCGTGTCTATGTGGCGGTGGGCATCTCGGGGGCCATACAGCACCTCCAGGGTATTCAGACCTGCGATAAGGTCGTCGCCATTAACCTGGATGAGCGGTGCGATATGGTCAAGCGCGCCGACCTCGCCGTCATTGGCGATGCTGGTGAGATCCTCGCCGCGCTGGTCGCACGTGTCGAGCGTTATCGAGAACAGCAGCAGGAGAACCGCGATGCCGCATAACGCCAAGTCAATCAATAGCGAGGGGCTCCTCAGCGTTGCCGTTCTGGTATCGGTGGGGCGTCATCCGTTGACCGCACGGGCGCGGCGTGCCGACCATGATGCCCGTGCAGTGGAGATGGCACTGTCCCTGGGTGACGCCAGCGTCCAGCTCATGCATGCAGGCGACGATGGTGATGCCTGCGAGGAAGCCATGCGTGGCTATCTGGGAATGGGAATTAGCAGGGTTAAACGCATTCAGCAGAACCCAGACGCCGATGTCGTCCCGGCCTTGGCCAACATACTGCGATTCGCCGCGCCGCAACTGGTGTTGACGGGAACGCGCGCCGAAACGGGAGAGGGCTCGGGCCTGGTGCCCTATCTGTTGGCCGAGACACTCGGATGGACGGTGGTCAGTGGCCTGGCGGAAATCGAAAGTATTGAGCAGGGTGTCGCCACGGTGCTGCAGGCCCTGCCACGCGGTAAGCGCCGCCGTCTGCAGGTGCGCTTGCCGGCCATCGCCACGGTGGATGGCAGCGCGCCAGCCGCGCGCCAGAGCGCCTTTGGCCCGGCGCGACGCGGTGAGTTGGCTGATTGTGCCTGCGCCGGCGTGACCGATGAACTGCAAACCCAGTGGCGTGTGCAGCCCGCGCGCAAGCGGCCGAAACGGCTAAAAATCGTCAAGTCAGCCTCGGCGCGTGACCGGTTCAAGGCTGCGGCGGCCAAGGCCGATAGCGGCGGCGGACAACTGCTCAACGATGTGACGCCTGAGCAGGGTGCCGAGGCAATTTTTACGCTTCTCAAGGACGAAGGCGTGCTGCGTTGAGGCTTCTTTATCACACTGCGTTTGATTGCCCTTCAAGCTCGCCCTTTGCGGCGGGCTTTTTAACGGCTCATGGCTTGACGGACTATTTGCCAACCAAGCCCGGATAAAGCTGAAGGCGCTGCCTTTCCAGGTGTAAGCCGCGCCATGCATGCAGCACCAGCACCGTTATCACGACCGCCCCGCCCATGAGCGTCGAGGCGCTAGGCGTCTCGCCCAGTAACCACCACACCCACAGCGTGCCCAGTGCGGTTTCAACCAGATAAAACAGCGCCACCTCAGTCGACGGCAGGTAGCGGGTGGCGCTGTTGATCAGCACCGTGGCCAAGGGCATCTGTATCAGCCCCATCAGCGCCAGTACACCATAGCGCTCGGCGTCCAGGGCCAGCGGCGACGCCATGGGCAGGGCAATGGCCGCCGAGAGCAGTCCACCGCCGGCAACCACCGTCATGGGGTCAATCGCTGGATAACGGCGCAGCAGGGTCAGGTTACCGCCGATGGCCGCCGCGGCCGTCAAGGCATACAGGTTGCCTGCCAGCATTCCCGTGGCTCCCTTACCCATGAACACCAGGCCCATGCCCAGCATGCAGACGGCAATGGCCACCAGCGTTCGCAGCGCTACCTTTTCCCCCAGGAAAACCCGTGAATACAGCGCGGCAAACAGCGGCGCCGTGCTCAGGATCACCACGACGTTGGCCACGGTGGCGTTCATGACCGCGAGCACAAAGAGGCTGGATATCAGGCCCAGCAGCAGGGCAGCGGCCAGCGAGGAAAACGGGTTGTGGCTCAGCGTTATCAGCCGCTTGCCCGTCCAGCACAAAAGCCCAAGTACACAAAACATCAATAAACCTCGCCAGAACACGATGGTCCAGCCGTCGGTGTGTGCAAGGCGTATCAGCAAACCGTCGAAGCTGAGAAACACCACGCCCAGGACCACCATGAGTAGACCGCGTTGGTAAGTGCTTGCCTGCATGATCGTGACTCCCCGCCGGCAAAAATATAACCGCCTGCCGAAACGGCGGGCGGTTGAGAAACGGGCGGCGGGCCAGTGATGCTTGGCCCGCCTGTGTTGTGTCTCGGCGGTTAGGGATTGTCCGCCCAGTCGATGCGTGCGGCAGCGGCTTGCTGTTGGCGAGGGCGCACCACCCAGTAGCCCACACCCCCGGCAAGCAACAGCATGCTGCCGCAGCCTATCGCCAGCAGGTAGGCACCTTGAACCGCACCGGATGAAAGCGCGAAGCGCTCGGCGAAGCCGGCCAGGGTAACCGCGTACTGTTGCCACAAAAATAGCCCGATGGCGACCCCGGAAAGCATGGTGCACAGCGCAATCCAGCGGGTGCCGGACACCCAGCCGCTTAGTGCGGTGGTATCAAACTCGTGCAGGAACGCCCGGTAGGCTTTTTCAGTCTGGCTTACGCGGGTCAGGGCGGATACCAGCACGATCGCCGCCAGCGCCATGAGCGTACTCAGTAAAACCGGGTGCAGGTATACCGGCAGACTGACCCACTCGGCCTGCACCATTAACGATAGTCCCAGATTGCCGACAAACCCGACCGCCAGGCCCCAACTGGCGCCCGCAGCGGTAATCCGCCGACTCCAGATGCTCATCAGGGCCACTGGCCCCCAGGAGGAGGCAAACAGCGTGGCGGCAAACCAGACCACCGCCATGACCGCCGGCGGCTGGAACAGTGCCAGCAGCAGCGCGATCAGCCCTGCTGACAGTACCGCGATACGACTCTTGCGCAAGGCCGATTTTTCGTCCAACGAGGCGGGCAGAATATCGTTGGAAAGGCTAAAGCCGATGATCGACAGAAACGTTGAGCAGGACGAAAGCCCGGCGGCGAAAACCCCGGTCAGAATGACCACCCCAAGCCAGGTCGGCAGGACGTTGAGCGCCACCCAGACCATGGAGCGTTCAGGATCCAACTGCGGGTCGTAGAGGTTGATCGCCGCGCCGGTCATCATCATCAGCGCGTAGAAGACGGCGAGCGCCACCGCCGTCAACATGGCCGAGCGCATGACTACGTGCTCGTTGCGCGCCATCAGGTAACGGCTGGACTGCCAGGGGCTGGCTGCCAGTACCGCCGCCCAGACAAGGCCCAGGGTCAGGCCCCAGACAAGTGCTTCGGCGGGGGAGGAGAAGTTGGCCTCCGGTCCTTCGATAACGCCATGCCACAGTGCAATGCCGGGCTTGTCCGTCTGGCTTAGAAGGCCTTCAACAACCCCGCTCCAGCCACCCAGGTCATGGATCACATACAGCGACCCGCCTACCGCGGCCAGCGAGAAGATCACGAACATGATGGTATCGGTCAGCATCACACCGGGTGAGCCCGAGTAGAGGATGAAACCGGTATAGGTCATCCACACCAGGACCAGACCCACCCAGTAGGGCATGCCGGTCAGCTCGGCGAACATGATGCCCGCGCCCTGCATCACGCCCAGCAGATAGGCGCCCAGGCCGAACACCGTGGTAAGCCCGGCAATGACCTGAACACGTCGTGAGGCAAAGCGCTTGCCAAAAAACTCCGGCACGGTTTTAGCGCCGCTGCGGCGCAGATAGCGGCCAAATACCAGTGCGCCCAGCAGGCAACCCGAGGTGCTGACCGCGGCAAAGATCAGCATGACAAAGGGGTAACCCTGATAGGCAAAGCCCGTTTCGCCGAGGAAGGCGCTGGTGCTCAAGTAGCTGGCGACCAGTGTGCCCAGAATAAAAAAGGTAGGCGCATTGCGACCGGCGACCAAGTAGTCATCCAGCCCCTTGACGCGACGCCCGGCCAGATGACCGATGACAAAATAGCCGACCAGGCTCAAGAGTATTGCGATGGTATAGATCATGAGCGTAACCATGGAGTTGTTAACGGGGGAATATTGTCTGGCCATGGTGCAGCGCCTTTCTGGCGCGCTCTTTGTTGCCAGCGGCACCCAATGAAGGAATTACGACAGGGCAGACCCTATACAGAAAGGAGCGCCATTATTATGGCGCCCCAGAAATCACAGCAGTGTTAACTAGTGGGCGGCTTTAGGCACCGCGTTGAGCTGGCGCCACTCTTTATGAAGCCCCACGTAAAGGCTGAAGCACATCACCAGAAGCACCAGAGTGAAGGGCAATCCGGTGGCCACTGCGCCTGCCTGCAGCGCGCTGAGCGCGGTGCTGCCGCCGCCGTAAAGCAGTACGCCGGCAATCACGCCTTCGAGTGCGGCCCAGAACACCCGTTGGCCCTTGGGCGCATCGGTCTTGCCGCCCGCAGTGATGTTGTCGATCACCAGCGAGCCGGAGTCGGATGAGGTAATAAAGAACACCAGCACCAGAATGATGGCCAGCGTCGAGGTGATGCTGGTCAGGGGCAGCTGTTCCAGCATGTGGAACATCGCCAGCGAGACATCACCGATACCGTTGGCCAACTCGCCCACCCCGTTAGCAGCCTGATAAAGCGCTGTTCCGCCAAAGGCGCTCATCCATACCAGCGTGACCAGTGTCGGTACCAGCAGTACCGCGATCAGAAACTCACGCACCGTGCGTCCTCGGGAAACGCGGGCGATAAACATGCCGACAAACGGTGACCAGGAGATCCACCACGCCCAGTAAAAGATCGTCCAGCCGTGGTACCAGGTGTCGTCATCGCGACCTATCCAGTTCGATAGCGGCAGAAGCTGGCTCGCGTAGTCCAGCGCTGTGGTACCGATCCCGGTCAGGATCATCAGGGTCGGCCCCGCCACCACCACAAACACCAGCAGCAGCGCCGCGATGACCATGTTGATGTTCGAGAACAGCTTGACGCCACCGTCAATACCCCGCCAAACCGAGAACAGCGCAATCACCGTGACCACCACGATAATCGCCAGTTGGGTGCCGATGGTGTTGGGAGTGTCGAACAGATAGGCGAGACCGCTGGCCGCCTGGGTGGCGCCAAAGCCAAGCGAGGTGGCCAGGCCAAAAATAGTCGATAGCACGGCGAGAATATCAATGATATGGCCTGCCCAGCCGCGGGTCCGCTCGCCCAGAATCGGGTAAAAGGCGGAGCGCAGCGTGAGCGGCAGGCCCTTGTTATAGGCAAAGAAGGCTAGCGACAGTGCCACTACCCCATAGATGGCCCAGGGATGAAGGCCCCAATGGAACATGGTCGCGCCCATGGCAGCGCTGGCGCCTTCCGGGGTGCCCGCCGGCGCATTCAAGGGCGTGCCGTACCAGTCGGTGTAATAAGCCACCGGCTCAGCCACGCTCCAGAACATCAGGCCGATGCCCATGCCCGCCGCAAACAGCATGGCGAACCAGGAGGCGCGTGAGTATTCCGGCGTGGCATCCTTGCCGCCCAGACGAATCCGCCCGAGGGGCAGGCAGATAAGGACGAGGCAGAACACCACAAAAACGTTGCCTGCAATCATGAACAGCCAGTCGAAGTGCTCGATCGACCAATTCTTGGCAAGCCCAAGGTGGGTATTAGCGGCATCGGGGTAGACCAGTGCGTAAAGAATGAATAGCAGAATGGCGAGAGAGGACAGTGGAAAGACAGGGTTATGAAAATCCATCCCCATTATCTGAGTATTGTCCTGTCCGGGTGACAGGACCGGGTCGTCATTGTTGTTCATCAGGGTTCCTTGGTGGCTCTTTTTAAGCGTCGGGTATGAGCCAAGCATCGCCGACGCACCGGATTGTTGGCCCTGTTTAAGAACAAGAGTGTCGCGAAAGCGACCTCTATCTATTCGTTCTGACGAGGATGTCTTGAATAGACATGTGAGTGCCTTTTTGGGGTAAGTCCAAAGACATGGAGGGGATAGGGTGAAAAGTGAAGTCAACCATTCGAGCAGAATAATAAATCACAGGAGCCAGCCATGAATGCAGCCAACCGCGGAGTGGTCTACAAAGGGCCGGGTGAAGTCGCCGTCGAGTCCATCGCTTATCCCGAACTCGCCCTCGGCAATCGCAAATGCGAGCACGGCGTAATTCTCAAGGTCGTCACCACCAACATCTGCGGCAGCGACCAGCATATGGTACGCGGCCGTACCACTGCCCAACCTGGTCTGGTACTCGGCCACGAAATCACCGGCATGGTGGTCGAGGCCGGTCGCGACGTCGAATTTATCAAACCGGGCGACCTGGTCTCGGTGCCGTTCAACATTGCCTGTGGCCGCTGCCGCAACTGTAAGGAAGGCCAGACCGGTATCTGTCTCAACGTCAATCCATCGCGTCCTGGCGCTGCCTATGGCTATGTGGATATGGGCGGCTGGGTCGGCGGCCAGACCGAATACGTGATGGTCCCCTATGCCGATTTTAACCTGCTGAAGTTCCCGGATGCCGATCAGGCCATGGAGAAGATCAAGGATCTGACCCTGCTCTCCGATATCTTCCCCACCGGCTTCCACGGCTGCGTGACCGCCGGTGTCGGCCCCGGCAGCACTGTCTATATTGCCGGTGCGGGCCCCGTGGGGCTGGCCGCGGCGGCTTCAGCTCAGTTGCTGGGTGCGGCCTGCGTGATCGTCGGCGACATGATCGAAGAACGTCTGGCCCAGGCCCGCAGCTTTGGTTGCGAGACCATCGACCTGACCGAGGACGGCGACATGGCCGACAAGATCGAGGTGATCCTGGGTGAGCGTGAGGTTGATGCCTTTGTCGACTGCGTTGGCTTCGAGGCCCACGCCTGCGGCTGCAACCACGGCAAGGAAGCGCCCGCGACCGTATTGAACTCGGCGATGTCGTTGACCCGCGCGGGTGGTCAGATTGGCATTCCGGGGCTATATGTGACTGAAGACCCAGGGTCGGCCGACGAGGCAGCCAAGCAGGGTGCGCTGAGCATGCGCTTTGGTCTCGGCTGGGCCAAGTCCCACAGTTTCCATACCGGACAGTGCCCGGTGATGAAGTATCATCGCCCACTGATGCAGGCGATCCTGTTCGGCAAGGTCAATATTGCCGATGCGGTCAATGTCCAGATGATCAACCTGGATCAAGCGCCCCAGGGCTATGCCGACTTCGATGGCGGTGCTGCCAAGAAATTCGTCATTGATCCCCATGGCAGCGTGGCCTGAGAACTTGTTAACTGAACGCTATTAACTCAGCAACTGAGTAACAGACCTGCCGCTGCCTGAAGGTGGGGTAGTAATAGGTAGTTTATAGATAGTAAGACCCTAGACGGTGCCCCGCAGGGTGCCGTCTTTGTGCATTCGGCATCATCCCTATCAAGATAAGAATGAGTAACCCATGACCGTCCAGACCGTGACACCCAAGCGCCGCTTCCGTGGCAAGCCCCGTGGCCGTGATCTCGATCCCAGTCTTCTAGATGGGTTGCGTGAACTACTGGGCGACGAACGAAAGGACACCACGCTGCGTCGCCGAGACCTGTTGATCGAACATCTGCATGCCATTCAGGATGCTCGAGGCCATCTGCTGCTGGCGGAGTTGCGTGCCCTGGCGACGTATATGAATTTGCCGATGGCAGCGGTCTACGAGACTGCGACCTTCTACGCCCACTTTGATGTCATCCACGATGACCAGCTGCCGCCGCCCGCGGTGACCATTCGCGTTTGCGACTCTCTCACCTGCCAACTGGCGGGCGCCGAGGCGCTTAAAGCGCAGTTGGAAGCGAACTTGGATGTCGAGCAGGTGCGGGTGCTTAGGGCCCCTTGCATGGGGCGCTGCGACACGGCGCCAGTGGCGGAGGTGGGGCATCATCATGTGTTGTTCGCCACCCAGGCGCGCATCGCGTCGGTGATCGAGGAAGGCCACTTCCATCCCGAGCCGGTCAACTGGCAGCGCCTTGACGACTATCGCCGCGAAGGTGGCCTGGCATTGCTTCAGGCCTGCCGTGAAGGCGATGTCACGGTAGACGAACTGATGGAGGCGATGCAGCAGGCCAATCTACGCGGCCTGGGTGGCGCAGGCTTTCCGACATTCAAGAAATGGTATTTCGTGCGCCAGGAGGCTGGCCCTCGCTACTGTGCCATCAATGCCGATGAAGGCGAGCCCGGCACCTTCAAGGACCGCTACTACCTGGAACGCTCGCCGCACCGCTTTCTTGAAGGGGCCCTGGTCAGCGCCTGGGCGGTAGAGGCTGAAGCCCTGTATATCTATTTACGTGACGAGTATCCGGCCCTGCATGGCGTGCTGCGCGAGGCGATTGGCGAGCTTGAGGTCGCAGGGTGGGTCGCGCCGGGCTATATCGTGCTGCGCCGTGGCGCCGGTGCCTATATCTGCGGCGAAGAGTCGGCGATGATCGAATCGCTGGAAGGCAAGCCGGGGAAACCCCGCCACCGTCCGCCGTTTGTGGCCCAGCGGGGAATTTTTGATCGACCGACATTGGTCAACAATGTCGAGACCGTCTACTGGATTCCGCTGATCTGGCAGCACGGCGCAGAGGCTTTCTCCAGTGAGGGCCGCCATGGGCGCGTGGGGCTGCGCAGCTTCTCGGTCTCCGGTCGGGTCAAGCGTCCCGGTGTACACCTGGCACCGGCGGGTATCACCCTCAATGAATTGATCGAGGAGTATTGCGGAGGCATGGCTGAGGGCCATCGCCTGGCGGCCTATCTACCCGGCGGCGCCTCTGGCGGTATCCTGCCCGCATCGAAGGCCGATGTTCCCCTGGACTTCGATACCCTCCAGGCGCACGGCGGTTTTATCGGCTCGGCGGCGGTCATGGTGCTTTCCGACCAGGACGACCTGCGCGCCGTGGCCACCAATCTGCTGGCCTTTTTTGCCGATGAGTCCTGCGGCCAGTGCACCCCCTGCCGGGTGGGCACCGAGAAGATGCTGACCCTGCTCGAGGGTGACGAATGGGATGCCGCGCTATTGACGCGCCTTTCCCAGGTGATGGTGGATGCCTCCATTTGTGGCCTCGGCCAGGCGGCCCCTAACCCGGTGCTGGGGCTGCTCAAGGATTTCCGCGGCGAACTCGCCGCCCAGAATGTGATTATCAAAGGGTAAGGGAGCATGAGCATGAGTACTAGCGAACAGGCCTTTACTCTGACGCTGGATGGCGTTGACGTCAGCGCGCATCCTGGTGAAAGCCTCTGGCAGGTAGCCAAACGCGCCGGCGAGACCATTCCGCACCTGTGTTTCAAGGACGCCAGCGGTTACCGCGCCGATGGCAACTGCCGTGCCTGCATGGTGGAAATCGAGGGCGAGCGCGTCTTGGCCGCCAGTTGTCTGCGCATGGCGACGCCTGGCATGGTGGTCAAGAGCGCCAGTTCCGAGCGGGCGCGCACGGCCCGGGAAGGGGTCATGGAGATGCTGCTGGTCGACCAGCCAGCGCGCGAAGATAGCCCCGACCGCTCCAGTCACTTCTGGGCCATGGCCGACCAGTTGGCCATCGATGCAACGGCGGTGCGCCGCAAGCTGCCCAGGCGCGATGATCGAGAAGCACCCACCGTGCATCATGTGGCGCCACGTAAAGACTCACTGACCCAGGACGACAGCCACTCTGCCATGAGCGTCAACCTCGACGCCTGCATCGAGTGCAACCTGTGTGTGCGTGCCTGCCGTGAAGTGCAGGTCAACGACGTTATCGGCCTGGCTCACCGTGGCGCGGCCTCGAAAATCGTCTTCGACTTCGACGACCCCATGGGGGAAAGCACCTGCGTGGCCTGCGGCGAATGTGTTCAGGCGTGTCCCACGGGGGCCTTGATGCCCGCCACCGTGGTCGATGAGGCAGGCCACGGTGATTCCGCCGCGGCCGATCGCCAGGTCGATTCGGTATGCCCTTACTGCGGGGTGGGCTGCCAGCTGACCTACCATATCAAGGACGACGATATCCTTTATGTGGAGGGCCGCGAAGGTCCTTCAAACGAAAATCGCCTGTGCGTCAAAGGGCGCTTTGGTTACGATTATCCGCGCCATCCGTCGCGGCTTAGCGTGCCGCTGATTCGCCGGGAGGGCGTGGCGAAAGGGCTCGACCCGGACTTCGACCCCGCCCAGCCGCTGACCCATTTCCGTGAGGCCAGTTGGGACGAAGCCCTAGACGTCGCCGCCAAGGGGCTTGTTGACCTCAAGGCAGCCCATGGCCCTGACGCCCTGGCAGGATTCGGCAGCGCCAAGTGCTCCAATGAAGAGGCGTGGCTGTTCCAGAAGCTGGTACGCACCGGCTTTGGCTCCAACCATGTGGATCACTGCACCCGCTTGTGCCATGCCAGTTCAGTGGCGGCGCTGATGGAGTGCATCGGCTCCGGTGCCGTGACCGCCTCTTTCATGCAGGCCAGCCAGGCCGACGTGGTGATCCTTATCGGCTGCAACCCGGCAGTCAATCACCCGGTGGCGGCCACTTTCTTCAAGCAAGCGGCCAAGCGCGGCACCAAGCTGCTGATCCTCGACCCTCGAGGGCAAGCCCTGGATGCCTACGCCCACCAGAGCGTGCGCTTCTCGCCGGGGGCCGACGTGGCACTGTTCAACGCCATGCTCAACGTGATCATCACCGAAGAGCTTTATGATACGGCCTATATCGCCGAGCATACTGAGGGCTTTGAGGCCCTTAAGACGCATACGGTGGACATGACCCCCGAGGCGATGAGTGGCCTGTGCGGTGTTGAACCCGAGACCATCCGCGAAGTGGCAAGGCTGTATGCCAACGCCGAGCGGGCGATGATCTTCTGGGGCATGGGTATCTCCCAGCATACCCACGGCACCGACAACGCCCGCGGCCTGATATCGTTGGCGTTGGCCTGCGGCCAGACCGGGCGCCCCGGCACCGGTCTGCACCCGTTGCGTGGCCAGAACAATGTTCAGGGTGCCTCCGATGCGGGCATGATCCCCATGGTGATGCCGGACTACCAGCCGGTCAGCGATGATCAGGTACGCGCGGCGTTCGAAGAGCTGTGGAACTCCGAACTGGACCCGGCGCCAGGCCTTACCGTGGTGGAAATTATGGACGCCATCGCCGCGGGCACCATTCGCGGCATGCTTATCCAGGGTGAGAACCCGGCCATGTCCGACCCGGACCTCGACCACGCCCGGGCGGCGTTGGCCAAGCTTGAACATCTGGTGGTGCAGGATCTTTTCGTCACCGAAACCGCCCAGTTCGCCGATGTCATCCTGCCAGCCTCCGCCTGGCCCGAGAAGAACGGTACGGTGACCAACACCAATCGCCAGGTGCAAATGGGGCGCGCGGCGTTGCCGCTGCCAGGCCAGGCCAAGCCGGACTGGTGGATTACCCAGGAGATTGCCAAGCGATTCGGCCTGGACTGGAACTACCAGCACCCGCGGGACGTTTTTGCCGAGATGAAGCAAGGCATGCCCTCGCTGGACAATATCTCCTGGGAGCGCCTGGAGCGCGAGCAGTCGGTCACCTACCCCTGCTCGGCGGAAGATGCACCGGGCGACGATGTGGTCTTTTCTGAGGCCTTTCCCACCGCCAGTGGGCGGGCGAAATTCTCGCCCACCCGGCCGCTGCCGCCGAATGAGCCGGTGGACAACGACTACCCAACCGTATTGACCACCGGCCGCCAACTGGAGCACTGGCATACCGGTTCCATGACGCGCCGCGCCAAGGTGCTGGATGATCTGGAACCAGAGGCAACGGCCACCCTGGCCCCCGCTGAGTTTGCCAGGCTGGGAATGGCGCCGGGCGACGAGCTGACCATTGCCACCCGGCGAGGGTCCATTACGCTCAAGGCACGGGTCGATCCAGGCATGCCAGAAGGTATGGTTTTCCTGCCCTTCTGTTATGGGGAGGCCGCGGCGAACCTACTGACTAATCCGGCACTGGACCCGGTTGGCAAGATTCCGGAGTTCAAATACGCCGCCTGTCGGTTGAGCTGCCATGCTCCCAGTACCAGTGAAGAGGCATCATTAATCGACTAAAAAAACATGGCCCGCGTCAGCGGGCCATGTCCTTCAAGTCTTCATCATGCCAATCTCAGTCCTGGGCTAAATTTACCCCTGGGCTAACTGCAACGTAGGCGTATCGTATCCCAGGTTTTCGAGCATCCGGTTGGCATACCAGTCGACAAAGTCGATAACCCCGAACTCATAGGTTTCGGAGTAAGGCCCGGGTTGATACGCCTTGGAGTTGATGCCGCGCTGGTTTTCTTCGGCGAGTTGACGGTCCTGGTCGTTGGTTGCGTCCCACACCCGGCGAAGCTGGTCGGGGTCGTAGTCGACGCCTTCTGCGGCATCCTTGTGAACCAGCCACTTGGTGGTCACCAGGGTTTTCTGTGGGCCAAGGGGTAGCACACGGAAAACGATGGCGTGGTCACCCATGAAATGGTTCCACGAGTTGGGCAGGTGCAGGATGCGTAGCGACCCCATGTCGGGGTTGGGTAAGCGCCCCATCAGCTTATCGCAGCCGGGTTTACCATCCATCGTCATCGATACAATGCCATCCAGCATGGGGGTCCGCGTCATGCGGTTACGCTGGCCAAAGCGCTGCAACTGGTAGGGGACTTGCTCGCGATCCCAATCTGCCTGCTTGCGCGCCACCAGCGCCTTGTAGGCGGGCGTTGCGCGGGGGTCGTCGGTGTCATCAAATTCCTGCAATGAGTTCAGCAGCTCAGGGTGAGCCCCGTTGCAGTGATAGCACTCGCGGTTGTTTTCAATCACCAGCTTCCAGTTGGCTTGCTCGACGATGCTGGACTCCGTGGCGACCTTGACGTTGTCCATCTGGTACGGCTCAAGGTAATGCTCAAGCGTTCCCAGAAACTCGTCCATGGCGGGCGGTTCATCGCTTAAATTGATAAAGATGAAGCCACCCGCAGTGCGCACATTGACCGGCTTGAGACCAAATTGATCAAGCTTGAAGTCGCTGCCCATATCGCTCCCGGCGAACAGCAAACGTCCATCAAGCTCGTAGGTCCACTGGTGGTAGGGGCAAACCAGTTTTGCCACCTTGCCCTTGTCCTTTGTGCAAAGCCGCGAACCGCGGTGGCGGCAGACATTGTGAAACGCATGAATCGTGCCTTCACTACCGCGCACGATGACGATCGGATTATCACCGATGTCCAGTGTCATGAAGTTACCCTTGGTCGGTACCTCACATGTCATGCCTGCGAACAGCCACTCTTTCTCGAAAATCTCCTGCATATCAAGGGCGAACAGGCGGGCGTCGTTATAAAACGGCTGCGGAAGCGAAAAGGTACGCTCTCTTGTCTGCAGCATCTCGGCCGTTGACTCACGAGCCGCAGCAAGTGGGTCGTCCATTATATTCAACACACATTTTTCCATACCAGTATCCTCGTAAACCACTGCTTCCCCCTCAAGGGCTGCGAGTCGGCCGTTAGTCAAGATTGCTCAATCTTGTTGTTCTGTGCGTAACCTGGCGTTTTGCTCATACCCGACCTGAATCACGTGACTGATTGTGTGTCAGGCGCGTGCCTGCCAGTTATCCAGCCGCGACATCAGGTGATGTAGCGACGACTAAAAAAGCAGTTTGTAAGTGCTAAAAAGTGGCACGAGGTAAGTGCGCGTCGCTGTCAGGTAAGTCGGTTGGCAGGCGCGTCCCCAAAATGCAGCTCAAAGGTGCTGGCCCTATGACGGATACGGGCCGGTGAGGCATAGCGATGAAGGCTGGTCAGGCAGAGGCGACAATGACAACTAACTACTTTAATCCGGTCACGACCCAAACCTGGACCAACGGTCGACATCAGGTACGTTGCGTGAAGGTGATTCAGGAAACCCAGGATGTACGCACGTTCTGTTTTATGGCTGAGCAGCCTGTGCTGTTCTTCTTCAAGCCGGGGCAGTTCGTGACGCTGGAGCTCGAGATCGACAATGAGTCGGTCATGCGCTCTTACACGATCTCCAGTTCGCCCTCCATTCCTTACAGCTTTTCGATCACCGTCAAGCAGATTCCGGGGGGGAAGGTCTCCAATTGGCTGCATGCCAATTTAAAGGTCGGCGACGAGCTTGTCGTGCATGGGCCGGTGGGCGATTTCAACTCGATCGATTTTCCTGCTGAAAAAGTGCTGTTTCTTTCGGGTGGCGTTGGCATTACCCCGTTGATGTCGATGACGCGCTGGCTTTTCGATACCAACGCCGCTGTGGATGTGGAATTCGTGCATAGCGCGCGAGCACCGCGCGATGTGATTTATCACCGTGAACTGGTGCATATGTTTTCGCGCATCCCTGAGTTCAAGCTGCATATCATTTGCGAGAGCAAAGAGGATATCGGTGAAGCCTGGGCGGGCTACCGTGGCTACCTTACCCAGCCGCTGTTCGAGCTGATGGTGCCGGACTTCATGGAGAGGGAGATCTTTTGTTGCGGTCCTCCCCCTTACATGAATGCCATCAAGAACATCCTTCGTGCCAACAACTTTGACATGAATCACTACCACGAAGAGCTATTTGGCGCCACGCCGCTCGACGTTCGTGAGGATGTGCGTGAGTTGGCCGAGCAGGCAGAGGTCGAAGCCGAAAATGTCGATAGCAGTGACTTGCACAGTATCGAATTCGCGTCTTCAGGAAAAAGTGTTCGTATCCAGCCTGGCGAGACCGTGCATTCGGCCGCCGCGAAACTGGGTCTGCATATTCCCAAGGCCTGCGGTATGGGGATTTGCGGCACCTGCCGAGTAGAGCTCAAGTCGGGTGAAGTGGAAATGGAGCATAACGGGGGGATTACCGAAGAGGACATTGAAGATGGCTACATTCTGTCTTGCTGCAGCCGTCCGAAGGGCAACTTAATCGTGGACTTCTAATGGCACATGATGGGTGTATTCGCTAATGACGACGCTATTGAATAAGCCACTGGCCATTGGATTTGTGCTTTTACACCGCTTTACGCTCTTTCCTTTCGCCGCCTTCGTCGACTGCCTGCGCCTGGCGGCCGATGAAGGTGATCGGAGCCGCCAGTTGCGTTGCCACTGGAGTTTCATGACCAGTGGCGGGCAGGCGGCGCTCTCCAGTTGTGGTGCGACCATCTCGCCCTGCGAGACGTTTCGCGACCCCGGTGAGTTTGACTACATCGTGGTGATCGGTGGCGTCCAGGAGGAAAAGGACGCCACGGATAGCGCCGCCCTCGCTTACCTTCGCCAGGCGGCCAGTGTTGGTGTGCCATTGATTGGCGTGTGTACAGGCGTATTCGCCCTGATCCAAGCCGGGTTAATGACGGGGCGTCGCTGCTGTATCAGCTGGTATCACCATCGAGACATGCATCACCGTTTTCCTGATACGGAACCCGTTGCGGATCGTTTGTTCATCGACGATGGCGACAGGATTACCTGTGCAGGAGGGGCCGCAGCGGCGGATCTGGCCGGCTACCTGGTAGAAAAACATCTGGGAAAAGCGTGGGCGATGAAAAGCCTGAATATCATGCTGCTTGATGAGGCCCGAAAAGGCGCCCACCCCCAACCGCAACCCGTCGTATTCGGCAAGGTTGACGATCGACTGGTACGCCGAGCCATCGCGGTGCTTGAGCAACACCTCGGGGAGATCATCTCGATGGATGAGCTGGCAGGGCGGGTGGGCACCTCCCGCCGCAACCTTGAGCGCCGATTCAGTGACGTACTGGGCGTTGGCCCGCAGAAATTCGCACGGGATCTGCGCCTTCGTTACGGTGCCTGGCTACTGCATTACACAGGCAAAAGTATCACCGAGATAGGTGAGCGCTGCGGCTTCGCGGATACGGCCCATTTCTCACGTCATTTCCGTAGTGCCTTTAGCATGACACCGTCGGAAATGCGCAAACGTGCTAGCTCGCCGGGCAATGATCAGGTTGATCCTTTCTTCCTTCATATTGATGGTCGGATGGCGGTCTGAAGTGGCGTAGTCAGGCTTCCTTGGAAACCTCCTAAAACCGTTTTTCGAACAATGGGTTGCTGTTTCTTGTTCCAGGCGTTCATGAAATATGTCGCATTTGTTCAATTTATTTCTGCGAGCTTTGCGTATTAATAGTAGACAGCTAACGCACTGGCATGCCCGGCTCGACCGGCTGTCAATTCAGCAACCAGATCGTCCATGTCGCAGCTGCCGATAACAACAGGAGATGTTTATGAACCCTTCCACACTTGCCAACTTCGATTCCCAGATTTCGGCGGCCATCGCTGATGAGGTAGCGCGTCAGGAAGCGCATATCGAACTGATTGCCTCCGAGAACTATGCTAGCCGGGCAGTGATCGAGGCGCAGGGCACGGTGCTCACCAATAAATACGCCGAGGGCTACCCGGGTAAGCGCTACTACGGTGGCTGCGAACATGTGGATGTGGTCGAGCAGCTGGCGATCAGTCGTGCCTGCGACCTGTTTGGTGCTGAGTATGCCAATGTTCAGCCGCACTCCGGCGCCCAGGCCAACGCGGCGGTTTTCATGGCGCTCATCAAGCCCGGCGATACGGTATTGGGCATGAGCCTGGCCCATGGGGGGCACTTGACCCACGGTGCCGCCCCCAATTTTTCCGGTAAGCATTACCATGCCGTGCAGTACGGCCTGATTCCGGAAACTGGCGAAATCGACTACGCAGAAGTTGAGCGCCTGGCGCGTGAACATCAGCCAAAAATGATCATTGCCGGCTTCTCGGCATACTCGCGGGTCGTCGATTGGCGCCGTTTCCGCACCATCGCCGATGAAGTTGGTGCCTGGCTGATGGTCGACATGGCGCATGTCGCTGGCCTGGTGGCCGCCGGTCACTATCCAAGCCCGGTTCCCTACGCCCATGTTGTCACGACGACCACGCATAAAACCCTGCGTGGCCCGAGGGGCGGGCTGATTCTTTCCGATCACGGCGACGCCGCGCTGTATAAAAAGCTCAATGGCGCCGTCTTTCCGGGCCAGCAGGGTGGTCCGTTAATGCACGTGATCGCCGCTAAAGCAGTCGCGTTCAAAGAGGCGATGAGCCAGGACTTTGTGCAGTACCAGCAGCGCGTGATCAACAACGCGCGTGCCATGGCGAATGTGTTCATGGAGCGTGGTTTTGATGTGATCTCCGGCGGTACCGATGATCACCTCTTCCTGCTGTCGCTGATCAAGCAGGGCGTCACCGGCAAGGACGCGGATGCGGCCCTGGGCCGGGCGCATATCACCGTCAATAAAAACGCCGTGCCCAACGACCCGGAAAGCCCCTTCGTTACCTCGGGGCTGCGTATCGGCACACCCGCCGCGACATCGCGTGGTTTCGATGAAGCGGAATGTGCGGAATTGGCCGGCTGGATCTGCGACATCCTCGATGTGCTTGCCGAGCGCGGCAACACCGACGCCGTGGAGAGCGAGGTGCGTGACAAGGTCGCCGCACTGTGCGAGCGCCATCCGGTTTATGGCGAGAGCCGCGAACCTCAAGTAGCGGCCGAAACAGCGCTGTAACGCCATTACGAATCAGGAGAGAACCATGCAACGTTATTCAGGGTTCGGGCTGGCCAAGCACGCGCTGAGCCATCATGAAAACTGGGAGCGCCAGTGGCGTAACCCCACCCCCAAGAAGCAGTACGACGTGGTGATCGTCGGCGGTGGCGGCCACGGCCTGGCCACGGCCTACTACCTTGCCAAGGAGCACGGTATTACCAATGTCGCCGTGGTCGAGAAAGGTTGGCTGGGTGGCGGTAATACCGCGCGTAACACCACCATCGTACGTTCCAACTATTTGTGGGATGAGTCGGCGGCACTCTACGAACACTCCATGAAGCTGTGGGAAGGGCTATCCCAGGACCTCAACTACAACGTGATGTTCTCCCAGCGTGGGGTGATGAACCTGGCCCATACGCTGCAGGATATGCGCGATGTGCAGCGCCGGGTCAACGCCAACCGCTTGAACGGTATCGACAGCGAGGTACTCACGCCAGAGCAGATCCAGGCCATCGTGCCGGTGATGGATTGCTCGAAAAATGCGCGTTACCCCATTCTGGGCGCCTCATGGCAGCCGAGGGCTGGCGTGGCGCGCCATGATGCGGTGGCCTGGGGCTTTGCCCGTGCGGCGGATGCGCTGGGCGTGGATATTCTGCAGAACACCGAGGTGACCGGCTTCAAGATACGCGATGGCCGCATCTATGGCGTGCATACCAATCGCGGTGATATCGAAGCGAAAACCGTGGGCTGCGTGGCCGCGGGCAATTCGGGCGTATTGGCCAAGATGGCGGGCTTCAGGCTGCCATTGGAGTCTCACCCGTTGCAGGCATTGGTGTCTGAACCGCTCAAGCCGGTGCTGGATACAGTGGTCATGTCCAACCATGTGCACGGCTATATCAGCCAGACCGACAAGGGCGACCTGGTCATCGGTGCGGGTATCGACGGCTATAACGGTTACGGGCAACGTGGTAGCTACCCCACCGTCGAGCACACCCTACAAGCGGTGATCGAGATGTTCCCCATCTTTTCGCGCGTGCGCATGAACCGCCAATGGGGCGGCATTGTGGATACCTGCCCGGATGCGTGCCCGATCCTTTCCGCCACACCTGTGAAGGGATTGTTCTTCAACTGTGGCTGGGGCACCGGGGGCTTCAAGGCCACGCCGGGATCAGGCCATGTCTTTGCCTGGACGTTGGCTAAAAACCAGGCGCATCCCATTGCGGCGCCGTTCTCGATCAATCGCTTTCACACCGGTGCGCTGGTGGATGAGCACGGCGCCGCAGGCGTGGCCCACTAAACGGAGTCAGTACCATGTTGCATATTTACTGCCCTTATTGCGAAGAGCTCCGCGAAGAAGAGGAGTTTCATCCCAAGGGCCAGGCGCATATCACCCGACCAGCAGATCCCGACGCCTGTAGCGATAAAGAGTGGGGTGACTATCTGTTTTTCCGTGATAACCCGCGCGGTATCCACCATGAAATGTGGGTGCACGCCGTCGGATGTCGCAAGTTCTTCAATGTCACGCGTAACACGGTGAGCTACGAGATTCTTGAGACCTATCCGATGGGCGAGCAGCCGACCATCACCGCTGATACGCCCGATGTTCGTCATGAGCAGGGTGTCCAGACGGCCGATAGCGGCTGGCAGACCGTCGGCGCTCAACCCGAAAGCAAGACGTTGAACGAGGAGGCCTCGTCATGACCCAGACCAATCGTGTTCGCGAAGGGGGACGTATAGATCGCGCCCAAACGCTGAGTTTTACCTTCAACGGCAAGCAATACCAGGGCCATGCCGGAGACACCTTGGCCTCGGCGCTGCTCGCCAACGGGGTGAACATCGTCAACCGCAGCTTCAAGTATTCACGGCCGCGGGGAATTGTGGCTGCCGGGGCTGAAGAGCCCAATGCATTGGTCCAGCTAGGCAGCACCGAGGCCGCCCAGGTGCCCAACGTGCGGGCCACGCAACAGGCACTTTTTGATGGCCTGGTGGCGCGCAGTACCAACGGCTGGCCGACCGCACAACGCGACATGATGAGCTTTGTGGGCAAGCTCGGTGGGCGCTTCATGCCGCCGGGGTTCTACTACAAGACGTTCATGGCGCCTGCCTCCATGTGGATGACTTACGAGAAGGTCATTCGTAAAGGGGCGGGGCTCGGCCGCAGCCCGATGGAGCGCGATCCGGATCATTACGATCACCTCAACCAGCATTGCGACCTGTTGGTCGTGGGGGCTGGCCCATCAGGGTTGTCCGCGGCGCTGACCGCGGCGCGTAGTGGTGCGCGTGTGATCCTGTGCGATGAACAGGAGGAAATGGGCGGTTCGCTACTCGATAGTCGCGAACGGCTCGATGGCCAACCGGCCCATCACTGGGTCGAGCGCGTCGTTGGCGAGCTTGCCCAGATGGCGAACGTTACGCTGCTGCCGCGCACCACGGCGAATGGTTACCACGACCACCATTTTGTCACCCTGCATGAGCGGCGCACCGAACACCTTGGCGAGACGGCGCCGCTCATCGATGGGCAGCGGCCGAGCCGTTCGCGCATGCACCGCGTGCGGGCCGGACAAGTGCTGCTAGCGACAGGCGCCCATGAGCGGCCTCTGGTTTATGGCAATAACGATGTGCCGGGCAACATGACCGCTGGCGCGGTGTCCACTTACATCCGTCGCTATGGGGTGGTCCCGGGCAACAAGCTGGTGCTTTCAACCACCAACGATTACGCCTATCGCGCGGCCCTCGACTGGCTTGATGCCGGCCGTGAGGTGGTCGCCATCGTCGATGCTCGCAAGGCCCCGGAGGGTGACCTAGTCGAACAGGCCCGGGTGCGCGGTGTGCGTATTATCGAAGGCGCCGCCGTGCTGGAAGCGAAGGGAAGCGACCGGGTGACCGGCGCTCGCGTCGCCACCATCGATGCAGACGCCTTCAAGGTGACCGGCCCGTCTGACACCTTGTCGTGTGACACCATTGCCAGCTCCGGCGGCTATAGTCCCGCTATCCACCTGGCGTCTCATACCGGGGCGCGGCCGACCTGGAACGATGAAATTCTCGGTTTTGTGCCCAGCCTTGTTAAAGGCGTGCATGCTGCGGGCAGTGTACGTGGCTTTCATCAGCTCGGGGATGGCCTGGCAAATGGCTGTTCAGCAGCGGCTGAGGCGCTATCGGCGCTTGGCTTTTCGGTAACCCCTGTCGAGCTGCCACAGGTCAACACTTACCGGCAGGGGAAAGCCTGCGCGCTGTACCAGGTGCCCCATGAAAAGCCGACCCTGCGCGGCCCCAAGCAGTTCGTGGATATGCAGAACGACGTAACGGCGGCAGCGATCGAGCTTGCGACGCGCGAAGGGTTTGAATCCATCGAGCACGTCAAGCGCTACACCGCGATGGGCTTTGGCACCGACCAAGGCAAGCTTGGCAATATCAACGGAATGGCGATTGCGGCGCGCTGCCTGGGTAAAACAATCCCTGAAGTGGGTACCACCGTGTTCCGGCCCAATTATACGCCGGTGACGTTTGGCGCCATTGTAGGCCGTCACTGCCGTGATCTGTTTGATCCCGAGCGCTATACCGCCATGCACCAGTGGCATGTCGAACAGGGCGCCGAGTTTGAAGAGGTGGGGCAGTGGAAACGCCCCTGGTATTTCCCGAGAACCGTCAATGGCAAGACTGAATCGATGCACGATGCAGTGGCCAGAGAGTGCCTGGCGGTACGCCAGGGGGTCGGTATTCTGGATGCCTCGACCCTCGGCAAGATCGATATCCAAGGCCCGGATGCCCGCGAGTTCCTGGGGCGTATTTACACCAACAAATGGGCCAAGCTAGCGCCTGGGCGGGTACGTTACGGCCTGATGTGCAAAGACGACGGCATGCTGATGGATGACGGCACCACCAGCTGCCTGGGGGAGAACCACTTCCTGATGACCACCACCACCGGCGGTGCGGCAGGTGTAATGGAGTGGCTGGAGCTGTGGCATCAAACCGAATGGCCCGACTTGCAGGTGTATTTCAATTCGGTGACCGACCACTGGGCGACGATCACGGTCACCGGGCCTGAGGCACGCAAACTGCTTGCCGAGATCACCGATATCGACCTGGATCGCGAGACGTTCAAATTTATGGACTGGCGCGAAGGCACGGTTGCCGATGTTCCCGCCCGTGTCTTCCGTATCTCCTTCACGGGTGAGTTGTCCTTCGAGATCAATGTGCAAGCCAACTATGCGCTGCATGTCTGGAAGACGCTTTTCGCACACGGTGAAAAATACGATCTGACCCCCTATGGCACCGAGACCATGCATGTGCTCCGGGCCGAGAAAGGCCTGATCATTGCAGGTCAGGAGACCGATGGCTCGGTCACTCCAGAAGACCTCGGTATGCAGTGGGCGGTGGGCTACGACAAGCCCTTCCCGTGGGTCGGCAAGCGAGCGCTAACCCGTTCGGATACGCGGCGCGTGGATCGCAAGCAGATGGTCGGCCTCAAGCCCAAGGACCCCTCGGTGGTGCTGGAAGAGGGCGCACAGATTGTGTTCGACCCGGATCATGCCATCCCGATGCCGATGATGGGGCATGTAACCTCAAGCTATTACAGCCCGATACTCGAAAGCGGTTTTGCACTGGCGGTGGTCAAAGGCGGGCATCAGCGTATGGGCGAGATCGTCTATTTGCCGATGGTCGATGGCAAGACCCATGCCGCCGAAATCGTCAGCCCCGTCTTTTACGACCCCAAGGGAGAGCGCCAGAATGTCTGAACATACGTCTGCAAACACGCTAACCGGCACCAATATGTACGATGTTCGCCCTACCGCCGAGGTGCTGACGCAGTCCCCGTTGGCCTGGTCGTACCAGCGCACGGGGCGTCCTGGCGTTTCGCAGCGCAGCCGCGTGGTGATCCGTGAGCGCGCCATGTTAGGCCATGTGATGCTGCGCGGCGGTGCCATCGTGCTTGATGAAGCGGTTCGGCAAGTGCTCGGCTTTGGCCTGCCGGCACGCCCCAATACCCTCAGCCAGGATCAAAGCGGCGAACGCTCTGCCCAGTGGCTCTCGCCGGACGAATGGCTTGTGATTGTCCCTGGTGGCGAAGAGTTTTCCCTGGAAGCAAAGCTGCGCGAAGCGCTGGGCGATGCCCACTATGCCATCGTCAACGTAAGCGGCGGGCAGACGTTGCTTGAGCTTGAAGGCGAGGCCGCCACTGAGCTGCTGATGAAGTCGACGCCCTACGATGTGCATCCGGCGGGTTTCCCTGTGGGCAAGGGCGTTACCACGATCTTTGCCAAGAGTAACCTGATCCTGCGTCGCCCTGCCGAGGACCGTTGGGAGCTGGTGTTGCGCCGCAGCTTCGCCGATTACCTGTATCGCTGGCTGCTGGATGCGGGCCAAGAGTATGCCATCGGCGTCGAGGACTGATGAGTAGAGGCCGGCAAATGTCGGCCTCCACTCTTTCTTCACTGGGGGGGGAGACCTGCTATGCAAGACAAAAATAACCGTTGGATATTGGCGGCTCAGTGTACGAGTAGGCTTGGCACGGTCGATGTTGTCACACGATTTTTAAAAGAGCAGCGGTGTTACATCACCGAGCAGCAGTCGTTTGACGACCGACTCAGTGAACGCTTTTTCATCCGCACGGAGTTCCGGCCGGAAGACGAGACCTTCGATGCCGATGCCTTTCAGTCGGCGTTCGCCGAACGGGCTGCTGACTTCGAGATGCGTTTCGAGCTGACGGCACCCGAGACGCGGATACCCGTCGTGATCATGGTGTCCAAGGCAGATCACTGTCTCAATGATCTGCTCTACCGTTACCGCATTGGCCAGTTGCCCATCGATATCCGCGCGATTGTGTCCAATCATCCGGATTTGGCACCCCTGGCGGAATGGCATGGTATTCCTTACCGCCACTTGCCGATTACCCCGCAAACCAAACCGGAACAGGAGGCGCAGGTCTGGGACGAAATAGAGGCCGCCGGGGCTGAGCTGGTCATCCTCGCGCGCTATATGCAGGTGCTCTCAAGCGGCATGTGCCAAAAGCTGGCGGGGAAGGCGATCAATATTCATCATTCGCTGCTGCCCGGCTTCAAAGGGGCCCGCCCTTATCACCAAGCCTACGAGAAGGGGGTCAAACTAGTGGGGGCGACGGCTCACTATATTAACGATGACCTCGATGAAGGGCCTATCATTACCCAAGGGATTGAGCCCGTCAGCCATACCGACTACCCGGAAGACCTAGTGGCGAAGGGCCGGGATGTCGAGTGCTTGACGCTTGCTCGAGCCGTCACCTTGCATGTGGAGCGACGTGTCTTCCTGCATGCCAATCGCACCGTGGTTTTTGACCGCTAGTCGTATAATGACAATATCTCTGTAAGGTAGACAAGCATGTCAATCAGTGTTTTCGATCTCTTCAAGATCGGCATCGGGCCATCGAGCTCACATACTGTCGGCCCGATGCGGGCCGCTTTTGACTTCATCGGCGAACTTGGGGCAAGTGGGCTGTTGAACGAAGTGACCCGCGTTGAAGTTCACCTCTTCGGCTCTCTCTCCGCTACGGGGGTGGGTCACGGCACGGATCACGCCGTCATCATGGGGCTGATGGGGAAAAGGCCGGACGAAATCGACCCGGATGTTATTGGCCCCTCGATCAGCGCGTTAAAAGCCTCTGAGGTGCTGCTCCTGAACAGCCAGTTCAGCGTGCCTTTTCAGTGGCAGCGAGACATGCAGCTGTTCGAAGAAAGCCTGCCGCATCACCCCAATGCCATGCGGCTGATCGCCCATGGGCAAAACGGCGAGCTGTACCGCAATACCTACTACTCGGTCGGTGGTGGTTTTGTGGTGGATCAGGCCCAGGCAGAGCAAGGCCAGTTGGACAGCGATACTACGCCGCTTCCCTATGATTTTCATACCGCCGCCGACTTATTAACCATGTGCCAGGCAAGCGGCTTGCGGATCAGCGAGTTGATGCTCGAAAACGAGCGTGCCTGGCGCAGCGAAGCCGAGATACGCAAGGGGCTTTGCGATATCTGGGAGGCGATGAAAGCCTGTGTGAACAAAGGGCTCGAGGCCGAAGGCGTGTTGCCCGGCGGGCTGAATGTTCGTCGGCGTGCGCGTTTGCTGCATCAAAGATTGCAGGCGGTGGATGAAAATCCGTCAGTGATTACCACGACGATGTCGGCGATGGATTGGGTCAACCTCTATGCACTAGCGGTCAATGAAGAGAACGCCGCAGGTGGCCGCATGGTGACGGCGCCGACCAATGGTGCCGCGGGTATCATCCCGGCGGTATTGCACTACTACATGCATTTTCGCGAAGGCGCCAGCGAACGAGACGTCGTCGACTTCCTGCTGGCGGCAGGTGCCGTGGGCATTCTGTGCAAGAAAAACGCCTCTATCTCAGGTGCCGAAGTGGGCTGCCAAGGGGAGGTCGGCTCCGCCTGCGCGATGGCCGCTGCCGGCCTTGCGGAGCTGATGGGCGGCAGTGTCGCGCAGGTTGAAAACGCCGCTGAAATCGGCCTGGAGCATAACCTGGGGCTGACCTGTGACCCTGTGGGCGGTTTGGTCCAGGTGCCCTGCATCGAGCGCAACGCCATCGCGTCCATAAAAGCCATCAACGCCGCACAGATGGCGCTCCGGGGTGATGGTGAGCACTTCATTTCGCTGGATAAAGTGATCCGCACCATGCGCGATACCGGCGCTGATATGCAGGATAAATACAAGGAAACCTCGAAAGGCGGGCTGGCGGTTAATACGATCGAGTGTTGAGAGGCCAGGGGGTGCCTCTAAGTGACGGGGGCGGGTACACTTATCCATGTATAGACATTTCCCGCTCCCGAGGATGACTCATGGTCAGCACACCGCCTCTCTACCAGCAGATACAAAAGCATCTGCTGGACAAGATCAACAGCAGCGAATGGCCGCCACATCACCAGATCCCGCCGGAGGAGCAGCTGGCGCGTGACTTTAATGTCAGCCGCATGACCGCCAATAAAGCGATCCGTGATTTGGTGCAGAAGGGGTATCTGACCCGCCAGCCGGGGCTGGGCACCTTCGTGACCGACCGCAAGGCGGAGTCGTCGCTGATCGAAGTGTACAACATCGCCGAGGAGGTGCGTTCACGGGGGCATCGCTACGGCAACCGCGTGTTAACCTGCGAAGCCATTGAGGCCGACGACGAGGTGGCGTTGCGACTTGGGGTCAGGCTTGGCAGCCGGGTCTTTCATACCTTGATCGTGCATCTGGAGGATGAGGTGCCGATCCAACTGGAGAAGCGCTACGTCAATCCCCGCTGGGTGCCCGACTATCTCGATGCCGACTTCACTGTTCACACGCCCAACGAGGTGTTGGTGGCCGCATGCCCCATCACCGATGTTGAACATATCGTCGAAGCGCTCCTGCCCGATGCACAGGCTGCCGAATGGCTTAGTATTGATACGGTCAGCCCGTGTCTCAGCATGATTCGGCGCACCTGGTCTGGCGAGCAACTGATCAGCTATGCGCGTCTGCTCCATCCTGGGGAGCGGTATAAGCTGCGTTCATCAATGCATCGAGAACTGAGCTGACCCCGCGGGTAGCCAGGACCAACGCCAATGCGAGCTTGACGGTGGACTCAGCCAGTTAGTGCCTGCACCAGATAACCTGTGGGAACCGCTAGCAACAGGCTCAGCGCCACGCGGATGAACCACACGATCAGCATCCTTCCCACCGTCAGCGGGATGCTAGTGGAAAGAATGCAGGGGATGGAGGCCGAGAAGAACAGCACGGCGGAGACCGACACCACTCCCGCGGCGAAGCGTGCGGCGAACTCGGCCTCAGCCATCAACAGCGCCGGTAGGAACATCTCGGCAAGCCCCGCGGCAGAGGCCTGGGCCAGAACTGCGGCATCCTCCAACCCCCACACGGCCACGAATGGGTAGAACACCCAGCCCAGCCATTCGAACAGCGGCGTGTACTTGGCAGCCAACAACCCTAGCAGGCCCACCGACATGATCGAGGGCAGGATGCTGATTGCCATCACCAACCCTTCCTTGAAATTAAGCGCCACGCTGCGATGCAGGCTTGGTGCTTTGGCTGCCACCTCCAGCCCGACCTGCCAGGCGGTAGCCAGCCGCTTACCGGGTTCGGCCTTCGGTTCGCCCTCCTCGACGCTGTCATCCATGCGCGAAAGCGGCGGGAGGCGGACGGTGACCGCGGTGACGATGAAGGTGATCAGAAGTGTCAGCCAGAAGTAGAGATTCCACACCGCCATCAAGTCGAGGGTCTTGGCGACGATGATCATGAAGGTGGCCGAGACTGTGGAAAAGCCGGTGGCGATGATAGCCGCTTCACGGGCGGAGTATTGTCCCGCCTGGTAGACCCGGTTGGTGATCAGCAGTCCGATGGAGTAACTGCCGACGAAAGAGGCAACCGCGTCGATGGCACTGCGCCCCGGCGTTCGCCAGATGGGGCGCATCACCGGTTGGATCAGTACGCCGATCAGCTCCAGTAGTCCGAAGCTGATCAGCAGGGCCAGGAAGATGGCGCCGATGGGCACGATCAGACCTACTGGAATTACCAGCTTGTCGAACAGAAAAGGCAGTATGTCGGGCTCGTGTAGGAAGGCGGGGCCCCAGCCAGTCAGCGCCATCAGTGCCGCGATGACCCCGAGCAGTTTTAGCCCTGTGAAGATACGTTCGGTGAGACTACGGTTCCAGTAACCCTGGACCAGCGGGTAGACGGCACCCGCCACGATCAGCGTCAGCGCATAGAGTCCGCTGGCATCACCCAACAGGCTGCGGGCGCCGGTCACCATGTGATCGAGCAGAATAGTGCTGTGCCCTTTGATCTCGACCGGAACGAAGAAGATCAAGATACCCAGGGCGCTGGGCAGGAAGAGCTTGAGGATGCTGCTGGCTCGCTGTCCGGGGCTGTCGCTCGGGGATTGCATGGCACACCTCTTGATGTGTGATGGCAGGAGTAAGCGTTCTGCTTGATAATGTATATACATAATTTACGCTCGAGCTCCTGTCTAAGCCAATCCTTTTAATTAGACATTAGTCTAATTAAGGAGTGTATTTGCTCGTCTTTTTTCTCTGAATTTATTTTTCAAATGCTTGAAAAATATGATTTAAATTTATTTTTATCAGTGTTTTTACCCAACAAATAAAAACTTTAAATGATGCACAAGGGGTGACTCGGGACGCCTTCAGGGCTAACCTATTTGTATATACATATTGTGCCTTGTTCGAGGAGGTTTCATGTCTAGCACCGAGAAGTGCCGTCTGTGGCGCGATGTCAGTGTCTTCGACGGTCTGCGCACCCTGGCGGAGCCCATGGCCGTGATCACTCAAGGCGGCCGCATTGAGTCGCTGGTCGCCATGCGCAATTTCGCTGAGCATCAGGCTGAAGGCTGCGAGGAGATGGGGCGCGGCGGAGTCATGACTCCAGGCTTGGTGGATTGCCACACGCATCTGGTATTTGGCGGCTCCCGCGCGGATGAGTTTGAGGCGCGCCTGGAGGGGGTTAGCTACGAAGAGATCGCCCGCCGGGGAGGCGGCATCATTAGCACTGTGTTGGCCACCCGCGATGCGAGTGAAGAGGCGTTGTTCGAACTGGCTAAGCCCCGCCTTGACGCACTCATTGCCGATGGTGTCACCACTGTTGAGATCAAGTCCGGCTATGGCCTGACGGTCGAAGACGAACTGAAGATGCTGCGAGTGGCGCGCCGCCTCGGTGAGGCGTTGCCGGTGCGTGTGGTGACGACACTGCTCGGCGCACATGCGCTGCCGCCGGAATTCAAGAATGACAGCGACGGTTACATCGACTTGGTGTGCCAGGAAATGATCCCGGCTGCAGCAAAGGAAGGCTTGGCCGATGCCGTTGATGTGTTCTGCGAGAAGATCGCCTTCTCGGTGGCCCAATGCGAGCGGGTGTTCGAGGCGGCCGAGGCCCATGGCCTGCCGATCAAGGCCCATGCCGAGCAACTCTCCAATCTGGGCGGCACCGCCATGGCGGCCCGCCACGGAGCGCTCTCCGCCGACCATATCGAATATCTCGATCAGGCTGGGATTGCTGCCATGCGCCAGGCCGGTAGCGTTGCCGTGATCCTGCCGGGGGCTTTCCATACTTTGCGTGAGACCCAGCAGCCGCCCATCGCAGCACTGCGCGAGGCCGGCGTGCCCATGGCCGTGGCCACCGACGCTAATCCGGGCAGCTCGCCGTTGTTCATGCCGACCCTGATGCTAAACCTGGCCTGCACCCTTTTCCGCCTGACGCCTCAAGAAGCCCTGGCCGGCATGACCGCCCATGGCGCTTCCGCTCTCGGGCTCAAGGGAGAGGGGCGGATCGAGGAGGGTGCCCGCGCCGACCTGTGTGTCTGGGACATCGACACTCCGGCTGCGCTGGCCTATGCCGTCCAACCAGGGCGCCTGCGTCAGCGCCTGTTCCAGGGAGAACTGACACATGCCATCTGAGACTCCGCTCGATAACGCTACCGACATGACGCCCTGGCAAGGGCGCACCGATCCCGAGCCCCACAGCGAGCGCTGGCACCAAAAGGTTCAGCCACTGACTGAAAGTGGTACCCCGGGCTGTGCGTTGCTGGGCTTTGCTTGCGATGCGGGCGTGGTGCGCAACCAGGGCCGTGTGGGTGCTGCCGAGGGACCCGCCGCGTTGCGCCAGGCACTAGCCCCGCTGGCTTGGCACCGTCGTGGTCCTGCCTATGACGCCGGTGACGTGCGCTGTAAAGGCGACGCCATGGAAGATGCTCAGCAGGCTCTGGCTGATCGCTTGACGCCGCTGCTCGACGCAGGCCACCGGCCCATCGTACTGGGCGGCGGCCACGAGATCGCCTATGCCAGCTGGTCGGGGCTCGCTCAACACCTTGCAGGTCGCGGGGAGACCGCGCCGCGAGTCGGCATCATCAACTTCGATGCCCACTTCGATCTGCGCGACCCGGCGCACGTGCGCTCCTCCGGCACGCCGTTCTCGCAGATTGCCGACGACAGTCAACAGCGAGGTTGGCCGTTCCGTTACGCCTGCTTGGGCGTGAGTCGGGCCGCTAATACCCGGGCGCTGTTCAACCGAGCGACCGAACTCGGCGTGCTGGTCCGTGAGGACCGGGACTTCGACGCGCGTTACCTCGATGCCATCCAACGTGACTTGGAACGGTTCATCGCCCGTTGCGACCACCTCTACCTGACCATTGATCTGGACGTGCTGCCTGCCGCCGAGGCCCCGGGGGTGAGTGCACCGGCTGCCCGTGGCGTTTCAATCGCCCTGATCGAGCCGCTGATCGAGCGCATTCGAGACAGCGGCAAACTGCGCCTGGCCGACCTGGCGGAGCTCAACCCTGGTCATGACGTCGATGGCCGCACCGCCAGGGCGGCGGCTCGCCTGGTGCACCTGCTGACCCTGAATGACTAAGCGCTTAAGGCTCAACGATTCTGACAACGAACATCACTCTTAGAGGAAAACACCATGACGATGCACGACAAGCGCCACGACACCTCCCGCAAGATCGCCGCTCCCACCGGTACCGAGCGTAGCTGCAAGAGCTGGCTCACAGAGGCACCGCTGCGCATGTTGATGAACAACCTGCACCCCGACGTGGCCGAGCGGCCCGAGGATCTCGTGGTGTATGGCGGTATCGGCCGCGCCGCCCGTGATTGGGAGTGCTACGACAAGATTGTCGATACCCTAAAGCGCCTGGAAGATACCCAGACGTTACTGGTGCAGTCCGGTAAGCCGGTGGGCGTGTTCGAAACGCATAAAGACGCCCCACGGGTTCTGATCGCCAACTCCAACCTTGTGCCCGCTTGGGCCAATTGGGAGCACTTTAACGAGTTGGATCGTAAAGGCCTGATGATGTATGGGCAGATGACGGCAGGTTCATGGATCTACATCGGCTCTCAAGGCATTGTCCAGGGCACCTACGAAACGTTTGTCGAGGCAGGTCGCCAGCACTTCGATGGCGAACTGAAAGGGCGCTGGATACTTACTGCGGGCCTTGGCGGTATGGGCGGTGCTCAGCCGCTTGCGGCTACCTTGGCTGGTGCCTGTTCGCTCAACATCGAGTGCCAGCAAACCAGCCTCGACTTCCGCCTGCGTACCCGCTATCTGGACGAGCAGGCGGAGGATCTTGACGACGCCCTGGCGCGCATCGAGCGCTATACCGCCGAGGGCAAGGCGATCTCCATCGGCCTATGCGCCAATGCCGCCGATGTGCTTCCGGAACTGGTCAAGCGTTGCGACGCCCGGCGCTGCGTCAAGCCGGATATGGTGACCGACCAGACTAGCGCCCACGACCCGCTGCATGGCTACCTGCCCCAGGGCTGGACCTGGGAGGAATACGTGGCGCGCGGAAAATCCGAGCCACAAGCCACCGTCAAGGCTGCCAAGCAGTCCATGGCAGTGCATGTTCAGGCGATGCTCGACTTCCAGAAGATGGGCGTGCCGACCTTCGACTACGGCAACAACATCCGCCAGATGGCGATGGAGGAGGGTGTCGAGAATGCCTTCGATTTCCCCGGTTTCGTGCCAGCCTACATTCGCCCGCTGTTTTGCCAGGGCATCGGCCCCTTCCGTTGGGCGGCGCTGTCCGGCGACCCGGAGGACATCTACAAGACCGACCAGAAGGTGAAGGAGCTGATTCCCGACGATCCGCACCTGCACAACTGGCTCGACATGGCGCGCGAGCGCATCAGCTTTCAGGGCCTGCCAGCGCGCATCTGCTGGGTGGGTCTCAAGGATCGTGCTCGTCTCGGCCAGGCCTTCAACGAGATGGTCGCCAACGGCGAGCTAAAGGCACCGGTGGTTATTGGTCGTGACCACCTGGACTCTGGCTCGGTGGCCAGTCCCAACCGCGAGACCGAGTCGATGATGGACGGTTCCGACGCTATTTCCGACTGGCCGCTGCTCAATGCCCTGCTCAACACTGCTGGCGGTGCCACTTGGGTCTCACTGCATCACGGCGGTGGTGTGGGCATGGGCTATTCCCAGCATGCCGGGGTGGTGATCGTCGCCGATGGCACCGATGACGCCCACGCCCGTCTGGGCCGCGTGCTACGCAACGACCCGGCGACAGGTGTCATGCGCCACGCCGATGCTGGCTACGAGATCGCTAAAGAGAGTGCCCGCGAGCACGGCCTCGATCTACCGATGCTGGACAAATAACAGGAGATTGACTGATGACCCATCTTGAGATTCAACCCGGCAAGATGACACTGGCGCAGGTGCGTCGGGTTTTTGAGGGCCCTGTGCCGGTTAGCCTGCCGGAAAATGCCAACGCGGATATCCAAAAAAGCGTGGATTGCGTCAACTGCGTGGTCGCCGAGAACCGCACGGTCTATGGCATCAATACAGGATTTGGGCTGTTGGCGCAGACGCGTATAGCCAACGAGGATCTTGAGGCGCTGCAGCGCTCGCTGGTGCTTTCTCATGCCACCGGTGTCGGCGCGCCAATGGATGACGCCCTGGTGCGTCTGATCATGGTACTCAAGGTCAATAGCCTGGCCCGCGGTTTCTCTGGTATTCGTCGCGAAGTCCTTGATGCCCTCATTGCACTCATCAACGCTGAAGTTTACCCGCATATTCCACTTAAGGGTTCAGTGGGGGCTTCTGGTGATCTGGCGCCGTTGGCTCATATGAGCGTGGTGCTGCTTGGCGAAGGTAAGGCGCGCTATCAGGGGGAGTGGCTCTCCGCCAAAGAGGCGTTGAAGGTCGCAGGGCTGGCCCCGATGGAGCTTGCACCCAAGGAGGGCTTGGCGCTGCTCAACGGTACCCAGGTGTCTACCGCCTATGCGCTGCGTGGGCTTTTCGATGCTGAAGATTTGTTTGCTGCGGCTACCGTGTGTGGCTCGCTGACGGTTGAGGCTACCCTTGGATCGCGCTCGCCCTTCGACGCGCGTATTCACGAGGTGCGTGGCCAGCGTGGTCAGATCGACGCCGCGGCAGCCTACCGCCACTTACTCGGCGATGGCAGTGCCATCGGCGACTCTCATGCTGACTGCGACAAAGTTCAAGATCCATACTCCTTGCGCTGCCAGCCACAGGTGATGGGCGCAGCACTGACCCAAATTCGTCATGTTGCCGAGGTGTTGGCAGTCGAAGTCAACGCCGTTTCTGATAACCCGCTGGTGTTTGCTGATAGCGGCGACATCATTTCCGGTGGCAACTTCCACGCCGAACCGGTTGCCATGGCCGCCGATAACCTGGCACTTGCCATCGCTGAGATCGGCTCGCTTACCGAGCGTCGCATCTCGTTGATGATGGACAAGCATATGTCCCAACTGCCGCCTTTTTTGGTTGAAAAAGGCGGTGTTAACTCCGGGTTCATGATTGCCCAAGTAACGGCGGCAGCCCTTGCCAGCGAGAACAAGGCGCTGGCGCATCCACACAGCGTGGACAGTCTGCCAACTTCAGCCAATCAGGAAGACCATGTCTCCATGGCGCCGGCGGCTGGCAAACGGTTATGGGAAATGGCTGACAACGTGCGCGGCATCGTTGCTATTGAATGGCTTTCCGCCTGCCAGGGGCTCGACATGCGTCAAGGCTTAAAGAGTACTGAGACGCTAGAGCAGGCCAGGAAGCTGCTACGCGACCGGGTTAGTCACTACGATCAGGACCGCTTCTTCGCGCCTGACATAGAAGCCGCCAGCGACCTGCTTGCGTCCAGAACGCTGAGTCACCTGTTCTGCCCTGGCATCCTGCCAAGTGAACACTAACTAGCACCTCCCTCCCCGCGGCCAAAAGCTACGGGGATAACCGCATTCAATTCCAACGACAAGAGAAGCTTTTTTTATGAATGCTATCGTTTTGGCCATTTTGGTGATGGTCAGTCTCAGTCTTGCCCGAGTTTCCGTCGTCTTTGCTCTCATCGTCGCGACATTGGTAGGTGGCCTCTATGCCGGCATGCCAATCAACGACATTCTCGATGCCTTTAACGATGGCCTTGGAAACGGTGCCACCGTGGCCCTGGCTTATGCTGTGTTGGGTGCTTTTGCCGTCGCGCTCTCTCGTTCGGGGATTACCGAAGTCATGGCCAACCGTGCTATTCGCCGCTTCCATATCAACGAAACGGGTAGTAGTCGGCGCATGGTGACTTATACCTTGCTGGCCGCTCTGCTGGCCGCTGCGGTCAGCTCTCAGAACCTTATTCCAGTGCATATTGCGTTCATTCCTGTGCTGGTGCCGCCGTTACTGAAGCTGATGAACCATCTGCAACTCGACCGCCGGCTCGTTGCCTGCGTGATTACGTTCGGCATTACCGCCCCCTACATGCTACTGCCAGTAGGGTTTGGCGCTATCTTCCTTAATGACATCCTGCTCACCAATCTCAACGAAAGCGGTGCTGAATTAGGGTTGGAAGTAACACGCCAGATGGTGCCCATGGCCATGGTGATTCCCATCGGTGGCATGGCTATCGGCCTAGCCGTGGCGGCGCTGTTCAGCTATCGCAAGGGGCGTGACTACGAAGATCGTGACCTGGCGCATGGCGAAGAGTCCCCGGTCGAGGCGGCCCAGCACCTCAAGCTCTGGCAGAAGGCGGTACTGGCCATCTCACTCGTTGGCACGGTAGCAGTGCAGTTGTACACCGGTTCGATGGTGCTCGGTGGTATCTTCGGCTTCGCCCTGCTGTCGCTGAGTGGTGTGTTTCGCTGGCACGAGCAGGACGGCATCTTCACCGAAGGCATGCGCATGATGGCCTTGGTGGGCTTTATCATGATTACCGCGGCTGGCTTTGCCAGCGTCATGCAGGCGAGCGGTGAAGTCGAGGCATTGGTGAGTAGCTCCACTGACATCATCGGCGACAACAAGGGGCTGGCGGCGCTGGTCATGCTGTTGGTAGGACTTTTCATCACCATGGGCATCGGTTCGTCATTCTCGACGATCCCCATCATCGCATCTCTCTATGTGCCGCTTGCTCTCAACTTCGGTTTCTCACCTCTGGCGACCGTAGCCTTGGTGGGTACCGCCGCAGCCCTGGGTGACGCTGGTTCCCCGGCATCAGACTCAACGCTAGGCCCAACCGCCGGTCTCAACGCCGACGGTCAGCACGACCACATCTGGGACAGCGTGGTACCGACCTTCATCCACTACAATATCCCGCTCATCATCTTTGGGTGGTTTGCTGCGATGATGCTGTGACGTGACCGTTATGCCCACGTTAGCGGCGACCCCACCTGTTGAGCATGTGCTAGGCAAGCGGCCTGTGCGATGGCCGTTGCCGGCCTTGCGGAGTTGATGGGCGGCAGTGTCGCGCGGGTTGAAAACGCCGCTGAAATCGGCCTGGCGCATAACCTGGGGCTGACCTGTGACCCTGTCGGCGGTTTGGTCCAGGTGCCCTGCATCGAGCGCAACGCCATCGCGTCCATAAAAGCCATCAACGCCGCACAGGTGGCGCTTCGGGGAGATGGTGAGCACTTTATTTCGCTGGATAAAGTGATTCGCACCATGCGCGATAGGGGCGCTGATATGCAGGATAAATAGAAGTAAACCTCGAAAGGCGGGTTGGCGGTTAATACGATCGAGTGTTGATGGAAGTGGCCAGCCGCTTTTGAAGGGTCATGGGACGGGGGGTTGGGTAGTGCTGCGTTACGTATAAATTCTCTAACGCGAAGAAAAGAAAAGCATGATTTTATAAACGTGTTCGGTCGGCCATGCTGAGGCCATGCCTCATAGCGATGGAGCTGGACACCATGTTTGGACTAAAAAGCAAAACAACCCCGCAGGCTTCAGTAGATGCTGCCGAAGATCAATCGCCTGATGGCGTGCTGAATCAGCATTACTGGATGCCGTTTAGCTCGAATCGAGATTTTCGTGCCAACCCGCGTGTTATCACCGGGGCGGAAGGGCGTTACTACATTGATGATCAGGGCCGTAAGCTGTTCGATTCGCTTTCCGGCCTGTGGACCTGTGGCGCGGGCCATAACCGAGAAGAAATTCAGAAAGCCGTGGCGGCGCAGCTGGGCTCGCTGGATTTTGCCCCCGGCTTTCAGATTGGCCACCCGCTGGCGTTCAAACTGGCGGAAAAGGTGGCCAGCCTGACGCCTGCCGGACTCGACCATGTGTTTTTTACCAACTCGGGCTCAGAGGCGGCGGATACCTCGGTCAAAATGGCCAAGGCCTACTGGCGCTTGAAGGGTAAGCCCGAGAAGACCCGCATGATCGGCCGCGCCAAGGGCTATCACGGCGTCAACATTGGCGGCACCAGTCTGGGCGGCATTGGTCCCAATCGTAAACATTACGGCCCATTGATGGACGTGACGCACCTGCCGCATACGCTGCAAGCTGACCAGACGTATACCAAGGGCCAAGCCGACACTGGTGCCGAGCTTGCCGATGCGCTGCTCGATCAAATCGCCTTACACGACGCTTCGACCATTGCCGCGGTGATTGTCGAGCCGATGTCTGGCTCGGCGGGGGTAATCGTGCCGCCCAAAGGCTATCTGGATCGGCTGCGCGAGATATGTACCGCTAACGATATTCTGCTGATCTTTGACGAAGTCATCACCGCCTTTGGGCGCAGCGGCGCAACCACCGGCGCCGAGGCCTTTGGTGTCACGCCGGATATCATGAACGTCGCCAAGCAGATCACCAACGGTGCCATTCCCATGGGTGCGGTAATTGCTTCCAGCGAGATTTTCGACACCTTCATGCACGCCGGTGGCCCACAGCACGCCGTCGAGTTTCCCCATGGCTACACCTACAGCGCCCACCCGGTGGCCTGCGCCGCGGGGCTTGCTGCGCTTGAAATGATGGAGCGCGATAACTTCCCCGCTCAGGTCAATGCCATTGCGCCTACCTTTGAGCAGAAGTTGCATGCCCTAAAAGGCCGCCAGCATATTGTGGATATCCGCAACTACGGCTTGGCCGGGGCGCTTCAGTTGGCCCCCCGTGACGGCGACCCGACGATTCGACCCCGCGATGCGCATATGGCGCTCTGGGAAGCAGGCTTCTACGTGCGCTACGGCGGTGACACGCTGCAATTCGGTCCTCCGTTTGGCACCACCGAGGCCGAATTAGAGCGGCTATTCGACGCCGTGGCGACTACCCTGGATTCGTTAGCATAAGACTTAATGGCATAACCTATTTAGGAGCGTAAAAATGAACGTTGTTCCTCACCTGATCAATGGTGATTTGATCGAAAGCCAGCGCACGCTGGATGTGACCAACCCTTCGACGGGGCAAGTGATCCGCCAAGTGGCGGATGCGAGCGCGGCCGATGTCGAGCAAGCGATTGCCGCCGCCCAGGCTGCGTTCCCAGCCTGGCGTGATACGCCGCCCGCCAAGCGCGCCCAGGTGATGTACCGTTTTAAGCAGCTGCTCGAAGATAACGCAGACCGCTTGGTGCAACTGGTCAGCGAAGAGCATGGTAAAACCCCGGAAGACGCCATGGGCGAGCTCAAGCGCGGCATCGAAAACGTCGAGTACGCCTGCGGTGTGCCGGAGCTTTTAAAAGGCGAGTACTCCCACAACGTCGGGCCGGGCATTGATGCCTGGTCCAACTTTCAGCCTTTGGGGGTGGTAGCGGGGATTACGCCGTTTAACTTCCCGGCCATGGTGCCGCTGTGGATGTACCCCATGGCCATCGCCTGCGGTAATACCTTTATCCTCAAGCCCTCGGAGAAAGACCCCTCGGCTTCCCACGCCGTAGCGGAATTGCTGCTAGAGGCGGGTTTGCCAAAAGGCGTGATGAACGTGGTGCACGGCGGTCGTGAAGCGGTGGAAACGCTGCTGGATGCCAAGGCCGTTAAAGCTATTTCGTTTGTTGGCTCGACACCGATTGCCGAGACGATCTATAGCCGAGGTTCGGCAGCCGGCAAGCGCGTTCAGGCCTTGGGTGGAGCAAAAAATCACGCCGTGGTGCTGCCGGATGCGGATCTGGAGAACGCTGCCAATACGCTGATGGGCGCCGCCTACGGCAGTTGCGGCGAGCGCTGCATGGCGATCTCGGTAGCCGTATGCGTCGGCGATGAAACGGCGAATCGACTGGTTGAAACCATGCTGCCCAAAATCGCCCATCTGAAGGTCGGCCCCGGCACCGAGAAAGGCCTGGATATGGGCCCGCTGGTGACGGCAGAGCATCGCGATAAAGTGCTGAGTTTCATCGAAGACGGCGTAAATGCCGGGGCAACGCTGATGGCCGATGGCCGTAAACTGACAGTGCCGGGCCATGAAGAAGGCTACTTTGTCGGCGGCTGCCTGTTCGATAACGTCACCGCCGAGATGCGTATCTACCGGGAAGAGATCTTCGGCCCGGTACTTTGCGTGGTGCGGGTCGGCAGCCTGGATGACGCCATGCAGCTGATCAACGACCACGAATACGGCAACGGTACCTGCCTGTTCACCCGTGATGGCGAAGCCGCACGCCGCTTTACCGATGGCATTGAAGTGGGCATGGTGGGTGTCAACGTACCGCTCCCGGTACCGGTGGCCTACCACAGCTTTGGCGGCTGGAAGCGCTCGCTGTTTGGTGACCTTCACGCCTACGGCCCTGACTCAGTGCGCTTCTACACCCGCCGCAAAGCGGTTTCCCAGCGCTGGCCTTCCGTGAGTGAAGCCACACAGGCTGAGTTCTCGTTTCCCGATAATCAAAGTTGACGCGCCACAGTAACTAAGACATCTTCTCAGCACCGTCGCCCTGCGATGGTGCTTTTTTATGTGTGCTTTTCAGCATCATTAGTTGTGAAGGGATGAGGTCAGCGTGGCGAGAACCCAAGACGAAATTCGGCAAACCAACGTGAAAAAGATTCTTCAGGCGGCGGAACAGCTGTTTGCTGAAAAGGGCTACGCGGGGGCGTCGATGGGCGAAATTGCCCAGATGGCTGATATTCCCAAATCCAACGTGCACTATTACTTTTCGACCAAAAAAGCGCTTTATCAGGACGTATTGCTGGAGCTTCTAGAGGTCTGGAAACAGGACGCGCTGTGCTTCGAGCTCTACGATGACCCCCGCGTGGTGCTCTCCACCTACATCCGCGCCAAGATGAACCACTCCCGCAATCGCGCCCACGGCTCAAAGGTATGGGCGGCCGAGGTGATGCAGGGTGCCCCGATTCTGAAAGAGCGCCTGCGCGACAACCTCTACGAATGGGCCAAGCTCAAAGAGTCAAAAATTCGCGAATGGGTTGAAACGGGCCAAATCAACCCGGTTGAACCCTCCTACCTGCTCTATATGATCTGGGCCTCGACCCAGCACTACGCTGATTTCGACTACCAGATCTGCCTGCTCAACGACGACCAACCGCTTGACGACCTGCAGTTTGAAAAAGCCGTGCAGTCGGTGACCACGGTGATTTTGCGCGGGATTGGGCTGACGGCGTGAGCCGGGCATATATGCTGCTGGCCCGCTCTGATTACCCCAGCGGCCCGCCGGTTACCGTGGTCTTCAAGCCATCAATGATCGCTTGGCCATCTTCGTTCTTGAGTTCGTCGTACCAGGCTTGGGTGTGAGTGGCGTCGTGCCCGTGGATCATCGCGGCGCGCTTGCGGGCGCGCTGGACAATTTCTCCCACCCGATCAACGCGCGCTCTGTCGTACTGGGCCAGGGCGCTGGCAATGGCCGCCGACACATCTGCATTTTCTTCAAGTGACCGCTGCACCGCTTGGGCCAGTACCCAGGCATCTTCCATAGCTTGGCAGCCGCCTTGGCCAAGATCAGGCGCCATGCCGTGAGCAGCATCCCCAAGCAGGGCAGCGCGGGGCGCGGTTAGCGAATCGAGCGGCGGGATATCGTAGATTTCCACGCGGGCCATGCGCGCCGGATCAAAGCGTTCAATCAGCGCCTGTACGGGCTCGGCCCAGCCTGTGAAGTGTTCGCGCAATTCATCGCGGTAGTGGTCGGGGTCGTTGGTAGTGCCGGCGGGGAGAGGCACGTCGAAGAAGCAGTAAAACTCCTGGGCGCCGGTGTCGTTACCCCCGCTGCCCATGGGCATGAACGAGACCCGCTTGGCGTCACCCACGTACTGATCCCAATGACTCCACGGTGCCAAAGCTTCATCAGCGGGTACGCGTACGTTCCAGTTCACGTAGCCGACGTATTGGCGCTCCACGGGGTGCCCCACCAACTTGCTGCGCAGCTTTGAGTGCGTACCTTCTGCCACTACAAGCAGGTCGGCATTCAGGCTTTCGCCGTCGTCAAAATGTGCCGTAACGCCCTCTGGCGTTAGCGTGTAATCATCGCAACGGCGGCCAAACTGGATGTGCTCGGTGCCGACGGCCTCCAGCAGTGTTTGTTGAAGCGCGGCGCGGGCAATCGGACAGGCGCGCTGGCCAACATCGCCAAACAGCGGTGCAAGGCTGAAATCCGTCAACGTCTGCCCCGTGTGGGTGAGATAGCGCATCTGTGTCATTTCACCGCTTAAGCCTTCGATGGTTTCACCAAGGCCCAACTGATGCATCACTTTGACGCCGTTAGGCCATAGCGAAATGGCCGCGCCCACGGGGCGAATGGTCGCTACGCGCTCGACAACGGTGACGCGGTGCCCTTGCTGCTGGAAAGCGAGAGCGGTACTTAGCCCGCCAATGCCCGCGCCGATAACGAGAATATTGAGAGACGTGGAAAGAGGGCGGGGCATGACAAACTCCTTGAACAGTGAAAGAGCGTGATGAGCGTTAATAGGGTAAGCCTGTCGACAACTCCATCGCGACAGCTAACTGTATACAAAATTGAGGTTTAATGTACAGAAAATGGTCAGTCGAGCTAGGCGGCCTAAAAAGCTGATGCTCAGCCGCCCCCGAATTTTTATAGTGCGTGGGGCGGTACTTTCCCTAGTCGCAATTTAACCTCTATGCTCTATCTAAGGAATATTCGATGTGCCGCGGGCACATCCCTTATCGATAGAGAGGATTGCTTCATGACGGATATAGCCGCTTTGCTCGGTAGCGATGCCGAGAGCTTGCTTAACCACACTTGCCAAGGTATACCCCGCGAGAGTTTACACCTGCCTGGCCCCGACTTTATTGACCGCGTCATGACGGATAGTGACCGTAGCCCCGCGGTGCTGCGCAATATGCAGGCTTTTTTTGGTCACGGCCGATTGGCGGGTACCGGCTATCTTAGTTTACTGCCGGTGGATCAGGGCATCGAGCATTCGGCAGGTGCCTCGTTTGCACCGAACCCGCGTTATTTCGACCCAGCCAATATTGTCGAATTGGCGCTTGAAGGGGGTTGCAATGGCGTCGCATCGACGCTTGGGGTTCTCTCTTCCGTGGCGCGGCGTTATGCCCACAAAATCCCGATGATGCTCAAGCTTAACCATAATGAGACCCTGAGCTACCCAGCGATATACGACCAGACGCTCTTTGCCGATGTTGAGCAGGCCCACGATATGGGCTGCGTGGCGGTAGGGGCGACGATTTACTTTGGCTCCCATGAGAGCCGTCGGCAAATCATGGAGATTAGCGAGGCTTTCGAGCGCGCCCACCAGCTGGGCATGGTCACCGTGCTGTGGGCCTATCTGCGTAACCCGGATTTCAAGCACGACGGTACTGATTATCATGCCTCAGCCGACCTCACCAGCCAGGCCAACCACATGGCCGCAACGCTCAAGGCTGATATCGTCAAACAGAAACTGCCCGAGAACAACGGCGGCTACAAGGCGGTCGGTTTCGGGCATACCCATGAGAAAGTCTACAGCGAACTGACCACGGATCACCCCATCGACCTGGCCCGTTACCAGGTCGCCAATTGCTTTATGGGCCGCGCCGGTTTGATCAACTCCGGCGGCGGCTCCAAAGGGCACTCCGATCTTGGCGAGGCTGTTCGCACGGCGGTCATCAACAAGCGTGCCGGTGGAATGGGCCTGATTTCCGGACGTAAAGCATTCCAGAAGCCGATGCAGGAAGGCGTTGAGTTACTACACGCCATTCAGGATGTCTATCTTTCCAAAGACGTGGCGATTGCCTGACCGCGCGGTCTAGCGCCAAACGCGATTGGTTAGAAGGGCGTTGAGCAGCTGTCATTCATTTACAGATGTGCTTCAAAAAAGCCCTTACCCACCACGACAGCGTTACCACCAACCTTCACATAACCGGGCTCGATATCGCCATTGGCAGCGGTGTAAATAATACTGGGCCGCCCCATCTCAACACCCTGATGAATCCTGCACTGCAAGGCATCTGGCTGAAGGGATGCCAGGTAGCCGGTCAGTGCGGCCGCTGCACTGCCGGTAGCGGGGTCTTCGCGTAGGCTGTTCTCCATGGAAAACATGCGGCTGCGAATCCGCATTTCTGCGCTATGTCGCTGCTCAGCCACATATAGGTAGACCTGCTCGGCACTGCTGGGCGCGACGGCATTCGCCCAGATGGTTGTAGCGATTTGCACACTCTCTAAAGCGGCAACATCGGCTAGCTCGATCAAATGAAAAGGCAGTCCAAAGGAGGCAAACACCGGGTTGCCAATCACTTGGTGCTCCTTGAGTCCTAATAGCTCGACGGCGGTAGCGTGTTCAATCGTACTGGCCATCACTGTGGCAGGTTGCGCGGTCGTAAACGTCGCTCTTCCTTGGTCATAGCTGACCGCCAGCTCGCCAATAGGTGGCTGAAGCCGCAAGGTTTGATTGTGGTTCACGAGGTTTAAAGCTGCCAATAGATGCGCGGTACCTACCGTGGGGTGGCCTGCAAAGAGCAGCTCTTGAGTAGGAGTAAATATCCGCATGGGGAAATGGTTCGGCCCGGTAGCGGCACCCAGGAAAACCGTTTCAGCCAGGTTCAATTCATTGGCAAGTGCTTGCATGGTGATTGTCTCAAGCTCTCCAGCCTCTAAAAAGACGGCCAATGGATTGCCGGTAAACGGCTGGTCGGTAAACACATCCAGCAGGTAATACTCAGCGGTTTTCATAAGGCCCCTCCTCTCGTGGTGTATGCTTCCAAAACGGTTTATGGCCCTCGGTTTGGGCCTGTTCACGGCTAATACCGACATCCTTCAGCAGCCGGTCATCGAGCGTTAATAATTGGCGGCGACTGCGACGGTAGTGACGATACTGGCGTATTTGATGGCCTAGCTGATAGCGAAGTTGTGTGAGGCTGAAGCGCGGCATGGCAAATCCTCCGTGTTATGTGCCTGACCAGCTTACGCAGCGCCATTATCTGAATACAGATATAGAATTTATTCTTTTTAGGATACAGATGGGCGTGTTATACCTCTGTATGGCGGTTTCTGGGTACATCTGTATCGTTGTCGGGCTGTGGGGAGGAGGGTGATATGACACGCTATGAAGAGGTAGCCACTATATTGCGGGAGCGTATCGAGCACGGCATTTACCGTGTCGGCGATCGCCTGCCCTCTATTCGTGCGGTCTGCCAAGAGCTGGACGTCAGCATTTCGACGGCCCAGGAGGCCTACCGCCAACTGATGGATGTGGCATTGATCGAGTCGCGCCCGAAGTCTGGCTACTTTGTGCTGCCAAGCCGGGTGCCCTCGGTACTGCCGTCGGTTTCTCGCCCGGCGCAGCGCCCGCTGGATGTTTCTCAATGGGACCAGGTGCTAGAGCTCGTCGCTACTCAACGCGACGATGACCGGCTTCTGCTCGGGCGTGGGGTACCCAATCTCGAGTATGAAACGCTGAGGCCACTGTCGAAAATCCTCGCTGGCCTACATCGCAGCACGGATCTGAACGGATTCAACTACGACAAGCTGAGCGGAAGCCCAGAGCTGCGCCAGCAGGTGGCACGGCTGGCCATCGCGTCCGGCTGTCTGCTTCACCCGGACGACATCATGGTGACCACCGGCTGTCAGGAGGCGCTGGCCATTGCGCTGCGCACCCTTACCCAGCCTGGCGATGTGGTGGCCGCGGACTCACCCAGCTTTTACGGCACCATGCAGATTCTCAAGGCCAACGGCTTAAAGGCACTGGAAATCCCCACCGACCCGCAAACCGGCATCAGCCTGGAAGCCCTTGAGCTGGCATTGGAGCAGTGGCCGATCCGCGCCATACAGGTCACACCGACCTACAACAACCCGCTGGGCTACACCATGAGTGAGACACGCAAGCGGGCGCTGTTTCAGCTTGCCCAGCGTTTTGATGTGGCGATTATCGAAGACGATATCTACGGCGATTTGTCATTCTCTCTGCCCAGGCCACGCACCGTGAAATCCTTCGATGACGATGGCCGCGTCATGCTGTGCAGTGGTTTTTCCAAAACGGTGGGGCCGGGGTTGCGGGTGGGTTGGCTGGCGCCGGGCCGCTATCGTGATCAAGCGATGCATATGAAGTACGTCTCCACCGGCGCTTCTGCGACGCTGCCACAGCTGGCCGTGGCGGAGTTCATTGCCAAAGGCCACTACGAGCGCCACCTTCGCTACGCCACCCGCCAGTATCAGCGCCAGCGCGATATCATGATCAGCTGGGTGCAGCGTTATTTTCCTGAAGGTTCTGGCATCAGCTACCCGCAGGGCAGTTTTCTCCTCTGGGTAGAGCTGCCCGCCGCCGTGGACTGCGTGCGCCTAAACGAACGCCTGGCAAAGCGGGCCATCCACGTGGCGCCAGGCTCGCTGTTTTCCGCCTCGGGCAAGTTTCGCCAATGCCTGCGCCTGAACTATGCGTTTACCTTAACGCCTGCTATCGAAAGCGCCGTGCACACGGTGGGGGAACTTGCCTGCGAGATGGTGGAGGAGGCGCAGGCGCATGAGGCAGCCTTATAAATTGAGGGTGCTGCCACGTACCGGCGTCAAACGGCCATGGTCGATAATCGGACCGGTTGGCTGGCCTCCGGGAGCGCCCCCTTGGGGCTCAACACTGACGGCTAAATCGGCATTGAATAACTGTGCGCGCAGCTCGGCACTGGGTTCCAGTCGATGGCTACCTTGGTCAGGTAATAGGCCCAGCGAGACGGGCGTACCATCGGCAATCAACCAGAGCTCACCGGTCTGTTCACTGTCGACCTGGGTCGGTTGAACTGCTTGCACGATCAACTCTCCCTCTTGGGTCGCGCTAATGATCCAACCTGGCGTGCGTGATTCATCCTGAACCACGAAAACGGCTTCTCCGTCCGGCAGACTGGATAGTTCAGCCTGTTGCCAAAGAAGGCCCAGCGCTATCGCGATTACCCCAAAACTGGCCGCCATGGTCTGCCATGCGCCTAAACGCTTCCACCAGGGGAAAGGCACTGCTCCGGTTGCCTGGGTAATGCGCTGCCAGACTTCCTTGGGTGGTGTCTTGGGGTCCAGTCGCTCGTTGAATAAGTGCAGATATTCTCGCCAATCTTCCACGTCATTACGTAGGTCATGGCTGACCGCCAACAGCGCTTCAAAGCGTGCTTTCTGATCGATATCCAATACGCCCAATACGTACTCACCAGCTGCAAGGTGGCGATCGTCAGGGTCGCTTAAATCCCATTGGTTAGACATGTTTTTAACCTCTCGAGTCCACGGCGGATCCAGCTTTTAACGCTGCCCAGCGGTTGGGACAGAGAGTTAGCAAGCTCGCTGTGAGTCATGCCCTGAAAATAGGCCATTTCCATTAACTGGCGCTGATGTCGACTGAGTGTATCGAGGCAGTCGTTCAGTTTGTCATTTTGCTGATGACTGATGCTGTCATCTTCAGGGTCGTCGGTACCTAATAGCGCTGCTAACAAGGGTTCATCGGTGGTGGTGTCCTGGGGTTTCTGGCGGCGCAGCCAGTCGATGCCAATATTGCGAGCGAATGTGGAAAGCCAGGTCATCGGCTTGGCTCGCGTGGCGTCGTATTGATCGGCGGCATGCCAGATTCGGATGAAAACATGTTGAAGGCAATCCTGTGCAGCACTTTCATCTCTTACTATACGCAGCAGTTGGGCATATAGATGCGCACTGGAGACACGATAGAGACGCTCGAATGCGTTTCGGTCGCCCTGGGCGCAGCCGTTGAGTTGCTCAATAAGATACTGTTGGCGTTGCGTGGCATCTAGCATTCAGGCATCTCTGCGCAGTTAACCAAAACGCCAGTCTTGGGCAGTCAGCCGTTGAAGGCAATAGGCGAGCACTCAGCGGTGAATAAAAAATTATTGAGATGTTTGCATCCACTGACGCCTTGGGGCCGTAAGTATTGGTGAGCTTGCATTGCTGAGCTCTTTTAATGACAACCAGGAGATGCCCCAATGAAACTCAAACTACTTACCGCTGGCGTTTGTGCCGCTGCCCTCTTTACCGGCGTTGCCGTTGCCGATCATGGTCCTACCTCAGTAGGCGGCGCCAATATGCTTCCTGAGCGGAACATTATCGAAAATGCCGTTAATTCAGGTGACCATGAAACTCTGGTGGCTGCCGTACAGGCGGCTGAATTGGTTGAAGTGTTACAAGGCGAAGGTCCTTTTACCGTATTCGCGCCGACAGATGATGCTTTCGCGAAACTTCCTGATGGCACCGTTGATACCCTTCTGCAACCAGAGAACCAGGAACAACTTCAAACGGTGCTTACTTACCACGTCGTACCTGGCAATATGAACCGGGACGCATTGTGGGAAGAAGTCATGGAAAACGATGGCACCGTAGCTTTCAAAACCGTCCAGGGTGAATACCTTACTGTCTCGCGCAATGGTAATAACCTGATGGTCATGGATGCCCAGGGCAATGGCGCCAACATGACAGTTGTTGATGTCGCGCAGTCGAACGGCGTGATCCATGTGATCGACAGCGTGTTGATGCCCTAAAGGTACAACTCGTAACGGGTAATGACAGTTACTCGTTTGAGGTTACGTTTACCCACCGCCTGGCTCGCTAGGCGGTGGTTTTTTGCCGACCGGATGGCCGCAAAAATCCCTCTCGGGCGCGAGCTGCCTGTTCGCGAATGACGCATCCATCCGAGTGATCGTTAATCAGCCCCATGGCTTGCATAAAGGCAAAAGCGGTGGTGGGGCCGAAAAATTTCCAGCCGCGCTTTTTTAATTCCTTGGCAAGGGCGATGGATTCAGGTGAGGTGGTCTGGGTTTGTGGCGCTGCTAACTCGGTAGGCTCATAGCGCCAGAAGAATGCGGCCAGTGAGCCCTCCTGCTCGACCATCTCCTTTGCACGTTGGGCGTTGTTGATGGTCGCTTCGATTTTTCCTCGGTGGCGAATAATCCCTGCGTCTTGAAGTAAACGCTGCACATCGTCTTCGCAAAAGTGGGCGACTTGGTGGAAATCGAAGTGGTGAAAGGCGGCGCGAAAATTCTCGCGCTTATTGAGAATCGTGCGCCAGCTCAAGCCTGACTGAAAGCTCTCCAGGCAGAGCTTCTCGAATAGCCGCTGATCATCATCCATCGGAAAGCCCCACTCCTTATCATGGTAGGGCAGAAACTCCGGCGCACCGCCACACCATTGGCAGCGAGATTGCCCGTCAGGGGCGATAAAGTCATTGGTCATCCGTATTAATCAAACCATTCTTGGGCGGTACGCCATAGGCACATACCAATGAAATAAGCCGATGTGATGCCCCATCCCCATAGTGCCCAGTCGGCATGCACGGGGCTTGAGAGCACCAGCGACGTGGCGCATACACACCACACCAGCGTGACGGCGATATTGAGCGGCATGAACAAGCGAACCCGAAAAGGGTGCAGAAATTTCATTCGGGTCACGGTGAGGATAGCCAAGAAGACAATCGTGGCAAATGTTAAGAAAGGCGGGAAATCGAGAATATAAAAATAGGCGGCGGCGATGTTCCAGGCGGCAGGAAAGCCAACAAAGTAATTATCCTGGCTTTTCATATCGACATTGCAGAAACAGAACATCGATGACAGCAGAATGATGAATACTGATAGCAGGCCGAAGTTGGACGGCAACTCGATGAAGAAATAGATGAAAAGGGCGGGAATAAACGCCCAGGTCAGGTAGTCGATGACCATATCGAGCGTTGCGCCATCGAAATGGGGCAGTATGGTCTTTACTTCATACTTGCGGGCTAACGTGCCATCGAAAGCATCGACCATCATGGCGGCGCCTAGCCAGAGGAGGCAGGCGACCGGATCATTGTCGATCAGGGCGAGCAGCGCCATCGTGCCAAGCAGCACCCCGCTGGCCGTCAGGATGTGCACGCTCCATGCCTTATATATCGAAGCGCGGGATTCTGTGTGCGAAGAGAGCGATTGAGCCACATTAACCCCATGGGAACGTGTCGTTCCCTTTAAATTGGATTTATAAATAAGCCTGTAAAGAAAGATACACTACTACAAGAATGCTGCCCGAGAATATGCCGGCATGCTATCCATTTATGATGCGTTCAGCGCAGGGGGTATGCGTGACACGCTCCAGGAGTCCCTTTTATGACGGCCATTCGTTTAGCCACCATCCGTGACATCGATTCGCTTACCGAGTTGCTTGATGGCTATCGCCAGTTTTATGCACAGCCGAGTGATATTCAGGCGGCGCGAGATTTCCTTCTCCAGCGCATGAGGCTCGGGGACTCTTTTATCCTGGTTAGCGAGAACAGTGAAGGAGCACTCACCGGTTTTGTGCAGCTTTACCCGGGCGTTTCCACGGTGGGCTTGAATGCGCGCTGGACGCTGAATGATCTATTCGTATTGCCGGAGTGTCGGGATAAAGGCACGGGCAGGGCGTTAATGGAAGCCGCCACCCAGCTTGCCCATGATCATGGCGTGGCACGTCTGATATTAATGACGCAGGTAGAGAACGAGCGTGCCCAACACCTTTATGAATCACTGGGATGGCAGCGTAATACGGCGTTTTATGGTTATCTACTGGATATTAAGTAAGCGCTGCCATTGAGAATAGCGTTTAACTAACACTCTCCGGCAACTTGCACACATCCACCCATTCGGCGTTGACGAGCTCCGCGAGGCGCTTGGGGCTTAGGCGCACGGCGCTATTAGATGAGCCCGCCGCGGGGAGGACTTCGTCATAAGCGTGGAGCGATTCATCGCAGTACACCGGCAAATCAGTGGCGAGGCCAAAGGGGCAGACGCCGCCGACCGGGTGGCTGGTGAGTTCCATCACGGTTTCAGCGTCGAGCATTTTAGCCTTGCCGCCAAAGGTATCGCGGATCTTGCGGTTATCGATGCGCGCATAGCCGCTGGCAACGATTAGCAGTGACTTTTCGCCTATCTTGAACGCCAGGGTTTTGGCAATCTGGCCAGGCAATACGCCATGGGCATCAGCGGCCAGTTGCACTGTGGCGGTGCTGGTTTCAAGCTCTTCGATATTGATATCTGGGGCATGCTCGGCAAAAAACTGGCGAACGGTCTCGACGCTCATTATGAAATCCCTTTATTGGCTGAATGGCTAGGCTGTGTCTGAAAACTGGCTGCGCTCGAACATACGGCGTTAAAAATCGGCTCAAAGTACTCATTTACACTACGTAAACTCCGTTTTTTCGCCGATTTTTGCCTTGTCTGGCCTTCGCTCGCCGACTTTTCAGACAAAGCCTAACCTAACGCGCCCTGATTGACTTAGCCAAGCCACGGCGGCGTGGTAATTCTGGCAGGCTCGCGCTGCATGATGATCTCGCCTTGGCTTACCGACATCTGCACCTCGCCCTGGGTGCGCAGCACGCTGTAGTCATCTTCGCCGTCCAGCAGGTTAAAACTGGCGGGTTTACCTACCTCAATGCCGTAACGCGCTTCGATATTGAGGGTGCGCGCGCTGTTGTCGGTAATCAGCGACAGCGCCTGGCTGAAATCCTGATAGCCCATCATGTGGCAGATATGCAGGCCAAAATCCAGCGTACGTAATAACTTGCCGTTACCCAGCGAGTACCAGGGGTCGACGATGGAGTCTTCGGCAAAACAGACGTTGATACCCGCTTCGTTGAGCTCTTTTACACGGGTCACGCCGCGCCGTTTCGGGTAGCTGTCAAAACGTCCCTGCAAGTGAATGCTTTCGGTGGGGCAGGAGACAAAGTTGATCCCCGAGCGCTTGAGCAGCAGGAACAGCTTGGAGCAGTAGGCGTTGTTGTAGGAATGCATCGCCGTGGTGTGGCTGGCGGTGACGCGGCTGCCCAGGTCGTGAGTTAGCGCTTCATGGGCCAGCACTTCGAGGAAGCGTGAATTGGGGTCATCGATCTCATCGCAGTGGACGTCCACCAGGCGGTCGTATTTGATCGCTAGCTCGATCACCCGTTTCATGGAGGCCACGCCGAGCTCGCGGGTGTATTCGAAGTGGGGAATGCCGCCGACCACATCGGCACCGATTTCCAGCGCCTCTTCCAGCAGCCTGTCACCGTCTGGGTAGGAGAGCAGGCCATCCTGCGGGAAAGCGACTACCTGAATATCAATCTTATCTTTAAGCTCATCGCGTAGGGCGCACAGGGTTTTGATGCCAATCAGGCTGGGATCGCTGGTATCGGCGTGGGTGCGCACAAACTGCACGCCGTTGTTGATTAACAGGTTCAGCGTTTTAAGTGCCCGCTCGCGAATATCGGCTTCGGTGAGCATCGGCTTACGCTCACCCCAGCGCTCAATGCCTTCAAACAGGGTGCCGCTCTGGTTCCAGCTTGGCTCGCCCGCCGTCAGCGCGGCATCCAGGTGAATATGCGGCTCGATAAACGGCGCGCAAAGCAGTTTGCCGCCTGCATCAATCTGTTCTTCGCGAATGTGTCCTTCGCTTGCCATTTGCGGCGCGTCCTGGGCGGTAATCGCTGTGAAGACGCCGTTCTCTATCTCAAGTCGATAAAGCTCGTGACGTTGGCGCAAACGGGCGTTGATGATCTGCATGCTCATATAAAAAACGGCTCACTTATTGTTTGGCAGTGGAGGCTAAACTATCGCCCAGCGTAGCGTGTTTGACGCGCAACAGCACAGCGTAACTCCCCGCCGCGACCGCCACGCCCACCAATGGCGGAAGTAAAGGTGAAAAGTAGGCGGCCCCGGCGCCTAGCGCATAGGCGGCTAAACCACGCCGGTTGAAATCGGGTAACTGAGCGCTTTCAAGCGCGGGGTAGCGACCTTTATGTTTGAGCCAGAAGTCCGCCATTATCACGCCGCCCATGGGAGGTATAAAAGTGCCCAGCAACACAAGAAAGGGAATCAGTAGGTTATACATCCCCCCGACCGCCAGCACGGTGCCAATCGCTGCACCCCCTACCGTGACCAAACGGCGTTTTTCGGTACGCAGCAAGTTGCAGCCCGCCACGGCGAAGTTGTAGATGGTGTTGTCCTGGGTGGTCCAGATATTCAGGAACAGCATCAGCACGGCGATGGTGACAAAGCCTTGAGCGATCAATACGTCCACAATATCGGCCTGCTGGTAAATCATGGTACCCAGGGCACCGGTGAGTACCATCAAGCCGTTACCCACAAAGAAGGCCGCCATCGTGGCGATCACGGCGATCTTCGGTGTCTTGGCGAAGCGGCTCCAGTTGGTTGCCTGGGTGCCACCGCTGATAAAGGTGCCGATGATGACGGTAATCGCCGCGGCCACGCTCATGCTCTCAGTGGGTGTTTGCTGACTTAACCCGGCAAAGCCGCGCGCATCCACCAGCCCGGTAAACAGGCTAAGCAAAATAAACAGCATCATGGCAGGTACAGCAAAGCGTGACAGCCAGTCCATGCCCTTGTAGCCGATCATGGCGGTAATGCAGAAACCAAACCCAAAAAGCACCATTAAGGGGATTTCCAGCCATTCGGGCATCCCGGTGGTGCGTACCAGCACCAACGCAACCGTGGCAGTGCCCCAGGCATACCAGCCAATCTGGGTAAAGCCGAGGATGAAATCAGACAGCTTGCTGCCTTTTTCGCCGAAGCAGAAGCGTCCCATCAACACCGAATTGAGCCCGCTTTTACAGGCGATATAGGCAAGCGTGGCGGCGTAGGCACCCAGTAAAAGGTTACCAATCAGAATGATCCACAGCAGTTGACCAATGGAGAAGGCCTGACCCAGGGTGCCGCCCGCCCACATGGTGGCGGTAAAGAAGGTAAAGCCGAGGAGTACCGCTGAGGTAGAAAGCAGCCCCTTGCGGGCGCTGAGCGGAACTTCGCTGAGGGGGTAGTCAGAGTGGTTCATGGCTGGCTCCAGTTGGAAGACATTTATCCAGTATAGGAAGCAAACCGTGTGCCACTTGGTTTAGGGCGTATTCTCCACTATAAACCCGCGCATCAATGTTTCGACGATGCTGCCACGGTCGGCATCCAAAGAATACTGCTGGGTGTCTTGCAGCCAATCAAAGCAGGTGCCAATCAAGAATCCGTGGAACTGTCGGCGAGCGCTTACGGGTGTCAGGTCAGCACGTAGTTGGCCCTGCTGCTGGACCTGTTCGAACAGTTGCTCAACCTTGGCTTCTGCATGCTCGGAAAGCCGTGTAATCATGCTGATACGCGGGTGGTCGTCTTCCAGCTTTTCGCAGCGATGCAGCACGATGGTGGCAGCCCGTTGCAGCGGTAAATCGTGGCAGATACCCGCCAGCGAGCGCTGAGCGATGTCGCGCAAACAGTCTACCGGTGCAGTGCCAAGCTGTTGCACGGCGTCGTCGACGATTTCATCCAGCGGGATGCGCACCCGCTCGAGCAGTGCATCAAAAAGTGCGGCCTTATCCTCAAAGTGCCAATAAATCGCCCCACGGGTAACGCCCGCTGCCTGTGCAATATGCGCCAGGGTGGTGCGAGCAACCCCCTGGGCGAGAAAAGTGGTTTCTGCCGCGTCCAGGATGGTCTCCCGGGTGCGTTCGGCGTCGGCTTTACGACGTGACATAGCGGTTCCTGATTCAACACGAGGCATTATTCTGGCACTGATCGCTGGCAAAGTCGCCAGCGAGTGATTAGTATACACTTCACTGACATTCATGAATGTCAGTGAAGTGTATACCACTGTCTGTTCATTGGGAATGCGGCGTTTGATCGTCATCAAGGAGCTTATCGTGCCCGTTACTTTTCTTCGCTTGCTGCCGGTTGCACTGGTCTTGCTCGTACTAATGGGTTGCGATCAGCCTGAGGCGCAGTCAAAAGACACGCCCAGACCCGTGAAACTGGTGACATTGGAAGCGGCGAATGCCGCGGCGTTAAGGCAGTTTCCCGCACGCGTTGAAGCTACCACGCGCAGCAATCTATCGTTTCGCATGGCAGGCGAACTGCTAGAGCTCAACGTAAGCCCTGGCCAAAAGGTCTCGGAGGGCGAGGTCATTGCGCGTATCGATAACCGTAATGCGCAAAGCGAGCTGGATAGCGCCCGCTCACGCCTAGAGCTTGCCAAAGCAAACCTGGAACGCATGCGCTATACCCTGGAGCGTGGCGCGGTTAGCCAGTCTCAGTTTGATGAGGCGGAGAGCGAATGGCGGGCTGCCCGCGCTACCTTTGAACAGGCGGAAGAGCAGTTGACCCATACCCAGTTGCGTGCGCCCTACGATGGTGTGATTGCCCAGGTGCCGGTGGATAACCGCCAAATTGTTCAGGTGCAGGAAACCGTCGCCGTTATCCAGCAGCCCGGCCAGTTAGACGTGGTGTTTCATCTGCCTGAGCAGATTGTCCAGCGCATGCCGCGCAGCAACGGCACGCCCTTTGGAGATGCGTTAGCGTATGCAGTGAGCTTTGGTAACAGCGATAACCCCTATCTTGCCCAGCTAGCCTCCTATACCACTCAAGCCAGCGCCCAGAGCCTGGCGTATGAAGTCACGCTGAGGCTGCCCCAGCCGGATGACATCACGCTATTGGATGGCATGAGTGCCACCGTGCGCTTGGATTTGAGCGACCTGGCGTCTGAGTCGTCGGCGCCATTGTGGCACTTGCCTGCCGAAGCCGTGAGTTATGCAGGCGATAACCCTGATCAGGCCCAGGTTTGGCGCTTTAAAGAGCCACATAGCGTTGAGGCGGTGCCTGTTGATGTCGGTCGCCTGACGTCTAACGGACTTGAAGTCAGCGGCGACTTGTCCGCGGGTGACCGGATTGTGGCCGCCGGTGCACATCGCTTGAACGCGGATACCCAGGTGACCCCGTGGGTAAAAGAGCAGGGGTTATAACATGGTCGATTACTTTTTACGCCACCGGGCCGCCAGCTATTTAATGACCGTGGTGCTGCTCGCGGGCGGCGCGCTGGCGTTTTTAGGCATGGGGCAGCTTGAGTTCCCCGAGTTCACCATCCGCAATGCGTTGATCACCACCCAATACCCCGGTGCGACCCCTGAAGAAGTGGAGCAGGAAGTTACCTCGACACTGGAAGAATCGATCCAGGGGATGTCGTCGATCAAACGCGTCAGCTCGGTGAGCTCCGATGGCCTCTCGCAGATTACCGTCGAGCTTGAAAGCACGGTACAAAACGAAGAGTTGGAGCAACTTTGGGATTCGCTGCGCCGTAAAGTTCAGGATGCCCAGGCAGCGCTGCCGCCGGGAGCCAGCCAGTCCCGCGTGAACGACGATTTTGGCGATGTGTTTGGCTTGATGGTCAACCTGACCGGCGAAGGCTATAGCATGCCCGACCTTGCCGATCATGCCGATTTTCTCAAGCGCGAGCTGGCGCTGGTAGACGGGGTCGAAAAGGTATCGTTGGGGGGCGAGCACGAAGAGCGCATTTTTATTGAGGTCGACCGCGAACGGCTACGTGCGCTCAATATCCCGTTAACCCGCCTGCAACAGCTGCTAGATACGCAGAATGCGGTGGCCGACTCGGGGCATCTCAAGCAGGATGGCCGTCGCTTTCGTATTACGCCTACCGGTAGCGCAGCGAATATTGATGACCTACGCGCGCTGATCGTCAGCGAAGGTGATGGCGAGCTGGTGCGGCTGAGCGATATCGCCGAGGTGAGCCGTGAGCTGGCGGAGCAGCCCCAGCAGCTTTACCGCGACATGGGCCGGCCCGCGATGTCGCTGGGCGTCTCCTTTGAAAGTGGCGTGAATGTGGTCGAGGTGGGCGAGCGGCTTCAGCAACGCCTGGATAAGCTTCAGACCCGCACGCCGGTGGGCATGGAACTCAATGTGGTGTACGACCAACCCCAAGTGGTCGATGAGGCGGTGTCCGGCTTTTTGGTCAGCCTGATGCAGGCGGTGGCCATCGTCATCGTGGTCTTGATGCTGTTCATGGGCTGGCGCAGCGGCTTGTTGATGGGTTTTATCCTGCTAATCACCATCATCGGCACCTTTATGCTGATGCGCTTCCACGGCCTGCAGCTGGAAAAAATCTCCCTTGGCGCGCTCATTATTGCCCTCGGCATGCTGGTGGATAACGCCATTGTGGTCACTGAGGGCATGCTGGTGGGGTTGAAGCGCGGCAACACGATTCGCGATTCAGCGCATCAGGTCATTCGCCAGAACGCCTGGCCCTTGCTTGCCGCCACGCTGATTGCGATTGCCGCCTTTGCGCCCATTGGCCTATCACCGGATACCACCGGTGAGTTTATCGGCTCACTGTTTTTTGTGCTGCTCTACTCGTTGCTGCTGAGCTGGGTTACCGCGCTGACGCTGACGCCGTTCTACTTCAAGCTATTTTTCCGCAACGTGGCGCCCGGCGATGGGCAGGAGGATCCCTACAAAGGCATTGTGTACCGCGTTTTCGGCCGGGTGATTATTGCCGGAATCCGCTTTCGCTGGGTCACTCTGGTGCTGGTGGTGGCGATTCTGGCAGGCGCGGTGGTGGGCTTTGGCTCGGTTAAAAATGCCTTCTTCCCGGCGTCGAACACGCCGATCTTCTTTGTCGATTACCGCACGCCGGAAGGCACGGATATCCTCGAAACCCAGCGCCGGGTCAGCGAGCTGGAAGACAGCGTCATGGACATGGACGGCGTTCGCCATTTGACCACCACGGTGGGTGGCGGCGCGCAGCGCTTTACCCTGACCTACTCGCCGGAAGACCGCTACGCAAGCTATGCTCAACTGATTATCGAAACCGACGACAAAACCACCCAGCAGGAGCGCATGGCTGAGGTGGAAAAGGTGTTAGAGCGCGATCATAGCGATATCGACTATAAAATCGCGCCTTTAGAAGTGGGTCCCGCGCCGAAAGCCAAACTGGAAGCACGCCTCTATGGCAGTGATCCAGCAGTGTTGCGTCAGCTTGGGGATCAGGTTGAAGCGATGTTCCACGATACGCCGCACATGACCAGCGTACGCACTAGCTGGCGCAACCGTGTCCAGGCCATTCAGCCAGTCTTTATGGAAGATACGGCCCGCAGGCTGGGTGTTACCCGCGAGGACCTGGCGGATACGCTCGCCTTGAGTACCAGAGGCAGCCAGGTGGGCGTTTACCGCGATGGCAGCGACCTGATTCCCATGGTGGCACGGGCAATTCCCGAGCAGCGCCACGACGTGGATAATCTTGGCTCGCTCAACGTGTGGAGTGAAGAGCAAGGTCGCTATATCACCGCCGACCAGGTCATCAGCGATATCACCACTAAGGTGTCAGACCCGCTAATCATGCGCCGTAACCGCGAACGTATGCTGGCGGTTTATGGGGAGCCGCACCCGTTAAGCGGGGTGACGGCGGCCAGCGTGTTGGCTGATATTCGTCCCCAGGTGGACGCTCTAGACCTGCCGTCAGGCTATCGGCTGGAGTGGGGCGGTGAATATGAAACCGCCGGCGAGGCGCAAAGCGGGCTGTTTTCCTCGCTGCCGCTTGGGCTGGTGATGATGTTTATCATCACCGTGGTGCTGTTCAATAACTTCCGTCAGCCGCTGGCGATTTGGTCACTGGTGCCGCTGACGATTATCGGTGTGGTAGGCGCGCTGCTTCTAACCGGTCTGCCGTTCTCGTTTATGGCGCTGCTGGGCACGCTGAGTTTGATCGGCATGGTGATCAAGAACGCCATCGTGCTGGTGGAGGAAATCAACGTGCAGTTGCCACTGCACCAGGACCGCTACCACGCAGTGGTTCGCGCCGCGGTCAGCCGGGTACGTCCGGTCGCCATGGCCGCACTGACCACCATGCTAGGGATGATTCCGCTGATCAGCGACGCCTTCTTTGCCAGCATGGCGGTCGCCCTGATTGGCGGCTTGGGCGTCGCCACGCTGTTAACCCTCGTGGTGCTGCCGGTGGTCTACTGTGTGCTCTACCGGATTCGCATCCACACTGATAAATAAGCCCGATTCCACTTCTTTTTTCCTCTCCATCACCCATCGTGGCTTGGCTGGTCCAAGCCACGATGGGTGATGCCCCTCGCTGCTCAAAAAGTTTTTCTAAATTAAACTAAAGTCTATGATTTTTGGGCCGATAGAAGTCTTGGCTAAAAACCAAACGGTCGATTTAATTTGGTCTAAAATCGCTAGTAGATCTCTAGCTAGATTAAATAAATCCGCATAATTAGTTTAAGATTTGGATGAATTACTCACCATGAACCGAATGCTTAGTAATATTTCAATTAAAATGAGCTTAACGCTTGTTTTGGTCATTTTCTCACTATTAATAATAATTATTGCGTTTCTCGGTTTTCGAGCAGGCGAAGAGGGTGGTTCGTCGCTTAGTGAGGTTGACCGTGCAGCAGACCGAATGCGGTCAGTTAATCAGTTGCAGCTTTCAATTGCGGACGCACAGCTTTTTTACGTAAATAGCTATGTCGCTAGATACGAAGGAGATACTCGCGCAGCGCGGGGTTACCTAACTGAAGCACAGAGCATGCAGCAGGCAGCTGAGGAATACATTTCGCAATTTGAGTCAAGCGTTATTCAGACGCCCCTTTTGGAAACCTTGATGGCCAGTTTCAAGAACTTGATGGAACAAGGGTTGATGCCACAAGAAGCGGCGTTGGTAGCAGGCGATGAGGAACAGTTTCGCAACGCAAGAGAGGCTGCCAATGATTTAAATCAGCAGTTAACTGAGGCGAGCTTTGCCTACAACGATTACATGGCGGAGCAAAATGGCCTTATGGTTGAAGATTATGAAAGTGATATGCAGCTAATTAGCTATATTTATATCGCCGTGTTGTTATTCGCAGCGCTAATGGTTCTATTTGTTCGAATCACCATGGTTGGCTCAATTGTAAAGCCGCTAAAAGAGGCGGTGGCGCACTTTCAGCGAATTGCTCAAAATGATCTCTCGGGGCAAGTCAAGGACCGTGGCCGCAACGAGATCGGCAAGCTGTTTAGCGCCATGCAGTATATGCAGAATAATTTGGTTAAAACGGTCACTGAGGTGCGCGATAGCAGCGGCTCGATTCATATCGGCGCGCGGGAAATTGCCAGCGGCAACGCTGATCTATCCTCGCGTACCGAGCAGCAGGCGGCATCGCTGCAAGAGACCGCAGCGAGCATGGAACAGCTAACCACAACGGTGAAACAGAATGCCGATAACGCTCGCCATGCGACCCAGCTAGCGCAAGATGCCTCCACCACGGCAAGCAGTGGCGGCGAGGTGGTCGAGCGGGTTATTACCACCATGCATGGCATCTCAGACAGCTCCAAAAAAGTCACGGATATTATCAGCGTTATCGATTCCATCGCCTTTCAGACCAATATCCTGGCGCTCAATGCCTCGGTAGAGGCAGCGCGGGCGGGCGAACAGGGTCGCGGTTTTGCGGTTGTGGCAAGCGAAGTGCGTAACCTGGCCAGCCGCAGTGCCGATGCCGCCAAAGAGATCAAGGCATTGATCGAGGCGTCATCAACTCAGGTGAAAGAAGGCTCGGTATTAGTCGAAAGCGCCGGGGAAACCATGCGCGAGGTGGTGTCGTCGGTGCGCCGCGTCACCGATATCATGGATGAAATATCCGCCGCTTCTCAGGAGCAGAGTTCGGGTATTGAGCAGGTCAACCAGGCGGTTAGCCAGATGGACGAGGTCACCCAGCAGAACGCGGCCTTGGTGCAAGAGGCCTCATCGGCGGCGAGTTCACTGGAAGAGCAGGCGGCACGGCTTGAAAGCGTCGTCTCGGCTTTCCGCTTAGCGGAAGGCGGTAGCCCCACACAACACGCCCCGCTCAGTTCGCCCCAGCAATCCCTTCAGTCATCGCCTCGTCAACAGCCTGCGCTTGTGCGGCCAACGCCAAGCAAAACGACGAAAAGCGTTGAAGAAGATTGGGAAGCCTTTTAAGCCAAGGTTGTTGGCTGCACCGTTCGCGTAACGTAAACCGCCCTCACTGTTTGAGGGCGGTTTTGTCGTTCAAGAGGCGACTCGGAAAGGGTTACGCGGGTCGTTATCCCAGGCCAGGAAGGGTTGGCCGGTTTCCTGGGGCACCATGGTGATGCAGTTCTCCACCGGGCAGGTGATCTGGCAGAGGTTACAGCCCACGCATTCCTCTTCGATCACTTCGTAGCGGCGCGCGCCGTCCTGCTCGGTGAGCTTGGCGATCGACTGGTGGGATGTGTCCTCGCAGGCGATGTAGCAGCGGCCGCACTCGATGCAGAGGTCCTGGTCGATCTTGGCGATGGTCTTGAAGTTGATATCCAGGTGCTTCCAGTCGGTGGTTTGCGGTATCGCCTTGCGCGAAAACGCCTCAATCGAGTCGTAGCCTTTTTCCGCCATCCAGCGGGAAAGGCCGTCCTTCATCTCTTCCACAATGCGGAAGCCGTTGAGCATCGCCGCGGTACACACCTGCACGCTACCTGCGCCGAGTGCGATAAATTCCGCCGCATCCCGCCAGGTGGAAATACCACCGATACCGGAAATCGGCAGCGTTGGCGTCGCTGGGTCACGGGCGATTTCCGCCACCATGTTCATGGCAATGGGTTTCACGGCGCTGCCGCAGTAGCCGCCGTGGGTGCTCTGGTGGCCCACGGTGGGCTTGGCGACCATATTGTCCAGGTCGATACTGGTGATCGAGTTGATGGTGTTGATCAGCGATACCGCATCGGCGCCGCCGCGCAGCGCCGCCTGGGAGCCCGCACGGATATCGGTAATGTTGGGTGTGAGTTTGACAATCACCGGTTTCGAGTAGTGCTTCTTGCACCAGTAGGTGACTTTTTCTATCAGGTCAGGGTTTTGGCCTACCGCCGCACCCATGCCGCGCTCGGGCATGCCGTGGGGGCAGCCCAGGTTAAGCTCGATGCCGTCCGCGCCGGAGGCTTCCACCAGTGGCAGAATATACGCCCAGGCTTCTTCATTGCAGGGCACCATGATGGAGACGATCAGCGCACGGTCCGGCCAATCCTTCTTCACCTGGGTGATTTCTTTCAGGTTGATCTCAAGCGAACGGTCGGTAATCAGCTCGATGTTATTAAAGCCAATCACCTCGCGGTTTTTACCGTAGTGGGCTGAATAGCGCGAAGAAACGTTCACCGCGGGCGGCTCTTCGCCGAGGGTTTTCCACACCACACCGCCCCAGCCCGCTTCATAGGCGCGCACCACGTTATACGCTTTATCGGTGGGCGGCGCCGAGGCCAGCCAGAACGGGTTGGGGGCTTTGATACCGGCAAAGTTCACCGTCAGATCAACGCCGTTGACCACGCTGCCGCCGCTGTTTTTCTTGCCTGGAAACGCGTGGGGAGTGAAAGGTGTCGTGTTCATGCGGCCTCCTGCTTGGCGGCAAGCGCCTGATGAATGGCGTGTGCCGCCAGTTTGCCGTGCTGAACGGCCTGTACGGTAAGATCCTGACCGGGCTTCACGCAGTCGCCACCCGCGTAAACATTCGTAAGCGAGGTGCGGAACATGGCATCGACGTGAATGCGTTCGCCGTCCCGGGCAAGCTCGGCGGCGGCGGTGTCGCTTAGGCTTTTGCCATCGAAGCCTTGACCAATCGCCTTGAAGACCGCATCGGCGGCAATCTCAAATATCTCGCCGGTCGGAGCCAGGCGGCCGCCTGACTCGTGGGTCTTGGCAAAGCGCATACCGGCGATGCGGCCCTGATCATCCAGCACGATCTCATCCGGCTGCGCCCAGGTGACCATGCGCACGCCGTTGGCCTTGGCGATCTCCTGCTCGTGGTCGGTGGCGGACATGGCTTCAACGCCACGGCGGTAGACCAGAGTTACCTCGCTGGCCCCCAGGCGGGCCATTTGGGTGGCCATATCGATGGCGGTATTGCCCGCACCAATGACGATGCAGCGCTTGGCCACGGCCAGGCTGCCCAGGTCGTCGGTTTGGCGCAGGGTTTTGATGTAGTCCACGGCAGGCATCAGGCCGGGCGCATCTTCCCCGGTGAGGCCTAAAGCGCGGCTGGTGCCCAGACCCAGACCGAGGAAGACGCTGTCGTACTTTTGGTGCAGGGTGGCAAGTTCCAGGTTGTCGCCCAGTCGCTTTCCGTACTGGATGTCGATACCGCCGATTTCGAGCAGAAACTCGACTTCCTTGCGGGCGAAGTCGTCGGTCATCTTGTAGCGGGCAATTCCGTACTCGTTGAGCCCGCCGGGCTTTTGCTCGGCTTCAAAAATCGTTACCTGGTGGCCCAGCATCGCCAGTCGATGGGCGCAGGAGAGTCCGGCGGGCCCGGCACCCACCACGGCGATATGACGGCCGCTGCTGGCAGCCCGCTTGAACGGGTGGCCATCGAACTGCATGTGGTCGGTGGCGTGGCGCTGCAGCAGACCGATCAGCACCGGTTGACACTCGGCGTCGTGGTTGCGCACGCAGCTACGCTCGCACAGGATTTCGGTAGGGCACACCCGGGCGCAACTGCCACCCAGGATATTGGCTTCCAGAATGGTCTCCGCCGCGCCGTTGATGTTGTTTTCGCTGATCTGGCGAATAAAGCTGGGGATATCAATCTCCGACGGGCAAGCCTCGACGCAAGGCGCATCGAAGCAGTAAAGGCAGCGCTGGCTTTCGATCATCGCCTGGCGATGCGTCAGCGGTGGATGCAAGTCGCTAAAGTTGGTGTCCAGCGTTTGTGGGTCGTAGGTACCGACCTCTTTTGCGCTGGGTAGGTGATTCAGTGGGCTAGTCACAGTCGAGCCTCCGCTTTTTTTATATAAACAGCTTTTATACAAACAGCTGTTATCGTTTAACGGCTACCGGGGCATTGAGCTCGGCGCGCTTGGCCAGCAGCTCAAACATGCCGGGGTAGGCGGGGCGCTCTAGGTAGCGGCCTGCGCCGCGCTCGGCGCGCAGGTCACCGTCGCGCCATACCCACTTGCCCTGGCTGATAGTGTGGCGGGCAATGCCGCGTACTTTCTTGCCCTCGAAAATATTGAAGTCGACGTTCTGGTGGTGGGTCTTGGCGGAGATCGTGCGCGTGCCGTTGGGGTCCCACACCACGATATCGGCATCCGCTCCCACTTGAATCGCGCCTTTACGCGGGTAGAGGTTGAAAATCTTGGCGGTGTTGGTGGAGGTCAGCGCGACAAACTCCTGGGGCGACAGCTTGCCAGTATTGACGCCTTCATCCCACAAGACGGCCAGGCGATCTTCGACCCCGGCGGTGCCGTTGGGAATCTTGGTGAAATCGTCCTTGCCCGCGGCCTTTTGGTCGGCGCAGAAGCAGCAGTGGTCGGTGGCGGTGGTTTGAAGGTTGCCGGCCTGTAGACCGTGCCAAAGGGCTTCCTGGTGGCCTTTGGGGCGGAAGGGCGGGCTCATTACGTGAGCCGCGGCGCGGCCCCAGTCGGTATCCTGGTAAACGCTGTCGTCGATCATGAGATGGCCGGCCAAGCACTCGCCGTAAACCTGGTGGCCCTGGTCGCGGGCGTAGGCGATTTCGTCCACCGCGTCCTTGGTGGAAACGTGTACCAGATAGATCGGTGAGCCCAAAGTGCTGGCGATACGAATGGCGCGGCTGGCAGCCTCGCCTTCTACCTGGGGTGGGCGCGAAAGGGGGTGGGCTTCAGGCCCGGTCAGACCCTGGGCGAGCAGCTTCTGCTGCATGTGGTACACAAGCTCGCCGTTTTCAGCGTGGACGGTAGGCACCGCGCCCAGCTCCAGGCAGCGCGAAAAGCTTTCCACCAAAATGTCATCGGTGGCCATGATGGCGCCTTTGTAGGCCATGAAGTGCTTGAAGCTGTTGACCCCGTGCTCGTGCACCAGCGTGCCCATCTCTTCCCGTACGCTGTCGTCCCACCAGGTGATGGCCACGTGGAAGGCAAAGTCGGTGGCGGCTTTTTCGGCCCAACCCTGCCAGGTCTCGAAAGCCTCCAGCAGCGATTGCCCGGGCTGGGGAATCACGAAGTCGATAATCGAGGTAGTGCCGCCTGCCAGGGCCGCGGCGGTGCCGGTGTAGAAGTCTTCGCTGGCCACGGTGCCCATAAACGGCAGCTGCATGTGGGTGTGGGGGTCGATACCGCCGGGCATTACCAGTTGGTCGCTGGCATCGACGATCTCGCAATCGGCGGGAACGTCCAGATTGGTGCCGATGGCTTGGATTTTACCCTCCACACACAACACGTCGGCGCGGTAGGTATCGGTATTGGTGACGACAGTGCCGCCCTTGATCAATAGGCTCATTGCTCGCTCCTTCGGTTATCCGGTGGCCGGGTTACTCGCCGTCGGTCAGGCGGGTGTAGGTTTCCGGGCGGCGGTCGCGGAAGAACTGCCAGTTGTTACGTACCTCGCGCACCATGTCCAAATCGATCTCGTGGACCAGCAGTTCGTCCTCGGTGTCGCTGGCCTGGGCTTCGATTTTGCCGCGGGGGTTAACGATGTAACTGGAACCGTAAAAGTCGCCGATATTCCAGGGGGCCTCGGTGCCGACGCGGTTGATGGCGGCGATAAAGCAGCCGTTGGCGGCGGCGGAGGCGGGCTGTTCCAGCTCCCACAGGTATTGGGAAAGCCCGGCCACGGTAGCGGAGGGGTTGAAGATGACTTCGGCGCCGTTAAGGGCCAGCGCCCGCCAGCCTTCGGGGAAGTGACGGTCATAGCAGATATACACGCCGATCTTCCCAAAGGCGGTATCGAATACCGGCCAGTTGGATTTGCCCGGTTTAAAGAAGAATTTCTCCCAAAATCCAGCGACTTGAGGGATATGGGTTTTATGGTATTTGCCTAGATAACTGCCGTCGGCATCGAATACGGCGGCGGTGTTGTAGTAAACGCCGGTCTCGGTTTCTTCATACACGGGTACGATGATGACCATGCGGTGCTTGGCGGCGAGTTTCTGCATCATCTGGCAGGTAGGGCCTTCTGGCACCTGCTCGGCGGCGGCGTACCATTTGCCGTCTTGGCTGGGGCAAAAGTAGGGTTGATTAAACACTTCCTGAAAGCAGAGCACCTGCACGCCCTGTGCCGCCGCTTTCTCGATCATCGGTAGGTGCGCTTCGTTCATGGCGTCACGAATCGCCGCAGGTTCCAAGTCGGTGCTGGTTTTCAGGCCCATTTGAATCAGGCCGATTTTCATCTTCTGCATTAGAAACTCCCCCATTAATTAGTGTTAGCTCACGGCATTAGGATTAATTAATGTTCTGTCTTTTGGTATTGGAATTTAAAGCTGACCATCAAGGCAGCTTTTAAGAAAGTATCGTCAGGATGTGAGTTTTAGCAAGGTAGCCGAATATTTTTTTAATGGGCTTTTTAACTTATTGAGTTAATTTGTTATTTTTCTTTTTAAGTTGCGCTTTCACTAATGTGGTGAGACAGTGCACTGCTTTGAAGTTTTTTTATAATCCTTTTAAATCAGTATTTTGATATTATTTTTTGAGCCTTCAGCATGATTTTTATGCTGAAAGTTGGTGCAAATATTTTTTTTGATCTAGCCTTTTTGAATCCGTCGGGTATTTCGTGTCCCAAAGGGCGGCAAGATGATGACAACAATAAAATTCTTGTCCTGGAAGACAGTTTTTCATCAATAAGTTAAGCGACTACGTCGGGTGGGTCGGCATGCTTATTGCTTGGAAACCTCAGACCGTGAGGGTTTTCTGGGAAGCGGATGACACTGAGGAGAGACCAATGACGAAAACAACCTCTCAGATGGTAGACCGAGAAGGGCTGATTGAATTGGATGTGGGCGACGACGTACGCGATAGCTCGCGTTTCAACAAGGACATTGCGCCCACCGAAGCAAGCGAAAGAACCTGGAGTAAGTGGAATATTGCCGCGCTGTGGGTGGGTATGGCGATTTGCGTACCCACCTACACGCTCGGGGGCGTGTTGACCGCCTACTTTGGTTTGAGCGTGGGTGAGGCGTTGTTCGCGATATTACTGGCGAATGTGATCGTCTTGATTCCGCTTACGCTCAACGCTTTTCCGGGCACTAAATTCGGGATTCCTTTTCCCGTTGTGCTGCGCTCCTCGTTCGGGATTTTTGGCTCTAATGTACCGTGTCTGGTACGCGCCCTGGTCGGGTGTGGCTGGTTTGGTATTCAAACCATGTTTGGTGGGCTGGCGATTCATTTGCTGCTCTCGGAATTGATACCGGCGTGGGCGGCGCTCGGCGGCGTCGGTGAAGTCATCGGCTTTTTCGTGTTTGGCGCAATGAATCTTTACGTGGTGATCCGTGGTGCAGAGTCGATCAAGTGGCTGGAAACCCTGGCCGCGCCGTTACTTTTGGCGGTAGGTATCGGTTTGATGGTGTGGGCATGGCCGCACACGTCGATGACCGAGCTGCTGGCTCAACCGCCCTCGCGCCCTGAAGGCGCGTCGGTATACGGCTATTTCTTTGCCGGCTTAACCGCCATGGTGGGCTTTTGGGCCACGCTGTCGCTGAATATTCCCGACTTCAGTCGCTTTGCCAAAAGCCAGAAAGATCAAATTGTCGGCCAGGTAATTGGCCTACCGCTGACCATGTTTTTCTTTGCCTCACTGGGCGTGGTGATGACCGCGGCCTCCGAGACGCTTGTCGGTCAAACCGTGGCCGACCCCGTGCGGCTTATCGGCTATATCGATAGCCCGTTCTGGGTCGTGCTGGCGATGCTGCTGATTATTATTGCCACGATCTCTACCAACACGGCTTCCAACATTGTTTCGCCGACCAATGATTTCCAGAATATTGCGCCAAAAATGATTAATCAGACCCGTGGCGTACTGATGACCGGTGCGGTGGGTGTGCTGCTGATGGGCTACGATCTGTTGCAAAAAGCGGGCATCATTCCGCCAGGGGTATCGCTTGAACAGATGTACTCCAACTGGTTGCTGGGTTATTCAAGCCTGCTTGGCCCGATCGCTGGCATCATGGCCGTGGATTACTTTCTGATTAAAAAGCAGCGCCTGGACGTGCCCAGCCTGTATATGGACAACCATGTTTATCCTGCGGTGAACATTGCCGGTTTTATCGCCTTTGGCGTGCCTGTGGCACTGACGCTGATTTCGCTGACCACCGGCACGATGTACTGGTTCTATGACTACGGCTGGTTTACCGGCTCGGCGCTTGGCGCGATCGTTTACTATGCTGCAAGCCAGGTGCTTTCCTCTGCACCGTCGGTAGGGCCAGCGCCGGTGGCCGACAAAGAGCCGGCCGAGCAACTCCCTTAGGTTGCGCGACGCGCACTTTAACCAACAGGTCTCATCAACACCCGGCTAGATGCCGGGTGTTGGCGTTTGTGGCGTATTGATGAAGTGTAAAAAGGCGTCAACGACACGATTGGGTCGGCGATCGCGACGGGCAATGAGCACAAAGGGAATACGGTAGTGCTGGCTGGTGGTGTTCAGGGCGCGCATCTTGCCCGCCGAGACCCATTGGCCGGCGACGTGTTCGGGCAGAAAGCCCATAAAGCGCCCGGTAAGAATCAAGAACGCCGCGCCCTCGCGGTCAGACGCCGAGGCGCGCAGGTTAAGCGCATCGTGGGCTTGGCGTGCCTCAGCGGGTAGCGGATAGCGTGGCGATATGGCGGGATGCTGCGCAAGCTCGGCCAAGGTGAGGCGATCACTGGCCTTATCGAACAACGGGTGTCCTACCGAGCAGTACAGGTAAGAGGGCTCATCGTAAAGATGCTGAGTATCCAGGCTGGTGGGCAGGTTGACCGCTGGCACCACCCCGACGTGCATGTGGCCATCCATCACGCCGCGAATCACTGCGTCTGAGGGTTCCATGTGTATGTTCAGCGTGACATCGTGCTCCGGGGCGCTGAGTCTGGCCAGTGCATGGGTGACATGCATGGCGGGTAGCGTCACCAGGTTGTCGGTAATCCCGATATTCAGCTCGCCCTTGATGGTCTGATGCAGCGCGTTGACATCGCTTTTGAAGGTTTCAAGCGCGGAAAGCAGCGTCAGGCCCGCCTGATAAATCTCTTTGCCTTCTTCGGTTAGGCTGAACCCGCCGCGCCCACGCTGACACAGCGAAAAACCTAGCCGCCCTTCCAGGTCGTTCATATGCTGGCTGATTGCCGACCGGCTGATGCCCAGCGTCGTCTCGGCCGCCGTAAAGCCACCGCACTCCACTACCGTTTGAAAAATACGAATCAGGCGAATTTCATAGTCGCTCATTTGACCAAGCGCGGGCATATCAAGCTCTCATGGCGGGTAATCAGTTGATTTAATGATAGAGGAATTGAAAAAGGCCGATGTACTTTTCGAAAATAGTTCTTCAATATCATCGACGTTTGAGCTTATGTTAAAGCGGTTCCGTTTGTTTAGTGCCACTTTATGACAAGGCGTCCGCGCAATGCCACAACCTGTTACCCCGTTAACATCCGATCTGGCGAAGAAGTATCGCCAGCAGCGCCGTGGTGCTTTAACGCTTTACGGGGTAGCGCTGTTGCTGCTCCTGAGCCTTTTTGCATGGATACTCTACGAACAATACCGCCAGGAAATCCAGACCCTTGAGACGCGCAATGCGGCCAGAGCCGACGTCGTGGTCGAATGGGCGAAAGGCGTTTTTGCGCAGAGCGGTCAAGCCCTTTTGAGCGTTGCCGATCTGGTGCAGCTCCAGGGTATGCCGGCGCAGGGAGAGTCTTCTGCTATTCAACAGGCGTTACGCAACCGAACACGCTCTGTCGATTGGGTCGATGATATTGGTGTTATTGATGATGAAGGTATTATTCAGGCCAGCGCGCTTAGCGCTGACTCAATAGGGCGAGACCTAAGCAGCAGCTCGTTTTTTAAAGCGTTTCGTGACACGCCATATCGGAACGAACTGGTGACGCCGCTTTATTCGACCTCCCATGACGAGCGCTACTATCTTTATCAAGCTCGTCGCTTAACCCGTGACAACGGCGAATTTAATGGCATCGCGGTAGCGCGCATTTCCCCTACGGTATTTGAACGCACCCTGCAACGTTTAGGCGTGTCCAACGGGGAAAGCATTGCGCTGGTAGATGGTGAGCTAAAGCTGATTGCCCGGTTACCTACCCTTGAGGATCCCATCACCGCCGGATGGCAGGTGGACAGCCCAGAGACGCTAATGATGCTTGAACGTGGGGTCGAAAAATGGTCGCTGCGTTTGACCTCGCCGCTCGATCAGCGAGAGCGACTGTTTCAGATGCAGTGGATAGAAGAGCTTCCGCTTCTGGTGGTCGTGGGCGAGGATGTCCAGCTGCAATTAGCCAACTGGCGACAGCGTGCCGGGATTCTGGCAGGGGTAATGCTGTTGATCGCGATGTTGGGCGCCTGGGGCGTGCGTCACTACCTTAACCGGCTGCGCTTTGAGCATCGGCTACATCAAAGTGAAGCGGAGTTGCGTATTTCCGCCACGGCGTTCCAGACCCATCTGGGAATGTTGATTGCCGATGCAAACGGCCGCGTCTTGAAAGTCAACAACACCTTTACGCGAATCACCGGCTATAGCGAAGCCGAACTGGTGGGTAAGAGCCCGCGAATGTTGAATTCTGGCCGGCATGATGCCGCTTTTTACCGCAAATTATGGCAGCGGGTTCAGGTAGCTGGCAGTTGGGAAGGAGAAATCTGGAGTCGCCGCAAGAATGGCGATGTGTTTCCCGAATGGCTGACCATCAGTGCCGTTTACGACCCGCAAGGTGCCCTGACCCATTACGTGGCAACCATGAGCGACATTAGCGAGAGTAAAGCGGCAGAGCAGGAAATTCACCAGTTGGCGTTTTACGATCCGTTAACCGGGCTTGCCAATCGGCGACTATTCATGGATCGCATGGAGGCGGCTTTAAAGGACGTTAACCGTCATTCTCGCTGGGGGGCCCTGCTATTTATCGATATCGATAACTTCAAGCAAATCAACGATACCCTGGGCCACTACGTTGGTGATCAACTGCTGCAACATCTCGCCCGTTTAATGGGGCAAATGCTGCGTGAAACGGACACCTTGGCGCGGCTGGGGAGCGATGAATTTGCCGTGCTGATCGAAGGTCTGGGTAAAAGCCGGGAGCACACCGCTGAACTGGCCGAAAATATCGCGCAGAAACTCCAGGACATGATTCGACAGCCAATGACGATCCGGGATGAGAGCCTTAACGTCACGGCAAGTATCGGGATTACGGTCGTAAACGATCACACCAGTTCAGTCGATGATTACTTGCAGCAGGCGGACATGGCGCTTTTCCAGGCCAAAAGCAGTGGTCGCTGCGCGTTGAGCTTTTTTGACCCCACCATGCAAGCCGAGCTGTTGGCACGGGTTCGCTTGGAAAACGAACTGCGCCAAGCGTTGGCGAATGAAGAATGGCGTCTGTATTACCAGCCTCAAGTTGACCAGGACGGCCGCTGCATAGGGGTCGAAGGACTGCTGCGTTGGCAGCATCCCGAACGCGGCTTGGTCATGCCTGACGTGTTTATTCCCCTTCTCGAATCGACCGAGCTGATTAACCCAGTGGGCGATTGGGTGCTGGAAGCTGCCTGTGAGCAACTGGCCCAATGGGCCCGCCAGCCTGGGTTTGCTGAGCTGAGTGTGGCGGTTAACGTCAGTCCGTTGCAGTTCCGACAGCTTGATTTTGTCACCAAGGTTGAAACGATATTGAAGCGCACGGGCGCGCCGAGTCACAAGCTTAAATTGGAGGTGACGGAATCGCTGTTCGTCGAAGAGCGTGACGAGGCCCGTGACAAGATGCAGCAGCTCAAGCAGCAGGGCGTACGTTTTGCGCTGGATGACTTTGGAACCGGCTACTCGTCGCTGGCGTATGTGGCGCAGTTGCCTCTCGATCAGCTGAAAATAGATCAGTCCTTTGTCAAACAGGTGATTGATAGTAAGGCGAATGCCGCAATCGTTGAGAGCACCATTGCGCTGGCACAAAGTCTGTCGCTGGAGATCGTGGCCGAAGGCGTCGAGAGCGACGACCAGCAGGCGTGGCTGTTGGCCCATGGCTGCCGAACTTATCAAGGCTTCCTATACGGAAAACCGATGCCCCCTGACGCGCTTGAGGTGTGGCTCAAGCATGAACATTTAGCCTTGTAAGGTATCGGCGAGCGCGTCTTTTAGCGTCTCCGCGTCGGGCATATCTGGGCTGGACGGTTCGGGGGCAATGACTTCCAGGCGTGAGTCCTGACGCCAGGTGGATGGTGTGACACTTAGCGTGCCATCGGCCCGGTTGAGCTGTCGCCAGCCGTCATGGGTATGGAACACGCCCTTGACCCGTACGTCCTGGGAAAGCTCACCGAGATAGGCGGCCAGGCGGTCCAGGTCAAAGCAATCACTCGGGTGCCAGCGCAAGCCGATACTTGCGTAACCGAGCGATGCGCCGGTTTCACACTGCGGCGTGCCGGGAGCAGGCGGTAAGTCGAAAAAGCCGCCTTCCAGACTGGGGGGTGCGGACAGTGGCTGGTGGGCCTCAGGGATTTCAATCGCGTCACGTTGAGCGCTGCCGCTTTCCATCAAGCGCGAAAGCGGCAGTCGGCCATGATTGACCTCATGGACCCACTTGCGCGGTGGCCAACGTTCAGCGACGAAGGCGCGGGCCGCACTAAGCTGCTCGGCGGTGCTTTGATCACAAAGTGTCAGGGCAATGGCGTCGGCGATCTCAAGCTGGTCGCGGAAGGTTTCGTGGGCGACCACGCGCGGCTCATCCAGGCGGCGTGGGTCAAGCGTCGTGACAATATCGCGTACGTCTACCACGCCCTGAAACGCCTCGCTGCGCAGCAGATCCACCAACCCTGCCGGATGGCCAAGGCCTGAAGGCTCGATGATCACCCGGTCAGGTTGGCTACGCGACAGCAGATTGACCAGAGCGGCCTGCATCACGAAGGCAAGCTGGCAGCACAGGCAGCCACCCGGCAAGCCTTTAACCACCACATCGTCACGCGCTTCAAACATCGCCTGATCGATGCCGATCTGACCAAACTCGTTGACCAGAATGGCCCATTTTTCATCCACAGGCTTCTGCTCGATCAGGCTGTGGATAAGCGTTGTTTTGCCACTGCCCAGAAAGCCGGTGATGATATGCACCGGCACATTGGTTAACGCTGACACCGTTAGCCGCCGGTCATGTTCATGAAACGGACGACCTGAACATCACCGTCGGTGGTGAAGTGATGACGCTCGGGTTTAAGCGGCAAGGCATTGATGATGGCATCTTTTAGCGCCTGCATATTACCGGGGTGACGACGCAATACCGCACGCAGATCGACCGAATGTTCGTTGCCCAGGCACAGCAGCAAGCGGCCCTCGACGGTAACGCGCACGCGGTTGCAGGTATCGCAGAAATTATGGCTGTGCGGCGAAATAAAGCCGATACGGCTGTTGCTGTCGGCCATGCGGAAGTAACGCGAAGGGCCAGGAGTTGTTTCCGGGGTTGCGATCAACGGGTAGCGGGTTTCAATCAACGCCTGGACATCATCGCTTGAATAGAAGGTTTCCGCGCGGGAGTGATCGGAGACATCGCCAAGCGGCATTTCCTCGATAAAGCTGATGTCCAGCCCTTCGCGGCGGGCAAATTCAACCAGATCGAGCACTTCATCTTCATTGCGGCCCTTGAGGATGACCGCGTTGAGTTTGATGCGCTCAAAGCCCGCTTCCTTGGCGGCATGAATGCCGTCGATCACTTTTTCCAGGTCGCCGGTGCGGGTGAGCTGCTTGAAGCGTTCCGGGTCCAGCGAATCCAGGCTTATATTGAGCCGCCGCATGCCGCCCGCATAAAGCTGCTTGGCATGCTTGCGCAGACTGGCGCCATTGGTGGTCATAGTGAAGTCGTTGAGCCCCGGCATCGTGCCGATTTCATCGACCAATTGGTTGATATCGCGGCGTACCAGCGGTTCGCCGCCGGTGAGGCGGATTTTCTCGACGCCGAGCTCGGTAAAAGCACGGGCGACCATGGCCAGCTCTTCTAGCGTCAGAACCTGCGCGCGGGGCAGAAAGGTCATCTCCTCGCTCATGCAGTAAACGCAGCGGAAGTCGCAGCGGTCGGTTACCGATATACGCACATAGTTGATGCGGCGGCCAAAGTTGTCGATCAGTTGCTCGGTCATAGCCAATCCGTTAGTGGTTGTATGCTGACGACCTCACCTGGTTGCACGCCGTCCTGGTCATCGGCTAACTCTATCAAACAGTTAGCGGCCACCATTGAGGTTAAAATGCCCGACCCCTGGGCACCGGTGCTACGTACGTGTAGCCGTCCTTCTCTATCATTATGATAGACGCCACGGATAAAGTCTGTCCGTTGAAAGCGGCTTTTCAATGTGTCGTCGGCGATCGCCTGGAGGCGGCGCGGTGGTGTCACCGGCTGATCGTGAAGCCGTTGTAACAGCGGCACCACAAACTGCAGGAAGGTTACCATGACCGCCACGGGATTGCCGGGCAGGCCGACGAAAGGGGTACGTGCCGCGCCCAGCCAGCCGCAGGCCATGGGGCGTCCCGGGCGCAGGGCCACCCGCCAGAACGCCAGTCGCCCAAGATGCTCGAGGGCATCACGGGTAAAATCGGCATGACCGACCGAGACGCCGCCACTGGAAATCACCAAGTCACTTTTCGCCGCGGCGTCTGTCAGGGTATCCGTCAGTGCGTTCAAATCGTCCGGCAGGATGCCAAGGTCAATCACCTCAGCGCCATGCTCAATGAGCAGCCCCGTCAGCGTAAAGCGGTTGGCGTCGTAAATGCCTTCGCCAGGTAAAGTATCGCCTGGGGCCGTGACTTCATTGCCGGTCGAGAAAATCGCCACCTTGGGGCGCTGGTAAACGGGTACTTGTGCCCAGCCCAACGAGGCGATCAGCCCGAGGGCAGCGGCGTCTAATCGAGTGCCAGCGGGAAGGGCGACGTCGCCGATCGCGATGTCCTCTCCCGCCTGGCGCACGTTCTGGCCACGTTTGACACGCTCTGGCGCTTCAATCACTACGCTGTCGTGATGCTCAACCAGCTGCTCGCGCATGATGACAGTGTCCGTGCCAGGGGGGAGCGGCGCGCCGGTGGTAATGCGCACACACTGCCCCGCAGCGACACGGCCTGTAAACGCTTGCCCGGCAAAGGCATCGCCTGCCAATGCCCAGTGGGTTTGAGCGCTGCTCTCCCAAGCCAGCGCCACGCCATCCATCGCCGCATTGGTATTCTGCGGCACGTTGATCGTGGCGGTGATATCTTCCGCAAGGCGTCGGCCATGGGCGTTCGTGAGGGCGACGCGCTCACTGACCAGGGGCCGTTCGACCAGGGTGGCAAGCGCTGTTCGCGCCTCGTCCACGCTGAGCATCTGCTCGCCGAGCTCGAAACAGGACAGCGTCATGTGGCGGCCTTTTTGGCGTTGGCGTCATTTTCAAGAGCGGCTTCCAGGCGAACTTTCTCTTCTTCGGTATTCAGGTTGGCAAAGGCTTCCGGGCAGTCTGACATATCGACCCTGCACCAGGCATGGCGTGCATACCAGCGGTCAATCTTGCGTTCCCCATCGGCCAGCGTTGTTGCCAGATCATCTGCCAGAGAGGTGCGAATCAAGGCCACCACGGGGTGCAGGCGTTCACCGTCAAAGGCAACGGCAATATCATGCTCGCCGATGCCCGCCACCATGCGCGACACAAGATCATTGGGCAGCGCAGGGGAGTCGCAGGGCACCACCAGCAGCCACGGCGTTTTCGCCGCGCGTAAGCCGCTGTAGATACCCATCAGCGGGCCATTGAAACCGCCTTCGGCACCGTCGATTACAAGATCAGCAACCACGCGATCAGCTAACAAGTCGTAGGCGTCGCTGTTGCGGTTGGCGTTGATCAGCAGTTCGGCTACCCGGCCATCGAAACGCTGAATGACATGAGCAATCAACGGTAGGCCAGCAAAGGGTTCGAGGCCTTTATCGCGGCCGCCCATGCGACGGCCTTCCCCGCCGGCGAGAATCATGCCGGTCAGTTGCTTCGCGGAAATCATTGGCGTGCCTCCTGCTTGGCTGCACGGGCGCGGGGCGGGCGTGCGGGGATGACATCCAGCGTGAGGCGGCCCTGGGCGTTAATGGCTTGGAAGTGCTTGCCTTTGGCGCGGGCAATCAGCATGACGCCAAAGCGTTCCGCCAACTCGACGCCTTTTTGGGTCACACCGGAGCGTGATATCAGCACGCTGATGCCCATCTGAGCGACTTTGAGCACCATTTCCGAGGTTAACCGCCCCGTGGTGTAGAAGATGTCGGCATTGGCGCTATCCGCCTGTTGCAGCCACTGTCGGCCCGCCAGGGTATCGACGGCGTTGTGTCTGCCGACGTCTTCAACGAAATCCAGTACGTCACTTTGTCGACACAGTGCACAACCGTGCACCGCCCCGGCACTGCGGTAGGTTTCATTATAAGCGTTGAGGTTTTTCAGCAGCTGGTAGAGCGTTGACTGAGCCAGCGGTGTGTCGGGCAGCGCCGTGAGGTCGGTCTGGTCGAGTAGCTTGCCAAATACTGTTCCCTGGCCGCAGCCGGTGGTCACGGTGCGGGTGCTGAGGCGGGCTTCCAGGTCGTCGGGCAGATGGCCGGTGACGACCACGGCCGCTTCCACGTCCCAATCGACCTGCACGACGGAAAGATCAGCGGCGGCCCGCAGTAGCCCCTGGTTACGCAGATAACCGACCACCAGTGCTTCAGGGTCATCGCCAAGCGTCATCAGCGTGACAATCTCACGCTTGTTGAGATATACGGTCAAGGCCCGCTCGGCGGCAATTGCCTGCCGACGGGTATCACCGAATTCGTCGATCACGTCAATCTCGGTGGTGGCCGGTAAACGGGCTCGGCTTAACTGAATGGCGGGCATTGGCACCCTCACTGAATCTGAAGAAATAGACTTGCAGATATATACTTGAGTAAAAAGGTCTGAGTTGACGATGATGGCGCTCGAAAGGCTTACTTGTCTACCCGAACCTTTCGTTCCGAAAAAGCATAAAGGCCGCCGTGATGACCGATAATCTCCGCCCGCTAAGTATTACGCTGGTCGCCGAGAACAAGCAGATCAACCGTTTTAGCCAAACACAATGGCGTATTGGGGAGCTGACACCAGGCGAGCAAGGTCCCTACGTGCTGTTTTTGCAGCTGTTCATGACCGAGCGCGCTGCCTATCGCTTCAACTTGACAGCCAGCACGCCACGGCTGTTTGTGCGTGCCGGGTTTACCGGTCAGGACCCCGAGCCTACTGCGATTACAGCGAGTCAAGATGTCGCAGCCGGTTGGATGGATGGCGAGCAGCAGGTGCTGGAAGTGGCGATGCCGATGGCGATCCAGATATGGATAGAAAATTATCTGGCGCGCCACGGTGAAGCGCCGATGGAAATGCGCAAGAAGAAAAACAAAGGGGCCGGGCGCGCAAAAGAAACGCCTACCAAGGAGAAACCGCAATGAGTCGTTTAGAGCGCTGGTCGCGTATCAAGCGAGGTCTCGAACCGGATGATCAACCATCCGCTCCAGCTCCCGATGCGAAAGACCACAGCGAGCCACCGCGGCCGCTGGATGAAACGGCCCCCTCCAATGGAGGGGAATCGGCGGAAAATCATGAGGTAGACAATACCGAATCTAGCGAGCCCACCCGGCCCGTGCCGCCCCCGCCCGGTAGTCTGGATGACACCTTGCCTGACCCGGAGACGCTGGAAGCGGGCAGCGATTTCAGTGGCTTTATGGTACCCGGCGTCAGTTCAGCGTTGCGGCGGCGGGCGTTAAAGCGCCTGTGGGCGACCGGTAACTACAATGTGCGCGACGGTCTGGATGACTACGACCTGGACTATCGCCAGCAGCTGAAGCCCATGGCCTCCGAGCTGGCGGGCAAGCTGCGGCGGTGGGCCAAGAAAGCCGACGAATCTTTGGCCGAAAATGCCAACGATACCCAGGCAGAGCAAGCACCAACAAATGGCGAAACTGGGCAAGTATCTTCCTCCGGTGGTGAGGCATCCAACCCGCCTCGTCCTGAGGAAGAAGTGGCACAAGACGACCAGTCTGATGGCGCTCATACGAAAGCATGAGATGAGTTTTATGTTTTTAAAAACAATGGATTGAATGAAAAACGAAACAACAGCGTTGAAAATGTATGGGCCGTTCAGCTTGGCATGGATGACAAAATCGCCATAAGCTGTACAAAATACATATAGAAAATGAAAAAGAGTTTTATCGCTGTGCACTAATGTTATGTATTGGTGCAGCCGATATGCCAAAATAGTTAAAAAATTTGATCCATCAATATAATAAAAAAGATCCTCTGACCGTGAGAATGCATGAACCAAAGAATCCAGCTGGCGTCCCTGGACGACCAGCGTAACGCTGAAGCCAGAGAAGCGGTACGCCAACGCATCTCGTGGCCGGCGAACCTGACGCCCGCCAACGTGACCTACCATAGTCGTGGTCATGCATTGGTGATTGGCTCGAGCGACACCGCCGAGAAAGCCGCCCATGCCTTGAAGGGCAGTGGGCTCGCTTCGTTGACGTTGCTCACGACCAATACCGTCGCTAACGCCGCTGAATCGCATGCTGTTGCTCCTAAGGAAGCGTCGTCGTCAGACGTATCGCCGCAGGTGCATGCCCAGCCGCTCGTCCGCTATGAAATGACGCCGGGCCAGGCCGAGGTGTTAAGCATCTCAGGCTACCTCGGCGCTTTTTCTGTCCAGTTTGATAACGACGGCACCCCGCTTAACCTGGCGCGAGCACTGATTGATCGCGATCACTTCGACCTGGTGCTGGACTTAAGCGCCCACCCGGTGCTGGCGCGCGAGTTGCCACCCCCGGGCTATGTCACCCTCGACTGGAATGACGACGAGCGGCGTCGCGAGGCGCTGGACAGCGTCGGTGAACTGATCGGCGAATTCGACAAGCCGCGCTACTTCCAGGTCAACAGCGATCTTTGCGCACATTCCGCCAGCGGCAACGTTGGCTGTACGCGCTGCCTGGATGTGTGCCCCGCCGATGCTATCAGCAGCCATCAGGGGCGTATCGAATCACAGATCGAGATTGATCCTTTCCTGTGTCAGGGCGTAGGCAGCTGCACCAGTGCCTGCCCCACCGGTGCGATTGAATTTCGTTTGCCCGATACCCGTCGCCAGCAGGATACGCTTTCAAGCTGGCTGGCCGCTTACCGCGATGCGGGTGGTCAGACGCCCGTGCTGCGCTTTATTACCCACGATTCCCAAGATGCCGAAAAAGCGGCGGGCATAGTACCCGCCGGGCACGTGCTGGATATTCCCCTGGAAGAGCTGGGCGCGGCCGGTCATGACCAGTGGCTAACCGCCCTGGCCAGCGGCGCGGCGGAAGTGCGCATTCAGCAGCATGCCGATATGCCTGACCGGCTCAGCGTCTTTCTGGCCGATCAAGTGGCTCAGGCTCGGGCCTTGCTGTCGGCACTGGGGCACAACCCCGAGCGCGTGCAACTGTTGGACGTTGACGATGCGCAGGCACGCGACGCGCTGCCGCTGCTAACGCCACTGACCGATCAGCCGCTGTCATTAAATGCGCCTGAGAAGCGTGCTCGCCTGAACATCGTGCTGGCGCGCCTGGGCGAACTCGGCGAACCCAGCGGCCAGCGCCATGCCATGCCAACGGGCGCAGCTTACGGCAGCATTCAGGTTGATAGTGATGCTTGCACGTTGTGCCATGCCTGTGTCAGCAACTGCCCAACTCCTGCGCTGTCATCCGGTGGCAACACGCCGTCGCTGAACTTCCGCGAAGCGGACTGCGTGCAGTGTGGGCTCTGCGAACAGGCCTGCCCTGAAGATGCCATTACCCTGGCGCCCGGCTTTCTGGCCTCGGCCGAGCGTGAAGCGCGTCAGGTGTGTCATGAAGAGGCGCCGTTTGAGTGCATTGGCTGCGGTAAACCGTTCGCCACGGCGAGCACGGTGGCCAACATCAAAGCCAAGCTGGCCGACCACCCCTATTTTGCGGGCGACGCCATGCTGCGCCTGGAGATGTGCGAAGACTGTCGGGTGAAAGACGTATGGAAAACCATGATTCGTGATCCCGACGCCCAGTTGAAGGTATAAGCCATGACGCAAGCTGCCCCGACATTAAACGAAGCCGATGCGTTGCGAGCGGATATCTACCGGCTCATCGCCGCGCTCCTGCGCGAAGCGCCCTCCGACGAACTGCTTGGCTGGCTGGCGTCGCTCGATATCGAGCAGGACGGTAGCCGCCTGGCCGAGTGCTGGCACGGGCTCAGTCAAGCCGCTAACAGCGCTGACGCAACGCGCTTGAAGCGAGCGCACTTCGGTCATCTGGTCGGCGTGATCCAGGGTGACGTGGTGCCCTATGCCTCCTGGTACCGCAACGGCGAACTCATGGAAGCCGCGCTGGTAGAATTGCGGCGAGACCTTGGCGCGCTTGGTTTCGAGCGCAACGAGCATACTAAAGACCCTGAGGATCACTTAGCCGCGCTATGCGAAGTGATGGCTATGCTGGTCGACATGACCAGCGCCGATCAGGCGCACTTTTTCATGCAACACCTTGCCCCCTGGGCAAGCGATTGTTTTGACGACTTGGGGCAAGTCGATACCGCTTTTTATGCAGCGCTCGGGCAGTTGGGCAGTGCTTTCATGACAAGCGAAGAGGATCGCCTGGCCATCGAGGCGAGCCATACCCCAGTCAACATTGTGGAACCTTGACGTGACGCGCTAATGCGTTGATTCACCTACCGGTGAGCGCGCGGCAGCCATAGCATAAGATAAAACGGCCAAAGGCCATGGCAAGAGAGGAGAGCACCATGCAACAGTCACATAATCCTGAGCGCCGCCGGTTCATGAAAACCGTAGGGCTGGGAACAGCCGCAGCAGGCGCGGCCGCCGCGGTCGGACACGTCACTCTGGCGCAAGCCGATAGCGCTCCCAGCGACGCTGAAAAACCGACAACCAATTACCGTGAGACTGATCACGTCCGTGCTTTTTACGCTTCCTTGCGTGACTGACGGCGGAATGCCAGGAGAATTGCCATGCGTTTAACTCGCAAAACAGACACTCCCAAAGCGCCCGGTCTGGGAATTTCGCGCCGCCAGTTTATTCAGCGCAGTGGTGTGGCGACAGGTGGTGTGGCCGCGCTAGGTTTTATGGGCGCGCCCATGATGCGCCGCGCGGAATCGGCGGACAAAACGCCGGTGCTTGACTCACCGGTAGAGACCAAGCGCACGATCTGCTCGCACTGCTCGGTAGGCTGCGGTGTGTATGCTGAAGTGCAAGAAGGCATCTGGACCAAACAGGAACCTGCCTTTGACCACCCGATCAATCGCGGTGCCCATTGTGCCAAGGGCGCCTCGCTGCGCCAGCACGGCCATTCCAGCCGCCGTTTAAAGTACCCCATGAAACTGGTGGGCGGCGAATGGGAGCGCATGAGCTGGGAAGACGCCGTCAACGAAATCGGCGACAAGCTGCTTGAGCTACGCGAAGAGCACGGCCCGGATAGCGTTTATTGGCTGGGTTCGGCCAAGTTCAATAACGAGCAGGCGTACCTGATGCGCAAGCTGGCGTCGATGTGGGGTACCAACAACACCGACCACCAGGCGCGTATCTGCCACTCCACAACGGTGGCCGGGGTTGCCAATACTTGGGGCTACGGGGCGATGACCAACTCGCTCAACGATACCCATAACAGTAAAGCGATTCTGTTCATTGGCTCGAACCCGTCCGAAGCGCACCCGGTGGCCATGCAGCACTTCCTGATTGCCAAGGAGCGCAACAACTGCCAGATCATTGTTGCCGACCCACGCTTTACGCGCACGGCGGCCAAGGCCAACAAATTCGTGCGGTTGCGCCCGGGTTCCGACGTTGCCTACGTCTGGGGCCTGCTGTGGCATATCTTTGAAAACGGCTGGGAAGACAGCGAATACATCAACCAGCGCGTTTACGGCATGGACGATGTGCGCGCAGAGGTAGCCAACTTCACACCGGACGTGGTGGAAGATATCACCGGCGTCAGCGAACAGGACATGTTCGACGTTGCCAAGACCCTGTCGGAAAATCGCCCTGGCTGTGTCGTGTGGTGCATGGGCGGTACCCAGCACACCACGGGTAATAACAATACCCGCGCCTACTGCATTTTGGAGCTGGCGCTGGGCAACATCGGTGTTGCCGGTGGCGGTGCCAACATTCTGCGTGGTCATGACAACGTCCAGGGTGCCACCGACCTGGGGTTGGGCTCCGATTCGCTGCCCGGCTACTACGGCCTGGCGGAAGGCGCCTGGCAGCACTGGGCCAACGTCTGGAACGTTGACTACGAATGGCTGCAAGGGCGCTTTGATGACTCTGAGTATGCCGACGGCAAACCCATGCACAGCGCCGGTATTACCGTATCCCGCTGGGTTGACGGGGTGCTGGAAGAAGATGAAAACATCTCCCAGCGCACGGCGCTCAAAGCCATGTTCTATTGGGGCCACGCGGTCAACTCACAGACCCGCGGTGTCGAAATGCAGCAGGCGATGAAAAAGCTCGAAATGATGGTCATCGTCGATCCTTACCCGACCGTCGCGGCCGTCATGCACGACCGTACGGATGGCGTGTATCTGCTGCCGGCCGCGACCCAGTTCGAAACCACCGGCAGCGTGACGGCGACCAACCGTTCACTGCAGTGGCGCGACAAGGTCATCGACCCGTTGTTCGAGTCCAAACCTGATCACGAGATCATGTACCTGTTCGCCCGCAAGCTCGGCTTTGGTGACCAGTTGGTGGCCAACTACGAGATGAACGGCGATGAACCGCTGATCGAAGATATCCTGCGCGAGATCAACAACGGCATGTGGACTGTTGGTTACACCGGGCAAAGCCCCGAGCGCCTGAAGGAACACCAGCAAAACTGGCATACCTTCAGCTTCGAGCACCTGCGCGCCGAGGGCGGTCCGGCTGATGGCGACTACTACGGCCTGCCCTGGCCCTGCTGGGGAACGGCCGAGTTCAAGCATCCCGGCTCGCCGAACCTCTATGATCCAAGCGTGCCTGTGATGGAAGGGGGCATGGGCTTCCGTGCCCGCTTTGGCATCGAGCGCGATGGCGTCAATCTGCTGGCCGAAGGCTCCGCACCGATGAATGGCGATATCGACGACGGTTACCCAGAGTTCACCGACCAGCTGCTGAAAGACCTTGGCTGGTGGAACGACCTTACCGACGAAGAGAAGCAAGCGGCGGAAGGCAAGAACTGGAAAACCGATCTGTCCGGCGGTATTCAGCGTGTCGCCATCGAGCATGGTTGCGCGCCTTACGGTAACGCCAAAGCGCGGGCCGTGGTGTGGACCTTCCCCGACGAAGTGCCGAAGCACCGTGAGCCGCTCTACTCAACCCGCCGTGACCTGGTTGATAAATACCCGACCTGGGACGACTTTGACTCCATCATGCGTCTGCCGACCATGTACAAGAGCGTACAGGACGGTGCCCCCTCGGTGGATGACTATCCGATCATCCTCACTTCCGGGCGTCTGGTCGAATACGAAGGTGGCGGTGAAGAAACGCGCTCCATGTCGTGGCTGGCCGAGCTTCAACAAGAGATGTTTGTGGAGATCAACCCGGCCGATGCCAATGATATAGGCATCAGCGACGGCGACGAGGTATGGGTCGAAGGGGCCGAAGGTGGCCGTGTGAAAGTGAAAGCACTGGTCACACCGCGCGTGGACCGCAAGGTAGCCTTCATGCCGTTCCACTTTGGCGGCATGTTCCAGGGCGAAAGCCTGGAAGGCCTTTACCCTGAAGGCAGCGCCCCCTACATACTTGGCGAAGCGGCCAACACCGCGACCACTTATGGCTACGATCCGGTGACACTGATGCAAGAGACCAAGTGCACCATCTGCCGTATCGAGCGTGCCTGAGGCTCGCCCTGACCTGACAGCATCCACGGTGCGGGCGACATCCCGCACCGTATAAGGAGAACACCATGGCTCAAATGAAATTTATGTGTGACGCCGAGCGCTGCATCGAATGCAACGGCTGCGTTACCGCCTGTAAAAATGCCAATGATGTCGAATGGGGCATTCAGCGTCGGCGCGTTGTGACGCTTAATGACGGCGAAGCCGACGAAATGTCCATTTCGGTCGCCTGCATGCACTGTGACGACGCCCCCTGCATGGCCGTGTGCCCGACCGACTGTTTCTACAAGACTGACGACGGCATCGTGCTGCACGACAAGGACCTGTGCATCGGGTGTGGTTACTGTCTGTACGCCTGCCCGTTCGGCGCACCGCAGTTCCCGCAGCAGGACGCCTTCGGCGAGCGCGGCAAGATGGACAAATGTACCTTCTGTGCGGGCGGTCCTGCCGAAAGCAAGGAAGAAGAGTACGAGAAGTACGGCTCCAACCGCATTGCCGAAGGCAAGCTGCCGCTGTGTGCGGAAATGTGCTCGACCAAAGCGCTGCTGGCTGGCGACGCCCAGGACGTGGCAGATATCTTCCGTCAGCGCGTGGTGCATCGTGGCCACGAAGACGGTGCCTGGTCCAACAACCCTCAGGCCAGTGCCGATAACCTAGCCTATGATGCTGCCCGTAAAGGGTAAGGAGGCTTTCCATGAACCAGTTGACTGCTCAGGCACCCGGTGGGGTGCCGCATCCAAGCCGCTGGCAAGGAGTCTGGCGCTGGCTATTGTTGGCCTTTGCGCTGGTACTCAGTCTCGGCGTGACACAGGTAGTGCATGCCCAGGCTGACCCTGACCGGGAAATGGGCACGGCAGCCCCGGGGATCGACGCTGACCAGTGGCGGCAAGTGCGCAGCGGCGAGACCGATGCCAACTACCGTGACTCGCGTTACGAGAGTAACTACAACCTGATCAACTCAAGCGGCGAAACCTGGCGTCAATGGCGTAATCGCTGGGTGTCACCTTTCGGGTTGATCGTGATCGGCGGCATGATCGGGATTATCGTGCTGTTTTATCTGATCATTGGCCGCAAGGATCTGGAAGAGCCGCGAACGGGGCGCAAGCTGTTGCGCTGGCCGTTATTCTTGCGTGCTCTGCACTGGTCAGTGGCGTCGCTGTTTATCGTGCTGGCGCTTACCGGCCTCAACCTGCTATTTGGGAAGTTTGTCTTCCGCGGTCTATTTGGAGATGCCTTCTGGGGATGGATGGTCTCTTCTTCCAAGTTGCTGCACAACTACCTTGGGCCGATCTTCGGCATCCTGCTGGTGGTACTGCTCGTCAGCCTGATCAAGGATAACCTGCCCAAAAAGCACGACCTTGAGTGGTTCAAGAAAGGCGGCGGCATGGTCGGCAAGGGGCATGTCGATGCCGGCTTTGCCAACGGCGGTGAAAAAGCCTGGTACTGGCTATTAGCTTCGGTCGGGATTCTGGTGGTTGCCAGCGGCTTTGTGCTCGACTTCCCCAACTTCGGTCAGGGGCGCGACACCATGCAGTGGGCGAATATCATCCACGCCGTCGGTGCCTTGGGGCTGACCGCTGTGTCATTTGGCCATATCTATATTGGCACCTTGGGCACGGAAGGTTCGTTGGAAGGCATGACCACCGGCTACGTTGATGAGACCTGGGCCAAAGAGCACCACAATCTGTGGTACGAAGAGGTCAAGGATCAGGCCGTTTCCGAGCAGGAACTGGCCGACCAAAAAGCCTCAAAAGACTCAGGTGAGTCTCCAGCCCCTCGTTCCTCGTGAGGCGCGCTGGAATGTAACAAAAGACACCGCCTACGGGCGGTGTCTTTTGTTATGCTGAGATTAATTTCACACCTTAGAGGTCAAAGCGATGGATAAGTTTGACGACAACACCCGTACTGAGCTTGAAGCCGCTGCGTTTCGCCGCTTGCTACAGCATCTTGATGACAACAAGGACGTGCAGAATATCGACCTGATGATTCTGGCCGACTTCTGTCGTAACTGTCTGTCCAAATGGCTGGTCAGCGCGGCGGAAGCGCGGGGTGAGCAGCTCACCTACGAAGAGGCCCGCGAATACGTTTACGGGATGCCTTACAGCGAATGGAAAGAACTCTACCAAGCGCCAGCAACGCCGGAACAACTGGCTGCTCTGGAAGCCCGGCAAGCGCAAAAGAGCGCCAAGGAGTAGCCCATGGAGCCAATGATTCCGCTACACATCGCGGTTCTCACGGTGTCCGATACTCGCACGGAAAACACGGACCGCAGTGGTCAGGCATTGGTTGAACGGCTCACTGACGCGGGCCACCAACTGGTGGAAAAACGTATCGTGCCGGACGATGTGTATACCATTCGCGCTGTTGTGGCCCAGTGGATTGCTGATCGCAACGTGCAGGCCGTGATCACCACCGGCGGCACCGGCTTTACCGGCCGCGACTCCACCCCCGAGGCCATAGGCGTGCTGCTGGACAAACACATCGAAGGCTTTGGCGAGCGCTTCCGCCAGCTCAGCGGCGACGAAATTGGCAGCTCGACCATTCAAAGCCGCTGCCTCGGCGGGCTAGCCAACGCTACGGTGATCTTCTGTCTGCCGGGCTCAACGGGCGCCTGCCGCACCGGCTGGGACGGCATTCTGGCCGAACAGCTCGATAGCCGCCACAAACCCTGCAACTTCGCCAATCTGGTCATCCCCGAGCGAGGCCAGCATGGCTGAGCTGCACTCAATCGACGACGCTCTGGCCGCGCTGCTGGCGGATATCACGCCCATGCCGGCGGAGCGCGTGGCGCTTGCCGGTGCGGCCGGGCGAGTGCTGGCCGAAAACGTTACCGCGCAGCTTGATGTGCCGCCGTATACCAATAGCGCCATGGACGGCTACGCGCTGCGGGCGGCGGATGCCGGACAGCGACTGACGGTCAGCCAGCGGATTGCGGCGGGCACGCCTGCCACGCCGTTGGCGTCAGGCAGCTGCGCGCGTATTTTTACCGGCGGGGAAATTCCGCCGGGGGCCGACTGCGTGATCATGCAGGAGCGCGTCGAGGTGGACGGCGATGTTGCCATCATCCCAGCGGATATTCCCGCCGGCGACAACGTGCGCCTGAAAGGCCGCGATGTACGCCAGGGTGATGTGCTGTTGAGCGCCGGAGAGCGTCTGGAGGCCGCCGCCCTTGGCCACCTGGCCGGGCAGGGGGTCACAGAGGTTGGCGTACGTCGTCGGCCAAGGGTGGCGCTATTGTCGACCGGGGATGAAGTGATTGACCCCGGTACACCGCTCAAGCCGGGGCAGCTGTATAACTCCAACCGCCCCATGCTCACGCGGTTGCTGGAAACCTTTGGCGCTGAGGTAGTGAGCCAGGTCAGCGTGCCCGACGATGCCGAGCGTACCCGGGAACTGCTCGCCCAGGCGGCGGAAGACGCCGATGTGGTGGTCAGCACCGGCGGGGTGAGTGTCGGCGAAGAGGATCACGTGAAAGCCTCGCTCGAGGCGCTGGGTGAGCTCACGATGTGGAAGCTCGCCATTCGGCCAGGCAAGCCGCTGGCGCTTGGCCATCTACCGCGACGCGAAGGCGGGCAGGCGCGCTTTGTCGGGTTACCCGGCAATCCCGTTTCCGGATTTGTCGGCGCGTGGCTGTTTTTACGCCCCTTGATGGGCGCGCTATTAAGCTGCCCCGATCTGGCAGGGCTGCCCTGTGTCACCGCACGGGCTGAGTTTGCGACGTCCACCGGCCCGCGACAGCACTACATGCGGGTGACTCTGACGTTTGACGCCGAGGGCGCCCACGCCAGGGCGTTTGATGATCAGAACTCGTCGGTTCTTTCCTCGTGCATTCAGGCCAATGCGCTGGCGGTGATCCCGCCTTACAGCGACATCGCCCAGGGGGACCCGGTCAGCTGTTTATGGTTGATGGGCTAAGGCATGATCAGCCGTTAGACAATGGCGTGGGGAACAAAGCAGGAAGAATCCTTGGTGATGCGCCCGACGTCTTCGCGAATCCCCATGCCGCAGGCGCGGTCGCCGACGACCCAACTGCCGACCAGCGCGTGATTATCACCGAAGCGCGGCATGGGGTGGTAAGCCTGTCGGATCCACGGGCTGTCGGTATAGGGGCCATCGACCGCTTCGCGCTGGCCCGCTGGGGTAATCAGTTCGACGTTGCTGCCTTCCCGCGAGAAAAACGGCTTGCGCACCCAACCCGCGGGTAGCGGCGGGCTATCAGCTTTCTCGAAAAATGCCGGTAACAGGTTGGGGTGGCCTTCGAAGTGTTCCCAGAGGAGCGGCAAGATGCCTTTATTGGATAACACTGCCTTCCAGGGTGGTTCAAACCAGTGAGTGTTTAACTGGGGAATCAATTCACCAAACGCATCGTCGGCCATTTCTTCCCAGGGATACAGCTTGAACAGCGCATGAATGGGCTGGTCGTCGAGGTCGACAAAATAATCAACGGCGGGGTGTTGGCCAATATCCTCGGTGTAGATAAAGGGGGCGTTGAGGCCCGCCTGCACCGCAACATCCTGTAAATAGTGCACCGTGGCACGTTCTTCGGCGTTATCCTTGACGCACGAGAAATACAGCGTGCGGCCTTCAAGACGGTCACCCAGGTGCGCCATGGCATTGATCAGCCGCTCCTGTATCGAGTTGTACTGATCGGCATGGCGCGGCAGGATTCCCTGCGCCATGGCTTGCTCAAGCCACACCCACTGAAAGCAGCCCGCTTCGTAAAGCGAGGTAGGGGTATCGTAGTTGAGCTCCAGCAGCTTGGCGGGGCCATCGCCGGAATAGGCAAAGTCCATGCGCCCGTAGAGGTGGGGCTGGCCATCTTTCCATGAGTTGTGGATGCTGTCCCACATGTGCTCGGGCAACGCCAAACGCTGCATCAAGGCGTTGGAATGGCAGACCTTATCGACCAGTTCCATGCACATCTCATGCACCGCCTCGGTAGGCGCTTCAATGTCGCGCTCAACCTGTTCCATGGTGAACTGGTAGTAGGCGCTTTCCTTCCAGTAAGGCTCGCCCTCGATGGTGTGAAAATGAAAGCCCAGCTCGTGGGCCAGGTCTTTCCAGTTTTGCCGCTCGGGGATGTCGATTCTTAGCATGGTGAGCTTTGCTGGCGGCTAGGAGCCCCAGCCACTCCGTGTGGATGAACGCGAGCCAAAGCCACTACGCTGCGAAGAAGCGCGCACCGAGCTACGCATTGCGTCGTTACGTTGAGAGACCCGTTGGGTTGCCTGGTTTGACGCGGTGTTCCAATTGCCCTGGTTCTGGCGATTACGGTATACCGGCTCTTGATATACCCGCTCGAACGAGCGCCCGCGGTTGGTGTTGGACATCATGCTGCCGACCATATAGCCCATCATGGCAGGCATGAACCAACTGCCGCCGCCGCTACCGGTTGCCGCCTGTGACTGTTCTTCGGTGGGCTCGGTACAGGCGCCTTCGCCGTGTTCGGCTTCACATTCTTCCAGGGTGTTAAAGCGTGGCACATCTTCCAGCGAGGCGTTGTAGGCATCCTCACAGGCGCTGCGTGTGTAAACATTCGCAGCGACGCAGTCCTCAACACTCTGGAAGCTGCGCGGTTCATCAAACTCGATCTCGGTAATGTGTTCTTCCTGGGGCGGTTGCCCACAGGCGGTCAGGCCAAAGGCACTGGCGCCCATCATTGCGAGCGACAGGCGTGCGCTGCGTTTGCGTCGGGGCAAATGCGGTGTTTGATCGTGTCTCATGTCAGCGCTTTCCTTTACCACGTCATCGAGGCGGCGTTGAGTAAGCCAACGGCCACCGCGATGCTTGCCATTAAAATGCCGTAAGCCTGATGGCCTTCGGTAATGTGTTGCGACAGGCTTTCGCCCTGCTTGCGTAAAAACAGCTTCACGCCGAAGAACGTTGCCAACTGGACGATAAACGCGACCACGCCCCACAAAATGAAGTCGATCAAGCTGATGGAGTTGGCCATGGCGCTATACAGCGGGATGGTAAAGCCCAGAATTGAGCCGCCGTAGGCAGTCGCGGCGGCCGCATTGCCCTCGCGAATCAGCTTCCATTCGTGGTGCGGCGTAATGCGGCTATAGCAGTACATGAATGCGACCAACAAAATGATCGCCGCGAGCAGATAGGCAATAAAATATGGCAAGCCCTGCAGGTAATGCAGCATGGACGTTATTTCCTTAATCAAGGTTGAGAAAGTTGGCGGGCGAAGCTGATTTCAGAGGAGGTCTGATAGTCACGCGGTCGAATCACACCACTTTAACACTGAGGACGTTCAGCCACGTAGTGAATCGCGGAAACGGGTAGTCAACCGTTAGGTACTATTCAAATGTCTGATATTTAGAATTTTTTGTTAGAAAAACACATCTTTAGGTGCTTAATTGCGACTAAAGGCTAATAGAAGAATCGAGTCACCGTTCTACAATCCACCGCCAATCGGTAAATTTACCTAAATCCACTGCGCTGATGTTTTGTGTTGCACGCGAGCATGCGCGACCGCCCCGAAGGATGTTCTTATGCATGCCCTCACCCTGGCGTCATTTCTATTCTTCACTTGTTTAGTGGCCTTTATTACCTGGCGCATTACGCGACGGGATGATCACAGCAGCACCAGCGGTTATTTTCTGGCAGGGCGGACGCTGACGTTTCCCTTGATTGCCGGGTCGCTGTTGATGACCAATCTGTCCACCGAGCAGATGGTGGGGCTGAACGGCTCAGCCTTCAGCGATGGCCTGAGCGTGATGGCCTGGGAAGTGGTGGCGGTCATTGCCCTGGTGGCGCTGGCGCTGTTCTTCCTGCCGCGTTTCTTGAAAAGCGGCATTGCGACCCTCCCGCAGTTGCTGTTGATCCGCTTCGATAAAGGCACGCAACTGATCGCCAACGTGATCTTCCTGATCGCCTACGCGGTGATTTTGCTGCCGATTATTCTCTATTCCGGTGCGATAGGGCTGCAGGGCATGCTCGACCTGCCCGCGCTGACCGGTATCGAATCACCGACCACGCTACTCTGGCTGACGGTCTGGGTCGTGGGGATTGTGGGCGCCATTTACGCGCTGTTCGGCGGGTTGCGCACGGTCGCAGTGTCCGACACCCTTAACGGCGTTGGCCTGCTGATCGGTGGCTTTGTGATCGTCTATTTCGGCCTGCAAGCCGTCAGCGGTGGTGACGGCATCATGGAAGGCTGGAACACGCTGAAGACCAGCAATCCCGACAAGCTCAACTCGATCGGCGGTAGTGATCAGCAGGTGCCGTTCTTCACGCTGTTTACCGGCGTTTTCCTGATCAACCTGTTCTACTGGACGACCAACCAGCAGATTATCCAGCGGACCTTTGCCGCCAAAAACCTCGCGGAAGGCCAGAAGGGTGTGTTGCTGACGGGCTTCTTCAAGCTGCTGGGCCCGCTTTATCTGGTACTGCCGGGGATCATCGCTTACCACCTGTATGCCGATGACGGCATTCGCGCCGATGAAGCTTACGGCCACCTTGTATTTAACGTGTTGCCGCCGTATCTCACCGGTTTCTTCGCCGCGGTGATGGTCGGTGCGATTCTGTCGTCGTTCAACTCCGCGCTGAACAGCACGACCACCATCTTCAGTTTGGGTATCTACAAGCAAGTGCTTAAAAAAGACGCCACTGAAGAGCAGGTGGTGAAGTCGGGCAAGGTGTTTGGTTGGATCATGGCGATTACCACCATGACCATTGCGCCGTTACTGGCAGGCCAGGACAGCCTGTTCGGCTACCTGCAGAAGATGAACGCCATCTACTTTATTCCCATTCTGGCTGTCGTACTGGTTGGGCTTTTGACCAAGCGCGTGCCGCCCATGGCCGCCAAAATTGCTCTGGTGGGTGGCTGTTTGCTGATCGCCGCGGGCTATTTCGTGCCGCCCTTCGATAAGCTGCCAGCTGTCATGCACGAGTTCCACTTTGTCGCGGCGGTGTTCGTGCTGCTGGTGGCGGTGATGCTGGTGATTGGCAAGCTGCGCCCGCGCGAGACCGACTGGGTTCAGGAGCATTCTGGCGACGTTGACCTTACCCCGTGGAAAGGGGCGGTACCCGCCGGTATCGTGCTGGTGGTTCTGGTCATCATCATGTACGCCTCGTTCGCCGGTTAAGCGCTTCAGCTACTCGGTTAACCAACAAACGCCCCGCTTTCTGCACCTTGCAGGGAGTGGGGCGTTTGCTTTACTACGTTAAGTTGATTGATAGGTGTCGTGGAAGCGTTTGCGCAGCTCGTTCTTTTGTACCTTTCCCATGGTGTTGCGCGGCAAGGTATCGATAAAGAAAACACGCTTGGGCTGCTTGTACTTGGCAAGCTTCCCCTGAAGATGGCCGAGTATGGTGGCTTCGTCGAGGTCGGCACCCGGCTGGGTAACCACGGCGGCGGTCACGCCCTCGCCAAAATCCGGGTGGGGCAGGCCAATCACGGCGGACTCTGACACACCCTCCAGTTCGTCGATGACCTGTTCTATTTCCTTGGGATAGACGTTGTAGCCCCCCGAAATCACCAGGTCTTTATCCCGCCCGACAATATGCACATAGCCCTGCTCGTCGACCTGGGCGAGGTCGCCAGTGATGAAAAAGCCATCTTCAAGCAACTCCTCGCGGGTTTTTTCCGGCATTCGCCAGTAGCCAATGAACACGTTGGGCCCACGAATCTGCAGCATGCCGATCTCGCCGGGTGCGACCTCATCGCCGGTTTCCCGGTCGGTGATGCGCATCTCCACGCCGGGCAGCGGCATACCCACGGTGCCGGCACGGCGCGCACCCTGGTAGGGGTTGGAGATGTTCATGTTGGTTTCAGTCATGCCGTAGCGTTCGAGAATGGCATGCCCGGTCTTGGCCTCGAAGGCTTCGTGGGTTTCGGCGGTCAGCGGGGCTGAACCGGATACGAACAGCCGCATGTTGGCGGTGACGTCAGGCGTCAGGCGTGGGTCCTGAACAAGGCGCGTGTAAAAGGTGGGCACGCCCATCATCACGCTGCCGTGGGGCAGCTCCTCGAAGATCACGTCGGCGTCGAACTTGGGCAGAAACAGCATGCTGGCGCCAGCCATCAAGGTGACGTTGCACGCCACAAAGAGTCCGTGGGTATGAAAAATCGGTAGCGCGTGGATCAGCCGGTCATCGGCGCTGAAGTGCCAGGCTTCGACCAGGGTTTCGGCATTGGAGGCCAGGTTCTGGTGGGTCAGCATGGCCCCCTTGGAGCGCCCGGTGGTGCCCGAGGTATACAAAATCGCCGCCAGGTCACGCGTATCCAGTTCGGCGATATCATCATGGGGTGCGGCGCTCGCGGCTTCGTCCATCAGGCTGCCGTCGGCCGTACTGCCCAGCGTGACAACTGCCGGGCACCCGGTGTCGGTGGCAATGCGGCGGGCCTCATCGGCTACGGCTGGGCGGCAGACAAACAGCGCGGGTTCGGCGTCGCTCAGAAAATAGCGGATTTCATCGCCGGTGTAACCGGTGTTGAGGGGCAAATAGACCCCGCCAATCCGCAGGCAGGCAAGGTAGAGCAGAATGGCTTCGGGACTCTTGTCGACCTGGACGGCCACGCGGTCGCCCTGACGTACGCCGAGAGCGGTCAGCGCGCCGGCAAGGCGGGCGCTTTGGGTCAGCGCATCGGCGTAGGAATAGCGGCGGCCTTCGCGGGTGGTGATAAAATCGGCCTCACCGCGCTTGTGCATCTGCGTGGCAAAGGTGGCAAACAGATTGTGGTTCATTTGGCAGGTTCTCCCTTGGCCAGCTTGCGCGCCCGCTTGGCGAGGTCACGCACGTCGCTCGAGCAGGCAATGGCGCCCTTGGCGGTATAATTTTCGTGGTTACGCTCAATGTCATCAAGCACGTACAGGTAGTTGACCATCAGCCCTGCCGCCTGTTTTATGCCCTTGTCGGAGGTGTCGCCGAGCCAGTTGATACGCTGAAGCTTGGCGCCATTGCCCAGGTGAAAGCGGGCAACGGGGTTGAGCGGTAAACCGTGACGGTTTTTCTCGTCGATCAGATAGCGGGCAGCGAGCGGTTGTAGCGTTGCTTTGAGTCGCTCCTGGCGCTGTTTATCCTGATGCCATCCCGGCGTGTCGAGCTCTGCCAGTGTTTCACGGACGCTGGGCGGCCAATGGTCGTTTTGGCGCTGCTCGTTGAGCCATTGAGCAAATCCGGGCACCGGTGAAAGCGTCACGAAGTACTTGAGTTGGGGAAGCTCCTGGGAAAGCTCTTGAACCACCTGCTTGATCAGGAAGTTACCAAACGAAATACCGCGCAGGCCGGTTTGGCAGTTACTGATGCCGAAGAAGGCAGCGCTGTCGGCATCGTCGGGGTCATCCACACCGCCATCCTGCCCTGAGAGAATGGGCTGGATACGACTTGGCAGTCCCTTATGCAGGGCGACTTCTACAAAAATCAGCGGTTCATCGCCGATGGCAGGGTGAAAGAACGCGAAGCAGCGGCGATCACGGGCGTCCAGGCGGCGGCGCAGGTCGTCCCAGTCCTGAATTTCGTGCACCGCTTCGTAACGAATGATCTTCTCGAGAATCGATGCGGGGGTGTTCCAGTCGATGCGCTTGAGCATCAAAAAACCGCGATTGAACCAGGAGCCGAACAGGTGCGCAAAGTCGTCATCGATGGGCGCCAGGTCAGGCTGGTCGCGCAGCAGACCCAATAAATCCTGACGCATGTTGACCAGTTCATAGGTGCCGTCGCTGGCAAAGTTGAGGCGCCGGAACAGTTCCTGGCGAAGCGGCTCGCAGGCCTCAAAAAGCTGTTGCAGCGTGCGGTTATCCCGCGCGTCACGGTAGGCGGTGTAAGCCTCGTCGATATGCTCGGGGGTGGCCGCAAAGTCTTCCGCCAGGCGCTTGAAAAAAAGGCTTTTTTCATCCTGCGAGAGGCGTCGGTAAATGGCCAGGGCGCGGCTGGCCAGCGCAATGCTTGACGCTTCGCCATCGCTTTCGAGTAGAGCTTGGCAGGCCTTGACCAGGTGAGTGTGGTCCACCGCTGAGGCGACAGTCTGACGCCGCCGCAACAGCGCGTCGCGCTGGGTAATATTGTTGAACAACTCCTGGAGAAACATCATGTTCATGGTCATCCTCCTTTCAGCCCATGATCAGGTTGGGTAGCCATAGGGCAAGGCCGGGGAACAGGCACAGCAACAGGATGGCCAGTACCATGCACAGCGCATAGGGCAGGCTGCCCAGCAAGATATCCCGCAGCGAAATATCCGGGGCAATGCCCTTGATAATGAACAGGTTGAGACCCACTGGCGGAGTGATAAGGCCGATTTCCAGGTTGATGGTGAGAATCACCGCAAACCAGTAAGGGTCAAAGTTTGCCGCCAGGATGATCGGCAGCAAAATCGGCGCGGTCATGACAATCACGGCCACCGGTGGCAGGAAAAAACCGGCAACCAGCAGAAAGACGTTAATCACCCCCATCAGTACCCAGCGATTGACCTCCAGGTCGGCGATTGCCCCGGCGACGGTCTGGGTAATGAACATCGATGAAAGCGCATAGGCGAACACTTCGGCGCAGGCAATAACCAGCATGATCATCACGCTTTCGCGCAGCGAGTCGCGCATGATCAGCTTGATCGGGCCTATCTGCCACATGCGATAAATCAGGATAGCCAGCATCAGGCATAAAAACGCCCCGACCCCCGCGGCTTCTGATGGCGTGGCGACCCCGCCGTAAAGGGCAAACAAGATACCCGCCACCACCCCCAGGAAGGGCAGCACGCGTACCACGGCTTTCAGGTTGCTATCGACATTTTGCTGAACGGTGGTTTTGAGCTTCTCGGCAGACGCAGCCAGTGGATTCGCATAGCCGCCGGCCAGTTTGCAGGCGATGATGGTCCATATCATGAACAGGCCTGCCAGCATAAAACCGGGGACGACACCGGCAATAAACAGCCGACCGATGGAGGTTTCGGTGGAAATGCCGTAAATGATCATCGTCACGGAAGGCGGAATCAAGATGCCCAGGGTGCCGCCCGCTGCGATACAGCCAGCGGCCACGCCGTCCGGGTATCCGCGCGTGCGCATTTCTGGGATACCCATTTTGCCAATCGCCGCACAGGTGGCCGGCGAGGAGCCTGAAAGTGCGGCGAAAATCGAACACGCGCCAATGTTGGACACCGCAAGGCCCGCCGGTAACCTGCCCATCCATAAATCCAGCGAGCGATACAAGTCACGTCCGGTGGGCGAGGAGGCAACGGCTGCCCCCATCAGAATGAACATGGGGATGGCCACAAAGCCGAATTCGGCAATCCGGTCAAAAAACGTTTCACCAAAGTAGGTCAGTTCCGTGAGTCCGCGGTCGTAAAGTAGCGCGAGCAGCGAGACACCGCCCAGCGCGAACGCAATGGGTGTGCCGATGGCCATCATGAAGATCAGGCCAACAGCGACGATAATTCCCAGTGTGATCGGATCCATGGTCAGCCCTCCCCGCGCAGCACATCGGCGACGTACTGGAAAGCCAGCAAGGTCGTGCCGACGGCCATCGGCAATAGCGCGGGCCAGAGTGGCGGATTCCAGACTGAGCCGGTGGTCCACTCACCATGAAGAGCCTCAAATACATAGATCCAACTGGCATAGGCGAGCGCGGCGCAGAAGGCAAAGCCAAACAGCGAGGCGAAGGTTAGCATCACCTTGCGACCGAGCCCCCCAATGGCATCAGGCAAAATGGTGATGGCCACGTGGCCACCGGTCATCAGCACGTAGGGGCTGCCCATCAACATGGCGCCGGTGACGGAGAAGATCGTGAACTCGGTTTGCCAACTGGTGCTCCAGCCGAGCACATAGCGAGTGAATACCATCTGACAGATGACCAGCACCCCGGCAATGAACAGAGCGCAGGCAATATAGGCCGAAAAGCGCGATAGTCGATCCATTGCCCGAATGTAGCCACCTATCAAGCCGCTGCGTGTTGCCGAGGTGTGTGTTGTTGTCGACATAAGTCCCTCATCAGCTAGGTTCATCAAGCGGGTTCATCAGATCGGGTAAGCAGCGAAGCATGTCGGCCAGCCGGGAGGATGGCCGACATGCTTTATCGAGGCAGTGACTTACTCGACGGCGAGTGCCGCATCGATGATGGCTTGGCCGTTAGGGACATTCTCGGCAAAGTTTTTATAAGAGGTTTCGCGGGCGATTTCGAGCCAGGCGTTGTAGTCCTCTTCGGTCATTTTGACGACTTCTACGTCGTTTTCCTCATAGACGTCGACCATCTGCTGGTCAATGGAAGCCGCTTCTTCAGCAAAGAACGCCTCGGCTTTCTCGCCCGCCTCCATGAGAGCTGTCTGCTGCTCTTCATTGAGCCCCTGCCAGACTTGTTCTGAAATCAGGATCGGCTCATACATGAACCACAAGGCGTAGTCGCCGGGTTGGGTCAGGCAGTCGACCTGTTCGTAAAGGCGGTAGGATACGAACGACATCGACGACGTATTGGCAGCGTCGAGTACGCCGGTTTGCATGGCCGTATAGATTTCCGATGAAGGCATGGACGCGATAGACGCCCCGGCAGCCTCGAGCATTTCTTCAAACGCCGGGCCTGCGGCACGGAATACCTGGCCGTCGACGGTGTCTGGCGAGGTAATGCACCGCTCGCTGGACGCAAAGCCGCCCGACAGCCAGGCATCGGCCAGCACGCGTGCGCCGCCTTCCTGAATGACATCCTTGATCATGTCCATGTATTCAGAGTCGTTCAGGCGTTGGGCGTGCTCGTGGTTACGCACGAGGCCGGGCATCAGCGTGGCGGAAAATTCCGGGTGGCGGCCGCTGGCATAGTCGAGCGGCAGTGCGGTGATATCCAGCCGACCGCGCGCCAGGGCGCCCCATTGTTCGCGCGCTTTGAATAGCGATTGGCCTGGATAAACTTCAATTTCCAGGCCCACGTCAGCGTTGGCCACTTCCTCGGCCATCATCTGGACCATTTCGTCGCGTACGTCGCCCTGGCCGCCAGGAAACTGGTGGGAAGCGCGTAGTACGGTATTTGCTGAGGCGTGTGAAGCGGCGATTGCCAGGCCTAAAGCGGCGGCGGTGAATAGGTGTTTACGTTGCATGTGGCGTCTCCAACGATTGTTGTTGTGGTCTTGGATTGGCTTTATGTATGTATCAGTCGAGCTGATATATACATCAATAGGCGCTGCGTATGCTAATGTCAACTTTATGACATATTCTTTCTGTACAGTTTAGCGCTGCCAATTAAGGGGGTGACGCATGCCAGGCTCGAAACGCTCCAACGCCCAGCGGCTCAAGGATTCATTGGAAGACGACATCATTAACGGACGCCGTTCGCCCGGCGAGCGGCTCGACCCTGAAATACTCGGGCAGCAGTTCAGCGTGTCGCGCACGCCGGTGCGCGAGGCGATTCAGCAACTGGTGGCCAGCGGTTTGGTGACGGTATCGCCCAAAAAGGGCACCTTCGTTGCCAGGGTAGGAATCGACCAGCTGATCGAGATGTTTGAGGTCATGGCTGAGCTTGAGGGGATGTGTGGCCGGCTGGCAGCAAGGCGTATTACCGAACAAGAACTGGCCGCACTGCGCGATGCTCACCAGCGTTGTGAAGCGGCGGCCCTGGCAGGGGACACCGACGAGTACTATTACGAGAATGAAGGGTTCCACGACTGCATCTATACGGCGAGCCACAACACTTTCCTGGCCAGCGAGGCGCGCCAGCTCAAGCAGCGCCTGAAGCCCTACCGGCGGCTTCAGCTACAGGTTCGTCAGCGAATGCACAACTCGCTTAGCGAGCACCAGACGATCTTTGACGCCATTGAACGTGGCGATGCCCAGGGCGCTCAGCAGGCGCTTAGCGACCACGTGCTCATCCAGGGCGAGCGTTTCAGCGATTTTGTGTCCAGCGTAAGGCGGATGGAAGCCCCCGTCTCTCAAACGGGATAGCGCGCATGTCTTTATCGGTGGGGTAATGGTCCTTGCCGACATACCGCCAACGGGCGACACTCTTTTCTACCTGTTGAAGGGAGAAAACCGTGTCCCGCCATGTTGCGCTATTTGCCTATCCTGACTGCCAACTGCTCGATGTGAGCGGCCCCTGGCAGGTGTTTGCCAGTGCCAACGCGCTGAGCAAGCAGCCGCTATACCAGCTAACCCTGGCCGCTGATGCGCCGGGTACGCTGATGACCAATGGCGGGTTAGCACTTGAGGCCAGCCATTCCCTCGATCAGTTGGCGGCGTTTCAGCCGCTGGATACCTTGCTGGTGGCGGGTGGCAGCGGCGTGGCTCGTCAATGCGCAGCGCCTGAAGTCCTCAAGACGCTTTATACAATGGCGTCGCAAGTGCGCCGTCTTGGCTCAATTTGCAGCGGCGCCTTTTTGCTCGCCGCCGCGGGGCTGTTGGATGGCCTGCGGGTGACCACCCACTGGCGGCATGCCGACGAGCTGGCCAAACGCTACCCTGCGCTCCGTGTAGAGCCGGACGCCTTGTATATCGAAAGCGCTGGCCGTTACACCAGTGCTGGCGTGACGGCCGGGATCGACCTGGCGTTGTCGCTGGTGGAAGCCGACCACGGCGCCGAGCTGGCTGGTCAGGTAGCCCGCGAACTGGTGGTGTTTTTGCATCGCCCGGGAGGGCAATCCCAGTTCAGCCAGATATTGCGCGGCCAGCAATCCGCGGGACCGTTGCGCCGACTGCTTGACCGCTTGCACGCCGACCCTGCTGGCGAGCATTCCGTGGAACAAATGGCGACTTTCATGGCCGTCACCCCACGTCATCTATCGAGGCTTTTCAAACGTCACCTGAATACCACGCCGAACGCTTACCTGACGCAATTGCGCTTGGAGCAGGCGCGCCTGGCGTTGCTTGAACCTCACCAGGCTGTGGCGCTGGAGCGCCTTGCCCAGCGCTGTCGACTCGGTGGGGCCGAGCAGTTACGGCGTCAGTTTCAGCGCTATTACGGTGTGTCGCCTTCGGTTTATCGCCAGCGCTTTGCCTCATCCATTCAACACCCCCTAACGGAGGCCGACCCATGCCCACTACCGTGATGCTGCTGTCGCTTTGCCAAGCGCTGTTGGTCAGCGGCAATATCCTGTTAATTGCCGTGTCACCGCTGATTGGTGCCTCCCTGGCGCCTAGCCCCTATTGGTCCACGGCCCCCGTGGCTACCCAATGGTTGGGGTTGATGTGTGCGACTATTCCGGCCTCGCTGATCATGGGCCGCTTGGGGCGTAAACGTGGCTTCTTGCTGGGCAACAGCATTGGGCTTATCGGCACCATGGTCGCCGCCCAGGCGCTGGTAGCCGAGCACTTTGGACTGTTTATGGCGGGCACCTGGCTGATTGGTATCGGCATCGGGTTTGGCCAGCTGTACCGTTTTGCGGCCGTTGAAGCCGCGCCTCCCGCTCTGCGCGATCGTGCCATTGGCTTGGTGATGGGCGGTGGCGTGTTGGCGGCGTTTTTTGGCCCCTGGCTGGCGCGCATCAGCCGCGAGATCGCTGAGGTGGCGTTTTTGGGCAGTTTTATAGGTCTGGGCGTGCTCTATGCGCTGGCCCTGTTGATACTCTGCATCACTCGACTGCCCAGCGCAGCGGAAACCCATACCGACGGCGTCTCGCGGCCCATGGGTGAAATCATGCGTCAGCCGAGTTTTGTGGTGGCCGTATGCGCCGCGCTGGTCGGCTATGGGGTGATGAACCTCGCCATGACGGCGACGCCATTGGCCATGGCCGGTGCAGGGCATTCCTTCGACCATGTCTCGATGACTATCCAGTGGCATGTGGTGGCGATGTTCCTGCCGTCGTTCGTGACCGGGCATTTAACCGCCAAGTGGGGACAACGGCGCATGATCGTGGCAGGTTGCTTGCTACTGGTCGCAAGCCTGCTGGCGGCACAGTGGCAAATGAGTTTAGCAGGCTTCAATGTCGCGCTGATCTTGCTCGGGCTTGGTTGGAATTTCACCTTCTTGCCCGCCACGGGGCTGCTTACCGAGAGCTACCGCCCGGTGGAAAAAGCCCGTACCCAGGCGGCGAACGAGTTTCTGGTATTTTCGACCGTCGCAATCACCGCGTTCCTGGCCGGCCCCCTGGTCAGCGGCTTGGGCTGGGCGTCGCTCAACCTGTCGTTGATACCGGTGGCGTTGCTGCCGATTCTCGCCATCGCCTGGCAGCGGTTCCGCCAGCAAGATGATAGCCTGGGGGGCCCAACCTCGCCCCTAGGAGCCTAGCCGCCATGCTCGAGTCGTTCAGTCATAGTGCCCTGGCAGGCCAGTTTTTTGGCCTGGTCGCGCTTGTGCTTTGCCTCGTGGCGTTTTCAAGTAAGCACGATGACCGGCTGCTCGTGATACTGATTTCGGCTAACGTTGCCTTCGCGCTGCAGTTTGTGTTTTTTCAAAGCTGGACCGCCGCGGCGCTTACCGTGATGGTCATTGTGCGTATCGTGCTAGCCCGCCGTTACCTGGGCAGTCAGCGCGTCATGGCGGGTGTGCTGGTGGTCAGCGGTATCGCGGCGGCGCTTACCTGGCAGAGCTGGGTCGATATACTGCCTCTGACGGCCATGGTGCTGGGCACCGTCGGCATGTTTTTGCTGCGCGGTATCAGTATGCGGGTATTTCTGGGGCTGGCGGCTCTGGCATGGATGCTCAACAACCTTCTGATTGGCACCATAGGTGGTACGCTCGCAGAAGCACTCATCGTCGTGACCAACATCGTCACTATTATTCGCTTGCTGCGGGCCAAGCGAAAATACCCCGACGCGTATCAAGAACCGGATGTGCTTGAGCGCTCATCGAAACACGAGGATGGCTCATAACCAAACAGGTGTGCCCGTTCTACCCGATGTGTTTTGGCTGCTATGCTGAAATTCTGATGTCACACCACAAGGAGAAGCGCCATGGCAGGTGGATGGGCAAAAGACGGTGCCGAGCAAGAACAGATGGAGAGCACGCTAAACGATGCGGTTCAGCGTGCCCGTCGCCAGTTGCCCAGTGGCGAAAGCCTGGAAAGCTGTGAGGAGTGCGGCGATCCCATTCCCGAAGCGCGTCGCCAGGCGATTCCGGGTGTGCGGCTTTGTGTGGCCTGTCAAAGTGAGTTGGACAAACAGCAGTCGGCCTTCAGCGGCTATAACCGGCGTGGTAGTAAAGACAGCCAACTGCGTTGAACGAGGCTGGCTAGGCATCGTGGTCGGTGTCCGGCAACTGCTTAAAATAGATATAGCGATGTAAGCGAATCGTTGGGCGTATCAGCAGCTGCAGGCTGCCAATCACAAACAGCCAGACGCCAAGCGTTTTTAGCTCACCTTCAAAAAAGAAGCAGACACTCCCGATCGTGAACCAAATGCCCAACAGGAAATCATTGATCATGCTCAGCACTTCATAGCGCTGATGCACGATTAGCTCACGATGCCCTATCGTGAAGGTCCAATCGCGGGTTTTTGGATGCTTTTTACGCTGCATGGGTTTTCCTCCTGGCAGAGTGGTCAGGCTAAACGCCTCTGGATTAGGCATCGATGGAACTTGGCCTTCGAGAGATTTTATGGTGCCGTCCCACTCGCTTTGTTGAATGATCAGTTAATTAAAAGTGAGTATGCCTTTCGTTTAAGCGGTAATAAAAAAAGTCATTTCTCTAAACGGTTTTTTGTTACATGATTTGTACATCCGATCCGTAAAATGAATTTAAAACTGGCTTTATAAAATAATAATAAAGAAGAAATGTCAGACATAAAGGGTGACTTATGGTCAATGACGCGTTGTTAACAGCCGTCGAAGATGAATTGGAAAGTCGCTCTTGGCAATTGAGCTTTGCAAAAGAAGTAGAGACACGTTTTGAAGCCGATACTCAACAAAAACGCAGCCATAATATGGTGGTGGCAGGGCTGATAGCGGCGACCATTTATTGCTTGTTTCTACTCAATGACTACAGTTTTCGCCCTGATGCATTTCCTTTAGCTGTGTTCTTGCGAGCAGGTGTCATGCTTCCCGTCGGGTTGCTGATCCTGTGGCGTGTCTATCGAGGTGTCTCACCATTGTTACGTGAGACGTTAATGGCAAGTACCGTCCTCTTTGCCACGGTGATTTCTTGCTTGATTTTTGTGAACTCTATCGCGCCCTATTCCTATCTGGACGTTTTCTCCTTCGGCCTTATTCTGTTGGTGGGTAATATTGTCTATTCGCTACGCTTTCGTTATGCCGTGGTGTCATCCGCTATTAGTATTTTGATCATTCTATTTTTTGTCTTGCCGTATGAGGCCATGCCGCCAGAGGCGAAACGGTTGTCCATATTTACCATTACGGCGACGGGGCTCTTTACGCTTGCGGCAAACTATCGCTTGGAACGCAGTGAGCGAACTGCCTATCTGCTTGTGCTGAGAGAGAAAATTCGTTCTGGCTATTACCTTAAAGACAACCAAAAGCTATCCCAGCTTTCGGTGACTGATCCACTGACCAATCTGGCCAACCGACGCCAGTTTGATGCTATTGTGCCTGTCCGCTGGAAAGAGGCTATGGAGAAAAACACCTGCCTGGGGCTTATGGTGATCGATATAGACAACTTTAAAGCCTATAACGATTACTACGGCCATCAGGCAGGTGATCAGTGCTTGCGCCAGGTGGCTGCGGCCATGCAGTCGAATAGCCGCGATGCCGACTTGGTGGTGCGCTTTGGCGGCGAAGAGTTTGTAGTACTGATGGCCAATGCATCGCCAGAGGCAGCTGAGCCTGCGGCAGAACGGATACGGCGCAGCGTCGAGGCTTTGCAGATTCCCAACCTTGGTGTCTCGAATCGGAGCATTGTGACCATCAGTGTCGGGATTGCCGTGCTATTTCCGGCAGTCGGTCAATCGCCAGTCGACCTTTTATCCCAAGCGGATGCAGCCCTTTATGAAGCCAAACGGCAGGGCCGAAACCGTACCTGGGTGGCTAGCCCGGTTGATTCACCATCCGACGCTGACGCTGTTGGTGGCTTAAGTAGATCAGCCCGATAGCGCCCAATAGTAGTGCCATTGCCACATAGCGCGAGGCATCCAGTGGCCGTACGGTATTGTTGAGCCAGCCAAAGTGATCGATCAGCAGACTCATAAGAAGCTGGCCTGAAATCACGGCCACCGTTGCCGCGGCGGTGCCTACCCGCGGTACTGCAAACACAATCGCCAGCATATACACCACGCCAAACAGGGCGCCAGTCAGTTGCCACTTAGGCACACTGAACAGCGTTGCCTCGTGCGCCGGCTCAAAAAAGAACATCAGCAAGAAGGTCAGCACGGCCCCCATCACGAAGGTGAGCCACGCGCTTTCGATGACGCCGGTTTTGGCCCCCAAACGGCCGTTGATAGACGACTGGGCTGCCAGTACTGCGCCGCCGACCAGCAGTAGCACAAGGATAAAGGGAAGTAGCATGGTTGAACTCCTTGAGAAACTTAAACGTTACATTAGCCACATAGCGGCAAGAATCATCACCAGGGCACCTACCCGGAAGCCGTCGACTTTACGTCGCTCGCTGCCTAACCAGCCAAAGTGGTCGATGAACAGGCTGGCACCGACCTGACCGCATAAGATGCCCACCATGGTCATGCCGATACCCACGAGTGGCGCGGCAAGCGTCAATACAATGACGTAAACAGGGCCTAAAATGCCGCCGGTCAGCAGCCATCGAGGCTGGCGAAAAAGGGTGCCCAGCTTGGGATTGGGCGAAAACACCAATGCCAGGGATAGCAGTAGTGCCCCCACCATGAAAATCGATAGAGTGGCCGATAAATGACCTACCTGCTCACCAAGTGGCCCCAGCAAACCCGCTTCAACCGATAACCCCATGCCGGCGATAAGCACGCCGAGCAGGATAAGTGCGTGTTTCATAGGTGGCTCCGCTGAGAAAAGAGCCTGCACTATAGTGAGCCTTTTTTGTTGCTACAATGCGTTAAAAAGGCAAAGGACTATTGCATTTTGGACAACTCGATTCGTTTGATGGCGCTTCGCCTGTTCGTACGTGTCGCTTCAAGCGGTAGCTTCGCTGAGGCAGCGCGCTATTTTGATTTACCGGCATCGTCCGTCTCGCGGCATATTGCGGGGCTGGAACGTACGCTCGGCCAGCGCTTGCTCTACCGCCATACACGAGCGGTAAGGCTGACCGATGCTGGTGAGCGCTACTATCAGGATATTCGCCACGTATTAGAAAGCTTGGATTTAGCCACCGAGCAGGTTATCGGTGGGTCCAAGCATCCGCAGGGGGTGTTGCGCATCAATGCGCCGGTCGCCTTTGGGCGGCGACACATTGCGCCGTTATTGGCTCGCTTTCAGGATGAAAACCCGGCGGTCGAGGTGGAACTCACGCTGAGCGATGCCTTTATCGATCCGGTGCAAGAGGGCGCGGATGTGGTGATTCGGGTTGGTACCCTTGATGACTCGAGCCTGGTAGCCCGTCAATTAGCCACACAGCGCTTTGTGGCGGCGTATCTTGCTCGGCACGGTCAGCCGAGTCATCCAGAGGCATTGAGTGAGCATAATTGCTTGATCTATAAAGGCACTCGTGGCGAACAACCATGGTATTTCCACATTCAGGGAAACACCCAAGCGCAGCGATACCCGGTAACCGGCAACCTGTATAGCAACAACGCAGAAAGCCTGGTAGAAGCTGCCTTGCAGGGGCAAGGTATCGTGCTGTTTCCTACTTGGCTGCTGTTCGAAGCGCTGCACGATGGGGCATTGGTGACGATACTCGAGGATTACCATCCCATGGGTGAAGCGACACGCGAAGGTATCCACGCGATATACCCTGAAAACCGCCTGCGCTCACAAAAGGTGGCTACGTTCCTGGCTTATCTGGTGGCGCAGATTGACGACCCACCGTTCTGGGATCGTTAGCGCAATACCGTCAGCTCATACATATGGCGGATGTGCTGACTATCGCGGTACTAACGATGGCCCAGTAAATCCCGGTTTGGCGGCGGCCATAATAACGCTATTGCCCGCTGACGCACTGGCTCAGCTGTTTTGCTCAGTTTCCTGATGCGTTTGGATGACGGCTAAGAACCCCTCGCCGTAATCCGCAAGTTTGCGCGCGCCGATGCCGGAGATCGCGCCCAATGCCGCTAGGTTCTGGGGTTTTTGTTCGACCAGTTCAGCCAGGGTGGCGTCGTGGAAGATCACATAGGCAGGTACGCCCTGCGCTGCGGCCAGCTCGCGCCGGTGCTGGCGCAGGGCTTCCGATAGCGCATCGTGTCCCAGCGTGGCCGAGGCAGCCTTGCTGCCCCGCCGAGTGGTCTTGACCTTGCTTGGTTTGCGCAGGGTGAGCTTCTGCTCGCCGCGCAGCAACGGCTTGGCGTTGGCCGTGAGCTTGATGCCGCCGTGGCCCTCCATATCCACGCTTAAATAGCCGCTGGCAATCAACTGGCGAAAGAGCGCTTTCCACTCTCTGGCCGCGAGCTCTTTACCAATGCCGAAGGTGCTGAGGCGGTCATGGCCAAAGCGGGTGATCCGCTCGTTATTTTTACCTAGTAGTACGTCCACCAGATAGGTCACCCCGAAGCGCTGCTCGGTGCGGTAGACACAGGAAAGCGCCTTTTGCGCCGCCACGGTGGCCTCCCAGGTCTCGGGTGGGGTCAGGCAGTTGTCGCAATTGCCGCAGGGCGCGTCCAGATGATCGCCAAAGTAGTGGAGCAGTGCCTGGCGGCGGCAACTGATGATTTCGCACAGCCCCAGCATGGCGTCGAGTTTCTGCTGCTCAATGCGCTTTTGCTGGTCGGCGGCGCTGGAGTCCTGCTGCATCTGGCGCAGCGTGATCACATCCTGAAGCCCGTAGGCCATCCAGGCATCGGCGGGCAGGCCGTCGCGCCCGGCGCGGCCGGTTTCCTGGTAATAGGCTTCGATGCTCTTGGGCAGGTTGAGATGCGCCACAAAGCGCACGTCGGGCTTGTCGATACCCATGCCGAAGGCAATGGTGGCCACTACGACCACGCCGTCTTCACTCAGAAAACGGGTCTGGTGGTGCTGGCGTTGCTCGGCAGGAAGCCCTGCGTGGTAAGGCAGTGCGGTCAGCCCCTGGCGCTCAAGCCAGGCGGCGGTCTCCTCCACCTTGCGCCGGGAGAGACAGTAGACGATGCCTGCCTCGCCGTCGTGGTTGTCGCGGATAAAGCGCAGCAGCTGTTCTTTGGCGTTGCCCTGATTTTCAGCGATATGGTAGCGGATATTGGGTCGATCAAAGCCGCTGTTATATAGCGCTGCCTCCTGGAGTTGAAGGTGCTCCATGATATCGCCACGGGTGGGCACATCGGCGGTGGCGGTCAGGGCGATGCGCGGCACCTGGGGAAAGCGCTGGTGCAGGTGGGAGAGCTGGCGATACTCGGGTCGAAAATCATGGCCCCACTGGGAAACACAGTGGGCTTCATCGATGGCGAACAGCGCAATTGGAGCCTGTTCCAGCAGCATCTGCATCCGCGCCGTGGCCAGCCGCTCGGGCGCGACATACAAAAGATCCAACTCGCCCGCCCGCAGGCGTTTTTCCACCTCGACTGCTTTATGATAATCAAGGCTGGAGTTGAGGTAGGCCGCTCTGACCCCGTTCTGCTGAAGTGCTGCGACCTGGTCCTGCATCAGCGCGATCAGCGGCGAGATGACAATAGCGGTGCCTTCGCGCAGCAGCGCAGGGATCTGATAGCACAGCGACTTGCCGCCGCCGGTGGGCATCAGCACCAGCGCATCGCCACCGGCCATCACATGCTCGATGATGGCCTGCTGTGGGCCGCGAAAGCTGTCGTAGCCAAAAACCTCCTGCAATACCTTGAGGGCTGCCGGATGGGGGTTGCCGTGCACCAATCTCTCCTTGTTTCGTACTTAAGAAAGAATTGTCGCACGAAACACTTGAGAGGCGTCAGCCTAGCGAATCCCCGCGCGTAAAAACGACTGCACGAACTGGCGCTGGAAGAGCAAAAAGGCGATCAACAGCGGGGCGATGCTGAGCAGCGTCGCGGCGCTGACAGTGGCCCAGTTGACGCCGGTTTCTGGCGCAGAGAAAACGCCCAAGCCCACCGTTAGCGGGCGGCTTTCCACCGAGTTGGTGACCACGAGTGGCCAGAGGAAGTTGTTCCAGTGGTGGCTGATCGACACCAGCCCGTAAGCCAGGTAGGTGGGTTTGGCCAGGGGGACGTAAACCTTCCAGAGAATTTCCAGCCAGTTGCAGCCTTCGATGCGCGCAGCGTCTTCAAGCTCGCGAGGAATGGTTTTAAAGGTCTGGCGGAGCAGAAAAATACCAAAGGCGCTGGCCACGTAGGGCAGCCCGATACCGGTGATGGTGTTGATTAGCCCAAGTTCGCTGGCGATGCGGTAGTTCTCGACGATCAGCACCTCGGGGAACACAAACAGCTGAATCAGCACCAGCATGAACAGCACGTTTTTGCCGGGCACCGGAAAACGGGCGAAGGCGAACGCCGCCAGGGTACAGACCACAAACTGGGCGAATACCACGCCGGTCACCAGCGCAAAGGTGTTCAGGTAGTAGCGGGCAAAGGGCGCCTGCGACCAGGCGTCGGTGAAGTTTTCCAGCGTTAGCGGGGCGAATATCTCAAGGTTCACCATGAACTCGCTGGGGTGAAACGCCGCCCAAAACGCATACAGCAGCGGAAAGATCCAGATAACCGCCAGCAGCCATGCGGCCACCGTTTCAAGCGATGGTACTGAGACGTAACGGGAGCGGGGCGCAGTGGTCGTTGTGGTGTTCATTGGTAGTGCGTCCTGCGGTCAAGGATCGTGAACTTCAGCGTTGCCACCACGGCGAGGACCAGCAGAATCACTACCGTAATGGTCGCCGCCGTGGTGCGGTCAAAGAACGAGAAAGCATTTTCGTAAACATAATAGAGCAGCAGGTTGGTGGCGTTGTTGGGCCCACCCTTGGTCAGGATAAACAGGTGATCCACCACACGTACCGCGTTGATCAGCGAGTTGATCAGCACGAATAATGTGGTGGGCATCAACAGCGGAAAGGTGACGCGCCAGAAGAAGCTCCAGCGGCCGGTACCTTCAAGGTCGGAGGCCTCTTTGAGTTCCGGTGGAATACTCTGTAGCGCGGCCAGGTAGAAAATCATGAAAAACCCGGCTTCCTTCCACACCGACATGATAATCACCGAGCCGAGTGCAACGCTTGGGTCGCCCAGCCAGTTAACGCCGGAAAATCCCAATGTTTCCAGCAGACTATTGAACAGGCCGATCTGGGGGGCGTAGAAGAACATCCAGATATTGGCGGCGGCGATCATGGGCAGAATGGTCGGGGTAAAGTAGGCCATACGCACAAAGCCGCGCCCCGGCAGCTTGCCGTTGACAAACAGCGCCATACCCAGCGCCAGGGCGATGGAGGTGGGGATGGTGCCCAGTGCGTAGAGCAGGTTGTTGCGCGCCACCTGCCAAAACGTTGGGTCATCGAACAGCACCTGATAGTTCTCGACCCCGACAAATTCGGCGGGCTCACCGCGAAAGCCGGGTAAAAAAAGGCTGTTGATGACGGTCATGATGGTGGGCAGGTACGCAAAGGCGGCCAGAAGCACGGCGGCGGGCAGTAACAGCAGCGCGCCGTACAGCTGCATTTTACCGTGGGCGGTTAAGGTCATGGCTGAACACCGCAAGTCGGAAAAAGCCGGGGCGCACCCCGGCGGACATGAAAGCGTACTGTTTTATTATGAAACGCCTTAGCGGGCGTAGCGGCGCAGGACGCCCTCGGCCTCTTGTTGTGCCTGAGAGAGGGCTTCTTCAGCTGTCATCTGGCCGGTTAACGCAGCCTGAACGGCATTGTCCAGGGCGCGGCGCACGCGGCCACCCTGGTAGGTGGAAAGTTCCGCCGTGCTGTGCTCCAACTGATCCCGGGCGACCGCTGCGGGCGCGAAATCGGCGATGTAGTCACGCAGCGCCTCGGTTTCGTAAGCGGCGGGGCTGACGCCCATATAGCCCGTCTCGATCGACCAGGCAGCGGCGCGTTCCGGGGCGGTCATCCAGCGAATAAACGTCATCGCAGCGCGCTGCTCTTTTTCCGGCGCATCTTTGAAAATGTAGAAGTTGCCGCCACCGGTGGGGCTGCCGCGCTGGGCTTTCATCGGCAGCATGGCCACACCAAAGTCAAAGTCCGCTTCGCTACGCACGGCGCTCAGATTGCCCGTGGTGTGCCACATCATGGCAGTGGACTCTTCGATAAAGTTCTGGCGCAGCGTGCCCCATTCGATGGTGTCGTCAGGCATGGCATCGTGCTCTGTGGCCAGCGATACCCAGTATTCAAGTGCTTCAATGGCCGCGGGGTCATCGAAATAGACCTCGGTACCGTCTTCGCTCATCAGCCGATGGCCGTTCTGGAAGGCGAAAGCCTGGAACATCCAATAGGGGTAGCCGGTAGAGGGCACCATCACGCCCCACTGCTCACCGTCGGAGGCTTCACGCACGGTGGCGGCCATCTCGGCCATCTGCTCCCAGTTTTCGGGGGGCGTTTCGGGGTCGAGCCCGGCGGCTTCAAAGGCGTCCTTGTTCCAGAACAGTACGATGGTGGAGCGCTGGAAGGGGATGCCATAGGTCTTGCCATCCAGCTGGCCGTTTTCCATCAAGCCGGGGTAGAAGCTGTCGAGCCATTCGCGTTCTTCGTCGCTTTCAACCAGATCGTCGAAGGCCACAATGGCGTCTTGCTCCAGCAGCTCGTAGAGGTCGATGGAGAACATGACCGATAGCTGCGGCGTGTCACCGGCTTCCATCGCCGACATGGCGCGTACTCGAGTGTCGTCGTAGTTGCCAGCGTAGATCGCTTCTACGTCTATATCGGGATGCTCGCTTTCAAACTCGTCAACCAGGTCGTCGACCACATCGGTTAACGCACCGCCGACGGCGACCGGGTAGTACATGGTCAGTTCGACAGGGTCGTTGGCAGCGGCCTGACCGGCGCTTAGCAGGCCAGCGGTGAGTGCAGAAAGAGCAAAAAGAGCAAAGGGGATACGGGCACGCATGGGGAACACCTCAACGTTGGGATTGGAGCTGGGAGTGGCGCGTTTCGTCTTGCGATGAACCGATGGGTAACTCGCTTTCCGGCGGAGCAGCGGGCATCAGTGAGTAAGCGTTCAGGTCGTCACGACGCAGGCCATCGTCGGCGAAAAGGTGAGCGGCTGACGCGGGCCAGCCGATCCGGCAGTGCTGGCCGGTAATCGCGTGGCGGCCGCGTAGTCGGATTCGCAGGGTATGTTGGCCGACTGATAAGTGGGCGATGGTGTCGGCACCCAGATATTCGTCGCTCAGCACCTTGGCCGGTACGCCGGCGGCTGACGCGGGGCGCAATTCGATATCCTCCGGACGAACGCCCAGTTGCCCGTTGGCAGCTTCTAGCGGAGCCACTGGTGTGCCGGGTTCGCTGTCAATCACGGCGCCATGGTCGCCTGGTACCAGTGGCAGCAGGTTCATGGCAGGGCTGCCGATAAAGCTGGCAGCAAAGGCGCTGGCCGGGCGGTTGTACAGCTCGTCGGGGGTGCCATCCTGCACGATCTTGCCGTGCTGCATCAGAATCACACGGTCGCCCATGCTCATCGCCTCGACCTGGTCGTGGGTGACATAGATCACCGTCATGTTCAGGCGGCTTTGCAGAGCCTTGATTTCCCGGCGCATGTCGCTGCGCAGCCGCGCATCCAGATTGGAGAGCGGCTCGTCCATCAGGCAGATCGGATGTTCGGAGATAACCGAACGGGCTAGCGCCACACGCTGGCGCTGGCCGCCGGAAAGTTGAGCAGGTTTGCGGTGTAGATAGTCGGTCAGGTCGACCAGTTCGGCGACCTTGGCCAGCCGTTCGCGCTGCTCGGCCTTGGGCACCTTGCGGCTGCGCAGGCCAAACACGATGTTATCGGCCACGCTCAAGTGTGGAAAAAGCGCATAGGACTGAAACACCATGCTCAGCCCGCGATCTCCCGGCGGCAGACGCGTGACGTCGCGGTCACCGATATGAATACGCCCATCGCTGGCTTCTTCCAGGCCGGCGATCATGCGCAATGTGGTTGATTTGCCGCAGCCCGACGGCCCCAGCAATATGACGAATTGGCCAGGGGTGACGTCGAAGGAAATACGATCGACGGCGGGCGTCGCGTCCCAACGTTTGGTAACGCGTTCCAGGCGGATACGCGATTGCTCCATAACACTCATCACCGGCTGTTGGTTGTTATTGGTCCAGCTTGTGTTGAAGGTGTTGCACTTGCATGACACTTATATAGCAATCCTGTGTCAAGCGAAATATTTACTTGGTGACACTAATGCCATAGCGCTGCAGCCGGCGCACGACGCTTGATTGGCTGATGCCCAGCCGCTCGGCGATGGCGTAAGTGCTGGGTAGCGTGGTGCTTAATTCTTCGAAGGTTTGTTGCTCTAACCTTGCCAGATACTGTTTGAGGGTTTCGTGGGGCTCAATGGGTGACGTCTTGGGGGAGGTTGGTGCGTTTGCCACATTCGTGGCGGGGTGTTCAGCGTGAGGGTGAAAAGCGGGCGTTTCGATTTGATCGGTGGGGCTCGAAAGCCAGGCTCTTTCCAGCCAGTTTTCCAACTCGCGGACGTTGCCCGGCCACTCGCTGCCCATCAGCGTCGACCATACCTGATTGCCCAGGATTTTTTGCCGCCCGTAGCGCTGGTTCAGCCGGTTAAGGCAGGCTTCGACGAGGTCGGGGATATCCTCGCGACGGTCGCGAAGTGGCGGCAGGGTGATGGGGATCACGTTAAGACGATAGTAAAGATCCAGCCGGAAGTGCCCGGCCTCGACCCGCTTGGCCAGGTCCTGGTTGGTGGCGACCACCAGGCGGAAATCGACTCGGCGTGGCCGTGTATCACCTAAACGGGTCAGGCTGCCATCCTGGATCACCTTGAGCAGTTTGGTCTGCATCAAAAGCGGTAGCTCGCCGATCTCATCCAGAAATAGCGTGCCCCCTTCGGCCTGCTCCAGCAGCCCGGCTTTGCCCTGCCTGGCCGCGCCACTAAAGGCGCCGGGCTGGTAGCCGAACATCTCTGACTCGAAGAGGTTCTCGGGGATGGCTGAACAGTTGACGTCGATAAAGGGGCCGTCACAGCGCTGGCTCCAGCGGTGCAATTGTTTAGCGAAGGCGGTTTTACCCACACCAGACTCGCCCAGCATCAGCACGTTGGCATCGGAGGGCGCCACGCGCTTGAGCAGCAGGGCGATTTCGCGCATGACATGGCTTCTGACCTGAAGGTTATCCAGGGCGTCATCCAGCGCCTGTTCTTCGGCATCGGGGGCGGCATGGCTGCGCTTCAAGTGTTCGCTGAAGCGTTTTTGCAGCAGGGCGTACTCATCTTGTAGCAGCTGGAGGTCGGTTAAGTCCCGCGAGCGACTAATGATGCGCTCAAGCCTGCCCTCCACAAAGACGGGATAGGCTTCGGCGATGACGCGTCGGCCTGTTCCGGTGATCTGCATAAGCTGTGCGGGTCGGCGCGTCCGCATCACTTCAAGCGTAATCGATGGTTTAAGCACCCCCGCGGCCTGAAGTTGTTGAACGCTGCTGGCAAGCAGTTCCTCCCGTGATAAACCGTAAACCGCTTCGGCGCCTGGGCTAATATCCAGCACGCGGCCGTCGCCGCCAACGATGAAGAAATGGTCGTTGGCAGTCTCGACGATGGTTTGCAGTACGCAGCTATCGATGTCGCTCACCGGTGGCTCCTTTGATTCGTTTTTGAATCGATGATGCATTATTGAGTCAATGGGTCGCGTATTCAATGCATTTTTGCATTATCTGAGCGGTTTAACCGCGCTAAGTGGCGGAATTATGGGTGAGGTAGAAGTTGGCACAGTATCTGCAGCATTTATGGATAGTCAGGCAGGATCGTCAGCGTTTAGGCGCCGCCTTCGCTGACGTGAATGGCTCAATCAATAACAAGCTGGAGATGAGTATGTCGGACTTTAATCAGCCGCTGGGCGGCAACAGCATGCCGCGCTTTGCCGGTCCCGTCAGCATGATGCGCCTGCCTACGCAGGAGACGGCTCAGGGGTTGGACGCTGCCTTTATAGGCATTCCCATGGATATCGGTACGTCAAACCGCCCAGGCACACGCCTGGGGCCGCGCCAGATCCGTGACGAGTCGCGCATGCTGCGCCCCTATAACATGGCGACCCGCGCTGCACCCTTTGAAAGCCTGCAGGTGGCGGACATCGGCGACGTACCCATCAATACCTTCCACCTGCCGAAAAGCGTCGACATCATTACCGCGTTTTACGACGAGGTGCTCAAGCATAACTGCATTCCGCTAACGCTCGGCGGCGAACATACGTTGACACTGCCGGTACTGCGTTCCATTGCCAAAAAGCATGGCCCGGTGGGGCTGATTCACGTCGACGCCCACGCTGACATTAATGATCACATGTTTGGTGAGCCGATTGCCCATGGCACGCCGTTCAGGCGGGCCCAGGAAGAGGGGCTACTGGCCGCCAACAAGGTCGTGCAGATTGGCCTGCGGGGGACGGGATACGCGGCGGAAGATTTCGACTGGTGTCGCGATCAAGGCTTTCGTGTCGTCCCGGCGGAGGATTGCTGGTACCGCTCGCTCGAACCGTTAATGAAAGAAGTGCGCGAGCAGATGGGCGATATCCCGGTGTACATCAGCTTTGATATCGACGCTCTGGACCCGTCGGTCGCCCCCGGTACCGGCACGGTAGAAATGGGCGGTCTGACGTCTTCGCAGGGGCTGGAGGTCATTCGGGGCGCGGCAGGCTTGAACATTGTCGGTGGCGACCTTGTGGAAGTCTCTCCCCCCTATGACACCAGCGGTAATACCGCCTTGATCGGCGCCACGCTGCTGTACGAAATGCTCTGCGTGCTGCCGGGCGTGAAACGCGGCAGCTAATCGCTAATCCGCTAGTCGCATTACAAAGTGCCGGTCTAACAAGGCGCAGTCGATAACGATACAAGATAAGAAGCGGTGCTGGCCGCCGCTTCAGAAATCGCCAACTCACCTCCAATAAACCTTCAATACAGGTGAACCCATGTCCTCGCATGTGCAGTTAGACGAGCCAAGCGCCGATGAACCGATCCAACGGCGTCATCTCATTAAGTTTTTAATTCCCTCCTTGATCGGGGTGCTGTTGTTCCTGGTGCCCTTTCAGGTAGGCGACACCATTAACATCGGCATGGGCCTGATGGCCGATGGGCTGCAAACCCTGTTGGGAACGGCCTTGCCTGCGATCGCCACGGTGGTTTTGTGCTTCTCGGTCGTGGCCACGCTTTACGCCAAACTGGCGAATCCCTCCTGGGCGACATCGGGCGTGCTCCGCGAGATGTTTCACGTCGGGCCGGTCTGGTTGGGTATGCGCATTCTGGGCGCGCTGTTTGCCTTGATGACGTTTTTCCAGGTGGGCCCTGAATTCGTCACCGCATCGTTTACCGGTGGGGTAATGTTGAATGATCTGGCGCCAGTACTGCTGACCTTCTTCTTCTTTGCCGCGCTGCTGCTGCCATTCCTGGTCGAATTCGGCTTTATGGAGTTTATTGGTAGCCTGGTGCGCAAGCCGTTCCGGGTGATTTTCAACCTGCCGGGCCGCAGCGCCATCGATGCCACCGCGTCGTGGATGGGGTCGGGTACCGTCGGCGTATTGATTACCACACAGCAGTATGAGCAGGGCTACTATAACGGCCGTGAAGCCTCAGTGATTGCCTCCAACTTTTCGGTGGTATCGATTGCCTTTGCACTACTCGTGACCAGCTTTGTGGATATCAACCACTTGTTTGTGCAGTTTTATTTCACGGTGGTGGTATCAGGTTTAATCGCTGCGATCATTGTGCCGCGTTTGCCGCCGCTGTCGCGCAAAGCCAATGACTACTACGAGCCGGTAGGATGTCAGCTACGCGAGGAGCGCACCGCTAAAATTGGCCTATTGCGTTATAGTTTGCTGCAAGCCACCCGCCGTGCCGCCGGTGCGCCGGGGCCAAGGGAACTGGCAAAGTTGGCGTTGCTTAACGTCATGGATATTTTCCTCGCACTGCTGCCGCTGGTGTTTGCGATTGGCACGGTCGCGCTGATTCTCGCCGAATTTACCCCGCTGTTTACGTGGCTTTCCTACCCCATGGTGCCGGTACTGGAGCTGCTGCGGATTCCCGAGGCAGAAGCGGCGGCGCCCGCTACCCTGGTGGGCTTTGCCGATATGTTCCTGCCCGCGGTACTGGCGACCAATATTGAAAGCGAGCTCACCCGCTTTGTGATTGCTTGCCTGTCGCTCACCCAGCTGATCTACATGTCGGAAATCGGCGCGCTGCTACTCAAGTCGAAGATCCCGATCAAGCTCTGGGAATTGGCAGCGATCTTCCTGCTGCGTACCGCAATTACGCTGCCGATCATCGCCTTTATGGCCCACACGTTTTTCTTCTAAGGGGCCTGCGATGAATGCTGATGCAACGAGCAACCAATCAACCGATCCAGCAACCATGACCTGCGCCGAGCTGCTGATCCGTCTGTTGCGCGATACTTACGGCGTGCGCGCGCTGTTCGGCATTCCCGGCGTGCACACGGTCGAGCTTTATCGCGGGCTTGCAGGCAGCGATGTGCAGCACGTCACCCCGCGCCATGAGCAGGGTGCGGGGTTTATGGCCGACGGCTACGCCCGCGCCAGCGGCAAGCCTGGGGTATGCCTGATTATCACCGGGCCGGGGATGACCAATATCGCCACTGCTATGGGCCAAGCCCTGGCGGACTCCATCCCCATGCTGGTGATCTCCAGCGTGAACCGCCGCGATACGCTGGGTTTGGGCCAGGGGCGGCTGCACGAACTGCCCAGCCAGCAGCAGATGATCAGTGGTGTGGCGCGGTTTAGCCATACGCTGCTGGATGCCAACACACTGCCCGAGGTGCTGGCTCGTGCCTTTGCTGTGTTTAACGGGGCGCGGCCAGGCCCGGTGCATATCGAAATCCCCATCGACCTGTTTAACGCGCCGGTAAAAGCGCCGGTTTCGTGGCAAGCGCCCACACTTTACCGAGCCGCGCCTGATCCTGAAGGGGTTGCCGAAGCTGCCCGCCTGCTACAGGCGGCGAAGCAACCCCTGGTGCTGCTGGGTGGCGGCTGCGTGGCAGCGCCAGAGGCTGCGCGAGCACTGGTAGAAAAGCTGGATGCCCCCACGGTGATCACGATCAACGCCAAAGGGCTGCTAGGTCGTGACCACCCACTGGATTTGGGGGCTAACGCGGCGCTACCCGCGGTGCGCGAGCTGGCCGCCAGCGCCGATGTGATCCTGGCGGTGGGGACCGAGCTGGGTGAGACCGACTACGACGTGGTGTTTGACGGTGGTTTTCATCTCAATGGCACGCTGATTCGGATCGATCTCGACCCAGAACAGCTGGTGCGTAACCAGCGCGTCACCCTGGGGCTGGTGGGGGACGCCGGGCGCAGCCTTGAGCTTCTGCTTGCTCACTTCCCCGAGCCAGTAAAGCGCCACGGCACTGAACGAACCGCCGCCGCCTTGAGCGCGCTGGATCTGCAAAACGACCCTGCCTTTAGCGATTTCGTGCCGCTGTATAAAACCCTGGCTGAGCACTTGCCCGAGGCGATTCTGGTGGGTGACTCCACCGCGCCGGTGTATGCCGGGAACCATCTGGTCAGTCAGCCAGCGCCACGGCGCTACTTCAATGCCTCCACGGGCTACGGCACCTTGGGCTATGGGCTGCCCGCGGCGCTAGGTGCCCAACTGGCGCGGGCAGATCTGCCGGTGGTGGCGCTCGTCGGTGATGGCGGGGTGATGTTTACCCTCGCCGAGATCGCCACAGCGGTCGAAGAGCGCCTGCCGGTGGTGATCGTGCTGTGGCACAACGCTGGTTTTGAGGAGATTCGCCGTTATATGGATGCCAACGGCGTGGCCCGTCTGGGCGTGGATATCCAAGCGCCCGACTTTCTCACTTTGGCCGAAGGGTTCGGCTGTTCAGCTTTGCGAGTGGAAAGCCCCTCTGAATTTGCCCAGGCGCTGGCCAATCGAGACCCCGAAGGGCCGCTCTTGATCGAAATAGACGCCGCAGCATGGCAAACAAACCTGATTCAAACAGGAGACAAAAATGAAAAATAATCATGTAATAGGCCAAGACACGCTGTCGGCAGATGATGTGGAACACAGTCTCGGACTGCCTGGCACTTTCGCGCTCTGGCTGGGTGCTAACGTTGTTGTTACCACGATTTTAACCGGCATGTTTTTGGTGCCGGACTTAACCTTTCAACATGCCATGCTGCTGATCGCGGTAGGCTCGGCGATCGGTATTATCCCGCTGGTGTTGATCGGGGTAATGGGTCAGCGCACCGGTATGACCACCATGGTGCTGGCGCGCGGTACCTTCGGCAGAAAAGGCGCCAACTTTCCTGCCTGGGTGAACCTGCTGGCGTTGATTGCGTGGAGCTGGATCCAGGCGCTCTTGGCGGGGATGAGCCTCGACTACGCGGTTGAAAGCCTGACCGGCTACTCCAACGTGGCGCTATTTACGGTGCTGTGTGAATCGCTGGTCGTGCTTATCGCGCTGCGTGGGCATTTAGGGATCGAAAAGGTCGAGAAAATCGCGGCGCTGTTAATGGTGGGGCTATCGGCGGTGGTGCTGTTTGCGCTCAATCGTCATTACGATTTGCCAAGCATCACCCAACTGGAGCCGGAAGGCGTGCTGGGCGGTGGCGTGATCTTCGATATCGTCGTGGCCACCGCCTTTTCCTGGATTCCGCTGGCGGCAGACTACAATCGGCATTGTCGTTCACTGAAGGCAGCGGTCGTCGGTACCTGGGGCGGCTATGTGACGGCCACCCTGATTGCCATGGGGCTGGGCGCCACGGTCTCGGCGCTATCTATCGCGGAAGGTATGGAGCAGACCTACGATCCCACGGCGCTGCTGAGCGGTTTCGGGTTTGGCCTACCAGCGGCGCTGGTGATTTTCTTTTCGGTGCTGACGACGAACGTCATGTGCGTCTATAGCGCGACGCTTTCCTTTATGAGCGTGCGCCCCAAGGTGCCGTTCTGGAAGCCTGCGCTGATCATTGGCATCGTGTCCGTGATTGGTGCACTGATTCCCGGTATTCTCGATCAGTTCCAGAACTTCCTGCTGATTATTGGCAGCGTTTTTATTCCTGCCTTTTCGCTGATGATCGTCGACTACTTTCTGCTGGGTCGCGAGCGCTACACCTCGGCCCAGTTGATTCAACAGGCAGAAAGCCTGCCTGCGTTTAACTGGCTGGCATTGGGCAGCTATGCGGTAGGGGCGCTTTTGGCCTACTACTGGAACTGGGTGGCGCCGTTGGACTTTGGTGCCTCGCTACCTGTGTTTGTGATCACTGGCGGGCTCTATTACGTTGTCAGCAAAGTGGCGATTACCAAGCGAGCGACAGCATGAACTTGACGCGTATTGACGAGCACCAGTGGTACCGTACCGCCGCCAAGGCGGACGGTATTACGCTGATCGACGAACCGTGGATCAAGCCGTTTTATCGCTGCAATATCTGGCATGTTCAGGGCAGCGAGCGCGGCATGGTGGTGGATTTTGGCCTGGGGACCATCCCATTACGCCAGCACGTCGCGCTGCTTAGCGAGCGTGATCTGTTGGCGGTGGCCAGCCATACCCACTTTGACCATATTGGCGCAGCCCACGAATTCGACTGTTGCCATGTGCATCGGGCGGAGGCAGACATTCTGACTTCCCCGGACAACGCGCGAACCCTGGCAGCGCAGTTTCTCAGCGACGACATGTTCGAAGCGCTACCGCCCGAGCCGTATTCCCATGAACGTTACCAGATTGCCGCGCCGCAAATGGTGAGCCCATTAGAGGATGGCGAGGTGCTGGATTTAGGCAATCGCCAGTGGCAAGTCATCCATACGCCGGGCCATTCCCCCGGCGGTATCGCCCTGTGGGAAGCGGCGACCCAGACACTGATTTCGGGCGATCTGATTTACGACGGCCCGTTGATTGAAGACCTCTGGCATAGCGATCTCACCGACTATGCCGCCAGTATGCGACGGCTGAGAGAGCTGCCAGTACGCACGGTGCACGGCGGGCATTTCCCCAGTTTTAGCGGCCAACATCTCAAGCAGCTTATCGATGACTGGCTTCGCCAACACGACCTTTAAGGAGCCACGAAAGTGTCTACTCGTTCGCAGACAGACCACGCATCGCTGTTAGATCGCCAGATTCTCGATCACCAGTTCATCAACAACCAATGGGTCGCCTCCAAAGGTGCTCGCCTACTCGACGTGATGAACCCTTTCCGCGAGGAGCGCATTGCCCAGGTGACAGCGGGAGACGCGGCGGATGTCGATGCCGCCGTCAACGCCGCCCAGCAGGCCCAGCCCGGCTGGCAGGCGCTTGGCGGTGCCGCACGGGCAGCGTACCTGGAAAAGTTCGCCGACGGACTGGAAGCCCGCCGGGATTCGATCCTCACGCTCTCGGCAACCAACAACGGTAAGCCCCTCGCGGAAGCGGGCATTGATCTTGACGATGCGATCGCCTGCTACCGCTACTACGCAGGGCAGGCCAAGGCGCTGGATGACCGCCAGGGCGAGTTGGTCAGCGTGGAAATGGAGGGTGTTGAAGCCCGCTGTTACCACGACCCGGTTGGCGTGGTAGGGCTGATTGCGCCGTGGAATTTTCCGCTGGTGACCAGCGCCTGGAAACTGGCGCCAGCACTGGCGGCAGGCTGCACCGCGGTACTCAAACCCTCGGAAATGACGCCGCTCCCCGAGCGGGTACAGGCAGAGATTGCCCTGGAGATCGGTTTACCTGCGGGCGTTCTGAATCTTCTCAATGGTGATGGCGAAGGCATCGGCGCGCCGCTGACCCGCCATCCCGGTGTGGATAAAATTTCCTTTACGGGCAGTAATCAGGTGGGCGAGGCGGTGATGAAGGCCGCAGCCTCCCGCTCCGCCAACGTATCGCTGGAGCTGGGCGGCAAATCCCCCGTTCTGGTGATGGAAGACGCCGACCCCGCCCAGGCCGCCGACTGGGTCATGGCCGGTATCTACTTCAATGCGGGGCAAATCTGCTCGGCTACCTCGCGCTTGCTAGTCCACGAAGATGTAGCTGAAGCGCTCTACACCGAACTCGCTGAGCGTATGGATGCACTTACGCTAGGCGACCCGCTGGCAGAAGGCACCGACCTTGGCCCGATGACCAGCGCCAAGCAGCGCGACGCGGTTCAGGGCTATCTGGACCTGGCTGAACAGGAAGGCCTGAAGGTAGTACGCGACGGACGGCACCGTACATTGCCAGCGAGGGGCTACTTCCTGGCCCCAACGCTCTACCGCGATGTACCGGTGGAAAGCCGTTTGTGGAAAGAAGAAATTTTTGGCCCGGTGCTCTGTGCCCGCAGCGTGGCAAGCGAATCTGAAGCCATCCAACTCGCCAACGACAGCGACTACGGCCTGGCGGCCACCGTCATCAGCGGCGACCCCGAGCGCGCCAAACGCATTGGCCGACAGCTCAAGGCCGGCAGCATCTGGTACAACAGCGAGCAGTTGGTGCTCCCCGAAACTGGCTGGGGCGGCTTCAAGTGTAGTGGTATCGGCCGCGAACTCGGGCCTTGGGGGCTAAGTGCTTATCTCGAAGTGAAGCATGTGGTGGGGCCCGCGGCGGGCTAGACCAGGCGTTGACTTCTTGCATCGAAGGCAAATGAGCGCTTAGCTGGGTGAAATGCGCTGGTTTAATCCAAGTGCGACCATCCCAAGGAGCCCATATGAAAATGCCGTCCAATGCCTTTAAACGACAGCTGCAGGCAGGCCAGCCCCAAACGGGGATCTGGGTGGGGTTGGCGAGTGCCTATGCGGCAGAGATTGCCGCGACGGCGGGCTTTGACTGGCTGCTGCTCGACGCCGAGCATACGCCCAATGAGCTGTCGAGCCTGCTGGCTCAATTGCAGGCGCTGGCGGCCTATGACAGCCATCCCGTCGTGCGTCCACCAGCCGGCGACGCCGTGTTGATCAAGCGCTATCTTGATATCGGCGTTCAGAACCTGTTGATACCCATGGTGGAAACGCCTGAACAGGCCGCTGAGCTGGTGGCCGCCACGCGCTACCCGCCCCGGGGTATTCGAGGCGTGGGCCATGTGCTGGCGCGGGCCTCGCGCTGGGGGCAGGTAGACGATTACCTTTTCCGTGCCGACGACGAAATCTGCCTAATGTTACAGGTGGAAAGCCCCCAGGCGCTTGCCAATCTGGAGGCGATTGCGGCAGTCGATGGTGTGGACGGCGTGTTTATTGGCCCGGCGGATTTGTCGGCCTCGATGGGCCACCCTGGCAACGCCAGCCATCCGGATGTGACAGCGGCGATTAACGATGCCATCGCCAAGATACGCGCCGCAGGCAAGGCCGCGGGTATCGTGACGGTGGATGAGCAGGCCGCCCGCGGCTATCTCGCGGCGGGCTGCACCTTTGTTGGGGTCGGCATCGATACGCTGCTTTACGCAGACGCCCTGCGCGGATTAGCGGAGCGATTCAAAAGCTAGTATTTGTCTATCCGGGGCTACTCCCCGGCAGGCAAGATTCGCCCTGGGTTCATCAACCCCTTGGGGTCGAATAGCGTTTTAACGCCGTCGATCAACTCCCGCTCAAGTGGCGATAAGCGCGTCAAATAGGGCGCTTGCTTGGTTCGGCCAATGCCGTGTTCGGCGCTGATGCTGCCGTGGAAGTCGTCGAGCACTTCAAACAGTCGCCCCTCCAGGTCGTGAAGGTGGGCTTTTTTATCGCTCTCCGCCATCGCTTTAGGCGGCAGGATATTGAAGTGCAGATTGCCGTCGCCGACATGCCCGTAGGCAATGATCTCGCATTCGGGTGAGGCGGCCATGACGACCTCGCTCGCCTGGGTAACGAAGTCGGGAATTGCCGAGATAGGCACGGAGATGTCGGTGCGCAGGTGTTCGCCGCGTTGTCGCTGGCCTTCCAGCATGCTCTCGCGGATCTGCCACAATTGGGCTGACTGGGTGTCGCTTGATGCCAGCGCGCCGTCAAGCACCCACTCTCGCTCCATACCCGTTTCAAGCAGCTGTTCAAGCATTGACCCTAAATCTACCGGTCCTGTGGCCGCCACTTCCATCAACACGTACCAGGGGTAAGCGCTTTCCAGCGGGTCGCGTAGCTCAGGCGTTGCTTCGATCGCCAATTCAATGCAGCGACGAGGGATCAGCTCGAAGGCGGTCAGCAGATCGCAGCAGTCGCGCCGCGCCAAGCCATACAAGTCGATCACCGCCTGGACGGAAGGTAAGCCAAGCAGTGCGGTACGGTTCTGGGTAGGGCGCGGTGAAAGCTTGAGCACCGCACCAGTGACGATACCCAGAGTGCCCTCGCTGCCCAGGAACAGCTGTTGAAGGTCGTAACCGCGGTTGTCCTTGTGTAGTGCGTCAAGGCCTTCCCAGATGCGCCCGTCGGGGAGCACTACTTCAAGCCCCAGCACCAGCTCGCGCATCATGCCGTAGCGCAGCACGTTAAGCCCGCCCGCATTGGTGGCGATATTGCCGCCAATCTGACAGCTGCCTTGTGCGCCCAGTGAGAGCGGGAAGTCGCAGTCATGCTCGGCGGCGGCTAGCTTGACGTTTTCGAGGATGCAGCCTGCGTCTACGGTGATGGTGAAGTTGACCGGGTCAATGGCACGCACGCTGTTCAAACGCTCCAGGCTGATGACCAGTTCCTGGCCGTTTGCGGCGGGTAGCGCCCCGGCCACCAAGCCGCTGTGGCCGCCCTGGGGCGTCATCGCGACGCCTTGGGTATAGCAACGCTTTACCACGTCGGCGACTTGCTCGGTATTCGCCGGGCGGGCTACGGCAAGCGGCGTGCCGAGCGTATCGCCCGCCCAGTCGCTGACATAGCGCGCTATGTCCTTTGGGTGACGTAATACACCGCTCTCGCCCAGAAGAGCGCTAAGTTCGTCAAGAAAGTTGTCGTTCGTCATTGCCATCTTCAGCGTTCCGAAGGAGTCCACTGGCTAATACCAGTCGACTCTTTGATGATGGTGGCTGTTAGGCCAGATGGCGCATCAGTTCGCGAATCCCGTAGGTCCAGGGCGGCAACTGATCGCTTCTGCCCACCGGGTTGACCAGAGCGCCCAAGGCCGGGGTGGCGATGGTGACGCGGTCACCAAGGTGATGGGTAAAGCCCTGGCCTTCACCGTCGCGGTCCTGAATCGGTGAGAACATGGTGCCCAGAAACAGCATGAAACCATCGGGGTACTGGTGATGCTCGCCGATGGTCTGGCTCACCAGGTCCAGCGGGTCGCGGCTGATCTCGCGCATATCGCTTTCGCCCTGGAGCAGGAAGTCGTCGTCCTCGCCCTCGATACGCAGCGATACCTGGCAGTTGCGCACGCTGTCGATATCGAAGTGGTCGTCAAACAGGCGAATAAACGGACCCAGTGAGCAAGAGGCGTTGTTATCTTTCGCCTTGCCGAGCAGCAGGGCACTGCGTCCCTCTACGTCGCGCAGGTTGACGTCGTTACCCAGAGTGGCACCGCGCACCTGGCCGCGACTATCGACTGCCAGGACAATTTCCGGCTCGGGGTTATTCCACTGCGAGGCCGGGTGCAGGCCCACCGTCGTGCCAAAGCCTACCGAGGAGAGCGGTTGCGCTTTGGTAAACACCTCGGCATCGGGCCCGATGCCGACTTCCATGTATTGCGACCAGCCGCCACGCGCCTGGAGCGCTTTTTTAAGCGACATCGCCTCCTCGGAACCTGGCTTGATCTTGGATAGATCTTTGCCTATGAGCGCCTGTAAGTCGCTGCGCAACTCGGCCGCCCTGGCCGAATCGCCGCCTGCCTGCTCCTCGATCACCCGCTCCAGCAGGCTGACCGCAAAGGTCACGCCGCACGCCTTGACGGCCTGCACGTCGCAGGGGGCAAGCAGGTAAGGCGCTTGCTGCGGGGAAAGCTGTGAGTTTTTGAGCAGCGTCTCAAGGCTGCCCAGGCTCGGCCCTTCCGCTTTACGCACGACGTCCAGTACATCGTCACGTTCCAACAGGTCGGCCATCGTCGGCCCCAGCTCGGTAATATCGATTACCTGGCTATCGCGCACCGCGACCAGTACGGGCCCAGGGCGTGGGCCCTCCTGCCATACGCGGCCGACTAACAAGGCTTTATCCAGGTCAGTCGGCAGTAGTTCGTGTGGATTGATCATCGTTTGCATGCCTTATCCATATAGAGTCTCAGTTATCAGTTACCGCTAACGGCGGTGAGGTCAGGCAACCAGGTCACAATGCCGGGGAAAGCGATCAGGAGGACCAGCACCACCAGCAGGGCGGCGTAGTAAGGCAGCATGGCCCTGACGAGCTGCTCCATGGAGACCTTGCCGACGCCGCAACCGACGTATAGGCAGGTGCCCACCGGGGGTGTCAAAAGGCCGATGCCGAGGACAAATGCCATCAGTACGCCGAAGTACACCGGGTCGATGCCAACCGACTCGACAATGGGGGTGAGCATCGGCGCCATGATGACCATTGCGGGGGTCAAATCCATGACGAACCCCACTAGCAGCAGCAAGCCGGCAACGATCAATAACAGCAGGAAGGGGTCCTGGGTAATCGCCTGCACCTGGGTGACCAGCGTCTGCGGCACCATATTGATGGTTAAGAACCATGCAATAACGGTGGCGAAGGCCAGCAATAGCAAGACCATACCGGTCAAGCGTGCAGTGCGGATCAGCATGCCCCAGAGCGCTGTAATCTTGAATTCGCGGTAGACCACCAGCGATATGAATAGAGAGTAAAGCAGCGCGGCAACGGCCGCCTCGGTAGCGGTGAAGATACCGCCGATGATGCCGCCGATGACGAGCACTGGCAGTACCAACGCCAGCCATGCCGCTTTGAAGGCTTGCCATAAAATATCCAACCGGAATTTACGGGTCTGCCCGGCACGGCCGATGGTGGCCATGATGAAGGTGGTCGCCATGAGCCCAAAACCGATCAGTATCCCCGGCACAATGCCAGCGATGAACAGTCGGCTGATCGATGTCTCGGTAACGATGCCAAACAGAATCAGTGGAATAGACGGTGGAATGATAATGCCGATCACCGACGAGACGGTGTTGATGGCGGTGGCCTGCGGTGCTGTGTACCCCTGCTTGGTCATGGAGGGGATCATCATTGCCCCGGTGGCGGCGGTATCGGCGACGGCTGAGCCGCTAATGCCACCGAAGAACATCGAACCGGTAATTGCCACCTGACCCAGACCGCCGCGCATGAAGCCTACCAGGGCGCCGGCCAGCTCCATGAGACGACGGGCAATGCCGCCGTTGCTCATGACTTCACCGACCATGATAAAGAAAGGAATCGCCAGTAGGGGAAAGCTGTTCACGCCGCGAATTGACTGCTCGATCAGGATCGAGAGCGGTATATCAGAGAGTACCGCCATGACCACGGCGGCGATGCCCAGGCCAAACGCAATCGGCAGGCCTAACGCTAACGAGGCAAAAAGGATGCCGAGAAAAATCCATAGCATGGTCTAACGGTCTCCATCGGATGAGATCGCAACATCAGGCGAGCGGATCTGCTGAATGCTTTGCCAGGCGCGCCAAATCGCCACGGCGGCAATGAAGGTGGCGCATAGCACCAGTGACACGTTGACGAGGTTCCAGGGTACATTGAGGATCGCCGTGCGGCCGGTAGCGCGTGACATCACTAGAAAACCACCCCATACGATGATACCCATCAAGGCAGTGATAATGACGTGCTGGAGCAGATACAGCATATGAGCGGCGCGCGGCTTTAGCCGACGAACGAGAATATCCACGGCGATATGTTCAAAGCGCGAAAAGGCCGCCGCAGCGCCGATAAAAATCAGCCAGATGAACAGCATGCGGGCCAGCTCGTCGGCCCAGGGCACGGAGTTGTTGAACACGGCGCGACCCACCACATTGACCGATACCGAGACGATTAGCGCTAACAGCAGTGCCGCAATCACGTGCTCCATGGCCAGCGTCAGCCAGCGAAACAACGCGGGACCCCGGTGCTGTTCAGGGTCGATTTCCAACGGTTGGCGTTGCGGGTCGTCAAGAAAGGCCGCCGTATCCGGAATTTGAGTATCGGGGAAGTCCATAAGCTCTCCGCAGAGGCAATTAACGACAAGACAAGGGGCGCCTGCCCCTTGTCTTGTCTAACAGTAAGTAACGCGACGTTTATTCCGTCATTGATGATTCGGCGATCTGCTGGAACTGCTCAACCAGATCTTCGCCGATGCGTGGTGCCCACTCCTCATAAACCGGCTGCACGGCTTCCTGGAAGGCGGCAATTTGCTCGTCATCAAGACGAGTGATCTGCATGCCACGCTCTTCAAGCTGGTTCCGCGACCAGTCGTCGTACTCGGCGGAAAGCTGAATTTCGTAATCGGCTGCCTGTAGCGCGGCTTCCTGAATCAGCGCTTGATACTCAGGGTCTAAGTCGTCCCAGGTACGCTCAGAGATCATCTTGATAAAGGGCGTATAGACGTGGCGGGTTTCTGAGCCGTAGTCCTGCACCTCGTGGAAATTGGAGGTCAGGATGGTGCTCCAGGGGTTTTCCTGACCGTCAACGACGCCCTGCTCCATGGCCGAGAACAGCTCACCAAAGGCCATGGGAGTCGGGTTGGCGCCCAGCGCCTCCCAAATAGCCAAGTGCACCGGGTTCTCCATGGTACGAATCGTCAGGCCACGTACGTCTAAGCCCGCGACGTCTTCAGGAGAAGAGACTTCCCGGGCACTGTTGGAGAGCTGGCGGAAACCGTTTTCAGAGAACGCGAGAGCTTTGATGCCGGTACCGTCAAAGGCATCGAGCATTTCCTGGGCGGCATCGCTACGCATGGCCTCAATCGCTGCTTCCCGGGTGGGCAGCAAGAAGGGCAGGTCAAATACCGCCAGTTCCTCGACATAGCTCGTTGCGGGAGATGAGGAGGGATAAGTCATATCCAGCGTACCGGTCTGCAGCATTTCCATCATCTGCACATCGTCACCGAGCTGGCTGTTAGGGAAGACATTGACGGTAATTCGACCGTCGCTACGCTGGTCAAGAATATCGGCGAAGTACTGGCTGGAGATGTACTGAGGCGAGCTTTCGGCCAAGCCAAGCCCCATGCGTAAGGTGACGCTGCCGTGATCACCCACCTTGTCGCCATCAATCTCGGGCGGGTCGGAAAGGTCAGGCGTTTGCGCGTAAGCCATGCCTGAACTGAGTAGCGTGGCACCGGTCATTAACAGGGTGCGTTTCAATAGGTAATGCATTGTTATCACTCTCCTGGCGTGCTGCAGACCGCTTCACTAAGGGTATCTTCCAAGCGAACCGCAGCGTGGTATCTGTTGTAGTTATATGTCAGCGGCGTTGCCCTTGATGGGTAAGCGCCGCAACCCCTAGCTAAATGTCTAACGTTTTTGCTATATGTTCAACATATACTTTTGTATGTGTCGACCCGGCAGCGAAGAAAGCGTACCTTTCTTATTAACTCTTTATATTCACTCTAGGCGTGGAGCGGCACCATGGCCAAATCTAATCAAAAAATAACCTCTGAACAGTTACGGTCGCGCTACTGGTTCGACAACCCTGACCATCCTGGCACCACGGCGCTATGCATCGAGCGCTACCTTAATTACGGCATCACGCTGGATGAACTGACCAGCGGTAAGCCGATTATTGGTATTTGTCAGTCGGGGTCCGATTTGACCCCGTGCAACCGTCATCACATTGAGCTGGTCAAGCGGGTCAAAGACGGTATTCGCGCGGCAGGCGGAGTGCCTTTCGAGTTCCCCATGCATCCTATCCACGAGAATGTCCGGCGGCCCACCGCTGCGCTGGATCGTAATCTCGCCTACTTAGGCATCGTGGAAGTGCTGCATGGCTACCCGTTAGACGGCGTGGTGCTGACCACCGGCTGCGATAAAACGACGCCCGCGGCGCTAATGGCAGCGGCGACGGTGAATATCCCGGCGATTGTACTGTCCGGTGGGCCAATGCTGAATGGCTGGCGCGGTGCCGAGCGGGTCGGTTCGGGCACGATTATCTGGGAGCTTCGCAAGCGCCTGGCGGCGGGGGATATCGACTACGCCGAGTTTCTTTCCCGGGCCAGCGACTCGGCGCCTTCAATTGGCCACTGCAATACCATGGGCACCGCTTCCACCATGAACTCCATGGCTGAAGTGCTGGGGATGAGCCTGCCGGGTTCGGCGGTTATACCCGCGCCCTACAAGGAGCGCGCCATGGTGTCCTACGATACCGGCACGCGGATTGTCGATATGGTCTGGGAGGATGTCAGGCCGCTGGATATCCTGACCCGGGAAGCGTTCGAGAACGCCATTGTGGCCTGCTCGGCACTCGGTGGCTCATCCAACGCGCCGGTGCACATTAATGCCATCGCCCGCCACGCGGGCATTGAGCTGGATAACGATGACTGGCAGCGGCTGGGCCATGAAATACCGCTGTTGGCCAACGTCATGCCCGCTGGGGCTTTCCTGTGTGAAGAGTTCCACCGCGCCGGAGGCGTTCCGGCGATCCTCCATGAGCTACATACCGCCGGGAAGCTGCACGGCGATGCGCTGACGGTCAATGGCCGCTCCATTGGCGAAAATCTGGAAGGCCGCGAAACCCAGGATGCCGATGTGATCTGTCGCTACGCCGACCCGCTGGTCGAGCACGCGGGCTTCCTCAACCTCAAGGGCAATCTATTCGACTCGGCGCTGATGAAGACCAGCGTGATCTCCCGGGATTTCCGCGAGCGCTTCCTGAACGATCCCAGCGACCCTGATGCCTTTGAAGGCAAGGTGGTGGTATTTGATGGCTCCGAGGATTACCACGCGCGTATTGACGACCCGGCGCTCAACATCGACGCCCGCACCATTCTGGTGATGCGCGGCGCAGGCCCCGTCGGCCACCCCGGTGGTGCCGAAGTGGTCAATATGCAGCCGCCGGAAGCACTGATCAAGCAAGGCATCGAGTCGTTGCCGTGCCTGGGTGATGGCCGTCAGTCGGGTACTTCCGGTTCGCCATCGATTCTCAATGCCTCGCCAGAAGCCGCTACCGGCGGCGGCTTGGCGCTGCTGGAAAGCGGCGACCGGCTGCGGGTCGATCTCAAACGTGGCGAAGTGCAACTGCTGATTGACGATAGTGAACTGGAAGCGCGTCGCGCGCGTCTAGAACAGCAGGGTGGCTATCGCTACCCCGGTCACCAGACGCCCTGGCAGGAGATCCAGCGCAGCATGGTCGAGCCGCTGGACCGCGGTATGATTTTGGAATCTGCGATCAAATACCGCGATGTGGCACGCCAGCATCCGCCCAGGGATAATCACTAAAAAGGATAATTACTGATATGTCGGCATTTGCAGCACTCACGCATCGTCAGCAGGGCCTGCTGTTGACCGCGGGTGGCGCGATCATCATGGCGCCGGATGCCCTGCTGATAAAGGTGGCCGACCTTCCTGATGCAGAAATTCTGATGTGGCGCGGTTATCTATCAGGCTTGGGCTTTCTGCTCATCGCTCTGATGCGTTATGGGCGTGGCACTCTGGCAGCTTATCGTCGCTGTGGCTGGACAGGCATCGCCGTGGCGTTGTTGTTCAGTTTAACGACCTGTGGCTTTGTACTGGGTAATCAGTACACCAAGGCGGGCAACGTGTTGATGATATTGGCAAGTTCGCCGCTTATCGCCGCCGTGCTCTCTTGGTTCATCCTCAAGGAGCGCCTGCCCAGGCGCACTTGGCTAGCAATTTTTATTTGCATGCTTGGCATCGCGATGATTGCCCTCGACGACGCGGGCGCAGGCTCCTGGGTAGGCAACGCTTTCGCTTTGATGGCGGCTACCACCCTGGCAATCAATTTCACTCTCTGTCGGACGCGGCCGGGGGTGGATATGAGCCCCATGCTGGTGTTCAACGGTATTGTTGTGGGTAGCATTGCCGGGCTGTTTTGGCTGGCGGGGAGCGAACCGACACTGCCCGCAGTCAGCCAGCTAGGCGTGGTGATCCTGCTCTGTTTGATTATTGTACCTTGCGGCGTGACACTCCTTCAGCGCGGGCCGCTCTATTTACCTTCCGCGGAAGTAGGTCTGTTGTTGCTGCTGGAGGTGGTAATAGGCACGCTGCTGGCCTGGTGGATTCTGGCCGAACAGCCAGCACCGATGGCCATGGTTGGCGGCGTTCTGGTACTGGGGACCCTGAGCGCTAAAGGCCTCTATGAACGGCGGCTGGAGCTGAGACAGCGGGCGAGGCTCGATGTCATGCCAGTGACAGTCGACCGGTCAAATACGTTATGATTGACAGGAATTGAAACAGGGGCCTACCGCATTGACTTCATCTTTAAGGAAACCAGCCGCTCGCCCCAGTATCGCCGAACATCTCGCCGAGGAGATTTTTGGAGGGCATTATCACCCCGGCGATTTTGTACCCCGCGAACTGGATCTATGCGAACGCTTCGCGATTAATCGCTCAGCGGTGCGTAGCGATCTACGCCAATTGGTGGATGCTGGCATTATTGAGCGGATTTCCGGTCATGGCTCCAAGGTGCGCGAATACTCCGAGTGGCATATTCTCGATGCTCAGGTGACCGACTGGTTAACCCGCTACGCCGCTCCCAACCCGGATATTCAACGCGAAATTCTCGCCTTTCGCCTGGACGTTGAGCCCTATGTGGCGATGACCGCCGCCAAGCGTGCCAAGGCGCGGGATCTGGTCGCCATCGAAGAAGCCTTTGAAGGCCTGGGGCAGAATCTGCGCAATGCGACTTGCGAGGAGGAGCGACGGCTGCATAGCGAATGCGATATTGCTTTCCACGAAGCGATCTTCAAGGCGACTCACAATATCGTCTGGGCACAGCTATCGCATATCCTGCGCCCCTCCATCTATATGCTGATATCCATGTCCAACGAGAATGCCGCCGACCCTGAAGAGAGTCTGGAGCGCCATCGACACCTCATGGAGAGCATCCGGTTGCGCCGGCCCCGTGAGGCCTTCTTAGCTTCACAAGCCGTTTTGGCGGGTACCGCGGAGGCGCTGGGTCTTGAACATAGCGCCAGCTCACTAGGGCGCACTGTTGAGCTGATCCATACCGCACACTGACTCCCCGATCGCTATTCTAGAGTGAAAGTTTTCAATTGAGGTAAGCGTATGTCTGACTTCACCCTTGGCCTGGTTGGCGTGGGCAAGATCGTTCGCGACCAGCACCTGCCGGCGATAGCCGCCACCCCGAACTGCCAGCTTATTGCCACGGCGGATCCTTATGCGTCGCTATCTGATGTGCCGGGTTATCAAGGTCTGGAAGCAATGCTTGATGCTCATCCAGATATCGATGCCGTCGCGATCTGCACGCCAACCCACTTGCGCTATTCCCAGGCGCGGGCGGCGCTTTTGCGCGGCAAGCACGTGCTGCTGGAAAAGCCGCCAGGGGCGACGCTTAGTGAAGTGGAGGACTTGATTGCCACCGCTTCCAGGCAGGGTGTTAGCCTGTTTGCCGCCTGGCATTCGCGGTTTGCTCCCGGCGTGGCGCAGGCCCAGCAGTGGTTGAGTGAGCGTCAGGTGCAGCGGGTGGAGATCGAGTGGAAGGAGGACGTGCGGGTATGGCACCCAGGCCAGGCGTGGATCTGGGAGCCCGGTGGTATGGGCGTATTTGATCCGGGTATTAATGCGCTGTCGATTGCCACCGCTATTTTGCCGCAGCCATTTTTCCTGCAAGAAGCACGGCTGCAGGTACCCAGTAACGCTCAAACCCCGATTGCGGCGGATCTTTCCTTCACCGACCCAGAAGGTGCGTCAATTAAAGCAGCGTTTGATTTTCGCCAGAGCGGCCCGCCTACCTGGGATATGCACATTGACAGCGATGGAAGCCGTTTGAGCCTTACCCAAGGTGGCTGCCACCTAGTGATTGACGACGACGTTCTTATCGACGCTGAAGAGCGCGAATATCAAGGTCTCTACGCGCGTTTTGGCGAGTTGATCACAAAAAAACGCAGCGAGGTGGATGTTGCCCCGCTGCGCCAGGTCGCCGATGCATTTCTATACGGTTATCGAGAAACCACCGACGCCTTTATCGAGTAACGTCTTGAGAGACGCTCGTTCATTCACGCTTGCCATCGACCAGGCGAGATACGCCACAGGGGTTACCGTCGCGGATCGCCTCGGGCAGTAACCCTTCCGGCAGCGCCTGGTAGCACACCGGGCGCAGGAAGCGGAAAATCGCCGCGCTTCCTACCGAGGTCGTGCGGGAGTCCGACGTCGCCGGATAAGGTCCGCCGTGTACCATGGCGTGGCAAACTTCTACACCGGTTGGCCAGCCGTTGGCCAGGATCCGCCCCGCCTTGCGCTCCAGGGTGGGCAGCAGTTGTTTGGCGGTCGCCAGGTCGCCGTCATCCATGTGTAGCGTAATGGTGAGCTGGCCTTCTATTTGGGCGGCCACCTTCGCCACTTCCTGGGCGTCAGCACAGGCGATGACCAGCGACGTTGAACCAAACACCTCTTCCTGGAGGGCGGGCTCGTTGAGGAACGCCTCGGCCTGGGTAACGAACAGCCCCGCTTGGCAGGGGTTCGCCGTCTCGCCTGCCTGGCCACGAGCCACTTCGGTGACCTTGGCGTGGTTGGCGAGTCGATCAACGCCCTGCTGGTATGCGTCGTGAATGCCCGGGGTGAGCATGGTTTGGGCGGCGCTGCCCTTAACCCCTTCGCCTGCGGCCTCAACAAAGGCATCCAGCTCTGGGCCCTGAACCGCAATCACCAGTCCGGGATTGGTGCAGAACTGCCCGGCGCCCATATTGAGCGAGCCAACAAACCCCTCAGCGATAGCTTTGCCGCGTGCTTTGAGCGCTTCCGGCAGCAGGAACACCGGGTTGATGGAGCTCATCTCGGCGTAAACCGGGATTGGTTGAGGGCGTGCCTGGGCAATCGCCGTCAATGCCGTGCCGCCGCCGCGTGAACCGGTGAAGCCCACCGCCTGGATGCGCGGGTCGGCGACCAGCGCCTGGCCAATATCGTTGCCCGAACCAAACAGCAGCGAAAAGACGCCTTCAGGCAGGTTGCACTTGGCAACGGCGCGCTGAATGGCGCGACCCACCAGTTCGGAGGTGCCGGGGTGGGCAGAGTGGCCCTTGACCACTACCGGGCAACCCGCGGCCAGCGCCGAGGCGGTATCGCCACCGGCCACGCTAAAGGCCAGTGGGAAGTTGCTGGCGCCAAACACCGCCACCGGGCCCAGGGCAATATGCCGCTGGCGCAGGTCGACACGCGGCATCGGTTCACGATCGGGCAGCGCGGGATCAATGCGCACATCGAGCCACTCGCCGGCCCGAACCACATTGGCGAACAAGCGTAACTGACCGCAGGTGCGGCCACGTTCGCCCTGTAGGCGAGCTTCGGGGAGGCCGGTTTCGGCGACCCCCCGTTCGGTTAGCTCTTCGCCGATCGCCTCGATCTCGCTGGCGATGGTTTCGAGGAACACGGCCCGGTCTTCAAGCGAGGTTTCGCGGTAAGTAGCGTACGCCGCTTCGGCAAGTTCACACGCTTGCTCGACTTCCGCTTTGCCGCCGCCAGGGTAGACGGGGGCCAAGGTTTCGCCAGTGGCGGGATTGACGGCTTGAATATCCGCCTGTTTACCGCTGATGGCCTGCTGGCCAATAAGTAGTTTGCCTTCCAGAGTCATACGACCTCCTGTTGGTGTAAAAAGGTGTTAAAGCGGTTTCACGCTGATGGCCGGTGCGTCTGCTTCCACCCGTAGCGGGTTGCGCAGGGCGCGGCCAAATTCATGGATGTTGATCTCAAAGCGATCACCAACGCGCACCTTAATGCCGTCGGCGAAGCTCAGTGTTGCGGTACCGAAAAAATGCACATGCACATCGCCGGGGCGGCGGAAGCCTTCGTATTTAAAGTGGTGATACTCCAGGTTCGCCAGACTATGGGCCATATTGGCCTCGCCGGTTAAAAAGGGTTTCTCCCACACTGTTTCGCCACCGCGCTGGATGCGGCTGGTGCCTTCTAAGTGCTCGGGCAGTTCACCGATCAATAGCTCGGGCCCAAAACTGCAGGCGCGTAGCTTGGAGTGGGCCAGCCACAGATAGTTGAAGCGCTCGGTGACGTGGTCAGAGAACTCGTTACCCAAAGCATAGCCGACTCGCCAGGGTTGGCCATCGTTGCCAATCACATAAAGCCCTGCCAGCTCGGGCTCCTCCCCCGCGTCCTCGGCAAAGGCGGGGGAGGGAATCGCTGCTTCCGGCGCTACTACGCACTGGCCATCGCCCTTGTAGAACCACTCCGGCTGGGCACCAAGCTGGCCTGCGTCGGGTTTGCCGCCTTCCACGCCCAGCTTGAACATGCGCATGGAGTCGGTTAATTCTTCTTCCGCAGCTTGAGCTTTCGCGTGCATCGCTGAGCGGGTATCGGCACTGCCCAGGTGGGTGAGGCCAGTACCGGTCACCAGGCAGTGGGCCGGGTCGGTATGCGTCAGCGGGGGTAACAGGCGTTTATCGTCGACCAGCGCTTGGTAATCAAGGCGGGTGTCGGTCAAGGCTTCCGTGACCATCTCGCTGAGCGGTTTACCGGCGCTAATCGCCCGGTTGGCCAGGGTGTAGGTATCACCGTCGAGCAGTCTGACCTGCTCTTCGCTCTCGACCAGGGCGGCGCGAACCTGGCCCTGGTGGTCACACTGAATCAATCGCATGGCGTTCTCCTCATGCAGGTGGCGGTTATCATAGTGGCCAAATGGCCAGTTGCGGCCACATCAATAGCGCCGCGAGTATGCACAGCTGAATGGCCATAAAGGGGAGTACGGACAGGTAGATATCCTTCAGGCTGATATCCGGCGGTGCCACGCTTTTCAGGTAGAAGGCGGCGGGCCCGAAGGGTGGTGACAGGAACGACACCTGCATGTTCACGGCGAACAGAATACCGAACCAGATCGGGTCGAAACCCAACTGAATAACGATAGGCAGAAAGATCGGCAGGGCCAGCATGGCGATCCCGATCCAGTCGAGGAATAGCCCGAGTACCAGCATGATCGCCATCATGATCAGAATGATCACTATCGGCGCGACGTCGAGCCCCAGGATCAGGCTCGACACAAAACGGTTGCCACCCATCAGGTTATAGACGCCCACCAGGGCGGCGGCGCCGATGCCGATCCAGATGATCATGCCGCAGGTGTTCATGGTTTGGCCCAGGCTATGGTGCAGCATGCCAGGCGTGAACTCGCCCCGCACAATGGTGGCGAGCAGTACGCCGAAGACACCCATGGCCGCCGCCTCGGTGACCGAGGCGATGCCGCCGTAGATGGTGCCCAGCACCAGAAAGGCAATTAGCCCTGGCAGCAGAACGGCCTTGACGGCGTCCAGCTTGCTGGCGAAAGGATTGTCCTGGGTGTCTTTATCCAACGGTGGGCCCAGCGCAGGATTCTTCAGACAGCGCACCAGCACATAGGCAATATAGGAGCCCATCAGGATAATTGCCGGCGTCACCGCGGCGGCGAACAGCTCAGCAATCGATACGCTGGCGATCAGGCCATAGATAATCAGTACGATGGAGGGCGGCATCATGGTGCCCAGGGCGCCCCCGGCACACACTACCCCAATGGAAAGCCGCTTGTCGTAGCCCAGGCGGAGCATTTGCGGCAGCGCCAGAATCCCCAGCAGGACGATCTCCCCGCCGATGATGCCCGAGAGGGCGGCCAGAAAGAACGCCACCACGATGGTCTGCACCGCGACGCCGCCCGGTAGGCGACCGGCAAACACGCGCATGGCGTTGAACAGATCCTTGGCGATGCCGGATCGATCCAAGAGCGACGCCATCAACACGAACATGGGCACCGCGACCAGCGAATACTCGGTGATAAACCCGTAGACACGGCTGGTGACCAGCGGCAGTGCCGCCTCGCCGAACCAGCCAAAGGTAAAGGCCATGGCCACCAAGCCGGTAATGAACGCCAGTGGCAAACCGGTAACCAGCAGCGCGAAAATAGCCCCCACCATGAGGATCGTTGCGGTTGAAATATCCATCAGCGCGTCTCCTCGTTACCGGTATGGGGCTTCGCCTTAAGCGATTGCCATAGGTGCAGCAAAGCCTGCAGTGTCATCAGTGTCAGAGCAAAAAAAATCATGCCCTTGACCATGGCAGGAAAGGGCGGATTCCAGGAGGTGCCAGAGCGCTCCAGCGACCATTCGCCGAGCGGGTTATGCGACGCGCCCCAGAACATATAAAAAGCGGCGTAGCTCATCGACATGCAAAAAATCAGCGTGAGCAGGTCATTAAAGCGATCCATCCAGCACTTCAGCGTTGGCCCTGCGTTGTCGTAGAGCACCTTGACGCGGATATGGCTATTGCGTGCCATGGCCGCTGGGCCACCAAGCACAAAAATAACGGCGATCAGAAATACCACGGTTTCGTGTACCCAGGAGGTGGGGTTGTTAAAACCATAGCGCATGAAAACTTCCACGACGCTAATGCCCATCGCCACAAGCACCAGCCAGGAAACTGCCCTGCCACCACGTACGATCAGGCGGTCAAGCGCGTTACGTTCGGGGGAAACCTCCTCCACCGTTTCGAGAATCTTGGGAAGATCCCGGGGATCGGGCGAAGAGGATTGATTGTCAGGTGTTTTTTGAGACATGGCGCGACTCTACGCACATCGCTCGGGTCGATCCCCGAGCGATGCGATGGTTAGTTAAATGAAGCCGGGTTGAGAGCAAACGTTAAAGCAGATTGCGTGAGCGCAAAAATGCAGTGGCCGAGTCATAAATCTTTTGGGTCATTTCATTCTCGCCAGCCCATTCTTGCCACTCCTGCTCTGCCGCTGTACGGAACTTCTGGCGCTCCTCTTCCGGCAGGTTGAAGGGGTGAACCTCAGGGTCATCCTGAAGCCGTTGCAGCGTCTCGATATCCTGCTCCTTGAGGCGAGCAATCAGGTCATAGGCCATGCCATCAAACGCCGTTTCCAACGTCGTCTGCAACTCTTCGGGAAGGCCATCCCAGATATCCTTATTGATCGATACGGCGATCATCGGCATGGAGTGAAAGCCTGGATACAGCGGGTAAGGGGCGAAAGCGTGCAGGCCCATGGCGTCGTTATTCGAGAGTACCGTGGAATCCGCAGCGTCGATCACGCCTTTCTCCAGCCCGGTATACACCTCAGAGCCAGGCAAGTTGACCGGCGTCGCACCAATGCGCTCAAAGATGTTGTACACCATGCCTTGCGGTGCACGGATCTTGAGGCCTTCAAAATCCTCTATCGATTCAATGGGTACAGTGGACGGTACCGACTCTAACGGGAAGGTGGCGGCGCCTATCAGGTGGGTACCATAGGGCTCGACCAGCTCGTTGTAGAGCTCTTCACCGCCGCCGTACTTCATGTACTCCAGAAAGTCGTAGGGGTTCTGCCAGGCGCCGACCAGATTGCCGAGCATGCCGAAAGCAGGGTCCTGCCCAGAGAAGTAACTGGGATCTGTCATGTGTCCCTGAAGAATGCCTGAGCTAACGGCGGTCAGCGTCTCAGTCGGCCCAACCACGGAGTTGATCGGCATTACCTCGATCTCAACCCGGCCGTCGGTCATTGCCGTGATCTTGTCGGCCCATTCCTGCTTGATCTTGAAGCTGGGTTCGCCAGAGGTTTCTGATGCCTGGAACTTCCATTCGTACTCGGCAGCCTGGGCCGCCGAGAGGCCTAGCAGTAGCACTGAGCCGGTTAGTAGCGAGCTATATTTCGATTTGAGCATGGCTCTAAATCCTCACGGTTGTTGTTGTGAAGCGAATAGTTGCTAACCCGTTCGGGGCCTTTAATGTTGAACATTAAGAGCAATTGTTCAACATATACTTTTGTATGGTCGACCAGTATGGGTGGGTAGTTTAGTGTTTTGCACATTCGGCGTAGGCGTTCTTAGGCCTTCAGCCGTCACTGATTCAAAACAAGGAGTTAACCTCATGGCCAAACGTCAACGTCCGCTACGTAGTGCAGAGTGGTTCGGCACCGCTGACAAGAACGGCTTCATGTACCGCAGTTGGATGAAAAACCAGGGTATCCCCGACCATGAGTTCCAGGGCAAACCGATTATCGGGATCTGTAACACCTGGTCGGAGCTTTCTCCCTGCAATGCGCATTTCCGTAAGTTGGCAGAACATGTGAAGAAAGGCGTACTGGAAGCCGGTGGCTACCCGGTGGAGTTCCCGGTGTTTTCCAACGGTGAGTCGAACCTGCGCCCCACGGCGATGTTTACCCGTAACCTGGCGAGCATGGACGTGGAAGAAGCCATCCGCGGCAACCCCATCGATGCCGTAGTGCTTTTGGTGGGTTGTGATAAAACCACCCCGGCGCTGCTGATGGGGGCGGCGAGCTGCGATATTCCCACCATCGTGGTCACCGGCGGGCCCATGCTCAACGGCAAGCACAAGGGCAAGGACATTGGTTCCGGCACCGTGGTGTGGAAGCTCTCCGAGCAGGTCAAGGCCGGTGAGATATCCCTCCATGACTTTATGGCCGCGGAAGCCGGTATGTCGCGTTCGGCGGGTACCTGCAACACCATGGGCACTGCTTCTACCATGGCCTGCATGGCCGAATCCCTGGGCACCTCGCTGCCCCACAACGCGGCGATCCCCGCGGTGGATTCCCGCCGTTACGTGCTTGCCCACCTCTCCGGTAACCGTATCGTCGAGATGGTCGATGAAGACCTGCGGCTGTCCAAAATCCTCACCAAGGAAGCCTTCGATAACGCCATTCGCACCAACGCAGCCATCGGCGGTTCGACCAACGCGGTGATTCACCTCAAGGCGATTGCCGGTCGGGTCGGTGTGGATCTGACCCTGGACGACTGGAGCCGGGTCGGGCGCGGCACCCCCACGGTGGTCGACCTGCAGCCTTCTGGGCGTTTTCTGATGGAAGAGTTCTACTACGCGGGCGGCTTGCCTGCGGTGCTCAAGCGCCTGGGCGACGCCGACCGCCTGCCGTTCAAGGACGCCTTGACCGTCAACGGCAAAACCCTGTGGGAGAACGTTCAGGACGCGCCGCTGTACAACGACGACGTGATCCGCCCGCTGGACAATCCGCTCACCGCCGATGGCGGCATCTGCGTGGTACGCGGCAACCTGGCCCCCAACGGCGCGGTGCTCAAGCCCTCGGCGGCGACCGCTGAACTGATGCAGCACCGCGGCCGCGCGGTGGTATTTGAAGACTTCGACGACTACAAAGCGCGCATCAACGACCCGGATTTGGATGTTGAAGCCAACGATATTCTGGTTATGAAGCACTGCGGCCCGCGGGGTTATCACGGCATGGCGGAAGTCGGCAACATGGGCTTGCCACCCAAGATCCTCGCCCAAGGGATTACCGACATGGTGCGTATCTCCGATGCGCGCATGAGCGGCACGGCGTATGGCACCGTGGAGCTGCATGTCGCTCCGGAAGCTGCGGCGGGCGGCCCACTGGCCGCGGTACGCAACGGTGACTGGATCGAGCTCGACTGCGACAGCGGCCGGCTGCACCTGGATATCAGCGACGAAGAGCTGGCCTCACGCCTGGCCGAAAGCGACCCCACCGCCGCCTCCACGCTGATTGCCAGCCAGGGCGGCTACCGCCAGCTGTACATCGAACGCGTCCTTCAAGCCGACGAAGGCTGCGACTTCGACTTTCTGGTCGGTTGCCGGGGCGCTGAGGTGCCGCGTCACTCACATTAACCGGACTGGGCAATAATCTCCCGCAGGGTACTCATTAACGCTGCCGCACCGGGTGAGAGACGCTGGTGGCGCAAGCTCACTAAACCATAGGGTTGAACGCTGAGCGTTTCGCTGAACGGCAGCAGATGAAAGCGCTGCGGGTTGCATAGCAGATCAGCGGCTTCGCGGGTGGTCACCGTGATGGTGTCGGATTTATCGACCAGCGCGAGCGATACCAATAAGTCCGCGGTATCGACGATTTGGCGCGGCGGCGCTACCTGATGATGCAAGAACAGGCTGTCGACCCGCTGACGCATCAAGGCGCCAATGGGCTGTAACGACCATGGATAGTCCACCATGTCGCATAGGCTAAGCGGGGTTTTATCGGTTAACGGATGCCCTTGGCGGCAGACAAAGCAGAGCTCTTCTTCGCCAATCTCTTCAAACACGAAGCGCTCCACGTCAAAGCCCGCCGGAATCCGGGTAATCGCGAAGTCCAGTTCGCCTTCAAGCAAACGTGGCACCAGCGCCTTGCTGACATCAACATCCACGCTGATTTTGAGTCCCGGCCGGTCTCTATGTACTCGCTCGATAGCACTGGTCAGTAGCGTTACCGCCGGGGCCATCACGGTGCCGACGGCTACCGTTCCCGCATTACCTTCGCCTAATGCATTCAACTCCTCACCCGTTTGGCGCAGCGTCGATAACATGCTGTGCGCGTGGCGAATCATGATCTCGCCATACCAGTTGGGCGTCAGCCCGCGGGGTTGGCGATCAAATAAACGAATGCCCAGATTGGCTTCCAGGTCGTTAAGCAATTTTGAGGCGGCGGGCTGGCTCATGTGCAGCTGAGCAGCCGCACGGTGAAGATTACGCTGCTCGTCAAGTGCTAAAAATAGCTGCAAATGGCGCAACTTTAGTCGTGCGTTCAGAAACCAGTTCTCGTCGAGAACGCCCATGGAACAAGCCCCTTTTTGTTATTGATAGCAATAAGCGTATCGAAGTTGGCATGTTTGTATATTGGTTGGTTATGTCGGAGGTGTCTACTGTAACCACTGTACTGGCGACGATAGCGTCGCTCTAATAACAAAAACGCAAGGAGCAACATCATGTCTCTCATGAACGCTCATAGGGTCAGCGCAAGACCCAAGCTGCTGGTGAGTGCCGGTATCGCGATGCTATTGCTTAGCGCGGCCCAGGCAAAAGGCGAAGAAACCACCGCTGGAAATGGTGCTGAACGCAGCATCGATAAATCGGTATTTGGTGAATTACCCGATGGCCGTCAGGTCGATGTCTATCGGTTTACCAACGCCAATGGTATCGAACTCCAAGTCACCAACTACGGCGGCATCATCCTGGCTCTTAAAACCCCCAATGTGGCGGGTGAGTTCGACGATATCGCGCTGGGTTTCGACTCATTGGAAGCTTACCTTTCTGATGCGTATCGCCAGGCCAACCCTTACTTCGGGGCGATTATCGGCCGTTACGGTAACCGCATCGCGGGTGGTCAGTTCTCCCTTGAGGGGGAAACCCATTCACTGGCCACCAACGACGGCAATAACCATCTGCATGGCGGCGAGCAGGGGTTCGATAAGGTCTTATGGCAGGCCGAACCGTTTGAAAATGAGAGCGGAACGGGCCTTGTGCTGCGCTATACCAGCGAGGATGGTGAAGAAGGCTATCCCGGCCGGCTGGAGACTGAAGTCACCTACACGCTGACCGATGATGACGAGCTGTTGGTCGATTATCAGGCTGTCACCGACAAGGCGACGCCGGTCAATCTTACCCAGCACAGCTACTTCAACCTAAAGGGCGAGGGCAGCGATACCATTCTTGATCACCAGCTAATGATCAACGCCCAAGAATTTACCCCGGTGAACGATACCCTGATCCCCACCGGCGAGCTCCGCTCGGTAGAGGGCACGCCGTTTGACTTTGCCCAGGCGACGCCGATTGGCGAACGCATTGAGCAGGACAACGAACAGCTCGGCTTCGGCGGCGGATATGACCACAACTTTGTGCTTGCCCGCGATGACGCGGCAGCGGACGAACTGGTGCTGGCCGCCAAAGTGTGGGAGCCAGAAAGCGGGCGCATGGTGGAAATCGAAACCACCGAGCCAGGCATCCAGTTCTATTCCGGCAATTTCCTCGACGGCAACCTGACCGGTAAACAGGGCAAGGCTTACGGGCACCGTTCCGGCTTTGCGCTGGAAACCCAGCACTACCCCGATTCCCCCAACCAGGAGGCGTTTCCTAGCACGATCCTAGAGCCCGACGAGACGTATCGATCGCGCACGGTTTACCGCTTTTCTGCTCAGGAAACGTTTGATTCGTAAACCGTCGAGGTTTGTCACCGACAACCTGAGACATCAACAGCCATCATCACAATCAACAACAAAACTCGCTAAAACATCAGGAGTACGACCATGCGATTAACAACAAACCTAACCACAACCTTTACCCGGTTAGCCCTCGGTAGCGCCGTTATGCTGGCGTCTCTGGGCACTGCACAGGCGCAGGATGACGAGGTGAAAATAGGCTTTATCGTCAAGAAACCTGAACAGGCTTGGTTCATCAATGAACAGGAAGCGGCAACTGAGTTGGGCGAAGAGCTCGGTTTCGATGTGGTGCGCCTCGGTGGTGAAGACGGCCAGGAAGTGCTCAGCGCAATAGATAACTTGTACGCCCAGGGGGCTGAAGGGTTTGTCATCTGTCCGCCAGACGTGCGACTTGGACCCGCGATCATGAACCGCGCCAACCAGTACGATATGAAGGTAGTGACCGTAGACGACCAGTTTGTCAATTCCAGCGGCGAACCGATGGAAGACGTCCCACACCTGGGCATGTCGGGCACCAAGATCGGCCAGCAGGTAGGTGAAGCCATCGCCGACGAAATGGAAGCCCGTGGTTGGGATCCTGAAGAGGTAGCCGCGCTGCGCATCACCAACAACGAATTACCCACCGCCGTCGAGCGCACCGATGGCGCGACTGAAGCGCTGCTGGCATCGGGCTTCCCTGAAGACAATATTTTTGATGCGCCCCAGCAAAACAGTGATACCTCTAGTGCTTTCTCAGCCGCATCGCCGGTACTTTCCCAGTACGGTGATTATGAGCACTGGGTTATCTATGCCCTCAATGAGGAGAGCGTACTTGGCGGTGTAAGGGCGACCGAACAGTACGGCATACCCGCTGAGGACGTTATCGGGGTAGGTATCAACGGTTCAGGTGCCGCCTTTGCCGAGTTCTCTCGTGAAAACCCGACCGGCTTTCACGGCACCGTGGCGGTCAGTTCCACTATGCACGGCCGTCAAACAGCCGAAGACCTCTACCGCTGGATTACTGAGGACAAAGAGCCACCGGCCAATACCGAAACCTCCGGCACGCTAATGACCCGTGATAACTGGCAGGAAGTGCGCGAAGAACTTGGTCTATAAAAAACGGCGCCTGTAACGGTAAGCGTCTGCGGGAGGAGTTAAGCATGTCTGATGCCTATTTACGTTTCGATGGTATCAGTGTCGTTTTCCCCGGCGTGCGTGCGCTGGATGGCGTGAGCTTTGACGCTCACGCCGGCCAGGTGCATGCGCTGATGGGCGAGAACGGCGCAGGTAAATCGACCCTGCTCAAGGTGCTGAGTGGCGTTAACCGCGTGGCGGAAGGGGCGCTGTGGATCGATGGTCAGCGTCACGTCTTCAGTAACACCCGGGAGGCGTTGCGCGAAGGGATCGCGATCATTTATCAGGAGTTGACGCTTTCTCCCAACATGTCGGTGGCCGAGAACCTGTTGCTCGGCCAACTGCCCACGCGGCAAGGGTTTTTGAGCCGCCGTCAGTTGAAGGAAAAAGCCATGTCAATTCTCGCTGACCTCGGCGAAGGGGATATCCATCCCTCGACCAAGGTACGCGAGCTTTCCATCGGCCAGCAGCAAATGATTGAGATTGGTCGTGCGCTGTTGCGTGACGCCAAGGTCATTGCTTTCGATGAACCGACGAGCAGTCTTTCCATCCAGGAAACCCGCCAACTCAAGCGCATCGTTCAACGACTGCGCGATGAAGGGCGCGTCGTGCTCTACGTGACCCATCGCATGGAAGAGGTGTTCGAAATGTGCGATGCGGTCACCATCTTCCGCGACGGTCAGCATATTCGTACCCATGAGGACATGTCGTCGCTCAACCACGATCTGTTGGTGAGTGAAATGGTGGGGCGCGATATCGATGATGTTTACGGCTATCGTGCTCGCCAACATGGCGATGTGGTCTTGAGCGTGGAAGGTATCGAAGGTCGCGGCCTCAAGGCACCGGTGAGCTTTTCCGTCAAGCAGGGGGAAGTATTTGGGCTGTTTGGCTTGGTGGGGGCAGGGCGCAGCGAGCTACTTCGGCTGGTGTGCGGCGTTGAGTCACCCAAAGCAGGCAGCGTGAAGTTTAACGGCGAGTCACGACGCTTCAAAAGCCCCGGCGAGGCGATCCGCGCGGGTATTGCTATGTGCCCGGAGGATCGCAAATCCCAGGGCATCTTCCCGGTGGCCAGCGTCGCCGACAACCTCAATATCAGCTGTCGGCGCTTCTTCAAACGTTGGGGGCTTTTTCGTCACCCCGGTCGTGAACGGCTTAACGCCGAATCCTATATCCAGCAGCTCAGTATCAAGACACCGGGCCCGCGTTCGCCTATCGGCAAACTCTCGGGGGGCAATCAGCAGAAGGTGATACTGGCCCGTTGGCTCGCCGAGGAGATCGACCTGTTCGTCATGGACGAGCCTACCCGGGGGATCGATGTGGGCGCGCGCCGGGATATTTACTCGCTGCTTTACGACCTGGCCGATCAGGGCAAAAGCGTGGTGGTGATCTCCAGCGATATCGCGGAAGTCAGCTCCATTTGCGACCGCATTGCTGTGATGCGCGACGGTGAGCTGGTGGAGGTAGTACCGCGGGAGTCGGCCACACCGGAACGCCTGCTGGGGCTGGCACTGCCAGCCTAATGAGGCTTTTTCCAGAAAAATCAGTTTTCAGGACACTTGTTCAGGACCAACACGATGACAACCAACAATGTAACCCAAGGGGATGCACCTGCGCGTCCAAAGGGGCGTCAGGGGCTTGCCAAACCGCTGCGGACCCTGCTCGACACGTCAGGCATGATTGCGATTTTTTTACTGTTGTTTATCGCCCTGGCGATATTTATTCCTGGGTTTCTGACCGGGCGCAATATGGTCGGGCTACTGCTCTCGATCACTCTGATTGGCAGTCTCGCCGCCACCATGATGCTGGTATTGGCGCTGGGCGAGGTGGATCTCTCGGTGGCTTCCACGGTGGCGTTTGCCGGCGTGGTTGCGGCGGTGGTGACCTCCAGCACGGGTAGCGTGTTTATCGGGGTGATCGGCGGGATTGTCGCCGGGGGGCGCAGTGGGTGTTTTCAACGGCATAGTGATCGCCAGGTTCGGTATTAACGCGCTGATTGCGACCCTGGCGGCCATGGAGTTTGTACGCGGGTTGGCCTATATCACCTCCGGCGGCGACGCGGTGATGATTACCGTACCGGCTTTCTTTGAGCTGGGCAGCGCTTCCTTTCTTGGCCTTACGCTACCGGTATGGACCATGCTGGCCTGCTTTGTGATCTTTGGCGTGATACTCAACATGACCGCCTTTGGCCGCAACGTGCTGGCTACCGGCGGTAACGCCGAAGCCGCCGCACTTGCTGGGGTTAACGTCCGCCGCCTGAAAATTATTGTCTTCGGCCTCCAAGGCGTCGTCGCGGGTGTCGTTGGTGTGTTGCTGGCATCGCGCATGGGGCTTGGCGATCCCAATACCTCCATGGGCTTGGAGCTGGCGGTCATCTCCGCCTGTGTGCTGGGCGGGGTCGCGTTATCGGGCGGTGTCGCGACGATTACCGGCGTGGTGGTCGGCGTATTGATCATGGGTTGCGTTCAGAACGCTATGGGGCTGCTTAACGTGCCGACCTTCTACCAATACCTGGTACGCGGCGCGATTCTGCTGATGGCCGTTATGTTTGACCGCTGGAAGCACACCCGCCGTCAGCGGGCCTGACGCCAGTTTGTTACCCCCTTTTTGGATGCACCTTTTTCACCGATTTTTACGGAGAGACTTCCATGTCTGATCGCAAGCCACCCCTTCGCTCTGCCCAGTGGTTCGGCACCGCTGACAAGAACGGCTTCATGTACCGCAGTTGGATGAAAAACCAGGGCATTCCCGACCATGAGTTCCAGGGCAAACCGATTATCGGGATCTGTAACACCTGGTCGGAACTGTCTCCCTGCAATGCGCATTTCCGCAAGCTGGCGGACCACGTCAAGCAAGGGGTGCTTGAAGCAGGCGGCTACCCGGTGGAGTTTCCGGTATTCTCCAACGGCGAGTCCAACCTGCGCCCCACGGCGATGTTTACCCGTAACCTGGCGAGTATGGACGTGGAAGAAGCCATTCGCGGCAACCCCATTGATGCCGTGGTGCTGCTGGTCGGCTGCGACAAGACCACCCCGGCGCTGCTGATGGGCGCGGCGAGCTGCGATATTCCCACCATCGTGGTGACCGGCGGACCCATGCTCAATGGCAAGCACAAGGGCAAGGACATCGGCTCTGGCACCGTGGTGTGGAAGCTCTCCGAGCAGGTCAAGGCCGGTGAGATCTCGCTCCACGACTTTATGGCCGCGGAAGCCGGCATGTCCCGCTCCGCGGGCACCTGCAACACCATGGGTACCGCCTCCACCATGGCCTGCATGGCCGAATCCCTGGGCACCTCACTGCCCCACAATGCGGCGATCCCCGCGGTGGATTCCCGCCGTTACGTGCTTGCCCATCTCTCCGGTAACCGTATCGTCGAGATGGTCGATGAAGACCTGCGGCTGTCGAAAATCCTTACCAAGGAAGCCTTCGATAACGCCATTCGCACCAACGCAGCCATCGGCGGTTCGACCAACGCGGTGATTCACCTCAAGGCGATTGCCGGTCGGGTTGGTGTCGATCTGACCCTGGACGACTGGAGCCGGGTCGGGCGCGGCACCCCCACGGTGGTCGATCTGCAGCCCTCGGGTCGCTATCTGATGGAAGAGTTCTACTACGCCGGTGGTTTACCTGCGGTACTCAAGCGTCTCGGCGACGCCGACCAGCTGCCTTACAAAGACGCCTTGACCGTCAACGGCAAAACCCTGTGGGAGAACGTCCAGGACGCGCCGCTGTACAACGACGACGTGATTCGCCCGCTGGACAATCCGCTCACTGCGGATGGCGGCATCTGCGTGCTGCGCGGCAACCTCGCCCCCAACGGCGCGGTGCTCAAACCCTCGGCGGCGACCGCCGAGCTGATGCAGCACCGTGGCCGTGCGGTGGTTTTCGAAGACTTCGACGACTACAAGGCGCGCATCAACGACCCGGACCTGGACGTGGAAGCCAACGACATCCTGGTCATGAAACACTGCGGCCCGCGGGGCTATCACGGCATGGCAGAGGTGGGCAACATGGGCCTGCCGCCCAAGATCCTCGCCCAGGGCATTACCGATATGGTGCGCATATCCGATGCCCGCATGAGCGGCACGGCCTACGGCACCGTGGTGCTGCACGTGGCCCCGGAAGCCGCGGCGGGTGGACCGCTGGCCGCGGTACGCAACGGCGACTGGATCGAGCTCGACTGCGACAGCGGGCGGCTACACCTGGAAATCAGCGATGAAGAGCTGGCCTCGCGGCTAGCTGAAAGCGACCCCACGGCGGCCTCCACGTTGATCGCCAGCCAGGGCGGCTACCGCCAGTTGTACATCGAGCGGGTACTGCAAGCCGACGAAGGCTGCGATTTTGACTTTCTGGTTGGTTGCCGGGGGGCTGAAGTGCCGCGGCACTCGCACTGATTGCTGACCCTCCTAGGCTTCACGGGCGGTTTGGCTATCTAGTAGCGTCTCGCCGTCGGTAGCGTTCAGCGTCATGGCGATGCCGCCCATGCAGGTCATATCCCGGTCCCAGGCGCAGCTTTCGATGCGGGTGGTGCCCCTCAGTTCGGCCACCAGGGCGTCATCAATGGCGCTGTGCATGGCGGCTTGCATCGCCTCAAAACCGCGCACGCCAGAACCGGTAATCAGTACCAGGTCAGGGTTGAACAGCGCCATTACATTGGCGATGCCGTAGCCCAAGGCGCGACCCGCCTCGGCATAGATTCCCTGAGCTACCGGATTACCGTGTAATGCCAGTTGGGTCAGCGCCTGCATCTGCTGCTCGGAGGGGTGTGCGCTGTCGCCGGTGGGGAGTTCTAAATAGTCTGCGGCGGCGCGATAGAGCGCGTAGTCGCTGGCATAGGCTTCGATGCAGCCGCGTCGCCCGCAGGCGCAACGGGCGCCATCGGGCTGATATTTGCTATGCCCAAACTCGGCCGCTGAACCATTCGCCCCCAGAAATGGCACGCCGTTAATCAACACCGACATGCCGATACCGTAACCCAGCATAATGACCACCAGGTTGGGGCTGTCAGCGTAAGTGGGCTGTGCCGCCAGTAAGCTGGCGATACAGTTGGCGTCATTTTCCAGCAGGACGCTGCAGTGAAAACGTTTCGCTAACCGCGCCGATATCGGTGCGTTACGAAAGCTTAAAGCGGGAGACCAGATAATCATACCGCTTTGCGACGACACCACGCCCTGCACCGCCAGGCAGATTCCCGCCAGGCGCTGAAAATCCTTTAGCTGGTGATCACAAACAGCGCTGATCCTGTCTTCCAACAGCGTTTCCAGATCGTCGGCATCGAGCGTCAAGGTGGATACCGCATGGTGCTCGCTATGGCGTACCTGGCCCGCGAAGTCCCCCACTACCAGTTGAATTTCATTGATCGAAAGTTTGATGCACACCACGCAGGCGGCATTGGGGTCGAGTTCAATCAGGGTTTTCGGCCGGCCTCGGCCGTTCGGGCGCGGTGTTTCTGGGGGGCGTTCACCGATCAAGCCCTGTTGGAGTAACTCGGCGCTGATCGAAGTGACGGTGGCGGAGCTAATGCTGTTGAGGGTGCCAAGATCGATGCGTGCAACCGGCCCTTGGTCGCGCAGGGTTCGAATCACCGCCAGGGTATTATCGTGGCGGCTGGTGTCAGTGGACGCTAGGGCCATAGGTATCGCCATTGTTAAGCAGTACAGAAAGGTCGATTCAAGTTCTCATCCTGGCGTGTTCGCCTGGTTGCCAAAATGCGACCTAAGTTGCATATGCAATTATTTATTTTAGTACCTAAAGTAAATAGGGCAGCACGTTACAAAAATCAATATTGGTAAGAACTGCACACATAACAACAACAGCAATAAACAGGTGGCTCATGCTCTTATCGGCGCGGCAGATCTGCCGCTCTTTCGGCGAAAATCAGGTGTTATTCGACGTTGATCTCGACCTTGAGGCGGGAGATGTGCACGCCTTGCTGGGCGAGAACGGCGCCGGTAAATCGACCTTGGTGAAAATCCTTGCGGGGTATCTTCGTCCCACCTCGGGCGAGGTGTTTCTCGACGGTAAACAACAGTACTACCGCTCCAGCGGCGAGGCAGAAGCCGACGGGGTGGTCATGATCCACCAGGAATTGGCGCTGGCGGAACAGCTTAGCGTTGAAGAAAACATCTTCTTGGGCCGCGAGCTACGCCGAGGACTATTTCTCAACCGGCGAGCCATGCGTGAACGCAGCAAAGAGGTGTTGGCTGAGCTTGAAACTCATGTGGATCCCCGTGCCCGTGTGAAAGACTTGAGCACCTCTGATCAGCAAATGGTCGAGATCGCCAAGGCGATCACCCGCGATGTGCGCGTGCTGATCATGGATGAGCCCACCGCCACGCTTACCGAAAACGAAGTAAAGGTACTGTTCGAGCTGATAGACCGCCTGCGTGAGCGGGGCGTGGCGATTCTGTATATCTCCCACAAACTGCGCGAAATTGAGCAGATTGCCGACCGTGTGACGGTGCTGCGCGATGGCCATTTGATTGACAGCGGTCTCATGGCCGGGCGCAGCAAGGAGGAACTGGCGCGGCTGATGGTGGGCCGGGAAATTAACGAGATGTACCCGCCGCGTACGAATTTGGCGGCCGATGCGCCGCTGGTGCTGGAAGCGCGGGATATAGTGGTGCCCGGCGCGGTCAAGCAGGCCAGCTTTACCCTGCGGCGTGGCGAGGTGCTTGGTTTTGGCGGCGTAGTGGGGGCAGGTCGAACGGCGTTGATTGAAGCGGTGCTGGGCCTGCGCGGTAAAAGTGCGGGTCAAGTGTTACGCAACGGCCAGCCGGTCGTGTTGAAAAATTTGCGTGATGCGGCGCACCAGCGAATTGCCTATTTGACAGAGGATCGCAAAGGCAAAGGCCTGGTGCTCAATATGGATCTGCGCTCCAACGTTACCCTGCTCAATTTACGCGCATATTGCCATCCGCTTATCGATCGCCGCCGTGAAGAGCAAGCCTACCAGCAGGCCATTCAACGCTTTGATATCCGCCTGCGCACGGCCGCGCGCACCGCCTCCGAGCTCTCTGGCGGTAACCAGCAGAAACTGCTGCTTGCCAAGGTGATGTCTATTGACCCTGAAGTCGTGATTATCAATGAGCCGACTCGCGGTATCGATGTGGGTACCAAACACCAGATCTATCACTTTATTCGTGAGCTTACCGAATCGGGCTGCTCGGTCATCCTGATCTCCTCGGAGATGGGCGAGTTGATCGGGCTTTCCCACCGCGTCGCGGTCATGTGCGCGGGCGTGCTCACCGGGGTGCTCGAAGGCGAGCAGATTAACGAACAAGAAATCATGCAGTACGCATCCGGCATCAAGGGAGTAGGGGTAGATGAGCAGCGTCATGCCTAATCACAAAACGACAACATCGAAAGGGTTCTCCGTTGACCTGAAAACCTGGGGGCCCTTTGTGGCGCTGGTGGTCCTGGCGCTACTCGGCGTGCTGATCAACCCGGCGTTTCTGGGGCTGGATAACCTTTCAAACATGCTCACCCGCAGCGCCTTTATCGGCATTATTGCCATCGGCGCGACCTTCGTGATTACCGCCGGCGGGCTGGATCTGTCGGTCGGGTCGATGGCGGCTTTTATCGCCGGGGTGATGATCATTCTAATGAACAGCCTGGTCGATCAGTTTGGCGCGGGGCTTACCACCGTGCTGTTTGGCGTGGGCGCCTCGCTGCTGCTGGGGCTATGCGCTGGCTTTATCAACGGTATGGTGACCACCAAAGGCAAGATCGAGGCGTTCATCGTCACCCTTGGCACCATGGGGATTTACCGCTCGCTGGTCACTTACCTTGCCGATGGCGGCACCCTGACGCTGGACTGGGCGGTGCGCGATATCTATCGCCCGGTGTATTACGGCAGCTTTTTGGGGATCACCATCCCTGTTTGGGTGTTTCTGTTGGTCGCCATTATTGGCTACATCCTGCTCAACTACACGCGCTTCGGGCGCTACTGTTTTGCCATCGGCTCCAATGAAAAGGTCGCCGAATACAGCGCCATCCACGTCGACCGCATCAAGACCATGACTTACATGCTGCAAGGCGTGTGCGTGGCCCTGGCGACGATTATCTATGTGCCCCGGCTGGGCTCTGCCTCAGGGGCTACCGGGGTGCTCTGGGAGCTGGAGGCAATTGCCGCCGTCATTATTGGCGGCACCATGCTGAAAGGTGGCCACGGGCGCATCTGGGGCACGGTGGTGGGTGCCATCATGCTGACCATGATTGGCAATATTCTCAACCTGACCGACGCCATTTCCAACTATCTCAACGGTACGGTGCAGGGGGTCATCATCATTGTGGCGGTCTACCTGCAGCGCGCCTCTTGGAGAAAACCCGGGCACTAAAGCCCACAAGGCAAGCAACACTAACCCATAGCAACGACAACCCGTAGCAGCGATTGCAACATCACAAGTTCCAACCGCATAACAAGTACAAACACGAAAGGAGCAACATCATGCCAACCATCAAGACAGCAGTGGCAACCTTCGTTACCACCGCAGCGCTCACGTCCGCATTGGGGCTTTCCAGCGCTGCCGTGGCCCAGGAACATACCATCGGGGTCTCGATTCCGGCCGCGACCCATGGCTGGACGGGCGGGGTCAACTATCACGCCGAGGAAGCGAAAAATCGCCTTGAGGCGCTGTACCCGGATATTGAAATTACCATCTCTACGGCGAGCACACCCGGTGAGCAAGCCAATGATCTGGAAGACCTGGTATCGCTGCGCAATATCGACGCGCTGGTGGTGCTGCCGTTTGAATCCGGTCCACTGACCGACCCGGTTAGGCGCGTCAAAGAGTCCGGCGTGTTCGTTACCGTGGTGGACCGGGGGCTTAACCAAGAAGGCATCGAGGATCTATACGTAGCAGGCAACAACCACGAATTAGGCCGCGTATCTGGCGAGTACATCCGTGAGCGCCTGGATGGTGAAGGCGACATTGTGGTGCTGCGCGGCATCCCGACCGTGATTGACGACGAGCGTGTCGAAGGCTTCCAGGAGGCCATCGAAGGGTCCGACGTCAATATCCTCGATATGCAGCACGCCAACTGGAATCGTGACGATGGCTTTGAGGTCATGCAGGACTACCTGTCGCGCTTCGACAAGATCGATGCCGTCTGGGCTCAGGATGACGATATCGCCCTCGGTGTCATTGAAGCGGTGCGCCAGGCGGATCGCGAAGACGAGCTGTTTATTGTCGGCGGTGCGGGCATGAAGGACATCATCAAGCGGGTCATGGAAGGCGATGAGCTGGTGCCGGTAGACGTACTGTATCCGCCCGCCATGATCGCCACAGCGATGGACCTGACCGTGCAGCACTTCGTCTCCAATGGTCCGGTGGTGGGCGAGTACATCCTCGGCTCGCCGCTGATCACCGAAGAGAACGCCGAGCAATATTACTTCCCTGACTCGCCGTTCTGATCACAGTCTGATCGCGTACGGGTAGATAGGCGCGGGTGAAGAACATCCCCCACCCGCGCCCATCGACTTCATCGAGACTTTCTGGCTCATTGAAATGTGATTGCCAGTGAGACGTTATAGAGAGACTCCTATGAAAACGATCCAAGGGCCGGCGCTGTTTCTCGCCCAGTTCGCCGGTGACGATGCACCGTTTAACAGCCTCGATAGCATTGCCGCCTGGGCAGCGGGGCTTGGCTATAAGGGCGTGCAGATTCCCAGTTGGGATGCGCGCATGATCGATTTAAAACGCGCCGCCGAGAGCACCACGTATTGCGATGAGATCAAGGGCACTCTGGCCGAACATGGCTTGTCGCTTACCGAACTCTCCACTCATTTGCAGGGCCAATTGGTCGCGGTGCATCCGGTTTATGATGAGATGTTTGATGGCTTTGCGGTTCCTGAGGTACGCGGAAACCCCAAGGCGCGACAGGCGTGGGCGGTGGATCAGCTCAAGCTGGCCGCCAAGGCGTCGCAGAACCTTGGCCTCACCGACCACGGCACTTTTTCCGGGTCGCTGGCGTGGCCGTTTATCTACCCTTGGCCCCAACGCCCGGCGGGACTCGTCGAAACCGCATTTGACGAGCTTGCAAGTCGCTGGCGGCCGATTCTGGATGCCTTCGACGAGGCGGGGGTGAACCTCTGCTACGAAATTCATCCCGGCGAAGACCTCCACGATGGCATCACCTTTGAGATGTTCCTGGAGAGGGTCGGCCATCACCCGCGCTGCCACATTCTCTACGACCCCAGCCATCTGATTCTGCAGCAGCTCGACTACCGCGGCTTTCTGGACGTGTATCGCGAGCATATTCAGATGTTCCACGTTAAGGACGCCGAGTTTAACCCCAGCCCCAAACAGGGCGTCTACTCTGGTTATCAGTCGTGGACAGAGCGCGCGGGTCGTTTCCGCTCCCTGGGCGATGGCCAGATCGACTTCAAGTCGATCTTCTCGTGGATGGCGGCCAACGACTACCACGGCTGGGCGGTGCTGGAGTGGGAGTGCTGCTTGAAGCACCCGGAAGTCGGCGCCCGTGAAGGCGCGACCTTTATCCGCGACCACATCATTGAGGTGACCGAGCGGGCGTTTGACGACTTCGCCGACGGCGGCTCCGATGAAACAGCCAATCGACGCATCCTGGGTCTTTAACGATTTAGGTCTCAGTTAATTTAACGCTAGCTGGTTTAAAGAAAAGCGGAGGGCAAAACGACATGAGCCATCAACACGACACGCCGCGTCGGCTACGCCTGGGCATGGTCGGCGGCGGCCAGGGCGCTTTTATTGGCGGGGTTCACCGCATCGCCGCCCGGCTGGACGACCACTACGAGCTGGTGGCCGGGGCCTTTGCTTCTGATCCTGAGCGCAGCCGGGCCGCCGCGGCTGAGCTGCACGTGGCGGACGACCGCGCCTACCCCGACTACCAGACCATGGCTGAGGCGGAGCGCAAACGGCCGGATGCCATCGACGTGGTCGCCATTGTGACGCCCAACCACATGCACTTTGACGTGGCGCGCACCTTCCTCGAAGCGGGTTTTCACGTGATCTGCGATAAGCCGATGACGATTACCCTTGAGGAAGCGCAAACGCTGGCCGATCTGGTAGAACGCAGCGGGCTGTTCTTCGGCTTGACCCATAACTACTCCGGCTATTCGCTGGTCCGTCAGGCGCGAGAAATGGTGGCCAGCGGCGAGCTTGGGGACCTGCGCGTGGTGCAAGTGGAATATCCTCAGGATTGGCTTTCCACTCGTGTGGAAGATAGCGGCGTCAAGCAGGCCGAATGGCGCACCGACCCCAAGCGTAGCGGTCCGGCGGGCTGTTTGGGCGATATTGGCACCCACGCCTACCACCTGGCGCGCTATGTGACGGGTCTGGAGCTTGAGTCCCTTGCCGCCGATATGCACACCTTTGTGGAAGGCCGCGCGCTGGATGATAACGTACATATGCTGCTGCGCTTTAAAGGTGGTGCACGGGGCATGCTGTGGTCGAGCCAAGTCGCGCCCGGCAATGAAAACGGCCTGCAACTGCGCGTTTATGGCAGCCAAGGTGGCCTTGAATGGCGCCAGGAGACCCCCAACCAGCTTGTGCATTCCCCGTTGGGCGAGCCCCCACGCATTCTGACGCGTAATGGCCCCGGGCTGTGTGATGCCGCTATGGCAGCCGCGCGTATTCCACCGGGGCACCCGGAGGGCTATCTCGAAGCCTTTGCACAGCTCTACCGCGATTTCGCGGTGCAAATCCACGCCCACCAAAATGTTGAAAGCGCTAATGCGCTCGCCGCGCCAACGCCAGGGGTGATCGATGGTGTCGACGGCCTTAAGTTTATTACTCGTGCATTGGCTTCGTCTGCTGCGGGTGGTCAGTGGGTAGACGTTCAGTCGTAGGAATCGAACATGAATCAGCACTCAGCGCGCTATGCGAGTCTAGAACAGCGGGTGGTCTTTATTACCGGGGGCGGCAGTGGTATCGGGGCTGCGCTTACCCGTGCGTTTCATTACCAGGGCGCGCGGGTGGTGTTCGTTGATATTAACGACGCCGCCAGCGAGGCGTTGGTCGAAGACCTCCGCGTCGAGACCGGCGAGGCACCGCGCTATCACCACTGCGACATCCGCGATGTGGCAAGCCTCAAGCAGGTGATCAACGAGACCGGCCAAAACGTCGGGCCGATCCATACGCTTGTGAACAATGCCGCGAACGATGATCGCCATTCCTGGCGTGAGGTCGATGTTGCCTACTGGGATGAGCGGATGTCGCTTAACCTGCGGCCGATGTTCTTCGCAGCCCAGGCAGCCGCCGAGCAGATGATACAAACGGGCGGCGGCTCGATCATTAACTTCGGCTCGGTCAGCGTGCAGATGGCGCTGGGTGGCCTGCCCCTTTACGTCACCGCCAAAGCGGCGATTCATGGCTTGACGCGCAGTCTGGCTCGCGACTTGGGTGAGTACAACATTCGCGTCAATACGCTGGTGCCGGGCGCAGTCATGACCGAACGGCAGCTGGAGAAGTGGATTGGACCCGATGACGAAGCTGCCATTCAAGCCCGCCAATGCCTCAAGCTACGCCTGGAACCTCAGCACATCGCCCCCACAGCGCTGTTTCTGGCCAGCGCCGAAAGCCAGGCCATTACCGGCCAGGAGTTGGCGGTGGATGGTGGCTGGGCTTAGGTAAAGAAGCAGCGAGGCGCTATGTATGAACGCGTGAGTCCGCCCCTGACGGCAGCGCCTATTGGGCGCATGTGCCGAAGTTAAACAGTCATTAAGAGGTTCTGGGGGTAAAATTGGCCGCTATTGGCATAGCAGATAATTTTTTATATTTTTGATTTTAAAATATATTTTTGTTTTTGGGTAATGCTGGCATGTTGGCTGCAATTATCTGGGTAAGAGCGGACAGGCAGGAAGGCCTAACGTTCTTATCAGAAAGTGAAGCCAATAGGAGAAAGTATCATGATGAAAACGGAATCTCTCAAGAAGCTAGGCATCCTCGGTGTATCTTTCGGTCTGATGGCCAGCCCGTTAGCCTTTGCTGACATGCATGAAGAAGACAAGCAAGACCCTGCACCGCAGGAAGAGACGATGCAGGATGAAGATCAAGGTTCGATGAACTCCTTCGATTCTCAAGAGGAAGGTCAGGACACCACCACTTATGAGGAAGAAGAGCAGGAAGATTGGGAAACGACAGAGGAAGGCGCTGAAGAAGATTCAAGCATGTAACGATGGCAGCGCCATTCCCTTAACTCCCCAAGTTCAATGTTGAGTTTCAAGTGCCCCGCCCCTGGTGGGGCACTTTCGCGTGCATGATGCGTCGTTGCCCGGAGTGCACTGAAATCGAAAGCGTTGAACCTGCGAGCAAGCACTGGGTTCATAATCGATCCCAAATGCGGTATTAACTTATTGACTGAACAGGGTCACCACAGGAAATAAGGACATGCCGATGGCGATTGCCTGGAACGAAACGCCCCATCTGCCCAAATCGGAAGGCCGCATTGAGACGATTGATCTAGCCCGCGGCATCGCCATCGGATTGATGATTGTCAGCCATTCCGTCAGCGGGTTAGTGGGCATCCGCAACGTGCCCGACTGGGGCATGGTGCCGATTCACTTCCTCACCAAATTTTCCTCGTCGCTGTTTATCCTGGTGTTTGGCGTTGCCCTGGCCGTGGCGTTTCTTTCTCATGCGCATCGCGAAGACTGGCCCAAGCGCCGGTTAAAACTCTGGCTGCGTGCGGTGGAAGTCTGGTTTTGGTACAAGGCGCTGTTGATCATCGAAATGCTGCCGTTCAACACGCCGAGTGACATCGTCGATGCGCTGCTTTACGGCCGTTTTGGCATCTGGGTGGAAATTCTCGGCTTTTACGCCATAGCGCTACTCTGGGTGCCATTAATCCTGCCGCCGTGGGCGCGTGCGCCGCTTTGGAGCCGCCTTGCCGTTATTGTCGGGCTGACCGTGCTCGCGGCCTGGCTACAAGGGTTTTCGTTTGGCGGCAATGACATCCTCAAGGCGCTGCTGGTCGATCATGACGATCACTACGCCTGGGGCCAACTCAGCCGTGCACCGCTTATTATGCTTGGGCTGTTGTTGGGTGAAGCGCTGCTGCGCTGTTCGGGTGATCAGTCGCTCAAACGTCGCCTCACGCTTATCTTGCTGGGTCTTGGCGCGCTCATGATAGCCGGGTTTTATGGCCTGGCGCTTGCCGGTGGTGATGTTCATGCCGCTATGCTGGCGGTCGCCAATAACGAGGGTAAACATCCCCCAGGGTTAGCCTTTATGCTGTTTAGCCTGGGCGGTGCGCTGGTGATATTCGCCCTGGCTCTGGCGGGCGGTGCCAAGGCGGCCAGGGCGCTTAAGCCGCTTACCCTGGTCGGCTCAGATGCGCTCAAGGCGTTTATTTTCCATATTGTGATGATTTTTCTGGTGCTGCGTTTTCTGTTGGAAGGCGAGGGCGACTACAGCTATCCACAGGCGCTTGGTGTCGGCGGGCTGTTAATCCTGGGTACCGCCGCATGGATTTGGCTGACCCGCTGGATGGCCCAGCATCGTTAATGCGAAGAAAACTGGGAGTTAATGATTTGCGACATTGGATACAGCTGGGGCTTGTGGCGCTAACGCTGCTTTTTACGCTGCCTGCCCAAGCGGAAGGCTACGACGCCCATTGGTACGACGCTCATTGGTACCAAGAGGTTGATAAACGCAGTGCCTGGCAAAGCGACCTCGATGCACGGATGAGCGCATTGGAGGAACGCTTCGCTGGTGATATCGGCGTCTACCTGCAAGACCTGACCAGCGGTGAGGCCTACAGCTGGCGTGCCGATGATCCCTGGTACCTCGCGTCACTGATCAAGATTCCGGTCGCGGCGGAAGTGCTGGGTGAACGTATACCGATCAGCGAAAGGTTGACGCTTAAGCAAAGCGATTTTGTCGATGGCGCAGGGCCCACCAACTGGCACGACCCCGGCACGCCCATCTCGGTGGGCTATTTGCTGGAGCACATGATCACCGTGAGCGATAACACCGCCACGGATATGCTGATTGACCGCGTCGGACTGGATAACGTCAATCAACGCGCTCAGGCCATGGTGGCGGCCAACGGTGGCGACCCCGCAGCGCTTGGGCCAATCTCCAAACTGGTGGGAGTGCGCCAGGGGGTTTACGGTGAACTCCACCCGGAGGCGCGCCAATTGGGCGGCATGGATTTTATCAGTCTCCGTCAGTCACCCGTGAGCCAGCGCCCCCGTGCGTTGGCACAGCGGCTCGGCGTAGCGCCTCAAGCGCTCAATCAGCCCGACTACCATCACGCCTTTGATGCCTACCATGCCAGCGGTGAAAACGTCGGCACCCTGCGTGCTGTCGGCGATGTGCTGGCAACGCTGTACCTTGGCGCCATGCCTGACCTTCAAGGTACGCCGCGGGATGAGGTGCTCGCGCTGATGGCCAACACCACCTCCGGGGAAGATCGGCTAAAACAAGGGCTGGGCGAAGGAGTGAGCTTTGCGCACAAGACCGGCACCCAGGACCGGCGCAGCTGCGATGCGGGGGTGGTGGAGAGAGATGACATGCCCAACGCCGCCTGGGCTGTGGTCACCTGCACCCAGGGGCCAGATGCGGTCAGCGAACACGAACGTGCGCTAGCAGGCGTCGGGTTAGCCCTGCGGCGCAGTGGCGCATTGGGAACACCCTGGTAGCCAGCCGTTTTTTTGCTGCCCCGTGTTAAACTATCGCCCGCGCCATTCGCCACCAGCGGCCTACTCAGCCGCTTTGTCAGGAGCCTGCCTTGAACGATGCCATTATCGAAATCCGAGGTCTGAATAAAACCTACCGGGGCGGCTTTCAAGCGCTCAGCCGTGTCGATTTACAGATCCAGCGCGGCGAAATTTTTGCCCTACTGGGCCCCAATGGGGCGGGCAAAACCACGCTGATCAGCGTGGTATGTGGTCTGGTCAACCCCAGCGAAGGTCAGGTACTGGTGGATGGCTTCGATAACGTCGCCGACTACCGCCAAGCCCGCGAGCGCATTGGCCTGGTACCCCAGGAACTCACCAATGAAGCGTTTGAAACCGTCTGGAACACGGTCAGCTTCAGCCGCGGGCTGTTCGGCAAGGCGCCAAACCCGGCGCATATCGAAAGCGTGCTCAAATCGCTGGCGCTGTGGGATAAGCGCAATAACCGCTTGATCACGCTCTCCGGTGGGATGAAACGCCGCGTGCTGATCGCCAAGGCGCTGTCCCACGAGCCGCGCATCCTGTTTCTGGACGAACCGACCGCTGGTGTCGACGTCGAGCTGCGCCGCGAGATGTGGCAGGTGGTGCGCGAGCTGCGCGATAACGGTGTGACCATCATCCTGACCACCCACTACATCGAAGAAGCCGAAGAAATGGCCGACCGCATCGGCGTGATCAACAACGGTGAAATCGTACTGGTCGAGGACAAGGCAGCGCTGATGAGCAAGCTGGGCAGCAAGCAGCTGACGCTTTATCTCAACGAGCCGCTGGAAACCCTGCCGTCCGCCCTAGACCGCCCCGAACTCAGCCTGTCGTCCGAAGGCCATGAGCTGGTCTTTACCTACGACGGCCATCAGGAAGACGACGGCCACGGCATCCCCGCGCTGCTCACCGACCTTGAACGCGAAGGCATTGCCTTCAAGGACCTGCACACCCGGCAAAGCTCGCTGGAAGATATTTTCGTTGACCTGGTTAAGGAGCGCGCATGAATCTTTATCCTGTTCGCGCCATCTACATGGCTGAAATGGCGCGTACCCGGCGCACCCTGCTGCAAAGTATTGTCTCGCCGGTGATTTCGACATCGCTCTACTTCGTCGTCTTTGGCGCGGCGATTGGCTCGCGCATCAGCGAGATTGATGGCATCAGCTACGGCGCCTTTATCGTGCCGGGCCTGATCATGCTGATGCTGCTGACGCAAAGCGTATCGAACGCCTCGTTCGGGATATTCTTTCCCAAGTTCTCCGGCAGCATTTACGAGCTACTCTCGGCACCGATCTCGTACCTGGAAATAGTCATGGGCTACGTGGGCGCGGCGGCCTCCAAGTCGATCCTGCTGGGGCTGATCATTCTCGCCACCTCCGGGTTTTTTGTGCCTTTGGAAGTCGCCCACCCCTTCTGGATGCTGACCTTTCTGGTGCTCACCGCGGTTACCTTCAGCCTGCTGGGCTTTATCATTGGTATCTGGGCCGAGGGCTTTGACCGCTTGCAGCTAGTGCCGCTGTTGGTGATTACCCCGCTGACCTTCCTGGGCGGCAGTTTCTACTCCATCGACATGCTGCCGCCGTTCTGGCAGGGCGTCACGCTGCTCAACCCGGTGGTGTATCTGGTCAGTGGCTTTCGCTGGAGCTTTTACGGCATCAGTGATGTCAGCCTGGCGGCCAGCGTTATCATGATATGCCTGTTCCTGGCGGTCTGTTTAGCCACCATTGGCTGGATTTTCCGCACGGGCTACCGTCTTAAACCCTAGCCTTAAACCCTAGTAAGGGAGCGCCACACGTCTTATGCCACTACTGCACAGTATCGTTCACCGCCTGGACCCGACGCTCGACGGCGAGCGCCTGACGCTGACAGCCGCCCCGGCAGAGGCCGACAGCGCCGAGCCGGTAATGGAAAGCCTGGTCAGCGCGCTCAACGACACCTACAACACTAAGCCCAAAGGCTGGGGGCGATTTGCCGAAGAGGGCGAGCACGCCGGGCCGTTATCGGTGTGGCTGAAAGACTACCTCGCCGGTGAGCAGCGCTTTTCGGAGCTTGCCACCGCGCTTGCCGAGCGGCTCGTCAGCACCTTGCAAGAGCAGCTGTCAGTCAGTGGTTACCTGGTGATCAGCCATCAGCGCCAGGGCGATACCGAAACGCTTTTCATGGGGCTTGCCCATCAGCGTGAGGGCATTGGCATCGATGACTCGCACCAGGCGGTGCCTGCCGCCCAGCTCAATACCCGTCAGCTGACGCTGGCCGCGCGGATCAATCTCAGCCAGTGGCAGAGCGACTCGCCGGATGCCCAGTACGTGTCCTTCCTCAAGGACCGCGGCGGCAAGAAGCTGGGCGAGGGGATGGCGACCTTGCTGGGCATGGAAGAAGGCATCGATGCACCCACAGAGACCCGCACGCTGCTCAAGGCCTTCAGCGACTACGTCGAGAAAGAGGATTTCGACGATGAGGCCAGCCGGGAAAAAACCGACACGCTGGTGGATTACGCCAACGACCAGATGAGCCGTGGGGAACCCATGACGCTCGATGAACTCTCAGCGCTGGTCGATGAACAACAGCCCAAGGCCTTTTACGAGCATATTCGTAATGCCGACTATGGCCTTTCGCCGGAAATCCCCCCGGACAAGCGCACGATCAATCAATTCCGGCGGTTTACCGGGCGTGCGGGCGGTGTCTCGATCAGTTTTGACTCGCACCTGCTCGGCTCAAGTATTGAATACGATGCCACCCAGGACCGGTTGATCATCAAGCAGGTGCCCAAACAGTTAAAAGAGCAACTGACCAAGCAGTCGTAAGGCGCTCGCAGCGCCTTGCTGGCCGAGGAGAACCCCATGCTGGACACCATCCAACAGTTTTTTCAGCGCACGCTTTCGCACCCCGAGCAGCGTGAGAACCAGACCATCACCCTCGAGCGGGCCTCGGCCGCGTTGCTGTTCGAGATTGCCCGGGCCGACCACGATACCAGCGACGCCGAGCTTGAGGCGTTGCGTCGCATGCTACTGCAGCGCTACCAGCTCAGTGAAACCGATGTTGACGAGCTGATGGCGCTGGCGCGGGACGAAGTGGAAAACGCTGTCGACCACTACCAGTTTGTCAGCCTGATCAAGGACGAATACGGCTACGATCGACGCTGCGAGCTGGTGGCGTTGATGTGGCAACTGGCCTGGGCCGACGGCAGCGTCGATGCTCTGGAAGAGCACCGTATTCGGCGCCTGGCTGATCTCCTCCACGTCAGCCACAGCGATTTTATTCGCACCAAACTATTAACCGAGGAGCGTATTAACCAGGATGGATGATCGCAACGAAGGCTCAACATTAATGGATTTAATTGCGTCGTTGGAACGCATGGAACAGGAAGTTCAGCGAGTCAGTGTTGACGATGTGGTGAATGCCGTGGGGCGGCGTTCTTTCGGCCCTCTGCTGTTGGTGACGGGGCTGATCACGCTGGCACCGATTATTGGTGATATTCCCGGTATGCCAACGCTGATGGCGATCCTGGTGCTGCTGGTGTCTGGGCAATTGCTGGCCGGGCGGGAGACCTTCTGGCTGCCCAGCTGGATGCTCAAGCGCTCGATTTCGCGCCGCAAGTTCGATAAAGGCATTTACTATTTAAAAAAGCCTGCCCGCTGGATTGATGGGCTGTTGCGGGTTCGCCTGCCGTGGTTAACCGGTTATATTGGCATTCGCGTGACGGCCTTTGTGTGCCTGTTGATTGCCCTGGCCATGCCGCCAATGGAGTTTATTCCCTTTTCTGCCAACGGCGCCGGGCTGGCGCTGTCGCTGCTAGGCCTGGGTCTGGTCGCACGGGATGGCGCCGCATTGCTGCTTGGGTTTGCGCTGTTTGGCATCACCTGCACGCTCATTCTCGTTGGCCTGCTTTAATCGTTGCGTTAATTACAAGGAACCCACCATGACCGATACGCCCCCGACGCCCCCCAAGCCGCCCGAACAGCAAGGCCGCTGGGAGCGGCGAATCGAAACCGCGCTTTGGAACTCGCGGTTTCTGGTCATGCTGGCCGTGGTGCCCAGCCTGATCGGCGCGGTCATGCTGTTCGTGGTGGGCACTATAGATATCTTCAAAGTCGTGATGCGAACGCTGCACTACTATCTCGTGGACAGCAGCGTCGATATCCACGAAAGCCTGGTGCCCGATATTATTATCGCCGTGGATATCTATCTGATCGCCATCGTGTTGATGATATTCGGGTTAGGCATCTACCGGCTGTTTGTATCGCGTATTGACCAGGCGGAAGCGCGCTATCCTCATCATCCGTTTAACGTCGCTTCGCTCGATCAGCTAAAGGATAAAATCGCCCGCGTGGTGATTCTCGCGGTGATCATTGAATTCTTCCGCGCGGTCGTGGATATCCGCTTCGCCACCCCGCTGGAAGCAATCTATCTGGCGCTTTCGGTTCTCGCCCTGGCCGCTGCGCTCTACCTGATGAGCCTGGGTCACAAAAAGGAGTAGCAGACTTACTCATGCGTTAATAGGCCCGCAACCATAGCATTCAAGCGCTCCTGAAACTGCCCGCCGGGCGAGGGCGGCGTTGGGTCAGCGGTCATTACGATGGTTAATGCCCGCTCGGGGACCACGAACAGCGCCTGGCCGCCGAACCCGCGTCCGTAATAAACGTCTTCGCCGCCCAACTGCGTGATAAACCAGCCATAGCCGTAACCGTCGCCCGTCCAGCGTGAGGCGCCCCGCGGCGTCCACGAGCGCTCGACCCAGCCTTCCGGCAGCACGCGCCGTTCGTTTCCGTTGCTATCAACCACTCTGCCATCGTTGCGATACAGCTCGCCGATTTCCACCAGTGCACGCGGCGAGAGCTGCATATCGTTGCCGCCGAAGTAGATGCCCTGAGGGTCCTGCAGCCAGGGGGGAATGGCAATAGACAGCGGCTCGGCCAGCAACCGCTGGGCCAAGGCGTAGGTGGACTCACCGCTGGCGTACGTCAGCGCTGCAGACAGCAGATGGCTGGAGCCAGTGGAATACAGCATGCGCCCGCCAGGTTGGTCGACAAACGGTCGCGTCAAGGCATCTTCTACCCAGTTGGGGCTGGCCACCCAGGCGGCGTAATTCTGGCCGGACGTGCGCTCAAGCCCCGCCTGCAACGACAGCAAGTGGCTCACGGTAATATCGGCAACTTCCGGGGCCGCCGCGTCAGGCACGCGATTGCCGAGCAGCGACACCAGCGACTGATCGGTGGATTCGATAATACCTTCTTTAATAGTGGCCCCCACCAGCGCCGCCAGCACGGTTTTCGAGAGCGACTTGATGTTGGCGGGCGCATCTACGCCAGGGCCGCCCTGGTGATGCTCGTGAATGATCTCGCCCTGGTGGGCCACCACGATACTGTGCAAGCGCGAATAACCACGGGCTTCGTCGCTCAGGTTGCTGAGCGCATCAGTGCTGGGCGGTGCGGGAGACGTTGGTTGGGCACTGATGGCAGTGGGAAAAAGCGTGGCAGCGAAAAAACTGATACAAGCGGCGGACATCAACAAGCGCATGGCGAACCCTCGGCAAACAGGAAACTGTTCGAGTCCGATGCCGCACAAGGGTTCCTGCGTCAACAGGCCCTAGTGAGGGATATCAACGAACGTCTTGAATACGCAAAACCTGAAAAGGGCTGCTAGGCTGTAGAGGGTCTAGCAAGACATTGCTTTTTAACCACGCAATTCGCAAGGAGTGCATCTATGAGAAATATTATCTACATCATCGGACTGATCGTGGTCGTGCTGTTTATCCTGTCCTTTCTCGGCATCCGCTAGCAACTAGCAATACGTTCAGTTTCAGGGCTTGTTTAGGCGCAGTCCGCTGCGCCTTCCCCAAACATATCAAACATCAGTTCGCGGCCCATTGGCGTCAATACAAAACGACCTTGCTCGTTACGGGTGGCCGCTTGGCTGGTTTCCAGCACCTGCTGGCAGGTGGCCCAGTCGGGCGCGTTCTGGCTGAGCGACTGCAATTCCTTATTGCTCAGACCACGTTTGGTCAGAGTAATGGTTTCCAGCACATGCCCGTTGTCGTAAAGCATCTCGGCCACGACGGCCAAACACTGGCGTAGACTGCGCTGAACGTGACTGGCGGTGGGCATTTCCTTCTCCTGCGACTGATATGTTAGGCGGGCAGCACTGAACGTCTAAAACGGATGTTCAATGCTATGTTCTCAATGTTGAGGTGCTGCAGCGCATTATAAACGAAAGTCGATATTAGACCAACGTCTAGTCTGTGTTTTTCCTGTGGCATCCCGTCATCAAAGCCCAAACGACGTGATAAGCTCGCCATAAATTTCGTCACCCGTATTGAGAGTGAGTTAACACGGCATGCATATCAGTGTTTTTGGAACCGGTTACGTAGGATTAGTCGCAGGCGCCTGCCTGGCCGATGTCGGCCATCAAGTCACCTGCATGGACGTCAACGCCGAGCGGATCGCCCAGTTGAATGCCGGTGAAGTACCCATCTTCGAGCCGGGCCTCAGCAACCTCGTGGCGCATAACGTCGACGCCGGGCGGCTCAGCTTCACCACCAACGCCGAGCAAGCCGTGCGCGACGGTGAACTCGTGTTTATCGCCGTGGGCACCCCGCCGGATGAAGACGGCAGCGCCGACTTGCGCTACGTGCTTGAGGTCGCACGTACCATCGGCCAGTACATGAATGATTACAAGCTGGTGATCAACAAATCCACCGTGCCGGTGGGCACCGCTGAAAAGGTGCAGGCGGCGATCAGCGATATCCTTGACGCCCGCGGTGTCGATGTGCCGTTTGATGTGTGCTCCAACCCTGAATTCATGAAAGAAGGTGCCGCGATTGAGGACTTCACCCGCGGCGCGCGGATTATCGTCGGTACTGAAAGTGAGCGTGTCAAAGCGCGCATGCAGGAATGCTATGCACCCTATAACCGTAACCACGAAAAGCTGATGTTCATGAGCGTGCGCGCGGCGGAGCTGACCAAATACGCCGCTAACGCCATGCTGGCGACCAAGATCAGCTTCATGAACGAAATGGCCAATCTCGCCGAACGCCTCGATGTGGATATTGAAGACGTGCGCCGGGGTATCGGTAGCGACCCGCGCATCGGCTACCACTTTATCTACCCCGGCTGCGGCTACGGCGGCTCGTGCTTTCCCAAGGATGTACAGGCCCTGGAGCGCACTGCTCGCCAGTTGGGCTATACGCCTGCGCTGCTCAGCGCGGTAGAAGCGGTCAACCTGCTGCAGAAACAAACGCTATTCACCAAACTGCAAACCTCGCTGGGTGATGTGGCAGGCAAGACCATCGCCGTGTGGGGGCTCGCCTTCAAGCCTGACACCGACGACATGCGCGAAGCCCCCAGCCGCACGCTGATGGAAGCGCTCTGGCTAGCGGGCGCGAAGGTCCAGGCGTTCGACCCGGAAGCCATGGCCGAATGCCGCCGCCTCTACGGTGACCGCGACGACCTAATGCTCGCCGGCGATCGCATTCAGGCGGTAAAAGGCGCGGATGCCCTGGTAATCTGCACCGAATGGAAAGCATTTCGCAGCGTCGATCTGGAATGGCTGGCCAGCCAGCTAAACGACAAACTGGTGGTCGATGGACGCAACCTGTTTACTCCAAGCGCGGCCAAGGCGGCAGGGCTTACCTACCTGGGCGTTGGGCGCTAGCGTGTATTTACACACCCACGGTTACATTTTAAAACAGAAATAATGGCTAGAATATTAAAGCTCAGGCTTGATAAGCCGAGGCAATTAAGTAACAAGTTACGATATGGATAAGTAATTAATAATTTTGACGTTGGCAACGCATCAGCTCAGGACAGTTCAACCAAAGGGTTGGGTTAGAACAGAGTTAGGTTAAAGACAGTTGCCCCACTCGTTTCAAAAAAGGCGGTTAGCGTATGGGTGCTATTTCATCTCTCGGTATTGGGTCAGGGTTAGACCTGAACGGCTTGCTCGATCAGCTTGAAACCGCTGAGCGACAAAAGCTCGTCCCGATTGAGCAGCAAGTAGAAACCGAGCAAACCAAAATCTCAGCCTATGGGCAGCTAGAGAGTGCGCTTTCGACATTTCAAGACTCGGCCAGCGCTTTGGCGGACAGCACTCTCTTTGGGAGCCTGTCGGCCAACGTAAGTGGTGAGGCAGTCAGCGCTACCGCCGACGAAACCGCCGTGACCGGCAGCTACAATATCACCGTAGGCACCATGGCCACGCGCGGCACTTTGGCCTCTGACGGGGTAGATGACCCAGAGGCAGCGCTAACTACTGCCGATCAAAACATGACCTTTGCCTTTGGCGACGGCAGTGAAACGACGGTTGCCATCGCCGCTGATAGCTCTCTGGAAGACATTCGCGATGCCATCAATGCTGATGAAAACGCGGGTGTAAATGCCACTATCATCAACGATGGTACGCAAAACCGTCTGGCGCTAAGTTCCCGTGAAACCGGTGCGGATGCCTCTATCAGCAATTTTACTTTCGATGGAGATGCACCATTTGCGGCCGACACAGCGAACACATTGCAAGACGGTACTGACGCTGCGCTAAACGTCAATGGTATTGATATCACTAGCGCAACCAATCAAGTTGAGGGTGCGATTCAAGGCGTTACGCTGAACCTGCAAAGCACGGGTGATAGCACCGTTACGGTAGAGCAGGATACCCGCGCCGTGCGTGAAGCCGTCACGTCGTTTGTCGATTCGTACAACGCGCTGAAAGAGGCAGCAGGCGAGCTGACAAGCTTTAATCAGGAGACCGGCGAGGCCGGCCCGCTCAACGGTGACAGCACGGTTCGAACCGTTGAGTCTCGCATGCGCAGCGTGCTCAGCGGCGGTGTTGAACAAGAGGGCGATGGCTTCTCGATGCTAAGCCAAGTGGGTATTTCACTCGAAGTGGATGGCACGCTCTCGCTGGATGAAGACAAGCTCAATGACGTTGTCGCCAATGACCAGGAAGCCCTTTCCGATTTCTTCGCGGGCGATGGCGATAACCCAGGCCTGGCAGGTCAGGTGAATACCGCCGTGGAGCAAATGCTGAGCACCAATGGTACCGTAACTGGAGCGATCAGCGGCAGTGAAAGCCGTATCGAGTCACTTGGCGACCGCTACACCAGCATGGAGCAGTCCATCGGCCAAACCATCGACCGCTACCGCACCCAGTTTGGTCAATTGGACGGCATGATTGCCGAGATGAATCAAACCAGCAATTATCTTACCGACCAATTTGCTGCTTTGGATGCTCAAATGGGCGGCTAAGTATGCGCGACTCGCGCGACCGATAGGCACGCAAGGCCCGCTCAGAGCGGGCTTTTTTCTATCTGCATGATACATAAAGCAACAAAAAAGCACTAAAGACGCCTTCTGTTTGGCCGATAAATTAAAAACAATTAATGAAGCATTAATTCAAAACACAACACGCGCTGCCTGCTTATTGGTGCAATACGTGTTTGGTTTAGCCTATTCACTGAGGATTCCCAGTATGGCGACGATAACCTCTCTTGGTATTGGCTCAGGCCTCGACCTAAACGGTTTGCTTGATCAATTACAAAAAGCCGAGCGTGGCAAGCTGGCACCCATCACTCGCCAGCAAGCACAGCAGGAAGCCAAGATCTCCGCTTACGGCAAAATTCAATCCTCCATGGATAAGTTCCAGGCGACGGTTGATGCGCTGAACGACCCGCAGCTTTACCAAAGCCTTTCTGCCAATGTGCGGGGTGATGCGATCAAAGCCAGTGCTAACGCAGATGCCCTCCCTGGTAGCTATACCGTTGAGGTTACCGCGCTGGCCACCAGTGGCACGTTGGCTTCCCAGCGTGTAACCGATAGCGACACCCCCCTTGATATGGGCGGTGCCACCCAGCTGCGGCTCGATTTTGCTGGACAGGCTAGCGTGAATGTTGACGTGGCGGCAGACAGCAGCCTGGAAGATATTCGCGATGCGATTAATGCCCACGAAGACGCGGGCGTCAGCGCTAGCGTTATTTTTGACGGCGAAGGCTACCGCCTGGCGCTTAGCTCCAAGGAAACTGGCCTGGATGCTTCGGTAACCGGTTTCAGCTTCGTGGATGCGGATGGCGTTGATGTGGCTACGCCGCCCTTCGCCAGCGACACTGCGCAAAGCGGCCAGGATGCCGCGCTGACGGTTAATGGCATCACCATTACCAGCGCGAGCAACAGTATTGAAGACGCCATTCAAGGCGTAACCCTGAACCTGGGCGAGCTAAGCCTGGGTGCGGGCGAAACTGCCAGCAGTACCATCAACGTTGAGCGCAACACGCTAAAAGTGCGCGAGGCGATTGGCGAATTTGTTAAAGCCTTCAATAACGTAAAAAGCACCATTGGCACCGCCACCAATTATGATAGTGAGACAGGTGTGGCGGCGGAGTTGGTGGGCGATAGTACTGTGCGCACCATCGAAAACCGCCTTCGCAGCGTATTGACTGGTGGTGTTGCGGGCGGTGAGTTTTCCACACTAACCCAGCTAGGTATTACTCTGCAGCGCGACGGCACGCTGGAAATGGACGACGACGCTGTAAGCGATTTGGCCAAAAACAGCCCCGATGCCTTGAGCGATTTCTTTACCGGAGTAGAAGGTAATGAGAACTCAGTAGGGCTGGCTAGCAGTCTGAGTACAACGCTTGAACAACTGATGAGCAAAACCGGCACTTTGGGCAATGCCATTAGCGGCGCAGAAAACCGCATCGATAGCCTGGGTGAGCGCTATGAGCGTATGGAAAGCACCATCGAGCGCACCATTAGCCGCTACCGTACCCAGTTTGGCCAGTTGGACGCGATGATTGCGCAAATGAACAGTACAAGTACCTACCTCACCCAGCAGTTTGATGCGCTGGATTATCAGTTGGGGCGGAAGTAATCCGCTCGTTAGCAGCGATAGTGCAAGCTATACCAACAGGGCCGAAAGGCCCTGTTTGCGTATCAAAAGGGCAGTAAGCGCTACAGTTACGTTTGCTAACAATTTCCTAGCTTATTTTGGTGTTTTTTTAGCTTCAGCCCTAAAGGTTCTCCCCGTCGCGCCGTTAATAGTTATAACGGCACACACAGTGGCCGAAAAGCGGGCCTTCCAGGCCAGTGTCCAAGCAAGGAGAATCACACCATGTCAGTGATCAATACCAACATCACCTCGATGATCGGCCAGCAAAACCTGATGAAGTCACAAAATGACTTACAGACTAGCATGGAGCGCTTGAGCTCTGGCCTCCGCATCAACAGCGCCAAAGACGACGCCGCTGGTCAGGCCATCGCCAACCGCATGACCAGCCAAATTACCGGCTTGGGGCAGGCACAGCGTAACGCTAACGACGGTATCTCAGTCTCGCAAACGGCTGAAGGTGCTCTGAACCAGGTAAACGATAACCTGCAGCGTGTTCGTGAACTGACAGTTCAAGCACAGAACGGCACCAACAGCCAGGATGACCTGCAGTCTATCCAGGACGAAATTGGTCAGCGCTTGTCTGAAATCGACCGTATCTCAGAAGAAACTAACTTTAACGGCGTAAAAGTATTGGCGAGTGATCAAGCGCTTAAGATTCAGGTTGGCGCTAATGACGGCGAGACAATCGAAGTTAATCTTAGCGAAATCACGTCTGAGACACTCAAGATGGATAGTCTTGACGTAACCCAGCGCACCGTGCTTTCTGAAGATTTTGGTGCTACCGTCTCCGATACGGATGCCATAACAGCCAAGTTCTCTACTGATGATTTGGCTGCACCCACTGATGCAAATGGCGGTGCTACCACTACCACTACAGACGATATTTATGAACTGGCAGACGGTAGTGGCTTTGCTGTATTAGCTGATGATGGTAACTACTACACCCTTGATACAACTGATGCAGCTGCACTGAGTTACGATAGTACAACTGCAATTGATGCTAGCACTGTCGATACCGAAAGTGGCTCGGTGGATAGCATCCAGGCTGGGGTTACGTTGGATACAGCTACTAACCTTAATGGTTCTGATCTCATTGAAATTAATGATGCTGAAGGTAATGGAACCGGCGAGTACCTGATGGATAACGGTGACGGAACCTATAACCTTGCCACTATCGCTACAGATGGAGTGGCGAGTGAAGGTGAAGCTCTTACTGTTGATCCAATGGCTTCGATTGACTCTGCTCTGAGCCAAGTTGATAGCCTTCGTTCCGAGCTTGGTGCTGTGCAGAACCGTTTTGAATCTGCCATCACTAACCTAAGCACCAATGAGGTTAACCTCTCTGCTGCTCGTTCGCGCATTGAAGACGCTGACTACGCATCTGAAGTTGCCGACATGACGCGCAGCCAGATCCTGCAGCAAGCCGGTACTTCAGTACTTGCCCAGGCCAACCAGATTCCGCAGAACGTTCTGTCTCTGCTGGGTTAATCTGAGGCTTAACGATAGAGCGAACGCTTTATCACTAAGCATACTGACCGGCTCCTTTAAGGGGCCGGTTTTTTTATTTGAGGCAGCCATGACCAATGACGAACATCAGCAGGTGGTTGAAGAGTTGCAAGGTGTAATCATCGAAACGCAAGCGACCATCGAGCGATTTGACGCGACGGGTATGGATGAGCAAATGCCCGAAGATTATGAAAAACTACTGACTGTGCTGGATGATGCAATCAAGCAACAGCGTGAGCATACCAAGGCGATGTTGGAGTAGTGACGCCGCCATGTTAAAGCCCAGGCGAATACACCGTTTATCCTTGAAGACCTACTTCTGAATGAAGGTGAATTTTAATGATCAATGGAAAAAGAGGGCAGGGCTTACCCCAAAGCGTTTGGCGAGCGCCTCGAAATTGCGTCGGGTAAGGTCGCTGTCCCTTGCGGATGAGTATCCTGGAAACCAGCGACTTGCTTTCTATTTCGGGTAGGTCTGCGACACCAAGCCCGTGCTGATCCATCAGAAACCTGAGCTTTTCCACCGTCTCTTTTATTACCTGCAATGTTGAACGTCACCTGCCCTAAAGCCCGCCCTGTCGCAGTCGATAATATAAAAGATAGGATGCATCTACATTCCGCCAGGGTTGGCTATCACCATAACAAGCAAGACAATCAACAGGTGATGCAATGCTGGAGAAACTCCACAAGATCAATGTGAAATACACCCTGGCGTTTATTCTGGTGGCCTTGTCGCTGCTGGGTGTCGTGGTGGTCGATAGTTTGCTTGTCCAATCGATACGCGAACGCATGACGGACTTTAGCGGCTCGTTTAACCCGGCGGTGTCAGCGGTGCTCAATGCGGATCGTGACCTGTACCAGGCGCGAGTGGCCGAGCTTGAAGTACTGCATGAAGCGCCGGGTAGTGAGGGGGCGAGCACTCAGTACGATGATTACCGCGAAAATGCCGAGCAAGCGTATGACCGGATGCATGACTTCCTGACGTTGCTGAACGCGTATCCCCAGGTAAGCGAGGGGCTTGAGCCGTTCGAAGACCGTTTTGCGGCGTGGGAGTCGGCGTCCCAGCTCGTCTTTGAGCTTCATGAGGAAGGCGAGCTTGATGCCGCTGAAGAGCAGTTGGAGGGAGATTCGTTAGCGGCCTTTAATGCCTTGCGTGATCTATACAACATTGCCGGTGAAAGCGCCGACGCGCGGGGTATGGCTCTTGAGCAGGAAACCCTGGGACAGGTGGCCGTGCAGCAGCGCTGGGTGATGGGCTTCACTGCCTTGGTGCTTCTGGCCACATTTGTCATTGCCTTGATGGGGCCGAACCTGATGTCCCGGGCGCTTCGCCAGGTCAGCGGGCGCATTCGCGATATTACCCAGGGCGAGGGCGACCTCACCGCACGCATTGATAGCCAGCGGCGTGACGAGATTGGCGAATTGGCCCGCGAGTTTGATGGCTTTATCGCGCGCATGGATGTCAGCTTCCAGGCGGTGCGCGACGGCGCCCGCAATGTCAATGTGGCGTCGAACGAGATTGCCTCGGGCAGCGAGGACCTTGCGTCCAGAACCGAGCAGCAGGCTTCCGCTCTGCAAGAGACGGCGTCCAGCATGGAGGAGATGTCCTCGATCGTGCGCCAGAACAGCGAGTCGGCCAGCAATGCCGATACGATTTCCAGCCAGGCGGCTGAGAAAGCCGAGAAAGGCGTCAAGGAGGTTCAGCACTCGGTGGAACTGATGCGCGAGCTCGAAGCCAGTTCCCGCAAGGTGGGCGAGATTGTCGAAGTCATCGATTCGATTGCCTTCCAGACCAATATTCTGGCGCTCAATGCCTCGGTCGAGGCGGCGCGAGCGGGTGAGCATGGCCGCGGCTTTGCGGTGGTGGCCAGCGAAGTTCGCAACCTTGCCAGCCGCAGCGCGGATTCCTCCAAAAAGATTCGCGAGATGATCGCGGATATCAGCCAGCGCATCGCCAGCGGCGCCGAGCAGGCGGTACGCAGTGGCGAGGGGATTCAGGACACGGTGGAGGCCATCCGCCAGGTCTCGGGGCTGATGAATGAGATTTCGCTGGCCGTACGCGAGCAGGAATCCGGCATTCAGCAGGTTGGCACGGCGCTGACGCAGATGGATTCCGCCACTCAGCAGAACGTCACGCTGGTGTCGCAAACCAGCAGTTCGGCGGCGTCACTTCAACAGGAAGCCAACCGGCTTACCCGCCTGGTAGATGCCTTCAAGCTGAGTGGCGATAGTTCAGCGGGTGCGTCGACGGCGTTACCCAAGCAGACCTCTCGGCACCCGCCGCAACGCAGTGCACAGAAAAGTGAGCCTGAGTGGGAAGCTTTTTAGTAGCCGTGTTATGTGGGTTGGCATTGGCACCCTCATAACCCGCTAGCAAGGCCGCATTCTGCGTGATAGACTATGCCATCCTCTCAGACAAGACCCGTGAGCGGGCAGCTGAAATGAACTGCTCGCTACACTATTTTGGCCGGCTTATTGCACAAAATTAGCCGCCAAAACAATTGGTTGTTACGGAAGCGTCGCATTGGCCGTGTCGGCTCGCGACGAACACATAGTTAATCCGTTGCCCTTTAGCGGCAACCTTTATTCTCCAAGGAGATACCAGTGGCGAACAGCAAGCAAGCTCGCAAGCGCGCCCGCCAGGCCGAGAACCGTCGTGTCCTGAAAGCTAGCCAACGCAGCATGGTCCGTACCTACATTAAGCGCGTACTCAAAGCGGTTAATACGGGCGACCATGGCAAGGCGATGGAAGAGTTCAAGGTGGCGCAGCCGGTCATCGACCGCATCGCTGATAAAGACGTCCTTTCCAAGAAGAAAGCTGCACGTCTGAAAAGCCGCTTGAACAAGCGCATTAAAGCACTGGCGGCGTAAGCCGGCAGGCGCCTTAAAAAAACCGGCTGCGGCCGGTTTTTTTGTGTCTGTGGATTGCCAAGGGAAGGGTGGCGAAGGCGATGACCACGAATTCGCAGCAGCAAGGTCAGGAGCAGCCTCAGGGGCGTGGGTTGATGCGCTCGGGGCTGATTGTCAGTGCCATGACCATGCTTTCGCGGGTCATGGGGCTGGCGCGTGATGTGGTTGTGGCGGCGCTGCTGGGCGCGGGCGACGGGGCCGATGCGTTTTTTGTGGCCTTCAAGATCCCCAATTTTCTGCGCCGTTTGTTTGCCGAAGGGGCGTTCAATCAGGCTTTTGTGCCGGTGCTTTCCGAGTACTCGACCCAGCGCAACAAGCAGGAGATTCGCGAGCTGCTCAATGCCGTGGCGGGGAGTTTAACCGCGATTCTGGCATTGATTACCGCCCTTGCGATGCTGGGGGCGCCCTGGTTGATCTGGCTGTTTGCACCGGGGTTTGGCCGGGACCCGGAAAAGCTCGCCATGACGGCGGACATGCTGCGGTTAACCTTCCCGTATTTGTTGCTGATTTCGCTCACCGCCTTTGCCGGCAGCGTGCTGAACACCTGGAACCGTTTTGCGGTCCCGGCGTTTACGCCGGTGCTGCTGAACCTGTCGCTGATCGGCGCGGCCTTGTTGCTCACGCCGTTGATGGAAGAACCGGCGATGGCACTGGCCTGGGGCGTGTTGATTGCCGGGGTGGCGCAATTGGTGTTCCAGGTGCCGTTTTTGCTGCGCCTGGGCTTGATGCCGACCCCTTGGCCTAACTTGGCTCATGAGGGCGTACGGCGAATATTAAGGCTCATAGGCCCGGCGCTGTTCGGCGTGTCGGTATCGCAGATCAACCTGCTGCTGGATACCGTGTTGGCCTCGCTGCTGGCCGCAGGCAGTGTCTCGTGGCTGTATTACTCGGACAGGCTGGTCGAGCTGCCGCTGGGCGTGTTCGGCGTGGCGATTGGCACGGTGATCTTGCCCGCGCTTTCCAAGCGCCACGCCGACAAGTCGAACGCGCATTTTGCCGCGATGCTCGATTGGGCCATCCGCATGGTGCTGCTGCTGGGGCTGCCCGCCGCCCTGGCACTGGTGGTACTGGCGGAGCCCTTGTTGATTACGCTGTTCCACTACGGGGCGATGACTGATACCGATATCCAGATGGCGGCGATGAGCCTGCGCGCCTACGCGGTCGGGCTGGTGGCCTTTATGCTGATCAAGGTGCTTGCGCCGGGCTTTTTTGCCCGCCAGAACACCAAAACCCCAGTGAAGGTGGCCATTTTTGCCATGGTCGCCAATATGGTCTTCAACCTGATATTGGTTTGGTCGCTGGCCCACGCCGGGTTAGCGTTGGCCACGGCGCTGTCGGCCTTCCTGAATGCCGGGCTGCTGGGTTACCTGCTGCACAAGGAGGGCGTGCTGGTGTTTCAGCCGGGCTGGGGGCGCTTTGCGGTGCAGCTTTTCGGCGGCTGCGCGCTGATGAGCATTGCGCTGTACGTCATCGCGCCCGAGTGGACAACATGGCTTGCCATGAGCCTGTGGCAGCGGGTCGCCTGGGTGTCGGGGCTGGTGGCACTGGGCGCGGGGCTGTACTTTACCTGGCTGGGCGCGTTGGGGTTACGGGTACGGCATTTGAAAATGCGCGCCTGACGCTGCACGGCGGCGGCCAGGTTCGTTATAATCGGGGGCTTTGCTGCCTGCTTCTTGAGCGGGTAAGCGGGCTAGCAACGGCTGAGGTGCCATGCGGGTCATTCGAGGTTTGCACAATTTAACGGCGTCATCCCGGGGCTGCGTGGCGACCATCGGCAATTTCGATGGTGTGCATCGCGGCCATCAGGCGATCTTGCAGCAGTGCCGCGAGCACGCCGCGCGCTTGGGCGGCCCGTTAACCGTGGTGGTGTTTGAACCCCAGCCGCGGGAGTTTTTTGCCGGTGACCAGGCGCCGCCCCGGCTGACACGGCTGCGTGAAAAGGTCCGCCTGCTGGGGCACCACGGTGCCGAGCAGGTGCTGTGCCTGCCGTTTAACGACGCACTACGCAGCCTCACTGGCCGTGAATTTATCGATCAGGTGCTGGTCGACGGGCTGAACGTAAAGCACCTGGTGGTCGGCGACGACTTCCGCTTCGGCTGCGACCGTCGCGGTGACTTCACCCTGCTGGAAGCCGTGGGCCGCGAACAGGGCTTTGGCGTTGAGCATACCCGCACCTTTACAGTAGACGGCGAACGCGTTTCCAGCTCGCGGGTGCGTACGCTGTTGGCCAGCGGCAACTTTACCGCTGCCGCCCGCCTGCTGGGGCGGCCCTATTCGGTGGATGGCCGGGTGGTGCGCGACCAGCAACTGGGGCGCACCATTGGCGTGCCCACCGCCAATTTGCCGATGCTACCCCAGCCGCTCACGCTGCGCGGGGTCTACGCCGTGGTTGTCGAGTTGGAAAACGGCGAGCGTCATTCAGGCGTGGCCAACGTCGGATTCCGCCCTACGGTGGGCGCGACGCGGCCGACCCTGGAGGTGCACCTGTTTGATTTTTCAGGTGACCTTTACAGCAAACGCATGACGGTCGTGCCCTGCGTGCGACTGCGGGGCGAGGTGAAGTTTGATGATATCGAAGCGCTGAAAGCGCAGATTGAGCGCGATCAGCGTCAGGCGCGGCGCTACTTTGCGACCGCCGCCGCTGGCAAAAACGCAGCACTTCCGCTGGCCTCGGCCCCGCTCGGGCGAGAGACCGCTTCTTCTGATTCCTCCTTGGCGGGCGATTCCGCCGAAGATAACGACGGCTGACCGGACTATGGATTATAAGCACACGCTAAACTTGCCAGAAACCGACTTCCCCATGCGCGGCATGCTGCCCAAGCAGGAGCCAGGGCGGGTGTCGACATGGCAGGATATGAACCTTTACCAGCGCCTGCGCGAAGAGCGCGCGGGAGCACCGCTGTTTGTGCTGCACGATGGCCCTCCCTACGCCAACGGCAGCATTCATATCGGTCACGCCGTCAACAAGATTCTTAAAGATATTATCGTCAAGTCGAAAAACCTGGCGGGCTTTGACGCGCCTTACGTGCCGGGCTGGGACTGCCACGGCCTGCCCATCGAACATAAGGTGGAGACCACCCATGGCAAGCACCTGGCGCCGGATAACGCCCGCGAGCTTTGCCGTGAGTATGCCGGGGCACAGATTGAAACCCAGCTGTCCGATTTTGTGCGCCTGGGCGTGATCGGTGACTGGGATCACCCCTACCGCTCGATGGATTTCGCTAACGAAGCGGGTGAGATGCGCGCGCTGGCGGAGATGGTCGACGCGGGCTATGTGTTCAAGGGCTTGAAACCGGTGAACTGGTGTTTCGACTGCGGCTCGGCGCTGGCCGAGGCGGAAGTCGAGTACGCCGACAAGAAGTCGGATGCCATCGATGTCGCCTTCCCCGTGGCAGATGCTGACAAGCTGGCGGCTGCGTTCGGTTTAGACGCGCTACCCAAGCCCGCCGCCGTGGTGATCTGGACCACCACACCGTGGACCATTCCCGCCAACCAGGCACTGAATGTCCACCCCGAGTTCACCTACGCGCTGGTCGATACCGGTGAGCGGTTGTTGCTGCTGGTGGAAGACCTGGTGGAAAGCTGCCTGGAGCGCTATGCACTGACCGGCGAGGTGATCGCCACCGCCAAGGGCGAGTCGCTGGATCTGATCAATTTCCGTCACCCGTTCTATGACCGCCTCTCGCCGGTGTACCTGGCCGATTACGTCGAGGCCGAAGTCGGCAGCACGGGTATTGTCCACTCCGCACCGTCCTACGGCATGGATGACTTCATTACCTGCCGCGAGCACGGTATGGAGTTCGACGACATGCTCAACCCGGTGCAGGGCAACGGCGTTTATGCAGACGACCTGCCGTTCTTCGGCGGCCAGATGATCTGGAAGGCCAACCCGCATATCGTCGACAAGCTGCGCGACGTGAACGCGCTGATGGCTCACACGCCGATCACCCACAGCTACATGCACTGCTGGCGGCATAAAACGCCGGTGATCTACCGCGCCACGGCCCAGTGGTTTGTGGGCATGGATGTCAAAGGCAAGGACGGTAAAACCCTGCGCGAGCGTGCCCTGGAAGGTATCGAAGCAACCGCGTTTACCCCTGCCTGGGGGCAGGCGCGCCTGCACAGCATGATCGCCAATCGCCCGGACTGGTGTATTTCTCGCCAGCGTAACTGGGGCGTGCCAATCCCGTTCTTCCTGCACAAGCAAACCGGCGACCTGCACCCGCGCACCGTTGAGCTGATGGAAGAAGCGGCCAAGCGCGTCGAGCAAGAGGGCATCGATGCCTGGTTCAAGCTCGACCCGGCGGAACTGTTGGGTGCTGAAGCCGCCGATTACGACAAGGTCACCGATACCCTGGACGTGTGGTTCGACTCCGGCACCACCCACCGCCACGTGCTGCGCGGCTCGCACCCTCACGGCCATGAAAGCGGCCCGCGGGCGGACCTGTACCTGGAAGGCTCCGACCAGCACCGCGGCTGGTTCCACTCGTCGCTGCTGACCGGTTCGGCTATCGATGGTCACGCGCCGTATCGTCAGCTGCTGACCCACGGCTTCACAGTAGACGCCCAGGGCCGCAAGATGTCCAAGTCGATCGGCAACGTGGTTGTCCCGCAAACGGTGATGGACAAGCTGGGTGCTGACATTCTGCGCCTGTGGGTGGCCTCTACCGATTACTCCGGCGAAATGGCGGTCTCGGACGAGATCCTCAAGCGCACCGCGGATGTCTACCGGCGTATTCGCAACACCGCACGCTTCCTGCTTTCCAACCTCAACGGCTTTGATCCGGTGAAGGACAAGGTGGCCTTTGGCGACATGCTGGCGCTGGATCAGTGGGTGGTCGACCGCGCCGCGCAGCTTCAGAAGCGTATCGACACCGCCTATGACGAATACCGGTTCCTGGATGTTTACCAGCAGGTGCACGGTTTCTGCGCCCGTGAGTTGGGCGGCTTCTACCTGGATGTGATCAAGGATCGCCAGTACACCACGCAAACCGATTCGCTGGCCCGGCGCAGCGCGCAAACCGCGCTCTACCACGTGGTCGAGGCGCTGAGCCGCTGGATCGCACCGATTCTGTCGTTCACCGCCGAAGAGATTTTTGAACACATTCCCGGTGAGCGCGGCGACAGCGTCCTGCTGGAAACCTATTACACCGGCCTTGAAACACTGGATGATAACGCCGCAATGGGGCGTGATTTCTGGGAGCAGGTGCTGGAGGTCAAGCACGCGGTGAACAAGTGCCTGGAAGACGCCCGCAACGCCAAGGTGATCAAGGGCAGTCTGGCCGCCGAGGTGACCCTTTACGTGAGCGACGAGCTCAACGCGACGCTGACCAAGCTGGGCGATGAGCTGCGCTTTGTGATGCTGACCAGCGAGGTAACGCTCAAGCCGCTGGCTGAGGCGCACAATGCGGAAGCCACCGAGCTTGAAAGCCTGAAGGTCGCGGTGGCCCAAAGCGAGAACACCAAGTGCGAGCGCTGCTGGCACCACCGCCCTGACGTAGGCACGCATACGGCGTACCCCGATTTATGCGGCCGCTGTATCAGCAACCTTCCCGAAGGTAGCGGCGAGATTCGTTACTATGCCTAACGCGAGCAGCACGCCGGATACCCGTGCGCAGCGGCCGCCGATGCACCGGCCGCTGCGCTGGCTGTGGCTGGCAGTCGCGGTGGTCGTGCTGGATCTGGCCACCAAGTACCTGGCCAGCAGCCTGTTGAGCTACGCCCAGCCGGTGGAAGTACTGCCATTTTTTAACCTGACCCTGCTGCATAACCCCGGGGCGGCGTTCAGTTTCCTGGCCGACCACCCTGGCTGGCAGCGCTGGTTCTTTGCGATTGTAGCGATTGGCGCAAGCATCGGCCTGAGCATTTGGCTGTCGCGGATCAAGGCCGATGAAAAGCTGCTGGCCGTGGCGCTGCCGCTGATTATCGGTGGGGCGCTGGGCAATCTGTTTGATCGGCTCGTTCACGGCTATGTGGTCGACTTTCTGTCCTTCCACGCGGCGGGTTGGTACTACCCGGCATTTAACGTGGCGGATATTGGCATTACCCTGGGGGCTGCCGGGCTAATCTGGGAGTCGGTAATGGGCGAACGGCGACGCAAAAAAGCCCAGCGCACCTAACTCCATTTCCAACAGCGAGTAACGCAATGAGCGATTATGTAATTGACGACGGTATGGAAGTGTCTTTGCACTTCACGCTCAAGCTGGAAGACGGCACGGTGGTCGACTCGACCAAAGAGAAAGTGCCCGCTACCTTCCAGTATGGCGACGGTAATCTACCACCCGGCTTCGAGCACCCGATCAAGGGCATGGCAGCGGGGGAAGAGGGCAGTTTCGAGATTACCCCTGAACATGCCTTTGGTCAGCACAATCCGCAGAATATTCAAACGCTGAAGCGCGACGACTTTGGCGATGAAGCGCCCGAGATTGGTATGGTGATGTCTTTTGCCGATAAAGCGGGAACAGAATTGCCTGGCGTGGTCAAAACGATCGAGGGCGACCGGATAGAGGTCGACTTTAATCATCCTCTGGCGGGGCGTACCCTTACGTTTGAGGTGGAAGTGCTCGACGTGAAGCCGGTCACGACGCATTAAATGACCACCTACTGACAGGCGGCGGAATTCATCCAACGGTGCTCAGCATCAAGGCGCGACTTATGCAACCACAGCAGCAAACACACCCCATCGAGATCAAGTTGGCCAATCCGCGCGGTTTTTGCGCGGGGGTCGATCGTGCCATCGATATCGTCAACCGGGCGCTGGATGTGTTTGGGCCGCCGATCTACGTCCGCCATGAAGTGGTCCATAACCGCTTTGTGGTGGAAACGCTGCGTGAGCGCGGCGCGGTGTTCGTCGAGGAACTGCACGAAGTGCCCGACGATGTGATCGTGATTTTCTCCGCCCACGGGGTATCCCGTGCGGTTCAGCTAGAAGCTGAAAAGCGTGGCTTGAAAGTCTTTGACGCCACCTGCCCGCTGGTCACCAAAGTGCATCTTGAAGTGCTGCGCTACGCCAAGCGCGGCCAGGAATGCATCTTGATCGGCCACCAGGGCCACCCGGAAGTCGAGGGCACCATGGGCCGTTACGATACGGCCAGCGGTGGGCGCATTTACCTGGTGGAAGACGAGCACGATGTCGCCAATCTGGACGTCAAAGACCCTTCCCAATTGGCCTTTGTGACCCAAACCACGCTGTCGATGGATGACACCGCCAAGGTGATCGACGCGCTGCGCGATAAATTCCCCGAGATTCAGGGGCCGCGCAAGGACGACATTTGCTACGCCACACAAAACCGTCAGGATGCCGTGCGTGAACTGGCCGCCGATAGCGATCTGTTGCTGGTGGTGGGCAGCCCCAATAGCTCCAACTCGAATCGCCTGCGCGAGCTTTCCGAGCGTATGGGCACACCGGCTTACCTGATTGACAATGCCGAGCAAATCGACCCCCAATGGTTGAATGACATCAGCCGCATCGGGGTAACGGCCGGGGCGAGCGCGCCGGAAGTACTGGTCAAGGGCGTCATTGAGCGCCTGCAAACCATGGGTGCAACCGCTCCCCAGGAGCTGCTCGGGCGCGAAGAAACGATTACCTTCTCGATGCCTCGTGAACTGCGCGAGCAGGTGATCGCCAGCAGCTAATCTCGAGCAGCTAATCAAGACGACGTGATGCAAAGCGTATGGGTTTGCGACATACTGAATTGGTATGAGCCAACCAATACAGGAGCAAAGCCGCGTGCATTACGTCTCTCATCCTCCTTTGTTACGTCAAGGCCAGCGCGGCTTTACGCTTATCGAATTAATGATTGTGCTGGCTATCATCGGTATCGTGGCCGCCATTGCCTACCCCAGCTATACTCGCTACGCACAAAAATCGCTGCGCACCGACGCCCACGCGGGGCTCATGCAGGCGGCGTCTGAGCTGGAGCGGTGTTATACGCGGACTTATGCCTATGCCGCTAGCTGTCTAAAAACGACACAGTCACCTGAGCAAAACTATGACATTGGTTTTTCCAGTGAGGATGGAGACGGCGGTTATACGTTGACGGCAACGGCCAAGAATGGCCAGGACGATGGCTGCGACACGCCTTTGACCCTGGACGCCAGGGGCACCCAAGCACCCGATGAGTGCTGGTAGGTTTATGCATCAACGCGGTTTTACGCTTATTGAACTGATGATCGTGCTAGCTATTGCCGCCTTGCTGATGCTGCTCGCGGCGCCTGCCTTTTCCACCTTTATGGCCCGTCAGCAACTGGCTGGTGATGTTAACCAGCTGCAATCGGTGCTGACCTTTGCACGCAGTGAGGCGATCAAACAACGCCAGCCGATCACCGTTACCTTCTCCCCGCCTAATACAGCCACCTCAACTCGCCGTCCAGATGAGTGCCTGGACAATGATCCAATAGAAGATGACAGTGACGATGGCCCCAGCTATTTGTACGCCGGGGCTTGGTGCTACTGGGCCGAAAATTCTCAAGATGATGGTGAGTCGAGCGTAATGCGCGCAGGACAAACGGCTAATATCGCCCAGCCCAAAGACAACTTCTCTATAGTGTTTGAAAGCCTGGGCGATGCGGATATCAGCGACTGTGCTGACGTTGATGGCCAGTGCGTGATTATGCTCGTGCAAGCCGACTCTGGAGACGATATCGCCCCGGTGACGATTACCGTTCGAAAAACCGGCAGCCTGCATAAGGATACCATTCAATGACTCAGCGCGGTTTCAGTCTGGTCGAGGCGCTGATTGCGCTGCTGGTGTTGTCGCTTGGCCTGGTGGGGGTCGCTGCTATGCAGCTGAAAGCCCTGCAAAGTGCCTCGCTTGGCTATCAGCGTTCGGTGGCAAGCGTCGCCGCCGTTGATGCCCAAGAGCGTCTGTGGGCGCAGTTGGCAACGCTGGAAGCAAGCCAAACCTGTGCGGACATTAACGTTGATGCGCTAGAGCAGGCATGGGCAAATCACTGGTTCCAGGACAACGACCACGCCCCTTTGCGTAATGCCGTCGACAGTAGCATTGAAAACGGCAATGATAGCTGTCAGTTCACTGTCACATTGGCACTAAGTGACAACGAGAATGCCTCGTTTGATTACACCTTCCGCCTCCCTGAGGTGCCATGATGCAAAAGCGCCAACGCGGGTTCACGCTGGTAGAGTTAATGGTCGCCATGGTGATTGGCACCATCATCATCCTGGGCGCGGGGCAGCTGTTTCTTACCACCTTTCAAACCTTTCAAAACGTCGACCAGATAAGCCGCAAGCAGGAAAACCTGATATTTATCGCCCAGCGAGTTACCCAAGAGATTCGCCAGAGTGGACACGACCACGATAACCCGCGCTTTATCCTTGAATGCGAGGTGGAGCAGGTAAAAGAAAAGGCACAGTGCACTTGTACCGTGTCCGATACTGATAGGGACCAGCCGCTGGTCAGTTTTCCAAGGGACCTCTCTCGTGATGACATCTCAAACCAGTGCGCCGAGCTTGCATATGAATTAATTGAACCCGTGCCGAATAATGACGCGCTTTATCGAGTGTCACTGCCAATTGAAAATAACGGTGAGTCGATTATCTTCCATGTCGCCCACCGCGATGCGGTGCTTTAGAATGACGCGAATGATAGAAAATACAATGAAGCATCAGCAAGGTGCTGCGTTAGTCATCGTCATGGCACTGCTGGCTGGTGCCATGACGCTTGGTCTCTCGGGTATGCAAACTGCCTTGGTAGATGAGCGTTTGGCGGGCAATTATCGTGCTGCTACTCAGGCTAGAATGAATGCCGAAATCGCTGCCGCAATTGCTATGGAAGACGATGACCTGGATTTTCTCTCGCTTGAGGATTCATTAACCGATTTAAAGTCGATGAGCTGGGCCGAACTGATTGAGAAGTTTTCGGACGACGAGCAGACAGTAAATTATGGCTGTGATCGTGAAGGGCAACCTGAGTGTGTCTATATCCCAGTATCCGTTGACGGCAGTTCTGTTAGTTATGTGTTGGCCAAAGGCATAGTCGGGGAAGGGCAACGTGGCGGAGCAGAAAGTAATACTATTTTATTGGAATATGAAATGAGTGGTGAGACAGTGACGCCATTCAGTTCAGCGGTGACGTCGTGTGAGGATATAACGCTAAAAGGTGGGGCTAGCATTAGTGGGAGTCTTGTCGCAGGTAATGAAATTGACATTAAGGGTGGCGCTTCAGTGTCTAGCAGTCAGCAACAAGGTTATGATTTTTCTGAAGGTTGCGACAGTTTAGGTGTTTTGGCCGACGATGAAGAAGATAGGTCCTACTTCGAGAGGATACAGTCTGGTTTGAACGTAGTAAATGTCGCTCAGTGGCTAGAGCAGCGTGGACGCGATCACTATTTTAATGAAAATGATAACGCTTTTACATTTACCGGCGGAAAGGGTAACCAAGACGCCTCGGTTTCTTATATAGGCAAAGCCGGAAGTGAAACTTCTTTACGTATTGATAAAGATTTAAAAACTAGTGGCCGATTACAGAGCTTAGTGATAGACGGGACGGTTAATCTTTTCGTCGATGGCGACTTTGACCTAGGTGGCAACACCTCACTGGAAATCTCTCAGGATGCAGTTTTGAATCTCTATGTTAGTGGCAAAGTAACGCTCTCGGCAGGGAGTCAGTTGGCTTTAGGTACTGATAGCTTCATGCGCCAGGACAGCAATGGGGTTGAGCGGCCTGCGGTGAGTGTCTATAGCGACTATCAAGACTCTGGCAATGGTGTGACCATCAGCGGAGGAAACGAAACCTATGCTGCTATTTACGCGCCCGGCTCGAATGTAGAAATCAGTGGTGGAGGTGCCTTGTATGGTGGCTTGCGTGCTCAAAATGTTGGTATGTCGGGAGGTAGTAGGTTGGAATATGTGAACGCCCTTGCAGATTATGAGGTGAATATTGGCGGCCAGGGAAGCGGTGAGCCTAGGTTTAATGGTTGGACTGAAGTGCAGTAGTTAAGCACTGTTATTGTGTATAAAATAACCCTAATTTATCCAAAGAGTTATCTTAATGTCGGAATCACCCAAAACCCGTGTTCTTACTGGTATCACTACCACCGGTACGCCCCACCTGGGCAACTACGTCGGGGCGATCAAACCCGCCATTGAGGCGAGCCAGGACCCCAGCGTGCAGTCGTTCTACTTTCTGGCCGACTACCATGCGCTGATCAAGTGTCAGGACCCCAAGCGCGTGCAGCAGTCGCGGCTGGAAATCGCCGCAACCTGGCTGGCGCTGGGGCTGGATACCGACAACGCCATTTTTTACCGCCAGTCGGATATTCCGGAAATCCCCGAGCTTACCTGGATGCTTTCCTGTGTGTGCGCCAAGGGGCTGATGAACCGTGCCCATGCCTACAAGGCCGCCGTTGCCGAGAACGAAGAAGCGGGCAACCAGGACCCGGATAAAGGCATCACCATGGGGCTGTTCGGCTACCCGGTGCTGATGGCCGCGGATATCCTGATGTTCAACGCCAACAAGGTGCCGGTCGGGCGCGACCAGATCCAGCATATCGAGATGGCGCGGGATATCGCGGGTCGTTTCAACCACCTATATAAAGGCGATTATTTCACGCTGCCCAATGCGGTGGTGGACGAGAAGAGCCAGGTACTTGGTGGGCTGGACGGACGCAAGATGTCCAAGAGCTACAACAACACCATTCCGCTCTTTGTCGCCGAGAAAAAGCTGCAGAAGCTGGTGCGCAAGATCAAGACCAACTCGCTGGAGCCCGGTGAGCCGAAAGACCCGGATACCTGCACGCTGTTCCAGATTTACGCCGCCTTTGCCTCAACCGAGGAAACGGCGGCCATGCGCCAGCAGTATGCCGACGGCATTGGCTGGGGCGATGCCAAGAACCAGGTGTTTGAGTATCTCAACGCCCATCTGGAAAAACCCCGCGAGCGCTATCACGCCCTCATGGAAGACCCCGGTCATATTGAAGCGGTTTTGCAGAAAGGGGCTGAAAGAGCGCGGGAAGAAACGGCGGTGACCATGGATCGGCTACGGGCCGCCGTGGGGCTTGGCCGTTTCCACTAAAATGAGGTGATGACGTGCGCCTGCAACGTGATAAAAGCTTACTGCTGATGGTCGATTTTCAAGCCGGCTTGGTTCCGGTGATTGACGGCGGTGACGAGGCAATTGCCGAGGCCCACTGGCTATATGGCGTGGCGGATGCGCTTGAAGTCCCCGTGTGGCTGACCGAACAGATGCCCGAAAAGCTGGGCGGCACAGCTCAGGCGCTGTTGGAAGCGCGGCAAGCGCCCACGATTTGGCAGAAGCAGCACTTCGGGGCGATGGAAGAGACGGCGTTTCGTGAAGCGCTAAGCGCCTCGGGCAGGCAGCAGGTGGTGCTATGCGGTACCGAGGCGCATATCTGCGTGCTGCAAACGGCGCTGGGGTTGCTGGACGAGGGCTATGCGGTCTACTGGCTGACTGAGGCGACGGCCAGCCGCCGGGCCGAGGAGGCCGTGCTGGCGCGGGAGAGAGCCTGCGCCCTGGGGGCACAGGCGGTCTCGGCGGATATGGTCGCTTATGAGTGGCTTCACCGCTGCGATACAGTGTCTTTCAGCGCCGTGCATCGCCAGTTCCTGAAGCCCCGTGCCGATAGGGCCGTCCGCTTTTTCTAGCGATCCGATTCGCGGCGGGTAAAGACAAAGGTGTCGCCCTGGGAGGCGGCGGCATCGAAGCGATATCCCGCGACGTCAAAGTCTTTTAGCGCTTCGGGGTCGTTAACCTGCTGGCGAATGATCCAGGCACTCATCAGGCCGCGCGCCTTCTTGGCGTAGAAGCTGATGATCTTGAAGGTGCCGTTTTTCTCGTCTTTAAACACCGGCGTAATGATCCGGGCATCCAGCTTCCTGGCATCCACGGCTTTGAAATACTCGTTGGAAGCAAGATTCACCAGTACCTTGGAACCGCTGTCGGCAATCGCCGCGTCCAGCGCTGTGGTCAGCGTGGGTTTCCAATAGGCATACAGGTCCTTGCCCGCCGGGTTGGGTAGTTTGGTGCCCATCTCCAGCCGGTAGGGCTGAATCAAGTCCAGCGGGCGCAGCAGGCCGTAGAGCCCCGACAGAATACGCAGGTGCTGCTGGGCATAGTGGTTTTCAGCGTCGCTAAAAGTATCGGCTTCAAGCCCGGTGTAAACATCGCCCTGAAAGGCCTGTGCGGCAGGTTTGGCGTTTTCCAGCGAAAACGGCGGCTGCCATTCGGCAAAGCGTGCCGCGTTCAGCCCCGCCAGTTTATCGCTGACGCCCATCAGGTCGCTGATTTGCTGAGGCGAATAGTCACGCAGAATATCAATGAGTACTTGGCTGTCGGTCAGAAAATCCGGCTGGCTGACGTCTTGAGTGGTTGATGGTGTTTCAAAATCCAGTGTTTTGGCCGGCGAAATAACGCTCAACATGGCAGATTCCTTGGGACGTCGCAGAAATAATGGTCCGTATTATACCAAGCCTCGGCAGTGGCCGAGGCTATAAGATCGATAGCGTTGTCCGTCATCAAGGGCAAGGGTTGGGCATACGGCGATGGATATCGTCGATCGCCTCCAGCAGTTCGTCGTCGAGCTTGAGGCTTTCGCTGGCCAGGTTGCTTTCCAGCTGTTCCATGGTGGTGGCGCCGATGATGTTGCTGGTCAGAAAACTGCGCGAATTGACGAAGGCGAGCGCCATTTGCGCGGGGTCGAGGCCGTAATCGCGTGCCAGTGCCACATAGGCGTGGGTGGCGGCGTCGGCTTCCGGCGAGGTGTAGCGCTTGAAGCGCTCAAACAGGGTAAGGCGTCCTTTAGGCGGTTTGGCGCCATTCAGGTATTTACCCGAGAGCACGCCAAAGCCCAGCGGCGAGTAGGCCAGCAGCCCGACGTCTTCGCGGTGGGCAATTTCGGCCAGGCCCACTTCGAATGAACGGTTGAGCAGGTTGTAGGGGTTTTGGATCGAGGCCACGCGCGGCAGGTCAAGCTGGTCGGCGAGCTGCAGGGCGCGCATGGTGCCCCACGGGGTGTCGTTGGACAAACCAATGGCGCGGATTTTACCGGCGTCGACCAGCTCTTTCAGCGCGCTCAGTGTCTCCTCAAGTGGCGTGGCATCTTCCTCTTCGTTGTGCGTGTAACCGAGCTTGCCGAAAAAGTTGGTGCTGCGGTCGGGCCAGTGCAGCTGGTAAAGATCCACATAGTCGGTCTGTAGCCGCTCAAGGCTTGAGTCGATCGCCTTGAAGAGGTGTTCGCGGGTCAGGCGTGGCCCGCCGCGGATATGGTCAAGCCCGGGGCCTGCGGCCTTGGTGGCCAGGATGACATCGTCGCGTTCGCCGCGCTGCTTGAGCCAGCTACCCACGTAGCGTTCAGTCAGCCCCTGGGTTTCGGCCTTGGGCGGTACCGGGTACATTTCGGCGGTATCGATAAAGTTCACGCCAAAGGCGACGGCGCGATCAAGCTGTTCGTGGGCTTCGGCTTCGCTGTTCTGCTCGCCAAACGTCATGGTGCCCAGGCAAAGTCGGCTGACTTGCATCCCGGTTCTGCCCAGTGGTCGCGTTTGCATGGTGGGTCTCCTAGTATGAACACAATGACCTGCGGGATGCGCGGCGATTCCAGCGCATCGCGTCGGGGTTGATGGGCATGTTAGCGAGGCGTTCGCCAGGCAGCAAATAAGAGGGGTTGAGTCGCCGCCATGGCAGGCGTATGCTTGCCAGCCCATTGACCGGCCAAGGGCCGGTTTATCGCGTGGTTGGTTGTCTCATAGGGAGTGACGGCTGGCCCAAGGTTTCAACAGACAGGCAGGGTAGTTTGCCATGCCACAGGCATCATCATTGTTCACTCGGCTTGAGTTTCGGTTAGCCGAACGGCTGTTTCAAAATCGTTGGCTGTTGCCACGCTCACCGCGTACCCAGCGGTTAACGCTGAACTTGTTCAAGCGCTGTGCTGAGGCGGGCCATCCCGACGCGCTTTCCGTTTATGGCAACATGCTGTTGCAGCGTAGCCTCTCGCCCCACGATAAAGCACGTGGCGCGCGCTATGTGATGGAAGCTGCCCATGCCGGCGATGTAAAGTCGCAGTATCAGGCGGCGAAAATTTATGAGACCGGTTGCGCGCAGTACCCAAACCGTGATGATTACGCGGTGACTTGGTATGCGCGTGCGGCGCAATCCGGTCATTCACTAGCCGCTGAACGCCTAGCGCATGCTTACCGGGTCGGCGAGTTGGGCCTGGCGGTGGATGCTGACCAGGCTGCCTATTGGCAGAGCCGGGTAGGTGAACCATCTGACCCTGTTGCGGCATGATGTGCCGCCCCATTTTTCGCAAGTGCATTTTTCGCAAGTGAGGTCGTCTGTGTCCGAGACGCTACCGACGGTGTTGGATATTGAAGCGTCCGGTTTCGGGCGCGGTAGCTACCCGATCGAGGTGGGCATTGCCCGTGCCGATGGATCCACCTGTGCGTTTCTGATCCAGCCGCTTGACGAATGGACGCACTGGGATCCAAAGGCCGAGTTGCTGCACGGCATCTCCCGTGAGCGCTTGCGCCGCGAGGGCTTCCCGGTGCGTCAGGTGGCACGCTGGCTGAACGACGAGCTAAGCGATGAGGGCATGGCGTATAGCGATAGCTGGGGGTATGACAACACTTGGCTATCGCTGTTGTTTCATCATGCGGGCATGTTGCCGGGCTTTCGTCTGGAAGCGCTGAGAATTCTGCTCAGCGAAGATCAGCAGGCGCTATGGAGCGATACCAAAGAAGCGGTCATCGCCGAGCGCGGGATTCACCGCCACCGCGCCGGTGATGACGCGCGGCTACTGCAACTGACTTACCAGCGCACTCAGCAGCTTTGCCAGTAAGCGCAGCCGTTATTTAACCACCCCTCATCTTTCGAGCGCCTCAAGCAGTGCCTTGGGTGTTTCAGCGTCGAGTAGCATATCCCGCGTTGCTTGTGCCATGAACCCCTGCTGGACGGTACTGTTTAAAAACGTCAGCAGCGGCGAGTAGAAACCGTCGACATTGAGGAGCCCAAGCGGCTTTTCATGCAAGCCCAGATACCCCCAGGTCCAGATTTCAAACAGCTCTTCAAAGGTGCCGATGCCGCCGGGTAGGGCAATGAACGCATCAGCATTGGCGGCCATGGTCGCCTTACGTTCATGCATGTTGGGCACCCGGATCAGCTCGCTCAGGCCGAGGTGAGCCTGTTCGCGCTCGACCAGATGATCCGGCATTACGCCGACCACCTCGCCCCCGGCTTCAAGGGCCGCATTGGCCAGCACGCCCATCAAGCCTATCCGTGCGCCGCCGTAGACCAGCGTATGACCGCCAGCCGCCAAGGTGCGGCCAAGTTCGTGGGCGGCGTGACGAAAGGCGGGGCTGTTGCCTTCCCGCGAGCCAAGATAAACGCAAATTCGGGACATCTTATCTCCTTACGCTGTTGGGGTGCTGGTGCTGTGGTCATGGCTCAAGGTAGACAGGTGTCGACCTGATAGTGAGCGTCCAGCCATTGGCCAATCACATTGTTGCCGCATAGATGGTGGGCGTACTGGGTATGCAGGCAGCGCACCTGCTGCCAGTTACTGATGCCGCCAATACCGCGCTGGGTGAGCACGTCGGTGTAACCGCGCTCAGCGACCTCGGCGCGCTGAGCATCGCTCATCAGCGCCCAGCGGGTCTCGACGTAGTCGCGGTGACTTTGCCGGTAGGCGTCGAGAAAGTCGGGGTCGTCCTGTAGCTGTTGCTCCAGCGACTTGATAACGCCGACGGCTTCAATGCGCGATATCTCGACCTTGAGCACGTCGGAACACAGCCAGTAAAGCGTCGGAAAAGGCTTGCCTTCGACAATCGGGGCCATGCGCAGCACCAGCGGGGTGCCGTTGCCGTCGGTGGCGGTCACGGCCTCGATGCCCTTTGGCGGGCGGCCGAGCTGCTGGGTAATAATCGCCAGTTGGCGTTCGTCGGGCGCTTGATTGGTGCGAATCACCATGGGCGGGTCTCTTGCAGGCAGTCATCGTGTGTCAAGGAAGTCGGCGCGGACGTTTATTCCCGAACAAACTTGGTGGAGCGGCCAACGGCGCGAAAAAAGCAGCGATTGAGCTGTTCCGGAGAGGCGACATAATGCCAGGTACGCTCACAGTATTCAGCCGCTCGTGCCATCAGAACCTCGTAAAGGCGGTTGAACGGCGCATCATAATCGTAGGGGTCGGCGCCGAACAAGCGGATATGCGGGTAATCGGCAAATCGCTCCATGAAATAACGCTCAAGATCCGCCTCGACGGCGCGGTGCTGGGCGGTGTTGTCCGGGTCTAGCCATAGATTGTAGCGGATCGCCATGGGGCACTCCTGGCCGCCCCGTTGCCGGGGCGTCGCGGTTCAGGCGGGGGCGGGCGCGTCCTGCAGATGGGCGGAGAGCGCTTCCCGTAACTCGCCTTCGATGGGCACGGTACATTTAGCCTGATGATCGTACTGCACTAGAATGGTGTGCCCGACATTGGTCAACTTGCCATGCTGACGCGCTTCCTGGGTAACAGTAAAGGAGCTGTTGCCCAGGCGCGTCAGGTAGGTACGTAATTCGATATCATGACCGTAAAACAGTTCAGCGCGGTAGTCGACCTCCATCCGCGCCATGATCAGCCGCCACGCTTTGGGGTTCAAGTCGGGGGTGAATAACCTGAACAGGTCGTTACGGGCCAATTCGAACCAGGCGGGAAGGCGAGTGTTGTTGATGTGGCCCAGGGCATCGGTGTCGTAAAAAGCCGGCTCGATGGTGCGGGTAAACATGGCGCTATCCTTTTTGTTAGTAACAGATAGTTAGGCACAGACAGTTAGTAACAGGTTGTTCGTAACGTGTTGTTCGTTAGCCTGTTGTCAGTGGCGTGGAGGATCAAACAGCTGATTGATAACAGGCTTTAGCATTAACCCAAGCAAGCGCTTGGTCAAGTCTCCGCGGCACAGCATTACACTAGGCGAAGCCCTTGCTGGTCACGCCAAGCGGCTGCCAGCGAGCTTTGCAGAGGTGCTTGCAAGTGGGTAGGCAGCGCCAGGTGAGCGTCTTCCAGGTGGTCAAAATGGCGATTGCGCAGCCAGCAATAAGCCCAGGCGCAGGCTTCGGCATCGCTCTTGGGCACTGGCCGCGCGGGCATCTGGTTAAGCAGAAACACCGCCGTGCGCGGTGCCCATAACGGAATGTCGGTGTCCTGGGCCTGGCTCCAGGCATCCAGCGTGGCGCCCGTTGGCGTCTCGCTGGGTTCGCCGAGCTTGGCGACCCGCGCCGTCTCGGCAAGAATCAGTGCGAGGCGGTCGACATCGGCCTGGCCCAGCGCCCGCCATTGGCGCAACAGCGCCGGGCATCCTTCGCGGACCTTGGTATAAAAGTCATCTTGCGGCATGCTCTATAGCACCCCCGATTAGATAAGTGAGAGCCAAAATGGCATTTGATTTTGCCACGCCCATTGAGCGACGCCACCCCGCCGAGGGGTGGGCATCGCAAAAATGGCACCGATACGCCGATGATGTGCTGCCCCTGTGGGTGGCGGACATGGACTTTCGCTCACCGCCGGCGGTGATAGAGGCCCTCCAAGCAAGGGTGTCACACGGCGTTTATGGCTATGGTGAAGTGTCTGATACGTTAACAGAAACCGTGTGCGAGTGGAGCGCAAACCACTACCAGTGGCCGATTCAACCCAAGTGGCAACAGTGGTTGCCGGGCGTGGTGCCAGCGCTGCATCTGGCAGCTATGACACTGACAGCGCCGGGCGACGGCGTGTTGACCGTGACCCCGATCTACCCGCCATTTCTGGCGGTGGCCGAGCGTACCGGCCGGTTGTCGCAGCAGGCGGCACTGGCCACGCCGGTCAGCGGCGACGATAGCTGGCGGTTGGATATCGGCGCGCTTGAGGCGGCGGTGACCCCGCAAACGCGCCTGCTACTGTGGTGTCACCCGCACAATCCCACCGGCCGCGTATGGTCGCATGGCGAGCTGGCGGCGCTGGCGGCGTTTGTCGAACGCCACGACCTGTGGGTGGTGTCGGATGAGCTGCATTGCGATTTGCTGCTTGACGAAGGGGAGCGCCACCAGCCGCTGGTCGAGGCTTTCCCGGCACTTGCCCCGCGCACCATTACGCTCTGGGCGCCGTCGAAGACGTTCAATCTGGCGGGCTTGACCACTGCTTGCGCGGTGATCCCCGACGAAAGCCTGCGCAAGCGCTTTGTCCAGGCTACCAAAGGTTTGCTGCCGGATGGCAACGTGCTGGGATTGGTGGCGGCGGAAGCGGCTTATCGCCACGGAGATCCCTGGCGTCAGGCCTTGCTGGGGGTTCTACGCGAGCATTGCGCGACGCTCAAGGCGCGGGTCGCGACATGGCCGGGGGTTGAAATGAGTCCGCCCGCGTCGACCTACCTGGCGTGGCTGGATATGCGCCAGGCCGGCTTGGGTGAGTCGCCGCAGGCGGCGCTGCTTGAGAAGGCGGGCGTTGCCCTTTCGGACGGTGCGGCGTTTGGCCATCCAGGGTTTGTGCGGCTCAACTTTGGCACCACCGCCTCGCAGTTGGAGGCGGCGCTAGCCCGCATGGATACGCTCCTGGCCGGTTGAACGATCAGTAAAGCAGGGCAAACAGCTTGCGACGATAGGTAACCGTCAGCGGGTGGTCAGCCCCCAACGCGTCGAAGGCCTGCAGCAGCGTCTTGCGCGCAGCGTCGTCGTTGTAGGCGCGGTCCTGCTTCATCAGCGTCAGCAGAGCCTCGAGTCCGGCTTCGTATTGGCCATCCGCTACCTGACGCAGGGCGCGTTGATATTGCGCTTCGCTATCGGTGCGGTCGCCCAGGGCGGCGATTTCGTCACTGGAAAGCGCCTGCTCGCCGAACTCGATGCTCGCTCGAACACCGCGAGCCGACGGTGCGTCGCGTTCTTCCGGGGGCAGGTTATCCAGCAGGCTGCGGGCTTCGTCGCGGCGTCCTTCGCCGACCAGCGCTCGGGCCAGGCCAACCTGATAGGGGTAGTGGTCCGGGTATTGGCTGACCAGGTTTTGGTAAATGTCCCGCGCGCCGGCCGGATCGCCCTCGTTCAGCGCCGCTTCGGCCTGCTCTTCCGGGCTGGGTGGCGCGTCTTCCGGGGCTGGGAAATAGCGGTTAAGCCACTCACGAATCTGTTTTTCAGGTAGCGCGCCTTGGAAACCGTCGACCAGGCCACCCTGGCTGATCAGTTTAACGTCGGGGACTGATTGCACCCCCAACTGACTGGCAATCTCAGGGTTGGCCTGGGTATCCAGTTTGGCGAGCAGGAAGGCGCCACCGTACTCGACCGCGAGTCGCTCCAATACCGCCATGAGCTGTTTGCACGGCTCAGAGTCTGGCGCCCAGCAGTCCATCAGTACCGGGACTTTCATCGAGGCTTCAAGGACTTGCTGGATATTACCGGCGTTGAGGTCAATGATGACGTCTTCGGGGCGAACCGGTGGTTGGTCGGCGCTGGTCTGGCCGTCTTGGCCCGTATCAGGGCTGGTTAATGCTTCACCGGTGCGAGGATCAATGATGGATGACATAAACGGACTCGCGATATAAGGAAATTTGATTCTTTATATGCAGCCGTACCGGCGAGGATTCAAGGTGAATCGGCTAAAAAAGCGTGCTTGTCGCCGGATGGTGCGTCTATATTCTTTAATGATATAAAAGATGCTGAATAAAGCATTTTACGCTATCGTTAGCGATCGGTAGGCTCATCATTATTATCCATATCGACCAAAAGCGCCTGTTTCCCCCGACAGGCGCTTTTGGTGTTGCTGAAGGTGACTGTATGTCGATAACGACTGAAACCTCATCCGCCCCGTATCGCGTGCCACTTATCGCCACGGCGGCGATTGTGCTGGGCGCGCTGGTCATCGGTGTGGTCTTTGAGGCCAATACCGGCCTGCTGATGATTGTCGGTGGGCTATTCGGCATGGTGCTCTATCATGCGGCGTTTGGCTTTACGTCTGCGTGGCGGGTGTTTATCAAAGAGCGGCGTGGACGTGGCCTGCGGGCACAGATGGTGATGCTGGCACTGGCCGTGGTGCTGTTCTTCCCTGCCTTGGGCGCGGGTACGCTGTTTGGTCAAGAGGTGTATGGCTTTGTGGCGCCCATTGGTATCTCGGTGCTGGTCGGTGCTTTTCTGTTTGGCGTGGGTATGCAATTAGGCGGCGGCTGCGCCTCAGGTACCCTGTTCACCGCCGGTGGCGGCAATGCCCGCATGGTCATCACGCTGATATTTTTCGTCGTTGGGTCGGTGATTGGCACTGCGCACTTTACTTGGTGGCAAAGCCTACCCGCCTTTCAGCCCGTTTCCCTGGTGAACGTGGCAGGCGCTGGTGGCGGTATCGCCATTAGTCTGGTGCTGTTTGCTGCTATTGCAGCCTTTACCGTGGTGATGGAAAAAGGCCGCCATGGCCAGCTCGAGAAAGCCGCGCCGGTGGACAAGCATGGCTATCAGCGCTGGCTAACCGGCCCGTGGCCGCTGGTAGCAGGCGCCATTGGCCTGGCGATATTGAACTTTGCCACCCTGGCGCTGGCAGGGCGTCCGTGGGGGATTACCTCAGCGTTCGCACTGTGGGGCGCCAAAGGCTTCGAACTGGTGGGCGGCGACGTATCCCAGTGGGGCTATTGGCAGTCGCCGGGCAATGAGGCGGCGCTTGCCTCCAGCATATGGGGCGACGTGACGACCGTGATGAACGTGGGCATCATGCTGGGTGCGTTAGTGGCGGCCAGCCTTGCCGGGCGCTTTGCGCCGAACTTCAAGATACCGCTTCGCTCGATACTGGCGGCGGTCATCGGCGGCCTGCTGCTGGGTTATGGCGCGCGTCTAGCGTTTGGTTGCAATATCGGCGCCTATTTCAGTGGCATCGCGTCCGGCAGCCTCCATGGCTGGCTTTGGCTGGTGGCGGCATTTGTCGGCAATATGGCAGGCGTCAAACTGCGTCCGTTATTTTTCACCGGTGAAGCGGCGTATAAGCCGACGGCTAAAACTTGTTAAAAAGTCATTAGCTAGCGCCATTTTCAGGCTGTTTTTCTATTCGCGCCTCAACCTCGGTTGGGGCGTTTTTTGTCGCTTTAAAACGCCTGTTTGCTACCTTTGTAGGGTGAGCATGTTACATTACGCGCAACGGCTGCAGACGCGCTATGTTGCTGCATTGCAATAGAAATTTGCTAAAAAATGAGACTGCTTATGACCACCGCGAGCAAACGCCCCTTATACCTTCCTTACGCCGGTCCTTCCCTCCTTGAAATGCCGCTATTGAATAAAGGCAGTGCGTTTACTCAGGAGGAGCGGCTGGAGTTCAACCTGATCGGTCTGTTGCCGCAGAAGGTCGAGACCATCGACGACCAGCTTGAACGCGTCTATCGACAATACCAGCTGTGCCACAGTGATTTGGAACGCCATATTCATCTGCGTGCCATCCAGGATGATAACGAAACACTGTATTTTCGCTTGGTGTCACAGCACCTCGAAGAAATGCTGCCGATTATCTACACGCCGACGGTGGGCAAGGCGTGCCAGGAATTTTCCAATATCTATCGCAATCACCGCGGGCTGTTTATCAGCTATCCTGACCGCGAGCACATGGACGACATCCTGCGCAGCGCCACCAAGGACAACGTCAAGGTGATCGTTGTCACTGACGGCGAGCGGATTCTCGGTCTGGGCGACCAGGGCATCGGCGGGATGGGCATTCCCATCGGCAAGCTGGCGCTGTATACGGCCTGTGGCGGCATCAGCCCCGCATACACGCTGCCGATCATGCTTGATGTGGGGACCAACAATAAGGCGCTGCTTGATGACCCGATGTACATGGGCTGGCGGCAAGAGCGGATCGGCCAAGAAGAATACGACGAGTTCATGGCGACGTTCATTGCGGCCGTCAAACGCCGTTGGCCCAATGTGCTGCTGCAGTTTGAGGATTTCGCCCAGGCCAACGCTATGCCTTTGCTGGAACAGTACCGTGACCAGCTGTGCTGCTTTAATGACGATGTTCAGGGTACCGCCTCGGTAGTGGTGGGGACGCTTTTGGCGGCGTGCCAGGCCCGCGGGCAGACGATTGCCAATCAGCGGGTGGTGTTTGTCGGCGGCGGCTCTGCCGGTTGCGGCATCGCCGAACAGGTGGTGGTGGCCATGCAGACGGAGGGGTTGACCGAAAGCGAAGCCCGCGCGCGCATCTACATGGTCGACCGAGAAGGCCTGATGACCGACGATCAGCCGTGGCAGCGTGATTTTCAACGCCGTCTGGCCCACCAAGCTTCTCTGGTAGCCAACTGGAACGGGCAAGGGCTTGAAGAAACCATCGCGCAAATCAAGCCGACGGTGCTGATTGGGGTATGCGGCCAGCGCGGTATTTTCACCGAGCAGGTGGTGCGCACCATGCACGCGGGCTGTGAGCATCCGGTGATCATGCCGTTATCCAACCCGACATCCCAGGCGGAAGCGGTGCCTGAGGACGTTATCCGTTGGACGGAAGGCCAGGCGTTGGTGGCCACCGGCAGCCCGTTTCCACCGGTGGTCTTTAACGGCCGCACCTATCCGATTGCGCAGTGTAACAACGCCTATATTTTCCCTGGCATTGGGCTTGGGGTCGTGGCCGCCAAGGCCTCGCGCGTCACCGATGAAATGCTGATGAGTGCTTCACGGGCGCTGGCGCGTGAAGCGCCGTTGGTCAAGGAGGGCAAGGGCGCGCTGCTACCACCGCTGTCGCGTATTCGCGATATCAGCCAGTCCATCGCCTTTGAAGTGGCGGCCCAGGCACAGCAGAACGGTGTGGCGCTCAAGACCGGCGGCACCGAGCTGCGCGCGGCCATCAATCGCGCTTCATGGGACCCGGAATACCGCACCTACCGGCGGCGCGCTTTCTAGAAGATCGTCACGCACAAAAAAAAGCCCCCACAAAGTGGGGGCCAGCAAGCATTGGTCGGTTTCCCGATTAGGCTGCGCCAATCATGTTGCGCAGCACGTAATGTAGGATACCACCATGACGGAAGTAAGCCAGTTCGTTTTCCGTGTCAATTCGGCACTTGGCATCAACGGTTCTTTCGCCATCGGCATTCTTGATGATGACTTTGACATTACCGCCCGGCGTTAAATCGCTGAGTCCGGCAATCGACACCTCTTCATCACCCGTGAGTCCCAGCGTCTTGCGGCTCTCACCTTCGGGGAACTGCAGCGGTACCACGCCCATGCCGATCAGGTTGGAACGGTGGATGCGCTCGAAGGACTCGGCAAGCACGGCGCGAACGCCCAACAGGCGAGTGCCTTTGGCGGCCCAGTCACGCGAGGAGCCGGTGCCGTACTCTTTGCCCGCGATGACCACCAACTGCTTGTCTTCCTCTTTGTACTTCATTGCGGCATCGTAGATCGCCATCTGCTCGCCGCTGGGCACGTGACGGGTTTCGCCGCCAACCACGCCGTCGAGCATTTCGTTCTGGATCCGCACGTTGGCGAAGGTACCGCGCATCATGACTTCGTGGTTACCGCGGCGCGAGCCGTACGAGTTGAAGTCCACTGGCTTGACACCGTTCTCCTGAAGGTAACGCCCGGCGGGGCTGTCAGGCTTGATGGCGCCGGCAGGTGAAATGTGGTCGGTGGTCACCGAATCGCCCAGCATGGCGAGCACGCGGGCGTTGTGGACGTCCTCAATGGCGTCCGGTTCACGGCCCATGCCCTCGAAAAACGGCGGGTGCTGGATATAGGTCGACTCAGGCCACTGATAGACCTTGCTTTCAGGTACCTTGATGGCCTTCCATATATCGTCGCCTTCAAAAACCTCACCGTATTCTTTATGGAACATCGCCGTATTGACCTGCTCGACAGCGGTGGCGATTTCCGCCTGGCTTGGCCAGATGTCCTTGAGATAAACCGGGTTACCGCTGCTGTCCTGGCCGAGCGGGTCCTTGCTCAGGTCGCACTGGACGTTGCCCGCCAGGGCGTAAGCGACGACCAAGGGGGGCGACGCCAGCCAGTTGGTCTTCACCAGCGGATGAACGCGACCTTCAAAGTTACGGTTACCTGACAGCACCGAGGCAACGGCCATGTCGCCGTCAGAAATGGCTTTTTCGATCTCATCCGGTAGCGGGCCAGAGTTGCCGATACAGGTGGTGCAGCCGTAGCCGACAAGGTTGAAGCCCAGAGCGTCCAGGTCATAACTTAAATCGGCGGCTTCCAGGTAATCGGTGACGACCTTGGAGCCCGGAGCTAGCGATGTCTTGACCCAGGGTTTGGTGGTCAGGCCTTTTTCGCGTGCTTTACGGGCGAGCAGGCCGGCCGCCATCATTACGCTGGGGTTAGACGTATTCGTGCATGAGGTAATGGCTGCAATCACCACCGCGCCGGGGTCGAGACTGAAGTCGTGGTCATCAAGCTTGACGGCCTGACTGGTGTCATGCTCAAAGCTGCGCTCAACCCCCACGGCGGTTTGGCCGCCCTCAGAGGAAAGTTTTCCCTTGGCGGTTGGGTCCGCTTTGGTATCTTCCTGCATGAATTTTTCAAATGCCGCGGCCATGTCTTTAAGGGCCACACGGTCCTGGGGACGCTTGGGCCCTGCCAGGCTGGCTTCGACCTCGGTCATGTCAAGGTGAAGGCTGTCACTGAAGATCGGCTCGTCGCCCGGTTCGCGCCATAGGCCCTGGGCCTTCGAGTAGGCTTCGACCAACGCGACCTGCTCATCTTCGCGGCCTGTCAGACGCATATAGTTAAGCGTTTCGTCGTCAACCGGGAAGAAGCCACAGGTGGCGCCGTATTCCGGTGCCATGTTGGCAATGGTCGCCCGGTCGGCCAGCGGCAGGTCTTTCAGGCCGTCGCCGTAGAACTCGACAAATTTACCGACGACGCCTTTCTTACGCAGCATTTCAGTCACGGTAAGCACCAGGTCGGTTGCCGTGATGCCTTCGCGCAGCTTGCCGGTGAGCTTGAAGCCGATAACTTCGGGGATCAGCATGGAGACTGGCTGTCCGAGCATCGCCGCTTCGGCCTCGATGCCGCCAACACCCCAGCCAAGGACACCCAGTCCGTTGATCATGGTGGTGTGGGAGTCGGTGCCGACCAGGGTGTCTGGGTAGGCAAGGGTGCGGCCGTCTTCCTGCTTGGTCCACACGGTTTTGCCCAGGTATTCCAGGTTGACCTGGTGGCATATGCCGGTGCCGGGCGGCACCACGCGGAAATTATCGAAGGCTTGCTGACCCCAGCGCAGGAACTCGTAACGTTCCCGGTTGCGCTGCATTTCAATGTCGACGTTTTCCTGGAAAGCGGCTGGGTTACCGAATTTGTCGACCATCACCGAGTGGTCAATGACCAGGTCCACCGGCGACAGCGGGTTGATCTTGGCGGGGTCCTCGCCGAGCTTTTCAACGGCGGCGCGCATGGAAGCCAAGTCGACCACGCCCGGCACGCCGGTAAAATCCTGCATCAGTACGCGGGCGGGGCGGTAGCCGATCTCCCGGCTGGATTTGCCTTCTTTTTGCCAGTCGACCAGGGCCTGCATGTCATCTTGGGAAACGCTCTCGTCGTCGGCAAAACGTAACTGGTTTTCGAGCAGAATTTTGAGTGTCTTGGGTAGCCGGTCGATATTGCCAAAAGTGTCTGCTGCGTCTGGCAGACTGAAGTAGTGGTAGGACGTATTGCCTACCGTTAATGTTTTTTCCGTGTCAGAAAGCTTGCTCATGCGATTCTCCTCTCTATTGCTTGGCGTTGCGCGATGCGCGCCGGTCACTGTCTTCCTTCTTCCTTTCCTCTGGCTGATATTGATATGACGACTATCAGTATGGCTCATCCGGTTCGTTACACCCGAACATCATGGCCCTTGGTTGTTATTAGAGGTGGGTCTGTATGCCTGCGGTTTCAAGTCGCAGTGACCTTTTTGCGCCATACCGGCCTTGCAATCCCTTGTACTTGGCGCCATTTCAGGCAGACTCTGTGCAAAATTATCAGCCGACTCTTTACAAGGTGGTGTCATGCAAACACGTCACGAGCGCTTAATCATTCTGGGATCTGGTCCGGCAGGCTACACGGCAGCCGTCTACGCGGCACGTGCCAATTTGAAGCCGCTGCTGATTACCGGACTGCAAGCAGGTGGCCAGTTAACGACCACCACCGACGTGGATAACTGGCCCGGTGATGCGCAAGGCGTACAAGGCCCTGAACTCATGGAGCGCATGAAGCTGCACGCCGAGCGTTTCAATACCGAAGTGCTTTTTGATCATATCCATGAGGTTAGCGTAAGCGATAAACCCTTTACCTTGAAAGGCGACAATGGTGTATATACCTGTGATGCGCTGATCGTGGCGACGGGTGCCAGCGCGCGTTATCTGGGCCTGCCCAGCGAACAGCAGTTCATGGGGCAGGGCGTGTCGGCCTGCGCCACCTGTGACGGTTTTTTCTATCGTAACCAAGAGGTCGTGGTCGTAGGCGGCGGTAACACCGCGGTTGAGGAAGCGCTTTACCTGTCGAACATCGCCTCTAAAGTGACCCTGGTGCATCGTCGTGACACCCTGCGCGCGGAGAAAATTCTCCAGGACAAGCTGTTTGAAAAAGTCGACGCGGGCAAGATCGTGCTGGAGTGGTTTCAGCAGGTGGAGGAAGTGCTCGGTGACAACACTGGTGTGACCGGCGTGCGGGTGAAATCGACAAAAGACGGCACCCTCAAGGATATTCACGCGCCGGGGCTGTTCATTGCCATTGGTCATAGCCCGAATACCGGCATTTTCGACGGTCAGTTGGATATGAGCGGTGGCTATATCAAGGTGAAGTCCGGTCTGGAAGGTAATGCCACAGCGACCAGCGTGCCTGGCGTCTTTGCCTGCGGCGATGTCATGGACCATGTCTATCGTCAGGCGATTACCTCCGCGGGAAGCGGCTGCATGGCGGCGCTCGATGCCGAGCGTTACCTGGACGGCATTACAGGCTGATAGACGCACCTTGCCAGCTAGTGGTGGCATTCGGTGGGTGAGGATGCCATCCGCCAGCGTCCAAGCTGGCTCAAAATCAGGGTGCTGCCCCTGGCGCGGGATTTCTCGCTCTGGGGGCAAAGGATAAATCGCCCGTTATAACCGCTGCTGTGGCCCAGCGCATCGTAGCGTATTCGTCGCCAGCCCCGACTGTAGCGAACGTCGACGCGTTCTGTAGTGGGAAAAGTACGCAACACATCGGCCGACGCAATATCCTCTGTTTGATCCCCATGAATCACCATCAGTGCCTGGCTCCAGTTCTCGCCGCAGCGCGAGGTATCTTGCGGGTTGGCAATGGGGCATAGCGTGACCGGCTGGCGCTGGGTAATGGCGGTTTGGCGGGCAAAGCCCAGCGCCGTTTGCAGTCGATTGGCTTCGCCGGTGCGCGCGGTCCGTTCACCCAGCGCCTGAAAGCTGGGAATGCCCCAGGCGGCAATGATTCCCATGATCAGCAGGGTGACCAATAGCTCTAGCAGGGTAAATCCCCGTGCCTTGGCACCGCTCACGCGGCATGCTGGTTTATGCATATCGCCTCCTTGCGCTTGACCCTTTTGCGCCCACCGTTATGCTCGTGAGCAAGCGGCAGGTGTTGAACCCCTTACCCTAGGCGCTGCCGGTACTTTTTTATGTAAGCCAAAGTGGACAAAGCGTGTGAGCGATTTCTTAATTGTGGGCGGCGGTGTCATCGGCATGATGACCGCGCTCCAGCTAGCCGATGCAGGGCAAAAGGTCAGCTTGGTCGAGCGTGGCTACTGCGGCCAGGAAGCCTCGTGGGCGGGTGGCGGCATCGTCTCGCCGCTGTATCCATGGCGTTACGCCCCGGCGATTTCCCAGCTGTCGCGCTGGTCGGAAGGCGCCTATCCAAGTCTCGCGCTGCGCTTGCTGGAAGAAACCGGCATCGACCCGGAGTACCGTCAAAAGGGGCTTTTGTACCTGAGCGTGGATGATCCAGATGCCGCGCTTGCGTGGGCGCGGCAAATGGGCAAGCCGCTGGAGCGTGTAAGTGCCGATATAGTGCGTGCCAAAGAACGTTGCCTACCGCCAACCGAGGGGGCACTGTGGATGCCGACGCTTGGCAGCGTGCGTAACCCGCGCCTTGGCAAGGCCCTGCGTACCCGATTATCGGCGATGCCCAATGTGACGCTATATGAGCAGTGCGAGGTGAATGGCTTTGTACGCCACGGCGAGCATATTCAGGGCGTAAGCACTGCCCACCAGACGCTTACCGCGGCGCATACGATTGTGTGTGGCGGCGCCTGGGCCGGGACGCTGCTGAAGACGCTGGATGTCTCGCTGCCCGTCAGGCCGGTAAAAGGCCAGATGCTTGCTTATCAAACGCCGCCTGGCTTGCTAAAGCGCGTTGTGCTCAAGGACGGACGCTATGTGATTCCGCGGGCCGATGGACTTTTGCTGGTCGGCTCGACACTTGAGGAGTGCGGGTTTGATAAGACCACCGACCAGAAAGCGCTGATGTCGCTACGCCAGAGCGCGGAGAGCATCGTGCCTGCGCTTGCCGATTATTCGGTGGCCTATCATTGGGCAGGATTGAGGCCAGGGTCGCCGGATGGCGTACCGTTTATCGGCGAACTGCCGGGGTGGAAGAACCTATCGGTGAATGCGGGGCATTACCGCAACGGTCTGGTGCTCGCCCCGGCATCAACGCACCTACTGGTCGATCAGTTGCTCGGGCGCCCGCCGTTGATCGATCCGGCACCGTATCAGATGACGCCAGAGCGATTAAACACCGGGTAGGCTATTGGTCAGCGTCGTTATCACGCTGTTGCTCCTGCAGGAAGCGGTCGCGATGGGCGCTTGAGCAAAACCACTGCTCAGCCTCGCGCAGCGCTTCCTCTTCGGGTAAATGCACTTCGCACCACCGGCAACGTACCATATGTCCGCCGTCGTGCTGTTGGTCCTGTTGCTGCTGGGTAAGGCGTTCACGCTGCCATTGCCGGTACATGCTGAAAAGCTTGAGACCGGCATAGAACAACACCGCGAAAATGAGTATCCGAATAATCAAAAGGTTCATCCTGTTAGCGCCCTCATGCAATTTGCAAGCGTGGCCTTTGCCTGCGAGCGGCCCTTGCGGGACAATGCGTATTGATGGTGTGTCTCCATTCTAAAAGATTCTCAAGAGATTTTATCGCCCATGCAAGATTTAACGCTGGTCATGGCTCAACTCGACCCCTTGGTGGGGGATATTCCCGGCAATGCCGCGCGCGCCATTGAAGCCGTGCGCGAAGCGCGCATTGAGCACGGTGCCGACATTGTCGTGTTTCCCGAGTTATTTTTGTCGGGTTATCCACCGGAAGATTTGCTGCTGCGTCCTTCCATGGAAACACGCCTGCGTGAAGCGCGTGCCCGCATGGCCGAGAAGATGTCACGGGACGTGCTGGTGATCATTGGTTATCCCGGCGTGCGGGAAGGCCACTGTTACAACCTGGCGGGGGTATTGTACAACGGCCAATGGGAGGCCGAGTACGCCAAGCAGGCGCTGCCCAACTATCAGGTGTTCGACGAGCAACGCTATTTCACGCCGGGCACCGAGACGCTGGTGCATGAGCACAAAGGGGTGAAGCTGGGTATCGCCATTTGTGAAGACTTGTGGGATGGCGCGCCGATCAAAGCCGCAGCAACGGCCGGTGCTGAGGTGCTGATTACCTTGCATGCCTCGCCGTACCACCAGGATAAACCCGGCGAGCGACTTCGCCTGCTCGAGCAGCGCGCTCAGGACGTCGAGCGGCCCATCGTCTACGTCAATACCATTGGCGGCCAGGACGAACTGGTCTTTGACGGCGGTTCATGCTGCTTCAACGCCCAGGGGCAGCTACAGGTGCTGGCGCCTTACTGGGAGGTCGGCTTGATGCCGGTGCAGTTACTGCAAACCAGTGCCGCGACCTGGGAGCCTCAAGCCGGCGAGGTCGAGCCCGAGGTCGAGCCCGAAGAAAGCCTCTATTGTGCCCTGGTGACCGGTGTGCGCGATTACGTCAATAAAAGCGGTTTTGACGGCGTGGTGCTGGGCCTTTCCGGCGGTATCGATTCTGGGCTTTCACTGGCGATTGCCGTCGACGCGCTGGGGCCACAGCGGGTCCAGGCCGTGATGATGCCCTATCACTACACCGCCGATATCTCCAAGCAGGATGCCGCCGAGCAGGCCAGGTTATTGGGCGTGCATTACGACATCATGCCCATCGAGCCCATGGTGGATGCCTTTATGAGCACGCTGGCGGAAAGCTTTGCGGGCACCGAGCGGGATACCACCGAGGAAAACCTGCAGTCGCGCTGCCGGGGCGTGCTGTTGATGGCGATCTCCAATAAAAAGGGCTTGATGGTCCTGACCACCGGCAATAAAAGCGAGATGGCGGTGGGCTATGCCACGCTATACGGCGATATGGTGGGCGGCTACAACGCCATCAAGGATGTGTACAAAACCTGGGTGTACCGGCTGGCCCGCTGGCGCAATACCCAGTCACCGGCGATACCCGAGCGGGTCATAGAGCGCCCGCCCAGCGCCGAGCTGGCACCTGATCAGCAGGATAGCGACTCGTTACCCGATTATGACGTCCTCGACGCCATCCTGGCGCGCTATATCGAAGGGGACATGAGTGCCGAAGCGATCATTGAGGCAGGCTTTGCCCGGGAGGATGTCTATCAGGTGGTCAAGCTGGTCGACCGCTGCGAATACAAGCGGCGCCAGGCGCCTGTCGGGGTACGGGTCACCCCGCGAGGCTTTGGTCGCGATCGTCGCTACCCGATCGTTAACGGCTGGCAGCCCGGCGAATAGCCGGGCGCCTAAGGACGGATCTAGGTAAGGAGTGACGGCGGCGTCAGGCTTCGCTTTACCATCTCGACAGCGGATACCGGTTTGCAGAAATAGTAGCCTTGATAGGCGTGGCACTGGTGATCATTCAGGTAACGCCAATGGGCCAGGGTTTCTACCCCCTCGGCGATCACATTGATGTTGAGTGCCTGCCCCATGGCAATAATGGTTTGTACGATCGCCATATCGTCCGCGTCCTTATGCAGGTCGCGGACAAACGCCTGATCGATTTTGATTTGATCCAGCGGCAATCGTTTAAGGTACTGGAGCGATGAATAACCGGTACCAAAATCATCCATGGCGAAACTGATCCCCAGGGCTTTAAGCTGATGCATGCGGGCAATGGTGTCGTCCACATTACCAATGACCATGCTTTCGGTGAGTTCCAGCTTTAACCGTTGTGGCAAGGCGCCGCTCCTTTCGAGTACGCAGCGCACGCTATCGACAAAATCAGGCTGCTGGAACTGTTTGGCGCTGACATTAACGGCGAGCGTTAGGTGCGCTGTGTTCTCATCGTCGGCCCAGGCGACCAACTGCTCACAAGCAGTTTCAAGCACCCATTGACCCATCGGCACGATCAGTCCGGTTTCCTCGGCCAGGGGGATAAAAGTCCCTGGCGAGACCAGGCCTTGTTGCGGATGCTTCCAGCGGATCAGTGCCTCCGCGCCAATCGCCCGCCCTGTGCTATCGACCTGCGTCTGATAAACGAGCACAAACTCCTGGCGCTCAATGGCCAAGCGTAGGTCACGCTCCAGCTCGGTTCTTGCTTCAAGTTCAGCCTGCACCGCCGGGTCATAAAACCTCAGGCCGTTGGGAGCTGACTGCTTGGCAAGATGGGCAGCCGCGTTGGCATATTGAAACAGATTGTCGACGCTATGCGCTGCTTCGCCAAACAACACAACACCAATACTCGTGCTCAGGAAGTGCTCTTTTTCTTCCCAAAGATAAGGCTGGCCGAGAGAGTGATGGAGCTTCTCGGCAAGCAGTTCGGTTTTCTCTGCGGCCTTCAGTTGATCCGCAGGTAATCCATCGACAATCATGACAAATTCATCACCGCCTATCCGTCCAAGGGTTGTACCCTCGATGCCAAGGGCCGATAACCGCCGGGAAAGTTCTTGAATCAGGCTATCGCCTGCCCGGTGACCGCAGCTGTCATTGATGCGTTTAAAGTCGTCCACGTCCACGTATAGCAGCGCGCCATAGGTGTCCGTCTGCTGGTTGGTGTCCAGTGAGTGCTGAAGGTGCTCTTTCATTAACTGCCAGTTAGGCAGTTGGGTGAGGCTGTCGTAGTAGGCCAGTCGATGTACCTTGCGTTCGGCCTCGCGACGCTGCTGCTCGGTTTTTCGAAACGAGAGCAACGCTGATGCAATACGCGTCAGGGGCCCGCTACGGCGTTGGCTCAGACGCTGGATAGCGGCAAAGTCGGGCAATGCCTGACGGGTATCGGAGAGTGCTAGAATGGCGTCACCGACCATTACCAGTCGGCGGTTGATACGCCATGCGGCAAAGACGGCGGCGATGACCAGGACGCTCAATAACCCCAACCCCAGCCAGACAAGGGTGCTTATAGATCGGCTCAGGGTATGGAAGGTTTGTTGATGACGTTCACTTGTGCGTTCGGTGAGTGCTTCAAAAGTGCGTTGGGTGAGAATCATGAAACGGTTGAAGTTGGTTTCAGCTTCTTGCATTAAAAAACTGATGTCACCCTGATTAAGCGTGGCGGCTTCGTTGGCCATTTCGATAAAACGCCGATATTCCTGAAAAGCGATCAGTAGCGTTTCAGCACTCTCGGCGTGCATGCTATCAATCAGACTCGAAGACGCTAAATCTTCAATACGCTCTCCCATTTCGTTCAGCTTCAGGTGAATTTGGCTGTATTCGCTATAGCTATCAAATGCACTGAGTTGGTCGTTGTCGGCTTCAACGAGAACTTGGCTAAGGCGTTCGTGAAGGGCGCCGAGGCGGCGCTCGAAGGTTGCCATTTCAACCAGGTTGGCAAGATCTCTTGATTGAGTCTGGTGGCTGTCGAGGGACTGTTCTCTGGCAATGCTCAGGGCAAGCATGCCCAGTACGAAAGCAGGAACGACGAACATCAGGACGGGCAGCAAAAAAAACACGATCAGACTTTGGGTGGGCTTCATACTCGCCTCAGTACAGAGAGCCTGAAATAGTGGCTCCCGTGCATTCGGGAGCCTTCCTTTTGGTCAGTGCCTATCCTTGGCAATGAAGAATCGCGTTCTTTGGCTTAGAAGCTTTCCCACTCGGGCTGGGGTTTCTGCTGGCGCAATGCGGGTTGAGCGGCGGCTGGCGACGCGTTAGCGGTGGCCTGAGACGAGGCCAAGGCCATCGCATGGTCTGTACCGCTGGTGGGCAGCTTGAAGATGGACATGGAGTCGATCAGCTTATGGGCATTTTGACGCAGGTTGTTGGCAGCCGTGGCACTTTCATGCACCAGGGAAGCGTTTTGCTGGGTAACCTGATCCATCTCGGTAACCGCTTGGCCGACTTCTTGTACCCCGGCACTCTGCTCAGCGCTGGCATGGCTGATTTCTTTCATGATGTCGGTGACCCGGCCAATCGCCGCGACGATCTCTTCGGTTGACTTGTTGGCGTCAGCGGCGCGCTCATTGCCGTGCTTGACGCGCTCCAGGTTGCTGGAGATCAAATCATTGATTTCGCGGGCGGCGTCGGCACTGCGCTGGGCCAGTTTGCGCACTTCTTCCGCCACGACGGCGAAGCCGCGGCCGTGTTCGCCAGCGCGGGCTGCTTCCACGGAAGCGTTCAGCGCCAGGATGTTGGTCTGGAAGGCGATGGAATCGATGGTCGAGATGATCCCGGCAATTTCCTGTGAGCTCTTGTTGAGGTCGTTCATGGTGTCAGCCACCTGACGAACGGCGTCGCCGCCCTGTGTTGCTTTGTTGGAGGCGCTGGAGGCTTCCTGGCTGGCCTGTTGGGAATTGTCGGCGTTGAGCTTGACGGTGCTGTTGAGCTGTTCCATGGCCGAGGCGGTTTCTGCCAGTGCGCTGGCCTGTTGCTCGGTACGTGATGACAGATCGTTATTGCCCTCGGCAATTTGCTCACTGTTGCTGGCGACTGCCTGGGCTGATGCCCGCACTTCGGCGACGATGTCCTGCAGCTGACGGGCCATCTCTACCTGAGAGGCCATAATGCTGCGCTTATCGCCTTTCTTTAAGCGCCCTTGGCTATCTAGCTCGCCACGGCCAATGGCTTCGGCAAACGCCTTCACTTCGTAGGGCTCTGCGCCCAGTTCGCGCAGTAATTGGCGGGTAAGGAATACTGCAATCAAGCTGCCTACAAGCAAGGCGAATAGAGTCAAGCCAAGCATCAACATCTGAAAGCCTGATGCGCTATCACGGGCGGAAGCGGTGGTGGCGTTATTTAACTGCTCTTGAAGGTCAATGAATTGGTTGATGCGGTTGAGCCACTCAGCATAGGCAGGCCCGGCTTCAGCCAGCAGTAACTGCTGAGCCGCTTGATAATTCCCTTGTGCATGTTCGGTTAACACTTCGTCGGTGAGCGCGCGGGTCGAGTCTGCTTGCTCTGCAATGCGGCTGAGTATGTTTTGTTCTTCGCTGTTGTTTTGGCCTTGCATGTCAGCGTTATCGGCGATAACGCTCTGCATGCCTGCCGAGGCGGTTGCGTAGTTGTCCTGCAGGCGCTGCATGGTGTCCTGAAGAGCGGCAATATTGCCGTCGCCAGTGAGGACAATGTCGCGTAACGCGATGGCGCGGTCGTGGACGCTACCGCGCCAGTTTATGGCGTGACGCTGTTTTGCGCCGTTGACGTCGTTGATGATCGCAAGGTCACGGTCAATCTGGTTGACCTGGTAGATACCAATGCCCGTCAATATCACGAGAAGTAAGAGGAGTGCTGAAAACCCCAGGGTAAGACGTGTACTGATCTTGGTTCCCGTGAACCGTGAGTTTGACAAAAGCATTGAGTTTCTCCTTAGGCACCGTTTAGATGCTTGATCATGTTGGTATGAGGATATTAGTCATTTATATAGCTTTTGTACAACTATTGATAACGGCTTTAGCGTGAGTTTTTGTTAAGTTTTTGATAAATGGAGGTATAAAAAGAAAAAAGCCACGCGAATGCGTGGCTTTTAAGACGGCTGCTCATCAAAAACTTGTACAGAGTTTTTGCTAGCTCATATCAACGCCGGAACGGGCGGATACGCGCTGCGCTAATCGATATGCTTGGGTGCAAACCGGTTGCCATCTAGCTGGTCGTGGTCGGGCGCATTGTCACGTAACACCGCGAGCACTTCGTTAGCGCGGTCATCCATTTCCAATCCCTGATAGCCTTCTACCATGGTGGCGAGTGCGTCGTGGGTGGCATTGGATTCAGGGTAGTTTTCGATCACCCAGCGACCGCGCTCAACGGCGGCGAGATAGGCGCCGCGGCGCAGGTAGTAATCGGCCACGTGCAGTTCATGGCGAGCGAGCAATTCACGCAGGTATATGATGCGCTGCTGAGCATCCGGGGCGTACTCGCTTTGTGGGTAGCGTTGAATCAGCTCTCGGAAATCGCTGTAAGCATCACGTGTGGCCCCTAAGTCGCGCTTGGAGATATCGATCAAGCGCAGGCGCTCCAGGCTGAAGCGTCCTGCCTGCCAGGCAGACAAACCTCGCAGGTAATAGGCATAATCGACCTGAGGGTGATCGGGGTGTAAGCGAATGAAGCGGCTGGCGGCGGCGCGCGCTTCTTCCCAGTCGCCATTCTCGTAATAGGCGTAAACCAACTCCAGTTGGGCCTGTTCAGCGTGCTCGCCAAACGGATAGCGGGTGTCCAACGCCTCTAAGCGTTCTACCGCAATATTAAAGCGGTTCGCATCGAGAGCGTCGCGCGCCCGTTCGTAGAGTTCACGCTCGGCAACGCCAGCGTATTCATCCTCGTCGGAGGCTGTGTCGTTGTTGCCATTGCTGGCGCAGCCAGCCAGTAAAGCAAAGCTTAAAGCAAACACGCCAAAGCGATTGGCAGCGGAAAAAACGCGCATCATCATCCTCGTTGCAAACAAGCCTCAATCACCGAAAAGCGACGATGGCCATGAGTAGAAATGGTAGAATATGTCACAGTCAGCCCACTATAAATCACCTCGGCAAAAAACGCAGGCTTCGCATTACATTGCCGGGGTGTCGTCAAAGGAAATTATCCCATGCCTCGCAGTGTTGAAGCGACGCAACGCGTGCCAACATCATTGGCAGGTGCCCGTTTGGACCAAGCGGCGGCCGAGTTGTTCAGTGATTACTCCCGTGAACGGTTGAAAGCGTGGATCAACACCGGCGAATTGACGGTCGATGGCGAAAAAGTTAAGCCAAAGGTCAAGCTGCATGGTCACGAGAAACTCGTGCTGCAAGCGACACTTGAAGAAGATACGCGTTTTGAACCTCAGGCGATCCCGCTGGATATCGTTTTTGAAGACGAGACGGTGATGGTGGTCAACAAGCCAGCGGACATGGTGGTTCACCCGGCGGCGGGCAACCCGGATGGCACCTTGCTGAATGCCCTGTTGCACCATCATCCAGCGCTTTCGGAAGTCCCCCGGGCAGGCATCGTGCATCGGCTGGATAAAGACACCACCGGGCTAATGATGGTGGCCAAGACCCTGCCCGCGCAAACTGCTCTGGTTGAACAGCTACAGGCGCGCAGTGTTTCCCGCCAGTACGATGCAGTGGTGATTGGCAAGCCGATCGCGGGCAGCACGATCGATGCGCCGATTGGACGCCATCCCAAAGACCGTAAGCGACAGGCGGTGAACGCCTCAGGCAAACCGGCAGTGACCCATTTTCGAGTGGTGGAGCGCTTTCGGGCGCATACGCACGTTCGCTGCCAGTTGGAGACCGGGCGCACCCACCAGATCCGCGTCCACATGGCACACGCTCGCTACCCACTGATTGGCGATCAGCTATACGGCGGGCGCGCCAAGCTGCCACCAGGCGCTGCTGGTCCACTAAAAGACATATTGCGCGAGTTTCCCCGCCAGGCGCTGCACGCACGCAAGCTGCGGTTTGTCCATCCTGTCAGCGGTGAAACACTGACTTTCCACGCGGGCCTGCCCGATGATCTACTAATGTTGTTGGACTACCTGCGCGACGATAGCGAGACCATGCAATGAGCGACGCCATTGACCTGAAGCCGACACTGTTGATACCCGATTGGCCAGCACCGGCTAACGTGGGCGCGTTAGTCACCACCCGGGAGACAGGGCCGAGCCAAGGTGACTTTGCGGCCTTCAATCCGGCCACCCATGTCGGTGATAACCCTGACCATGTCGACCTGTGCCGTCGTTTGCTGCAAAAAGAGCTCGGCGATGAGCGTCCACTATTGTGGCTCAATCAAGTCCACGGCGCTCGCGTTCAGCAATCGTTTCAATGTGATACGCCAGAGGCTGACGCGGCGATTGCCAATGGCCGCGACTATGCCTGTGTGGTACTGACGGCCGACTGCCTGCCGGTGTTGTTCTGCAATCGAGCAGGTACCCAGGTAGCGGTTGCCCATGCGGGATGGAAAGGATTGGCAACCGGCGTGCTGGAAGCTACTGTCTCAGCGATGAACAGTGATCCCGACGATATTCTGGTGTGGCTGGGGCCGGCGATCTCGAACGCCCAATTTGAGGTTGGCCCTGAAGTCTACGGCGCCTTTGTGGCGGCTCAGCCTGAAACGGCGGATGCGTTCGACCACAGCCCTTATCGTCTGGGTCATCACATGGCCGACCTCTATCGGTTGGCGCGTTTTCGTCTTGAGGCGTTGGGCATTCATCACATCAGCGGTGGTCACTTCTGCACCGCCTGCGAGTCACGCTTTTACTCCTATCGTCGCGACGGCGGCCATACCGGCAGGATGGCGAGCGTGATCTGGATCAAGTAAATCAGCCGTCAACCACACTTCCCCTTGAAACCTCCTGGCACTGACGCCATTTAACTTGTCAAGCTAATCGTGATTAGCACCTCAAATGACAGGTTATCGGGATACGCCGTACGTCCGAACGCGCGGCCACCCCAGGAGGAAAATATGCGATTTGATAAATTTACCGCGAAGCTTCAGGCAGCCATTGCCGAGGCGCAATCGCTGGCCGTTGGTCGTGGGCACAACCAGCTTGAACCTGCCCACTTGCTGCTGGCGCTGCTGGATACCAAAGATACTGGCATCAAGGCCCTGGTCGAAAAAGCCGAGGGCAGCAGCTCGCGTCTGCGCGATGGCTTGGTTCAGCAGATGGACGATTTACCCAAGGTCGGCCAGTTCGATGGCGAAGTTCAGCCCTCGCGGGATTTGGTCAAGCTTTTCAACTTGACCGACCGCGAAGCGCAAAAGCGTGACGATCAGTTTATTGCCAGCGAGCTGGTGCTAATGGCCGCGCTGGAAATGAACAGCGCCATCACCAAGCTGATGAAGCAGGTCGGGCTTACCCGCAAAGCGCTTGAAGCCGCCATTGATAGCTTGCGCGGCGGCGCCAAGGTGGACGACCCGAACGCCGAGGACCAGCGTGAGGCGCTCAACAAGTACACCTTGGATCTGACCCAGCGCGCCCTGGACGGCAAGCTGGACCCGGTGATTGGCCGCGACGACGAAATTCGTCGCACCATCCAGGTGCTACAGCGGCGCACCAAGAACAACCCTGTTCTCATTGGTGAACCCGGTGTCGGTAAAACCGCCATCGTCGAAGGTCTGGCGCAGAGGATCGTCGATGGCGAAGTCCCCGAAGGTCTAAAAGACAAGCGCGTGCTGTCGCTGGATATGGGCTCACTGCTGGCGGGAGCCAAGTTCCGTGGTGAGTTTGAGGAGCGCCTGAAAGCGGTGCTCAAGGAGCTTTCCCAGGAAGAAGGACGGGTCATACTGTTCATCGACGAGCTGCATACCATGGTCGGTGCAGGCAAGGCCGAAGGCGCCATGGACGCGGGCAATATGCTCAAGCCGGCGCTGGCCCGGGGTGAGCTGCACTGCGTAGGTGCGACCACGCTGGATGAATATCGTAAATACATCGAAAAGGATGCCGCGCTTGAGCGCCGCTTCCAGAAGGTGCTGGTCGACGAGCCGACTGAAGAGGACACCGTGGCGATTTTACGTGGCTTGAAGGAACGCTACGAAGTCCATCACGGCGTGGATATCACCGACTCGGCGATTATTGCCGCGGCAAAACTCTCCACGCGCTACATTACTGACCGTCAACTGCCCGATAAAGCCATCGACCTGATCGACGAGGCGGCCTCGCGGATTCGCATGGAGCTGGACTCCAAGCCCGAGGAGATGGATAAGCTCGATCGCCGCTTGATTCAGCTCAAGATGGAGCGCGAAGCGCTCAAGAAAGAGACCGATGAGGCGACCAAAAAACGCCTGGAAGCGCTCAATAACCAGATCCACGAGTTGGAGCGTGAGTACTCGGATCTAGATGAAATTTGGAAAGCCGAGAAAGCCAGTATCCAGGGGGCTGCCCAGTTTAAAGCCGACCTGGAGCAGGCGCGTATTGACCTGGAGCAAGCTCGCCGTCAGGGCGACCTGGGCCGCATGTCGGAGATCCAGTACGGCAAGATCCCCGAACTGGAAAAGAAAATAGCCGAAAGCGCTGACAGCGAAACGGACACCTCAAGCCATCAACTGCTGCGTTCCAACGTGACAGAGGAGGAGATCGCCGAGGTCGTTTCCCGCTGGACGGGCATTCCGGTCGCCAAGATGCTGGAAGGCGAGCGCGACAAGCTGCTGCGTATGGAAGAGGCACTGCACGAACGGGTCATCGGCCAGGATGAAGCGGTCGAGGCCGTGGCCAACGCCGTGCGTCGCTCACGGGCCGGCCTTGCTGACCCCAACCGCCCGAACGGCTCATTCCTGTTTCTCGGCCCTACCGGGGTGGGCAAAACCGAACTGTGCAAGTCATTGGCGAATTACCTGTTCGATACCGAGGAAGCCATGGTGCGTATCGACATGTCGGAGTTCATGGAGAAGCACTCCGTGGCCCGTTTGATCGGTGCCCCTCCCGGTTACGTGGGCTACGAAGAGGGTGGCTACTTGACCGAAGCGGTGCGTCGCAAGCCCTATTCGGTGATGCTGCTGGATGAGGTAGAGAAGGCCCATCCGGATGTGTTCAATATCCTGCTCCAGGTGTTGGAAGACGGCCGCTTGACCGACGGGCAGGGCCGCACGGTAGATTTTCGCAATACCGTGATCGTCATGACCTCCAATATGGGGTCGGATATTATCCAGCGCATGGGTGGAGGCGCTGGGGATGATCAAGACAGTGATTATGAAGTGATGAAAAATAGCGTTATGGAGGTGGTGGGTAACCACTTTCGGCCAGAATTGATCAACCGCATCGATGAAGTGGTCGTGTTCCATGCGCTTGGCCAAGAGCAGATTCAGGCGATTGCCGGTATTCAGCTTGAGCGCCTGAAAGCACGCCTGGCGGAGCATGAGCTAAGCCTGGAAATCAGCGACGATGCCTTGGCACAGTTGGCCGTGGTGGGCTTTGACCCGGTCTATGGTGCAAGGCCGCTCAAACGGGCGATTCAAAGCCGTATTGAGAATCCCTTGTCCCAGGATTTGCTGGCCGGCAAGTTCTCGCCTGGTGACACCATTCATATCAGTGCAGAAGAAGGTAAATTAGTCTTCTCTTAATATAGGCTTGTCTGTCTATCAGCCCCGCTTGACGACGTCAGTGGGGCTTTTTTTGCTTTTAAATAGGCTGTTTGTCGGCTTTCGTTGGATCGGAGGTTGACAGGCTGAGGATGCTAATGGAATCTTGTGGGTTCCTGATTTGCGGGCGCGGAACCAACGGGTAATCCCCAATCCCCGCGCGAAGGGTAGGCGAATGCCTCTACCCGCCGAAGGACTTCCGGGCTTGGGCTAACCGCCCGACCTGGCCAACGCCCCGACACGGCGAACTGCCGTGATAAGGGGGTATGTGATTTATGTTGTCATAATTCACACGCTCCCGATCAGAGTGCAGGCCCTAACCGGGCCTTATGCCAGGGTTTGGCATCAGGTGCCAGCAATGGCTGGCAGCGGCATACCGCCGCACTCGACACCGTAGAATCGTCTGCGGATCGCACTCGAGACCTCCAGGGGAGAAACACTGTGGAACTGCTTTCCGGCGCAGATATGATTGCCCGCTTCTTGCAAGATGAGGGCGTCGAATACATTTATGGTTATCCCGGTGGTGCGGCGCTGCATATTTATGATGCGCTCTTCCGCCAGGACAAGGTGAAGCACATTCTGGTGCGTCACGAACAAGCGGCCACCCATGCAGCCGATGGCTATGCACGCGCGTCCGGCAAGCCTGGCTGTGTGCTGGTCACCTCAGGCCCTGGTGCCACCAACGCCGTGACCGGCATCGCTACCGCCTATATGGACTCGATTCCCATGGTGGTGCTGTGTGGGCAGGTAATGAGTCACCTGATCGGCGATGATGCCTTCCAGGAGACCGACATCGTTGGTGTGACCCGCCCGATCGTGAAGCATAGCTTCTCGATTCGTCATCCGTCCGAAATCCCGGAAGTGCTCAAGAAGGCCTTCTATCTGGCGGCCACCGGACGTCCCGGCCCCGTCGTGGTCGATATTCCCAAAGACATGACCGCGCCCACCGAGCGTTACGAATACGTCTACCCGAAAAAGGTCAAGATGCGCTCGTACAACCCGGTGACCCGGGGCCATACAGGCCAGATAAAGAAAGCCGTAGAGATGATGCTCAAGGCCAAGCGCCCTGTGTTTTATACCGGTGGTGGCGTCGTGCTGGGTAAAGCCAGCGACGGTCTGACCGACCTGGTCAAGCAGCTGGGCTTTCCGATTACCACCACGCTGATGGGAATTGGCTCGTATCCCCAGAGCGATCGACAGTGTTTGGGGTGGCTGGGGATGCATGGTTCCTACGAATCCAACATGGCCATGCATCATGCCGACCTGATTATCGCCATCGGTGCGCGCTTTGATGACCGCGTGACGAACAATACGTCGAAATTCTGCCCGACGGCGAAGATTATTCACGTCGATGTCGACCCAAGCTCTATCTCCAAGACCGTGCGCGCCGATGTGCCGATCGTCGGCCCGTCCGCAAGCGTTATCAATGAGATGATCAGCCTGGTGCAGGGTCAGGAAATTGCGCATCCCGAAGCGCTGACGGAATGGTGGCAGAAGATTGATGACTGGCGTGCCGACCGTGAAGGCAAACTTTACGAGCCGTCCAATACGGGGGAAGCGCTCAAGCCTCAGGAGGTGATCGAGGCGCTGTGCCGGGTGACCCGCGGCGAGGCCTACGTGACCACCGATGTGGGGCAGCATCAGATGTTTGCAGCCCAGTACTACAAGTTCGATAAACCCAACCGACTGATCACGTCGGGTGGGCTTGGTACCATGGGCTTTGGCTTTCCGGCTGCCATGGGCATCAAGCAGAACTTCCCGGATGACGACGTGGTATGCGTCACCGGTGAAGGCAGCTTCCAGATGATGATGCAGGAGCTCTCGACCTGTAAGCAGTACGGTGTCGGCGTCAAGATTGTCAATCTCAATAATGCGTCGCTTGGCATGGTGCGCCAATGGCAGGACTTGAACTACAAGTCACGCCACGCCCATTCCTACATGGAGTCGTTGCCCGACTTTCATATGTTGATTGAAGCGTATGGGTTCACCGCGATCACCGTGACAACACTCGAAGAGTTGGAACCGGCGATGGAGCGGGCGTTTGCTGACAAGCATGAACTGGTGTTTCTTGACGTGAAGGTCGACCCTTTTGAGCACGTCTATCCGATGCAGGTGCCGTTGGGTGCCATGCGCGACATGCTGCTGTCTAAAACGGAGCGTACCTGATGCGTCATATCATCTCGATTCTGATGGAAAACGAACCGGGTGCGCTGTCACGTGTGGTCGGGCTGTTTTCCCAGCGAAACTTCAACATTGAAACGCTTAACGTCGCACCCACGGAAGACCCGTCGCTGTCGCGTCTGACGGTGACAACCGTGGGCGATGATCGGGTGATCGAGCAGATCACTAAGCACCTCAATAAGCTGATCGATGTGGTTAAGCTGGTGGATCTCACCGAAGGCAATCATATCGAGCGCGAGCTGATGATGGTGAAGGTGAAAGCGCTAGGCGCTGCGCGTGACGAAGTGAAGCGTACGGTGGATATCTTCCGCGCCCAGGTGGTCGATGTCACACCGAGCCTGTACACCGTGCAGATTACCGGCGACGCCGCCAAGCTGGACGCCTTCCTCCAGGCCATGGCGCCGGTGGGTATTCTCGAGGTCGCCCGTACCGGGGTGTCGGGTATCGCTCGCGGCGACAAGGTGCTATCGCTTTAGGATGCTCTTTTGGTTAATTCCTTAGGCGATAGGCCGCCCATCTCTGGGCGGCTTTTTTTATAGGTGAAGGTTTTCTACCGGGCGCTGACGGTTGCCCAGAAAGCGTCGATCATGGGGTTTTTTAAGCGCCTGTTGAGTACGCACAGCCCAACATCGTAGTGAGGTAACTCAGGCTTGACGTTCAGCACCTGAACCCGCCCGGCCAGTGGGCTGTTATCCAGTACAATTTTCGGCACGACACCCACGCCAAACCCCAGACCTACCATGCTGACAATGGCTTCATGCCCGGCCACCTGGGCATAAATCCGCGGCGCAATTCCTAATGCCTTGAACCAGGTATTGGTGTGCTCCCTGGATAGTCCCGCTTCAGACAGAATCATGGGCACCCGTTGCCACTGCGCGGCGGTCGAGCTTTCGGGTTCGAGCGGTAGCCAGTCTTGTGTCTCGTTGGGCGCAATAAACACTAACGGCGAACGTGTGAGCGATTTAAAGGCCAGTGCGCCAGGCGGAATGCGCGGGCGCGGCGTAATCGCCATATCGTCAGCGCCATCCAGCACCCGAGTCATGGCGTTGGCCGGGTCGCCGGTGTGCAGTTTGAGCTCAATGCCCGGGTGGCGCGTGCGGACATCACTCAATAACTCATAGAGAAAGCTATAGCTGGCGGTGACCGAGCAGTAAATGCTGATTTCACCGCGCAGTTGTTCCGTGGTGGCTGCAAGGGTGCGCTTTTGCGTTTCCCACTGCTCCAACGCGTCTTTCGCGTAGTGGTGAAACGCCAAACCTTGCGAGGTCAGGGTGACATGACGGTTGTCGCGCTCAAACAGGCGAGTGCCCAGCTCGGCTTCAACGTGCTGAATCGAGCGGCTGAGTGTTGACGGGCTAATGTGGCAAAGCTCGCTGGCGCGACCAAAGTGCAGCGTTTCGGCCAGGGTGACCACGTGTTTGAGTAAGCGGAAGTCCATGGTAGGCCAGCATCCTCGAGTATATTTCGTAAAATGAAATAGTATGTTGCAAATATAGCGTTTTACGCAACGGTGCTGCTGTCGTAGAGTTATTTCAATGCCAGATCCCAGTGCTGCACAAGACGGCACGGGTGGCCATCAACGCTGAACCACACGCTATTCAAATTTCTAATTCAACCTGCTTTTGGAGTTACGCCATGCGCGTTTATTACGATAAAGATTGCGACCTGTCCCTTATTCAGGCCAAAAAAGTCACCATCGTTGGTTATGGCTCCCAGGGTCATGCCCACGCTAACAACCTGAAAGAATCAGGTGTCGATGTCACCGTTGCATTACGCAAAGGTTCTTCATCGGCGGCCAAGGCAGAAAGTGCTGGCCTGAAAGTGGCTACCGTTCCAGAGGCATGCCAATCCGCTGATGTGGTAATGATTCTGGCGCCGGATGAAAATCAAAAGGCGATTTACGAGCAGGAAGTTGAGCCAAACCTGAAAGAGGGCGCCACTCTGGCGTTCGCTCATGGCTTCAATATTCACTACAACCAGATTGAGCCGCGTAAAGATCTCGATGTGATCATGATCGCACCGAAAGCGCCGGGTCATACGGTTCGCTCGGAATTCGTCAAAGGCGGCGGTATTCCTGATCTGATCGCTATTCATCAGGATGCGTCGGGCAATGCCAAAGAATTGGCGCTTTCCTACGCCGCAGGCATAGGCGGTGGCCGTAGTGGCATTATCGAAACCACCTTTAAAGATGAAACTGAAACGGACCTGTTTGGTGAGCAGGCTGTGCTGTGCGGCGGTGCCGTTGAGCTAGTTAAAGCTGGCTTCGAAACCCTCACTGAAGCGGGTTATGCACCGGAAATGGCCTACTTTGAGTGTCTGCACGAGCTCAAGCTGATCGTCGATCTGATGTACGAAGGCGGCATTGCCAACATGAACTATTCCATCTCCAATAACGCGGAGTATGGTGAGTATGTGACCGGCACCGAGGTCATCAATGAACAGTCTCGTGCTGCTATGCGCAATGCGTTGAAGCGCATCCAAACCGGTGAATACGCCAAGATGTTCATCAATGAAGGCAACAGCAATTACCCTTCAATGACCGCGCGTCGCCGACTTAACGCCGAGCACGACATTGAGCAGGTAGGTGCCAAGCTGCGTGGCATGATGCCGTGGATCGCCGCTAACCAACTGGTTGATAAATCTAAAAACTGATGGTAGCAGGCAATTAACACCACAGGGATGACTAACGGGGTGCGCACTGGCGCGCCCTGTTTTGTTTGTTGCGGTTGTTTATCCAAGCCCGGGTGCAATTGGCTGGCTGATAGGTCTTCAGCGTGTAGAATGAAAGTGACCACTATTCCCGTGATTTACTTTTAATGGATGAGACCTATGACTCAGGACGCTCGCGATCAAGAGCAACCAAACTCAGATCATTCTGGCGAAAACCAGGCAGCCAATACGCGACCGGATACCGCTGACCAATCAGAAATAGGCGGCAATGAAGATTTGGCTGCAGCCTTCTTGCGTGACACGGAAGTGGTTGAAGAAGCCGTTGAAGATGGCAAAAAGGTTCGCCGCAAGGGTATCTACCTGCTGCCTAACTTGTTTACCACGTCGGCGCTGTTTTCAGGATTTTTTGCCGTGGTGGCGGGTATCAATGGTGACTTTACGGCGGCGGCCGTCGCCATCTTTATTGCCATGGTGCTTGATGGCCTGGATGGCCGAGTCGCTCGCATGACCAACACACAAAGTGCTTTTGGTGCCGAGTACGACAGCCTGGCCGATATGATTTCTTTCGGCATGGCGCCTGCGCTCGTCGCCTTTACCTGGATTCTGCAGGACATCGGTAAAACAGGCTGGGTGGTGGCATTTCTCTACGTTGCTTGCGCGGCACTTCGCTTGGCGCGCTTTAATGTGCAGATTGGTAGCGTGGACAAAAAATGGTTTATCGGCTTGCCCAGTCCCTCAGCCGCGGCGCTGGTGGCGGCGAGCGTATGGACATTCCATAGCTTCGATGCGGATGCTTTTGGCTTCAAGCTGCTGATGTTGGTCGTTGTGGCGGCGGCTGGCGTACTGATGGTCAGCAACATCCGTTATTACAGCTTCAAAGACCTCGACTTCAAAAAACCAGTGCCTTTCGTGGTTCTGCTAGCCGTGGTGCTGGGCTTTGTGATGATCTCCGTTGAGCCGTCTGTCATGCTGCTTTTGCTGTTCGGTGCCTACGTGCTCTCTGGTCCTGTGTTGGCCGTCATGCGCAAGGCAAAGCCGAAAAGTTAAAAAATTTTCGCACGCCCCTTGCGTCCTCGCCAGCAAGGCCTTAAAGTACGCATCCGTTGCCGGGGACGCAAGGCGTTGCCAGCGGTGATTGAGGTGTAAAAACCTAGGTTTGTCAGTTGGTTAGGCAAGCGATCGTGATCAATCTGTTGTGTCACGCCGCATCGATTTTCGCCAACCAGTCATTGACAACCGCACGGAAGTCGGTAGAATACGTCTTCCTCGCTGAGGCCAAACAGTTCAACGCTTGGCCGGTTGTATGCCACTGACTTCAGTCAGTTAGACAGCACAGCGAAACGCTCTTTAATAATGTGATCAGGTAATTCATGTGGGCGCTTGCCGATGAGGGTGATAAATCACCTATTATCAAGGCAAGCGACTCAAGCACTACGGTTTTTCGAAACCGATATTGAATGAATTCGTTTGAACCTTGAGCCAAGTTTGGTTCGCTTTTGCTGCTTTTGGCTAGTCCTTAAGTCAGCGAGTAAGAACCACAATGATTGTAAACTGAAGAGTTTGATCATGGCTCAGATTGAACGCTGGCGGCAGGCCTAACACATGCAAGTCGAGCGGAAACGATCCTAGCTTGCTAGGAGGCGTCGAGCGGCGGACGGGTGAGTAACGCATAGGAATCTACCCGGTAGTGGGGGATAACCTGGGGAAACCCAGGCTAATACCGCATACGTCCTACGGGAGAAAGGGGGCTTCGGCTCCCGCTATTGGATGAGCCTATGTCGGATTAGCTGGTTGGTGAGGTAATGGCTCACCAAGGCGACGATCCGTAGCTGGTCTGAGAGGATGATCAGCCACATCGGGACTGAGACACGGCCCGAACTCCTACGGGAGGCAGCAGTGGGGAATATTGGACAATGGGGGCAACCCTGATCCAGCCATGCCGCGTGTGTGAAGAAGGCCCTCGGGTTGTAAAGCACTTTCAGCGAGGAAGAACGCCTGTCGGTTAATACCCGGCAGGAAAGACATCACTCGCAGAAGAAGCACCGGCTAACTCCGTGCCAGCAGCCGCGGTAATACGGAGGGTGCAAGCGTTAATCGGAATTACTGGGCGTAAAGCGCGCGTAGGTGGCTTGATAAGCCGGTTGTGAAAGCCCCGGGCTCAACCTGGGAACGGCATCCGGAACTATGAGGCTAGAGTGCAGGAGAGGAAGGTAGAATTCCCGGTGTAGCGGTGAAATGCGTAGAGATCGGGAGGAATACCAGTGGCGAAGGCGGCCTTCTGGACTGACACTGACACTGAGGTGCGAAAGCGTGGGTAGCAAACAGGATTAGATACCCTGGTAGTCCACGCCGTAAACGATGTCGACCAGCCGTTGGGTGCCTAGCGCACTTTGTGGCGAAGTTAACGCGATAAGTCGACCGCCTGGGGAGTACGGCCGCAAGGTTAAAACTCAAATGAATTGACGGGGGCCCGCACAAGCGGTGGAGCATGTGGTTTAATTCGATGCAACGCGAAGAACCTTACCTACCCTTGACATCCTGCGAACTTGTGAGAGATCACTTGGTGCCTTCGGGAGCGCAGAGACAGGTGCTGCATGGCTGTCGTCAGCTCGTGTTGTGAAATGTTGGGTTAAGTCCCGTAACGAGCGCAACCCTTGTCCTTATTTGCCAGCGCGTAATGGCGGGAACTCTAAGGAGACTGCCGGTGACAAACCGGAGGAAGGTGGGGACGACGTCAAGTCATCATGGCCCTTACGGGTAGGGCTACACACGTGCTACAATGGCCGGTACAAAGGGCAGCGAGCTCGCGAGAGTCAGCGAATCCCTTAAAGCCGGTCTCAGTCCGGATCGGAGTCTGCAACTCGACTCCGTGAAGTCGGAATCGCTAGTAATCGTGAATCAGAATGTCACGGTGAATACGTTCCCGGGCCTTGTACACACCGCCCGTCACACCATGGGAGTGGACTGCACCAGAAGTGGTTAGCCTAACTTTGGAGGGCGATCACCACGGTGTGGTTCATGACTGGGGTGAAGTCGTAACAAGGTAGCCGTAGGGGAACCTGCGGCTGGATCACCTCCTTAAACGATGCATCATCCTCGCGGTAAGCGCTCACAATGAATTATCTGATCAGATGACTGTTGATACGCAGTGATAAGCGAAGGCTTTTTTCACATTAAAAGAAAAAGAAAGGTCTTTTCTCTTTTTTTAACGTGAAGAAAACGCTTATCACTGCGCATAGCAGTCGCTCTTTAACAATGTATATCATGCTGACATGAACGTTTTTTGAAACGTTCATACGTAATTGTTTTGTGATACGTCTCAAGCGTATCCGGCAATCGTTATCATTGCGAGACACCAGACCCCTTCGGGTTATAGGGTCAAGCAATGAAGCGCACACGGTGGATGCCTAGGCAGCCAGAGGCGATGAAAGACGTGGAAGCCTGCGATAAGGCTCGGCGAGGTGGCAAACAACCTGTGACCCGGGCATTTCTGAATGGGGAAACCCACTCATCATCAGATGAGTATCCCCCACTGAATCTATAGGTGGGGGAGGCGAACCAGGGGAACTGAAACATCTAAGTACCCTGAGGAAAAGAAATCAACCGAGATTCCCCCAGTAGCGGCGAGCGAACGGGGATCAGCCCTTAAGCATGTGACTGATTAGACGAACAAGGTGGGAACCTTGGCCGTAGCGGGTGATAGCCCCGTAGTCGAAAATCTGATCATGTGAAATCGAGTAGGTCGGGGCACGAGAAACCTTGACTGAAGACGGGGGGACCATCCTCCAAGGCTAAATACTCCTGGCTGACCGATAGTGAACCAGTACCGTGAGGGAAAGGCGAAAAGAACCCCGGAGAGGGGAGTGAAATAGATCCTGAAACCGTGTGCGTACAAGCAGTAGGAGCAGACTTGTTCTGTGACTGCGTACCTTTTGTATAATGGGTCAGCGACTTATATTCAGTGGCGAGGTTAACCGTATAGGGGAGCCGTAGGGAAACCGAGTCTTAACTGGGCGACACAGTCGCTGGATATAGACCCGAAACCGAGCGATCTATCCATGAGCAGGGTGAAGATTGAGTAACATCAATTGGAGGCCCGAACCAGGATCTGTTGAAAAAGATTTGGATGACTTGTGGATCGGAGTGAAAGGCTAATCAAGCTCGGAGATAGCTGGTTCTCCTCGAAAGCTATTTAGGTAGCGCCTCACGTATCACCGCCGGGGGTAGAGCACTGTTTCGGCTAGGGGGTCATCCCGACTTACCAACCCGAGGCAAACTCCGAATACCGGTGAGTGCGAGCGTGGGAGACACACAGCGGGTGCTAACGTCCGTTGTGAAAAGGGAAACAACCCAGACCGTCAGCTAAGGTCCCGAAATCCTGGTTAAGTGGGAAACGATGTGGGAAGGCTCAGACAGCTAGGAGGTTGGCTTAGAAGCAGCCATCCTTTAAAGAAAGCGTAATAGCTCACTAGTCGAGTCGGCCTGCGCGGAAGATGTAACGGGGCTAAACCAGGTACCGAAGCTACGGGTTCATTCTTCGGAATGAGCGGTAGAGGAGCGTCGTGTACGCCGATGAAGGTGAATTGAGAAGTTCGCTGGAGGTATCACGAGTGCGAATGCTGACATGAGTAACGATAAAGGGAGTGAAAAACTCCCTCGCCGGAAGACCAAGGGTTTCTGTTCGACGCTAATCGGAGCAGAGTGAGTCGGCCCCTAAGGCGAGGCCGAAAGGCGTAGTCGATGGGAAACGGGTCAATATTCCCGTACCGGACATGATTGCGATGGGGGGACGAAGAAGGCTAGGTGAGCCAGGCGTTGGTAGCCCTGGTGAAAGTCGGTAGGCTGAGGGCTCAGGTAAATCCGGGCGCTCAAGGCCGAGAGACGAGACGAAGACACCACGGTGTTGAAGTCATCGATGCCACGCTTCCAGGAAAAGCCTCTAAGCTTCAGATCATGTGCGACCGTACCCCAAACCGACACAGGTGGTCAGGGTGAGAATCCCAAGGCGCTTGAGAGAACTCGGGTGAAGGAACTAGGCAAAATGGTGCCGTAACTTCGGGAGAAGGCACGCCGGCATATTGTGAGAGCCCTCGCGGCTTAAGCGAGAACCGGTCGAAGATACCAGGTGGCTGCAACTGTTTAGTAAAAACACAGCACTCTGCTAACGCGTAAGCGGACGTATAGGGTGTGACGCCTGCCCGGTGCCGGAAGGTTAAATGATGGTGTTAGCCGCAAGGCGAAGCTCTTGATTGAAGCCCCGGTAAACGGCGGCCGTAACTATAACGGTCCTAAGGTAGCGAAATTCCTTGTCGGGTAAGTTCCGACCTGCACGAATGGCGTAATGATGGCCACGCTGTCTCCACCCGAGACTCAGTGAAATTGAAATCGCCGTGAAGATGCGGTGTACCCGCGGCTAGACGGAAAGACCCCGTGAACCTTTACTATAGCTTCACACTGGACGCTGATGTTGCCTGTGTAGGATAGCTGGGAGGCTTAGAAACCCGGACGCCAGTTCGAGTGGAGCCAACCTTGAAATACCAGCCTGGCATCATTGGCGTTCTCACTCAGGTCCGTTATCCGGATCGAGGACAGTGTGTGGTGGGTAGTTTGACTGGGGCGGTCTCCTCCCAAAGCGTAACGGAGGAGCACGAAGGTACCCTCAGCACGGTCGGACATCGTGCAATGAGTGCAAGAGCATAAGGGTGCTTGACTGCGAGACAGACACGTCGAGCAGGTGCGAAAGCAGGTTCTAGTGATCCGGTGGTTCTGTATGGAAGGGCCATCGCTCAACGGATAAAAGGTACTCCGGGGATAACAGGCTGATACCGCCCAAGAGTTCACATCGACGGCGGTGTTTGGCACCTCGATGTCGGCTCATCACATCCTGGGGCTGAAGTCGGTCCCAAGGGTATGGCTGTTCGCCATTTAAAGTGGTACGCGAGCTGGGTTTAGAACGTCGTGAGACAGTTCGGTCCCTATCTGCCGTGGGCGTTGGATGTTTGAGAAGGGCTGCTCCTAGTACGAGAGGACCGGAGTGGACGCACCTCTGGTGTTCCGGTTGTCACGCCAGTGGCATTGCCGGGTAGCTATGTGCGGACGGGATAACCGCTGAAAGCATCTAAGCGGGAAGCCCCCTTCAAGATGAGACATCCCTGAGGCCTAGAGCCTCCTGAAGGGCCCAGCGAGACCAGCTGGTTGATAGGCACGGTGTGGACGCGCTGCAAGGCGTTGAGCTAACGTGTACTAATGGCCCGTGAGGCTTGACCCTATAACACCCAAGGGGTCTGGTCGTGATGATAACGAGAACCGGATACGCGCGCTGAGCCGACTGTTTAAGACACAGGGCTTGGTAAGAGACGCACACAAAACACAGCATGATATCCATTTAAAGTTACGCCTGACGACCATAGCAAGCGTGAACCACCTGATCCCTTGCCGAACTCAGTAGTGAAACCGCTTCGCGCCGATGGTAGTGTGGGGTCTCCCCATGCGAGAGTAGGTCATCGTCAGGCACCTATATCGTAAAAGCCCCCGAGCATACTGTGCTCGGGGGCTTTTGCTTGCGTGGAAGGAAAACCTAGGGGTCTCCCCATGAAGAGTCCCAGATGGCCGGCCCGCGGCAGGCCGCCCCAGCCATCGTCAGCCCCTATAGCGCGGAAAAACCCAGCCATCCGGTTGGGTTTTTCGTTTTTAGATGCCATTTATTGGCGTGATTTATGTGTAGCATCTAATATGAAACGGCACTTGATTGTTTACTACCGTGATAAAAGGAGCATGGTGATGTATAAAGGATTCAAAGCTATTGGTGTGGCGCTTTTATTAGCATTTCTCGCCGTCGGTTTGACCGCCTGTGGCGATGATCAAGGCCCGGCAGAAGAGGCGGGTGAAAATATTGACGAAACCATGGAAGAAGCTGGCGACGAAATGGAAGAGGCCGGTGACGAAATGGAAGAAGCAGCTGAAGAGTAAGCGACTGCTAATGCAGTTGTGATAAAAAAAGCCCCACTGACGTGGGGCTTTTTGCATGGTTAACGCTGGGTATTAACGCCATTCGACCCGATCAAAGATGCGAATCGCTTCGGGATTGTTTTCTCCCAGAATACTGATATTGACGTCATCCTTTTTAAAGTTGCCCCATGATTCTAGGACAGGGTCACGCTTGACGTTATTTACGACAGGGAATTCATTGTTACCCGACGCGAAGATTTCCTGAGCCGTATCGGATGCCAGGTACTCAAGGAATTCCACGGCGTTTTCGCGATTAGGCGCACCTTCGACGACACCGGCTCCGCCAACATTGACGTGAGCGCCTCGATCATCTTGGTTAGGGAAGATGATACCGACGTTGCGTGCAGCCTCGCGATCCGCTTCATCGTCCGACTTCAGCAGGCGAACGTAATAATAGTGGTTGGCAACGGCTAGATCGCACTCGCCGCTAGCAGCGCCAAGGATCTGATCTGTATCACCGCCTTCTGGGTCGCGTGCCATGTTATCGACAACGCCTTGAGCCCAATCTTCAGCGCCTTCTTCACCGTGATGCTCAATCATCGAAGCGAGCAGGGACTGGTTGTAAATATTGTTGGACGAACGGATGCAAACGCTATACCCAAGGTCGTCGCTGGCAAGATCTTCGTAGCTCGTGATGTCACTGGGATCCACATTTTCACGGTTGTAGTAGATCGCCCGTGCACGCTGGCTAAACCCGAACCACAGGCCTTCAGGGTGGCGCATGGATTCAGGCAAACGTTCAGCTAGCACGTCGGATTCGATCCCTTGGAAAATGCCTTCCTGCTCAGCGCGCCATAGCCTTCCAGCATCAACCGTCATCATGATATCGGCAGGGCTGGCAACGCCTTCGCGCTGGATGCGCTCGATCAGTTGATCGGAATCACCTTCCAGGATGTTGACTTCAATACCGGTTTCTTCGGTAAATGCATCGTATAGCCGCTCGTCAGAATCGTAATGACGAGCAGAGTAGACATTAAGCTCATCCGCCAGGGCGTGGCTGGCGAAGGCGGAGCTGGCGAGAGCAACCGCGATAGGTGCGGCGAAACGTGCAGTTTTCATCGGCGATAATCCTTACGTTGCTAATGATAATAAGTTGTATTATTAACAAGATTATTAAAGCTTTTTGCAGCGTTAACGTCAAGGTAGCTTACCGTTGAAGCGTGCATATTGGATAAATAGAAAATAGAATGTTAATTACTTTCAAACGTATTATATGGTTGTCTGTTGCTCAGGCAATCGGGAATAGAACGGTGGTGCAATGACAGCAACAATGAAGGCGGCGCAAAAAGCGCTTAATGAGACTGCGCTAACGATGCATCAGGTGCAGCACGCTTTTGACCAGCATACCGTTGTAAGGGGTGTGGATCTAACAGTGGCACCGGGAGAAGTGGTGTGCCTGCTGGGCCCTTCAGGGTGTGGTAAGACCACGTTGTTGCGTATTGCCGCGGGTTTGGAAACGCTGCAAGAAGGTAGCGTAAGCCTGCAAGATGAACAAATTGCCGCGCCAGGACTGCGTCACGTGCCGCCAGAAAAGCGTAACGTGGGGCTGGCATTTCAAGACTCGGCGCTATTTCCCCATCTTTCCGTGATGGAAAATGTCACCTTTGGGTTGAAGCACTTGTCGGCCAGTGCCAGGCGTGAGCGGGCCGAGGAGCTGTTATCACAGCTGGGGATGGCAAACTATGCGTCGACCTATCCCCATATGCTGTCAGGCGGTCAGCAGCAGCGTGTGGCGCTTGCTCGGGCGTTGGCGCCGGAGCCACGGCTGATGCTATTGGATGAACCCTTTTCAAGCCTAGACGCGCGGCTGAGGGATAGGATACGCGACGATACACTGCACGTTTTGAAAAAAGTCGGGGCCGCCACCTTGCTGGTGACCCACGACCCTGAAGAAGCCATGTTTATGGCGGATCGTATAGCGCTGATGCGCGAGGGGCGCATTGTACAAACAGGCACCCCGAGAGAACTCTACTGTTCGCCCAAGGACCCATTCGTGGTGACGTTTTTTGGTGAGGTCAATGAGATCGAAGGCGTTGTCGAAGAGGGGCACGTTACAACGCCTGTGGGGTGGGTGCCGGTTGAGGGCATCGCTGATGGGACAGTCGTGCAAGTGATGATTCGCCCTGAAGCCTTGCGTGTCATTGAGCGGGACCTGCCTGCCAATTCCCACGCACATAGTCATATCGTCATGGCCAAATTGTTAGGCCGCAGTAGTTTGCTGCATTTGTGTGCCCACGCTGACGACGGCCAGGAAGCCCACTTGCACGCCAGAGTCCCCGGGGTTTTTCTTCCGGCTGAAGGCCAACCGATCGATATCCATTTAGATTTATCGCAGGTATTCGTGTTTCCCCGCGCGGCTGAGGAAAGTTAACTCTTGGTCCAGGCGTTAAGACGATGCCCCAGGGCGTGAACGACGCATGGCCATACTCAGCAGTATCACTGGCAGGATGCCGACCACCACGATTGCCAGTGATGAAGTAGAGGCTTCAGCCAGGCGCTCATCAGACGCAAGGTTGTGCGCTCTGACGGCAAGCGTATCGAAATTAAACGGCCGCAGTATGACTGTTGCGGGAAGTTCTTTCATGACATCGACAAATACCAGAATGCCCGCCGCAAGTAAGCTGCTGCGCATCAAGGGCGTGTGTACGTAGCGCAAAGTACCGCCCGCCGTTTGCCCCAGAGCTCGAGAGGCAGCGTCCATGCTGGGGGTGACTTTGCCCAGACTGGCTTCTACGGCATTGAAGGAAACGGCTAAAAAGCGCACGACGTAGGCGTAAAGTAGAATAAAGGCCGAGCCGCTAAAGATAAGGCCAATGATCTGGCCGTTATACGCCTGTAAGCCCGTATTGATGATGTTATCCAGCCAGGCGAAGGGAATCAGAATGCCTACTGCCACCACCGAACCGGGAATGGCATAGCCCATCGCCGAAATACGCGTTGTAAAGCGCGCAAGCGCTGTGTCGTGTACCCGAACGCCATAGCTAAGCAACACCGCCGTACCGACGGCAATGATGGCCGCAAGCGCCGACAGGCTAAGGCTATTCCACGCAAAGCCGATAAAGCGTGCCCCCCACAGTGAGTCTCCTTGCGTCAGCGCCAAGTCAAGAAGAATGCCGCTTGGTAACAGGAATCCGACAATGATCGGAATAACGCATGCCGCAGTGGCGGCGGCTGCCCGCCATCCGTGAAGCACATATTCGGGCAATTGCTGATACCGGTTGGTGGTATGGAAGTAGCGCCGCTTGCCGCGAGACCAGCGCTCCAGCAATACCAGAACGATGACAAAGCTGAGCAGGCAGGCAGCTAACTGAGCCGCCGCCACGGGCTCACCCATGCCAAACCAGGTGCGATAGATACCGGTGGTGAAGGTGTCGACGCCGAAAAACTGCACTGCCCCAAATTCATTGAGGGTTTCCATCAGTACCAGCGATACGCCGCCAACCAGCGCCGGGCGTGCTAGCGGAACCGCAACGCTGAAAAACAGACGCCATGGACCGCGACCCAGGGTGCGGCCTACGTCGAGAACGCAGACGGACTGTTCCAGAAAGGAAGCACGGGCTAGCAGGTACACATAGGGGTAAAGCACCATAGTGATAAGCGTCGCGGCACCGCCTAACGAGCGAACACTGGGGAAAAAGTAATCGCCGTGCTCCCAGCCGAATATATCGCGCAAGGCGCTCTGAAACGGGCCGGCAAATTGCAGAAAATCCGTATAGGCATAGGCGATCACATAGGTGGGAACAGCCAGAGGCAGAAGTAATGCCCACTCAAATATTCGCTTGCCCGGAAAGCGGCACATAACGACCAGCCAGGCGCTTCCTGTGCCGATGACCAGGGTGCCCACCCCAACCCAGACGACAAGCCAAAAGGTGTTGTTCAGATAGCGCGGTAGAACCGTACTGGCGAGGTGTTGCCATACCCCATCGGTAGGCAGCGCAATATGCGCAAATACCACGATGACAGGCAGCGCCACCACCAATGCGACGCCGATGAGTACTGCCGACCAGAGATTCAATTTTCGCTGAGGGCTTTGCCGCTGTGCGGCTAACTCACCAGAAGTGGAGCGGAACACGTGAAGACTCCTTGCAAAAGCAAACGGATATCGCAGCGACATACGGCGCGCACAGCGAGGAATAGTACCATCGGCCGCCGACAGCTGCAGCTAGTTGGCTTCTGGTCAGGTGCTATTTAAAAAAGCCCGGCATTATGCCGGGCTGAACGACTTGAAGGGTGATGAAGATTAGCCGACCAATAAGCTGGGTAGACCGGTAATCAAGACGGGGAAAAATGCCATCAGTGCACACGCGAACAAAATGATCGCCACAAACGGAACAACCGCTTTGTAGAGGTCAACGATTTCTACGCCAGGTGGTGCCACCCCCTTGAGATAAAACAGGGCATAGCCGAATGGGGGAGTAAGGAAGGAGGTCTGGAGCACAACGGCGACCATTACCACGAACCACAGCGTATCAATGCCCATCGCCTCGACGATCGGTAGCATGATGGGGAAGCTAAGCAGCACAATCCCAGTCCAATCTAGGAACATTCCCAGAATAAATACCAGGAAGAGCATCAGCAGCAGGGCGCCGAAGGTGCCACCCGGCATGGAGAGGACGACCTCGCTGATGACCTCCATACCGCCGCCAATCGAGAATACCCCGGTAAACGCCGTGGCGCCTACTAGTACCAGCATCACCATTGTGGTGGTTTTGCCCGCTTCGATCATCGTGCTGTAGCAAGTGGAGAGCTTGCGGTCGCCGAAAATCATGAACAGGATAAAGGCGATGAAAACCCCGATGGCAGACGCTTCAGTCGCCGTTGCAATGCCGGTAAACAGTGCTCCCAATACGCCCAAAATCAAGGACATCGGAGGAACAACATATTTCGCCAGCATGACAATAAGCTGACCGGTGCTGGTTTCGGCGCGCTCCGCTGCTGGCACCTTCGGGCCGTAAGAGGGTTTTACGTAGCAAATGATCAGCACATAAAGCGCATACATAACGCCGAGTATCAAGCCGGGTACCAGCGCCCCGGCAAATAGCGCACCCACCGATACGGGAGAGTAGCTCGCCATCAAAATCAGCATGATGCTAGGCGGAATCAATATCCCCAGGCAGCCGCTGGCCATGATGACACCGGCACTCAGTTCTTTGTTATAGCCGTACTTGAGCATCGGCACCAAGGCAATCATGCCCATCACCGCAATGGAGGCACCGACAATGCCTGTTGTGGCAGCGAGCAACACCGAGACCACAACCACCGTCAGCGCTAACCCGCCGCGCAGATTGGCGAGCAATAAACGCATGACATCGAACATTTTCTCGGTCACGCCTGAGTCGTTCAAAAAACGCGCCATCAGGATAAACAGCGGAATAGCCACAAGCACGTAATTATCCATGGCGTTGCCATAGACGTTATTGATAATAATGCCAAGGGTGTTGGCGCCAGGGCCCAAAAATGCACCAATGACGGCCACGCCACCCAGCACAAACGCTAACGGATGCCCCATGAACAGGCCGACTAATAGGCCGCCAAACATCACCAGAGTCAGTAATTCTGCACTCATGCGTGGTTCTCCTCACGCAGTTGAATAATAGCGCGCAGCACGATGGCAATGGCCTGCAGAAAAATCAAAACCGCGGCCAGGACAATCACACCTTTAACTGGATAAACCGGAATGGAGACCATACCGTAAGTGGTCTCGCCACGGCTGATGGAGCGCTCGAAAAAAAGCCAGCCGTAGGTCAGCATCAGCCAGATAAATGGGATGAAAAACACCACATAGCCAACGATTTCCAGGACTGCCTGTTTTTTACGGGCTAATAGACGCTTTAGTACGTCAACTTCCACGTGGGCATGGTGACGAAGTCCATAGGCGGCCATCAGCATAAAGTGGGCCCCGAAGAGCATTTTTGTCACGTCAAAGGCCCAATCGCTTGGTCGCCCAAGGAAAAAACGCATCGCGATGTCATACAACACAATCAGTGTGATAACCGCGATAAGAGGCGCAACAATTCGCCCAAAGAGCTCATTGAACCTGTCAATGGCTTTTGCGATCGCATGCATGAGTTATCTCCCGATTCTGAATATTGGCACTAGACGTAAAAACCGCCCCGACGCTGACATCGGGGCGGTTATCGACGGTTAATTACATGCAGGCTTCGATTTCTTCGAGCGATGGCAGGTTGTCGATGGAACGGCTCATGTTGAACGGCACGGTGACATCACGCCAGTTCGCGTAGTGCTCCATATAACTGATCATGGAGTGGTAAACTTTGGCGTGCATCGGGTCTTCACATGCACCTTGTAGAATTACTTCGTTGGTCGCGTCTTGAATGGTGGCAAGGTCTTCAGACGAGAGTGTGCTGATTTCAACGCCATCTTCCTGGAATTTCACCGTTGCCTCGGTAGATTGACGCTCTGACCATGCTAGCGACCAAGCCATCGTCGCGTCGGCAGCGATTTTTAGCGTTTCCTGGGTTTCCTCGGAAAGCTCATCCCATGCATCTTTATTGATCATCACACCGAAGACGCTGGCTGACTGGTGCCAACCGGGTGTAGACCAGTAATCGGCCACTTCGGAGAAGCCAGCATTATAGTCCACGCCAGGCGTAGAGAACTCACCCGCATCGATCACGCCGCGCTCGATCGCCTGGTAAACTTCACCACCGGCCAGAGTGACCTGTGAGCCGCCCAGTTCTTCGAGAACTCGGCCTTGGTCACGGCCTGACAGACGCAGGCGCTTGCCTTCAAGATCGGCGATACTTTCGATGGGTGTGTTGCCCATGAAGCCAGATTCGTTATTGGTGATCCCGTAGGGCAGATACACCATGTTGTAGTTGCCATATACTTCTTGATAGAGGTCCCAGCCACCCCACTGCTGAATCCAGTTGAGGTAGTCAACACCGTTGAACAGGCTGGTAGTCGTGGCGAGCGGCGAAAACGCCGGGCTGCGGCCTGCCCAGTAGCCGGGCCAGTCGCCCGATGCCTGGATAGCGCCGGTTTCGGTGGCGTCAAACACCTCTGTGCCGGGCATCAAGGTGCCGCCGGCGCGGAAGTTGATCTGCAGCTCGTCACCCGCCAACTGGTTGACCAACTCGACCCAATGCTGGTCAATTTTAATAAGATCCAGGTTGTCGGGCCATGTTGTGGTCATGGTCCACTCTTGCTGGGCATGAGCGGTCGAGGAGATGGCGGCAAATGCAACACCGGCAGCGAGACTTGTGATGGCAAACTTGGCAGTTTTTTTCATGTTGGATCCTGTTGGTCGCCGTTAGATTTATTAGGGATTTTGGATGCAGTTAGTGCAGTTGGCATGCATTACGTTTACGTAAAGGAATGAATTACCCTGCATGCTTAAATTAGCACATTCAGGCCGTTGCAATGCAACATCATTGCTGTGCTAGGTTGATGGCTGGCATGCAGAGTGAAGATGTTCTTTATCTATATATAAATCATGTGGTTAGTTTTTTGTTGAGTTGTTCAGGTGGCAGGCTCTAAGTGTGAAAAACGTTGAAAGGGTCTCGGTGATGCAACCAAAGTTGTAAGCTGTCTAGCCCGTCGAGGAGACTTTATGTCGTCGTTATCAACCGGCGAAGCGGTAGTGTCACGGTCGACCGCGCTACTGGTTCAACGGGCAAGACAGCTGGCCAGGCGGCGTTGGCGTCAGCTTGTCTGGCTGCAAGGCGGTGCCAAACAATGTGAAGCGCTAGCGGTTGCGTTATGGCAGGCGCAGGCTTGGCATTCCCCGCTATGGATAGACAAGGATGCCCCCGTTCAACCTGCGCTGAAAGCCAGCCAGGCCACGACCCGGCTAGGTACCGAGCATCAGCTGGTGGTGGTCAATGCCCATGACCATGCAGGTGGCTTCAATCCTGATGCGCTAGGCGCCATTGGCGGCACCCTGGCAGCGGGTGGGCTGCTTGTGTTGCTCACACCTAACGACTGGGGCCAGGCGCCCGACCCGGATTACGCGCGCATTGCTGATTACCCCTTGCAGTGGAATGACCTGACAGCGCGCTACCTGGCACGGCTGGCCGCACAGTTGAAAGCGTCAGAACAGATCATCCGCTGGGTACCCGGAGCGCTGCCTCGACTGGGTCGCCTCAATGACACGCCGCCGATATTGGAAAAGCCTGAAGATACCGATTGCATCACCCAGGATCAGGCGGCTGCCGTCAGGGCACTGGTCGGTCTCAAACGACGGCGGCCGCTGGTCATTACCGCCGACCGAGGCCGTGGTAAAAGCGCCGCGCTGGGCATTGCCTGTGTCCGGTTGCTGCAACAGAAAACATCGCAGGTGATTGTCACGGCACCGCGCCTGGCCGCCGTCGAGGCTGTATTTGAGCGTGTGGTGGCGCTATGTCCTGATGGCAACCGAATCACCCCAGAGCGATTTAGATTCACCAACGGTGCTGAGCTGTTGTTCGTTGCGCCCGATGCGCTTGGCGAACACGTGACAACAGGTACGCTGGGGGGCGACGGCAGCTACCTGATGGTCGATGAAGCCGCAGCCCTACCGCCAGCACTGTTAGCGCAATGGCTGACCGCTTTTCCCAGGCTTGCGTTTGCCACGACCGTCCACGGTTACGAGGGCTCCGGGCGCGGGTTTGCGCTGCGCTTTCGTCACGTACTGGACGCGCAGACACCCAACTGGAAAGCGCTCACACTCGACACGCCGGTTCGCTGGCAGTCGGCAGATCCGCTTGAGGCAACGCTCAACCAGCTACTGTTATTGAATGCACCGCTGCCCACCGATAAGGAAGCATTATCGCGACCATCGGCTTCGTACGAAGTCCCGCGCGATGACCTTGCCCAGAACGAGGAGGCGCTTGCCCCGCTATTTGGTCTGCTGGTGCAGTCGCATTATCGTACGACCCCCAGCGACTTGCGCCAGTTGCTGGATGGCCCTGGTATGCGCCTGCGCGTTATCGGCCAGCAGCAGCGGCCACAGGCGGTGCTGGTCACCCGCGAAGAAGGTGGCTTTGCGACGGATCTTGCTGACCAGGTGGCACGCGGAGAACGCCGCCCCCAGGGGCATTTAATGGCTCAATCGCTGGCCGCGCACTCGGGTTGCCGCGATGCGCTGACAGCGCGTTGGCGGCGGGTGGTTCGCATTGCGTGCCACCCTGGCTTGCGTCGTCAGGGATTGGGGGGCACGCTGTTGCGTGATGATCGGCAACAAGCCGCCGATCAGGGCGTCATGCTGTACGGCGCGACCTTTGGTGCCGATGCGGGGCTGCTGCGTTTCTGGCGTGCCGAAGGGTTTAGAACGGTGCGCCTGGGTGTTACCCGTGAACCTTCAAGCGGCGAGTTTGCCATCATGGTGGCAAGCGCCTTGAACCCCGCAGGCGAAAAAGTGCTGGATGCCCTACACGGGCGATTTATCGCCCTGCTGCCCAACTTGCTGGCCTTTGAACTGGCGCATTTGCCCTCTGACGTTGTGAGTCTGCTGATTAACGAACTGCCCGAGCAGCCGTTAACCGAGGTCGAATGGCAGGATATTGATGATGTGGCGACAGCGCATCGAGCCCCCGCGCTTGCCCGGTCGTCCTTGCAGGCACTGGCCCGCGAAGCGAGTCGCTGGCCGCTGTCGGCCGCGGGTCAATCAGCGCACCAGCAACTGGCCGCCTGGGCGTTCCAGAATCAACCGCTTGCCGATGCGCCGGGCGTGTCCGTACGAGTGCTGCGCGAGGCGGTGCGAACCCTTTGGGCTCAGCAACTGCTTCCCCCCGCTGCCCAGGGCCGTTAAAGTAAGCCGGTTATCCATGATAAAGAGTTTCCATGATTCCCGCTTGCTAAAGTGATACATGCTGTTAAAGTTTCAAGATGAATCTCTTCTTCAGCACCAGCAAGTTCAAGCTCAACAGCCAAAGCTACCCCGGCTTTCCAATCCTAATTTCTAAGGAAGGGAAGGTTGTTGAGGAAGCAATGGACTTTTGTATAGGGCACCTGATCAAGCGTGGCAGAGTCCAATCTAAGAAATCCTGGATAACCTACGGGAAAGCGCTGTATCAGTTTTTTGGCTGGTGTGAGGTGAATGGCATTGACTGGCGTGATGTGGGCAATGACCGAGAAGCTACGATATTGGCGGAGTTCCGCGACTGGAACTTAAGTCCCGAGGGGGGGAGCCTTGCCGCAGCCACGGTAAATGCCCGATTACGACTCCTCTGCGCATTCTATCGGTATGCCGCCAACTGTGGTTGGGTGAAGACTGTCCCGTATGCCATGGAAACGGTGACGGTGAAGCAACCCAAAGGCTTCCTCGCTCACGTCGATGCGAGTGGTGGGAGGAGCAGGAGCGCAGACGTTATGCTGAAGACACCACGAACTGTCATTCGGGTGCTGAGCAAGCATCAGTCGGTTGAACTCCTGAATGCCATCACCAATCCTACGCACAAATTGTTCGTCCGGTTGGCGCTCACGACAGGACTGCGCCGTGAGGAATTGGCGACGTTTCCGCTTAAATACGTGATCAACCCGGTGACTTACACCAAGCACCGTTCATTCATCCGGGTAAATCTTGATCCACGCGACATGACCATCAAGGGCAATCAACCCCGGGGAATTGACGTGCCTCGCACCGTCATGGAAGCTCTATGGCAATACGTTCTGGATCGTCGACATCAGCATGAGAGCATTTCGGGACAACGGCAGTCTGTTTTGTTCCTGACGGAATCCGGCCAACCCTACGCTAATGATGGGGCAGCCTTTCTGGGCATAGTAAAAAAGGCAGGCGCGGCTGCCGGTATTCCTTACCTCAACGTCCATATCCTTCGCCACACATACGCTACGCACACGTTATACGCAATGATTCAGTCTAAGGCTCAAACACACGCCTTGCTCTACGTGCGCGACCGACTGGGCCATGCATCAGTTACAACCACCGAGAAATACCTACATTGTCTTTCAGAACTTGAGGATGAGCTGATGAACGACTACCAAAGTGAGATCGACGTCATCAGCAGGGAGATTAGTGGTGCCTAGAAAAAAACTGCATTTATCAGCCTCCCGCTCTGACAAAGCCTGCAATGACGAAGCGCTTAATCTCATGGATTTGCCTCCAACAATGATGATCGTGTCTTTGCCCGAGAACTCTAGTAATTTGCGCAACCTGAGATTCGACAATTACTACGGAAATGGCTGCGATGTCGTGACTTATGCCACTCAACGGGCAATAGGTCGCATGGTTAGGGCCTGCATGGAGAGCGACGGAACAACGCTCAGCGCGGCTACAATCTCCAGCTATTATAATAATGGAATAAGGTACTTACTGCCTTTCTGTGCCACGATGGCCACAGTGCTGGGGCGTGAGCTGCATCTTAATGATATTGACCGACTGTTTATCGACCATTTCATTGCTAATTTGCGTCAATCAGGTGTAAGTCTCTCGGCCCAGAAAAATCGATATCAAACCACCAAGTCGGTGCTAGTCGCGATGGGGCAGGCAGGCTGGGTTGCCAAAGACATTTTTCCGCGTAATCCCTTTCCGAATACTAACAAAACATCAAAAGGCCAAACCGCCTTGAACGAACCAGAACGCCGTAGTGTTTTAGGGGCGCTGAAATCAGATATGCGGGTAATCATAAAAGGAAGCGACCCGCTAACCTCTGATGAGCTTATCGTTTGCCTACTGTCCATTGCAGTGCGAACTGGCATCAACCCCGCACCCGCACTCGAGCTTTTGACCGACTGCTTGCAGCCACATCCTATTAAGCAAGATAGATACGTATTAGTAAGCTTCAAGCGTCGCGGCAGTTCCACGCGCATCCAGAGTCTACGTCGCGATACTGATATTGAATCAATGGCATTAGCGCTGCCTGACGTGGCCCGTATCATTGATCTTGTGCGCGATCGCAACGCCAAGCCACGACAAGTTAGCAACTACCCGCATTTTTTATTCGTTTACGAGAGCCGAGGCATGTCAGACAATGGAAGAGTTTGTCATCTGACTCAATTAAATCTCGGCGACTATATTAAGGGATTTCTCGACCGTCATCAGCTAACCGATGCTGACGGTAAGCCCTTGAAGCTCAACGTTATGCGTCTGCGCAAGACGTTTGAGAATCGGCTATTCACCCTGTCTGGCCAGGACCCTTTCCTGACCGCCAGACTAGGCGGCCACACCCCGAAGGTATCCGACAATCACTACTTGGAGGCCCCGGAAAGCGCCGAGAAAGACTGGCGGCTCATGGGCGAGATTCGGACCGAAGAGCTAATGAACCACGACAATATCGCGGCTCTGACGACGCAGGCCACGCCGGTTGCCCGCTGTCAGGACACCCTGAACGGTGAGCACGCGCCCAAGAATGGCGAGCACTGCCAGAAGTTTTTGGCTTGTTTTCGCTGTCGTTCATTCTTAGTGACCGGTGATGATCTGTACCGAGTGTTCAGCATCTATTGGTTGCTGGTACAGATGCGTCAGAAAATGGGTGCCAGCGCATGGAAACGGGTTTACGGCCACATCATCCGGATCATCGACCGAGAGATTACACCGAAGTTTGATGCCGAACTGGTGAGCATTCTAAGGCAGCGGGCTAAAGTCGATCCACATCCCTTCTGGCGTGATCCGGAACAGCTGGAGAACTTGGCGTGAACGAAGTCGAATTCTATGCAGAACAACACAAAACCCTACATGCCGTCCAGGCAGGAACGATTGACTCAAATGTCGTCATCACCGGCATGCGTCTGGAAGACGGCTCCTACCATGTTCTAAGTAGATATGACGATGATGTCTGGGTTCTACCCGATAGCCTTTTTTCAGCGGCAATGACTGATAGCCTTAAGAAAATTAATTTTCTAAATGCACCTGTGGTGTTTAGGGAAACGCTGCGGGCTTGTACAGCCCGCTATATCCTGAGCGGAATTGAAGGCCGGAACAAACCTAGGGGCGCAACCATTCGCAGTTTTTTTGTTTGTGTTGTTCTTTTTCTGCATTGGCTCCATGACCGGCGTGTAGCCCGTTTGAGCGACCTGAACCCCCTGATCGGACAGCAATATGTGGAATTTTGCAAAGGGCTGGAGAGCCGAGAAAGAAAGCTTGTTTCAGGTGCAACGCTCTTTAATCGCTTCCTTGCGGTAGAAAAGCTTCATATTCTCAGTCAGCAGTCCGGTGACGCTATGCGTCACCCTTGGCCAGATATGTCAGCAAAGCATCTGGCAGGTTTGACGGGGAAAAACAATCCTGTTTATCAAGAGGCTAAAACAGAAATCATCCCGGATGACATCTTGGGGCCACTGTTTCAGTCGGCAGTTGAATGGCTAGAACGGATCGATGAAGTCATCAGTCTCCGTGCTCAGGTGGAAGGTTTGAAGGCAGAGGGGCGGAGTGCAAGGTTTATCCAACTGCGAGTGCAAAAAATTGGCTGGACATTAAACGGGATACGCAAAGCGGAGCAACACCTGCAAACGGCTTGCATGTGTATCATCTTGATCACGAGCGGTATCCGTGTGTCTGAACTGTGCTCACTGGAAAATCAGTGCGCGTTCAAAAAGCTGGATGAAAATGGAGAGCCCTTTCACTGGATGCGGGGTACTTCGTACAAGACGGGCGTGGGATCCTGTGAGTGGCTGGTGTCTAAGATTACGCACCGCGCCCTCACGGTGGCCGAGAAGCTGGTGCGACCGCTACAAGCTAAACTCGAGCAACGTATTTTCGGCCTGCGAACCGATAATCCGAGAGATACCGAAATTGTGCGGCTGGGGGAACATACCCATCGGCTGTTCCTCGGAGTCACTACGGCACAAGGTAACCGGATTGTAACGCTTTCAAGCACTTCTATCCTTACCCGCTTAAAAGCGTTTGCTAGACAGTGTGGACTTGACTGGGGCTTTACACCGCATCAGTTCCGGCGCACCTTTGCGGTCTACGCGGCTCACAGTGCCCTTGGTGACTTACGCTACCTCAGGGATCATTTCAAGCACTGGTCACTGGACATGACTATTCTTTACGCCATGTCCCGGCTCCAAGATGCAGAACTTTACGACAGCGTTGGCTTGGCCGCACTGACCATTAAGACCGAACTTTTGGAGCACTGGCTGGAGCCCGATGCCATTTTGGTAGGTGGTGCTGCTGAGACAATTCGGGCGTTCCGCACAAAAAGTGAGGGGTTAGCCACCAAGATTGATCGTGCTGAAATGGCCAAAACGATTAGTCCCATAGTTCATCTGCGGGCTACTGGCGTTGCGTGGTGTACCGCCGACACAGGGGGCTGTAACGGTGGACAGGGCATCGAGAAAACACGTTGTGCTGACTGTAGTAATGCGGTCATCGATGAATCACGCAAGTCTGTATGGCAGGGTATTTATGCCCAGCAGCTGGAACTGCGAGAGCTCTCAGACATTGGACCTGGAGGAACCGAGCGGGTCGAACGTGATATTAAACGTTGCGCGATGGTCCTAAAGAATTTTGGAGCAACTGAAGAGGATCTGGCTGATGTCGAAACCTGAAGTCACATCACAAACCTCTACGCGGGGCGAATTGACCGCAAAGGCCATACGACAGGCTATTGTGCGGATAGAGAAAGGTCGGCCAAAGGTGGTCAAGCCGGGCCGCAAACTCAGTATCCAATCGGTTGCAGAGGAAGCCGGGGTGAGCAGAGCAACCATTCACAACAATTACCCCAATCTTGCAGAGCGTATACGCGAAGCTGGAAATAAGGTTGCCAGAGTACAACGAGATGAGAAAAATACCGAGCTCAAAGAGCTGAGAGCCAAGTACAGAGAACTTAGACAGGAGTATGTTCATGCCCGAGAACTCAATCAAGACATGGCTTCTGAAATGGCTTCTCTGGTCGCGGAAAACCAGCGTCTACGAGCCATTGTGGAGAATGAGAAAGTGGTCGGTTTCCCTTCGAAAAAAGGTAACAGTAATAACGTTCGTTACTGAAAGGTACCCTTCTTGACCGACATATCTTGCAGAAGCAGAGCTTATATAAGAGACAAAAGATGCTGGCGGTAATATTCCGAGAAGCTTAGTGTTAGCAATGGAGGTTCAAGAGACAGCATCCGCTCGTTAATGTTTTCTGCAGACAACGGTTGGCGATTATCTGCAGCTGACTCGCCCTCCTCAGTGCGGTTCTTTATTTGATTTGTACGCGCTTGCTCCAACTGCATTTTCAGCTTTTGGGTTTGAAGTATTGCCTGATCTTCTGGCAAATCCTCAGCTATTCGCTGAGAATATTTACGCAGCAGTGGCTCGGCGATTACATAGAGCCATGCTGCGACGTCTGAGTTGCCCATTTTGCGTAGAATGCGCCCTAATACTTGCCGGTAATGCAGCTCCGTTCGAATCCTGCTCAGGTACGCACAAACGCATAACCGTTGGATATCAGTCCCTTCGGAAATCATGCTCACTGCGACAATCCAGCGTGTACTGTTATATCGATATTGGTCAATCAGCTTATGAGCCTTCGGTGTTTGGCTAGTCACCACAACATAACTTTCACCCTTATGACGCAAAAGCTCAGCGATTTGATGGGCGTGTTCAATGTCAGTAGCAACGACTAGACCGCCAGCATTAGGCACGCTGTTCCGTTCTTGGTTAAGTCGGTCGATGCCTAGATCTAGCACAGCATTCAGGATGTCGTCGTGTCGCAACAGGTCTTCGTAGTTGATTGGCGACTCACTGAGCAACTGTTGAAATGAGGAAAACGCTCTTACCGATGCTGTACTTTCGTTTTCTTCGGTCAAGCGGATCAGTGGGTTATCGATGAGCGTAATTCGTGGTGAGCGACATACACCGTCTTGAATGGCAGTTTTAAGGTCATAACGGTAATCGCAGATTAGCTTTCCTTCTGGATCGCTGTAGCGAGCTAATGCGATAGGTAAGTCATCCGAACGCCAAGGTGTCCCCGAAAGTGCTAACGTGTAAGTGGCAGCATTTTGGATACGCTGAATTATTTGCTGGCCCCACGTGTTGCTGAGAAGCGGATCATGGCCTGCGCAATGATGCATCTCATCGAAAATGGTCAATGTGCGATATTCTGTGAATAACGTCCAAAAATCCTCAGGGTGATATTCCATAGATTGGTAGGTATAGGCAGCTCCTACCGACGCAAGCGTATCGCCAAACCGCTGATTCAATACGACGGCAAAGGTACGCTGTATGCCAGCCACAACTTCTCTCGTTGGCGCAAAGCAAATAACAAAATCAATATGTCCTTCTTCAAGGAGCCATCGTGTTATTTCAGCCGCCAGGCGGGTTTTGCCGCTTGCAGGGGTGGCTTGCACGAAAAAGTCGGCATGATCTAAGTAGTGAATCTTTGCTCGCTCTAAGCACTCTGCTTGCCATCTTCGCAGCCTCGTGCTCATGTGCCCCCCAGCCGATGCAGCGATTTCTCTAGAGCACGCACTCGGCCAATTAAGCGTGCGCTCCGGTCATAAGCGTCATGATGATCAACAACGATACTTGGCTTGAGATCCGGATATTCATCCATAAGCTCACGGTACGCCTCGACTTCGCCCAGTGTAGAAAGGAATTCACTTTGCGTTTCTTTTAACTCTTTCTCTAAGGCGAGTTGGCTCACCGCCTTTCTAGCAGTGTTGCTCTGGGCACAGCTGCCTTCTTCCTTTGAAGTTACGGTTGTGCTTGTCGTCTCCCTGGGTGCTGGAGTCACTAGCCGCCGGTGCCATGATTCAAAACTTTCTCCTTCCAGACACAAGCCTGCTTCTCTTATTGATGGCAAAACAAAATAGAGCTGATCGCGTTTAAGCTTTTCACGGTCTTTCTCCACCAAGCCAGCGGTGATTAGCTTTCTAATTCTTTCATAGATGAAACGCCGCAGATCAGCGCGGTGCTCTGCGGCTATGCCATAACGCTGTGCGTATTGGTCACGAAGGCTGCGAATAGTGAATTGAGCGTCTTCAGTTTCTAAAAGGAGCTCGAAAATGCGCTCCTCAATCAAAGGAGGGGTGCCAGACATGACCATCACCGTAGGAGAGGTAAAAACGAAATGCGGATTATAGTCCGTGGATAGGTAGGCCGCAACGAAGGATAGTCCCGCCAAAAGGAAATGGGGCGGATATGGGTGAGCTAGCGGCAATGCTGGGAAGAAACATCAGGGAAAAAAGAAGGGAGAAGGGGTACTCACAAGACGCTTTTGCCTTAGCTGCTGGTATCGACCGCAGTTACATAGGAAGAGTCGAACGAGGAGAAGTTAATATCACCGTGGAAAAGTTATATGAGATTGCCGCCGTACTCCAATGTGAGCCAGCCTCTCTTTTACCTACTTAAACCTTTCGGTGAAGGTAAGGGCACAAACCGGCCAGAAGCGAACGATCAGTCTTCCCATGCGATCAACGGCCTCGATGACATGCTGGGCAGCACCATTTGCATCCATCAACTTTTCCGCCAAACTTCGTTCTTGCAGCCGCTGTCGCCGGGCCGCAGGAAGAATGGATACCCAAAGGCGCACGATTGTGTTCGGCTGGGGGATGCGAACATCCAGTCGTATGGACTTCGTGATTTCCATTCACGTCTGTATTCACATTCGCGTAGTAACGTTGCATTTTTTCTCTCCTCTTCTATCTGGTGGCAAACAGCGAAGAGTTAAGACTCAGTCGTTGCGTAATAACCACATTTGATAGCAATCTGTTGAATAATTACCATCAGCATATACCTAACATTCCTTATTCGGCCAAAAGGGGATCATAGCTTTGTCAGGGTATGCGTCGAACAGCGTTAGCCATTGATGCTTGTCCCCAGTTTAAGGGAGCGTGCATCGCAACCGCACTGAAGTAAGATTAACCAGTGCATACCCGGGAGTTGAGGTCACCAATGTCACTAGAATCCATCAAGCAGCGAATCATCAAGCGGCTGATCGACGAGATCGGTGCCTTGGATGCAACGAGCCTTGAGCTCATGGGGCACGGACTCGTCGAACTCTTGGAGAACAGGCGGCTCGTCCATCACGGTATCAACAAGGACTACAAATTCGCTGGGTACACCGTCGATTCGTTCTCGGATGATTCGATGGTCATCGCCCAGTACAGCACCGAGAAGGGATATTTCCAGAACTCAGGCACAGCTGCAGCTCCGGTCTTTGCTAAGATCGAGAAGGATATCAAAAGCGCCAAGGCTCACCATCCGCCGACCGGAGCGACCAAAATCTACCTCATGTCCACCGAGGAGGAGCAGCCGTCTTTCCGGGCCCTATTCAATCGCACGGCCTCGGCTAACGATTTGGATGAGGCGTTGGTCGTCCTCGATGCGCGTGAACTCGCCAAGATCATCTACGACCTGTCCATCGAGCGGCCCAACGCCGCCACTTTTTTCAGGCAATTCCTACCAGAGTTCGATGAGGCCCTCGACCACTTCGAGTATTTTGGTCGCTTGCCGGCCCAGTGCGCGAACCACCAATCTAACGAAGCTGCCCTGAAGGCTTTGCGTGAGCAGTTTGCGGGTGGTCAATCCGTTGCTGTCCTTCACGGTTTGAGCGGTTCCGGCAAAACCCAAGTTGCCATCGACTTCGTTCACAGAGAAGCGGCCAATTACGACAATCATGTCTGGCTCGCGGGCGGCGACTGGCACCCCGATACTCCACTGTCTGCGGTCACACGAAAGCGGGGAGGGCGCCCTCTCAACGTCGTGGGCAACTTCAATGCGGTTAAGACCATTCTAGTGGTGGACCGCATCGACCATGCTATCGACCCCTCCGTATTCGCTGAGCTGCAGCCGGGGTTCGATAAGGGTGGTGTTGTCATCGTGACTTCGCAGGTCGCCGTTCCGGGGGCTCGATCGCATGTGCCCATTCCGCAGGTATCGCGGGAGGTTGCACTACGCATTCTGGGCGAGGATCCAATGGATCCCACTGGAGCGAGCGGAAATTTCGTCGCCGCATGCAGTTTTCTGCCCGTTATTCTAGCTACGGCCCGTAGCGTCATTGAATCTGAGCGCGTCCCACGCCACGAGTTCTATGAAGAGGTACTTGCAACGCCCGACGTGCTTAGCGGCGACGACGGCATCTCGATACTGAGTCGCATCTTGGGCAGGCTATCGGAGGCTCCACGCAAAGCGTTGCAGCGGATTGCTAACACCGGGCTAGCGATGCACGACGCTGAGTTCATCGCCCATCTTGTGGGTCACCTGCCGAAGCAAGAGCTCCAGAAGCTTGCCGTCCTGTCGCCCGCGGGCGCCCCTGGTGTCCTGCTCGTCCATGAACTTGTCGTCCGTGCGGCGCGGATGCACGACGGGGCGGAAGACCTCGTCCTTGAGGTCGAACGCTACTTAGGCAGACTCAAAGGGGAAATGACCCCGTCGGCCCTGCGGCAGATCCACCTCTCTCGCAAAGCGCTGCAGGATGAACATGCTCGGCGCGGATGCCGAGAGCCAGATTGGCTCGCCTACGCGCTGCTACAACTGGAGGACGTCAAGCACGATATCTTTGGTGCGTACGCAGAGCGCCCGCTCGTTTCCAACGACAGTCTTGCGGCGGTCATGTCCAGCATCGATGCGCGCGAGCAATACGCCTACAGCTTGCCGCAGGGAGAGCGATCAGCCTACTACACGGCCTGCGTAGATGAATACCACGCTGCCTTAAAAGACTCCGAAGGCAGAATCCAGGCAGAATTTCTGCACCATCTGGGCAAGGCCTATCGCCGCTGTGGTGAAATTGATAAGGCGCTGGAAACGTTCCAAAAACTGCTCGAAATCGAACCCGATTGGCACGCAGCTCTCGGCCAGATTGTTCACTTGGGCACCCAGTACGGCGCTAGTGAGGCGGCAAGGCAGGCGGGGGAGAGTGCGCTGCACCAGCTGCTTAGCCAAATGATCAAGAGCCCCACTGCTGTGCCGCTTCGCGTGGCAATGGCTGTGTTAAGTAACTTGCGCTCCTATCCTAGCGTCGTCGCCCAGCTCAATAGTGACGAACTAAGCGTCAGATCCCTTAGCTGGATTATCAGCCAAGCTGCACTCGAAGGCCTGGACCAGTTCTATGACGCGTTTTACGCCTTCACCTCTAAGTTCGGCTACGAGCACCCAGATGTTAGCTTTAAGTTGGTCAGCGCGGCGGGAGAGATGTTCGAAGTCTCTCCCGAGTCGATCGGTAAGAGTCACCTACTCAGCGTCGGTGAAACCCTCGCGAATGTGTCGCAGAACGCGCTGCGTTCTGGTGACGAAGGGTTAGCCAGAAGGTTGTCTGGCTTGAGCCTCGTGTACGCCGATGCGCTTCTAGCAGACGGCAACCCGAATGGGTTTACCCGCCGCGGCATCGCAAAAATTTTCACCGTTGCAGGACATCCAAACCGAGCGCTGGAAGTCATTAATGAGGTGGCTAACGATAAGCTTGATCATTGGCTGCTGTACCGACGCGCGGAGGCCGAATTGGCACTGGGAATGCCCGAAGCCCTTTCAACTGCTACGGACGCCATCGCAGGGGCACAAGCTGATTCGCGCGCGGCGAGGAACCTCGCCGCGTATTTTGACATGATGAGCCGATGCCTAAGCGCTGACGGGGATACCAAGGCCGCTGTTGACCAGATGCGTCTGGCACTCGCGCATTGCAGTGGAGGTAAGTTTCAGCGAGAGCTGAAGGATCGCCTCGCTTCGCTGGAAGCCGAAGATTAGGGCTAGCGAGTACGGTCCTTCTCTTTCACGTGCGCTCTCTTGGCTTATACAACCTGGCTGGCGGGACGCGAATCGGGTGCTTGTTTTGACCTAGTTGCAGTTTGATCTGCCCCGCTAAAAACGGACACTTGGTTAAGCACTGTTTTTGAGCTCGTAGTCCATGGGACTTACGTAACCCAAAGCACTGTGACGTCGTCGGCGGTTGTAATCAACTTCAATGTATTCGAACACATGCTGGCGAAGCAGCTCCTGGTTCATTATCGGTTCCCAGTGGATTGCTTCCACTTTCATTGAATGGAAGAAGCTTTCCACGCAGGCGTTGTCCCAGCAGTTCCCTTTACGGCTCATACTTTGACGCAACTGATGCGTTCGCAGCCGGTCTCGGTAGGCGCGGGAACAGTACTGGCTTCCCTGATCACTGTGGCAAATCACCCCTGTGGGGAAATTACGTCGCCACAGCGCCATTTCCAACGCATCGCAGACCAGGTCTGCGGTCATCCTGGTATTCATGGACCAGCCGATGACAGAGCGCGAATAGAGGTCAATGATGACGGCCAGATACAGCCAGCCTTCAGAGCTCATCAGGTACGTGATGTCACCGGCCCACTTCTGGTTCGGTGCGGTCGTCTCAAAGTCCTGCTCTAGTAAGTTGGGCGCCACGGGCAAGCTGTGGTCGCTGTCTGTGGTGACGACGAATTTGCGGGCGGCCTTCGGCACCAACGATTGGCGCCGCATACTGGCGCCAATCGTTTTGACATCATAAGAGTGGCCATCGTCCGCCAGCGTGGCCTGGATGCGTCGGGCTCCATCGCGCCGCTTGCTCTGGCCGAACGCCTCTTTCACGCGGCGATCAAGCCTTTCCCTGGCTTGTTCCAGTTGACTGGGCTGAAACCGAGTTTTCTGCCATGTGTAATACCCACTTCGCGAGACCCCGAGCACAGACGCCATCCGGATCACGGAAAACCTGTGACTGTTCTCAAGCATGAAGCTGTAACGCTTCACTTTTGGTTCTTGGCGAAGTAGGTCGCCGCCTTTTTTAATATGGCCAGCTCCTCTTCACGCTCGGCTATTTGGCGCTTCAGCCGGGCGTTCTCGGCAGCCAGTTCAGACTCGCGCTCGGAGACATTGGCCTTCTTTTTCGCTGTCGAGCGCCAACCATAGATTTGCGATTCATGGATACCTAGTTCTCGGGCGGCGCTGGCAACGCTGGTTCTTTCTGCGAGTTTCAGCGCTTCGGCCTTGAACTCATCGGAATAACGGGTGCGCTTTTGTTTGCTCATCGTGGATCACCTCATAAGCGGATTGTACTCGCTTAACGCGGTGTCCAGAATCAGTGGGGCGGATCAGTTGAGCCTTCAAGATTAGTGCCAGTAGCAGCAAATGGACTTCAGCTTCTTGATGGCACCGAACACGCACTGCCTTTATGGAAGATCCAACTTCAGATCCACCCTAGGCCTCCCCATCGGATTCAGTGGGCTTGTGTGAATCGTGATGGGCCAGCCTCAGGGTGGTCTTAGCCATGGCATCGGTTCGCTTTGGGTCTAGCCGCGACCTTAAATTAACCTTAGCATATGACTTGCACGGATTGATCCATTCTTTGACCTCCACCCGATGGAGGATCATGCCATGAACGTTTCGAGTGAAATCTCATTTACACCTTGGAATAAAGGTAAGTTGGTTGGGCAGAAGGCACCTTTACGTCTTAGAGATATCTGGGCCATCCGTGTTCAACCACAACTTGCAAAAAAGGCAAGAGATCTGTAAGCGTCCGCCAATCACCGCTGGCGTGTGATCAGGCGGGTTTTTGCCAGTTTTGCGGTAGGAGTTCGTGGAGTTGGCTGGCCTTGTGGGTCGGCAGCCGCTCCAGAACGTCTCGGAGGTAGGCGTAAGGATCATGGCCATTGAGCTTGGCGCTCTGGATCAGGCTCATGATATTAGCCGCGCGCTGGCCGCTGCGCAGTGACCCGGCGAATAGCCAGTTGGAACGGCCGAGCGCCCAAGGGCGGATCAGGTTTTCCACCCGATTATTGTCAATGGGTAGCCCACCGTCGTCGAGGTAGCGCGTTAGCGCCCCCCAACGCCTCAAGCTGTAATCTAATGCCTTGGCCGTCGCCGAGCCGTTCGGGACCTTCTCGCGATGAGCCAACATCCAGCGGTACAGCGCGTCAGTAATGGGCCTGGCTCGCGTCTCCCGCAGTCGTTGACGCTCTTCCACGGTGAGTGATTGTGCCTCGCGCTCCACCTGGTAGAGCTGGCCGATTAGCGCGATGGCCTGCCCGGCGATTTGGCTCTTGTCGGCCACGTGCAAGTCGACGAACTTGCGTCGTGCGTGAGCCATGCAGCCGATCTCGGTCACGCCCTTGGCAAAGCTCTGCTTGTAGCCGCTATAGTCGTCGCAGATCAGCTTGCCTCGCCAGTCGCCAAGGAAGTCGCGAGCATGCTGACCGCCGCGCCCCTCGCTGAAGTCGTAGACGACCGCCTTCAACTCCGCATAGGGCGTGGTGGCATAGGCCCAGAGGTAGGCTCGGTGGGTTTTCTTCTTCCCCGGAGCCAACATCGGCACCGGGGTCTCGTCGGCATGCAGTACCGGCTCATTGAGCAGCAGGTCGCGTAAAGCATCGATCAGAGGCTGAAGCCGTACGCCGCAGATGCCGACCCACTCCGCCAGAGTGGAGCGCGGAATCGGTACGCCGGCGCGGCCAAAGATCTGCTCCTGGCGATAGAGCGGCAGATGATCGGCATATTTGGCGATCAGCACCTGAGCCAGCAGGCCGGCGGTGGGGATGCCCTTGTCGATGATCTGTGCTGGCATCGGCGCCTGGACCAGTGTTTCGCACTGGTCACAGACCCATTTGCTGCGGATATGGCGTTCGACGTGGAACACGCCCGGGGTGTAATCGAGTTTCTCGCTGACCTCCTCGCCAATCCGCCGCCGTTGACAGCCACAGTTACAGAGCTCGCTCTCCGGATCATGATGGATCTCGGTGCGCGGCAACTCAGGGGGCAAAGGGGCGCGCTTAGGCGTCTTCTTGGTCGCTGGCGGCGTGTCGGGGGTGGCCAGGTCTTCCAACTCGGTCTCGATGGCCGCGATGTCGGCATCCACCACCTCGTCCAGAAGACTGATTTGAAGGACGTTGAGCTGTTCGCTGCGTTTGCCGAAGGCATGACGCTTGAGCAGTGCCAGTTCATAGGCCAGCTTCTGGTTGACCTGCTCGGTGTGGTGCAGCGTTTTCTGGCTCTGCGCCAAAGCCTGTCCCTGCTGCTCGACCTGCGACATCAGCGATGCCGCCAGGTGGCGAAGCTGATCGGGGGAGAGCTGAGAGAGGTCGGATGGCGCGTTCATCGGGTAAGTATGCCAGCGGCCGGAGGAAAGGGGGATTGGCATATCATCGAATACCCCACCACGGTGTTTTGTGCCGTTCGTGGCAAGTGCGCCTTAGACCACCGAGATTACGCCGTCGGCCCCAATGCGTTGCCAGGGCAGACCTTGTACCAGCACGGTCAGCTGTTCGGGAGAGAGCTTGACGCTATTGCCGTGCCAGTTACCGGCCCAATGAAACTTGCCTTGGTTTAGACGCCGGGCGCACAGCCAGATGCCGAGGCCATCGTGGATCAACACTTTCATGCGGTTACCACGGCGATTGGCGAACAGGTAGGCGCAGTTCGGCCGCGCGGTGCCGAACACCTTCACTACCCTGGCCAGGGCCGTGTCGGGACCGGCGCGCATGTCCAGTGGCTCGGTGGCCAGCCAGATCTCGTCGATACGAATCATGACAGCAGATCCCGAAGTAGCGCCCGACACCCCTGCGCATCGGACAGCGGCCATTCGATGGTCACGGTGCCTTTGGGGCTAGGCAGTGAAAGGCGAATAGGCTCGGCTTCCTGATGCGGGGTCGACGTCAGTGTTGTGGTGCTTGTCATCGGCACCGGGACAAATGCCGGGGGGGCACTTACCGTCACCATGCGACGAGCCTCACGAATCCACTTGTGCACCAGATTGGCGTTCAAGGCATGCTCCAAAGCGATGCCGGCCACTGAGGCACCGGGTTGTTGGCACGCTTCGACGACGCTGGCCTTGAACTCGGCTGTAAATCGGCGACGCTTTCGAGGTGCTTCCAATACGCTTAACTCACTCATGATAGGTGTCCACTAAGGAATAGGTGGACACCACCGTCATCGAAGTCGGAGCTCAGCGGAAGATGTGTTCACCGGCCGGATACAGAGATCTTGCCCTTTTTAATTTAGCTATCGATGCAAATTACGGGACTGCGACCTCGTCAATTTACGAGTACGGAATATAGCCCGTGGTGCGTGCATATCTCCACGAGCCATTGTGATGCAGCAAAAGATACACCGACTTGTCCAGTTCGAAATTACCGAGCAAACTCGCTTCGCTATATCGACTGGATACAGCTTGCTCAGCACCGGAGCGAAGACTTCTTGTTTCCCAGCCGAATCAATAGCGCAAAGCATCTTTTAACGCGCTAGTATGCCCGTATAGTGAAAGCCTAGGTCACCGAAATAGGGCTAGATGCGTCAATGTATGGCACGCATACGATGCGTAGAACAAAAGCTTCGCTGATATATCGTCGCACGAAAAAATTAAGGGCAGTGCAACTGCTCCTGGAACACACGAAGCTGGAAAGCACCGTCAGATATCTTGGGATTGAAGTAGATGATGCTTTGGAAAAGGCAGAACAGACAGAAGTTTTATATGGACAAACGACGGCCGATGCCGGGCCGTCGTTATCGACCAAAATCGGTCATGCCGAATACTCAATTTGCTCCATCCATAATCCAGTAACTAGCCACATGCCCGCGACACCAGACTGCCTAAACGTGCTCCTGTGGAGATCACAGTGGCATCGTAATGTGGTTTCGCAGTGGTTATGAGCGCGACAGAATAGAAACGCCTACGGGCTGGCTCAATGACGCATAAAACTCAATCGATACAGTATCCCTGCAGTCACTTTTTGCAACTATCTTGCGTCCAGCAGCGGTAGTTCGCCTTACACCACACTAGACGGGATGATCGGTTCCTAGGGAATTCGGAGGCGGGAACATGGCGATTTATGAGGAATTACTGGCGTGGGCGAATAGGCTACCGCCATGGCGTCAGGACGCATTGCGGCGTTTGTGCGTTCAAGGAGAATGGGACGATGCCGATCTTAGCGAAATTCTCGATCTTGCTAAACAACACCAAGGACTCGACAGCGCGCTAGCCCCTGCGCCTCAACCGATCCCGTTCGATAGAGATCATTTTCCTGCCGAGGCGACCCAAGATGCGGCAGTAGTGCTCACGTCCCTGCATACGCTGGTCAATGTTGGAAAAATTCCGAACAACCAGACCTTAGAGTTTCAGCCGCAGGGGCTCACCATCGCTTATGGTGGAAATGGCACTGGCAAGTCCGGCTATGCACGAGTATTGAAACAGGCTTGCCGCGCCAGGAGCCCGGGCACCGTTCATGCCAATGCCTACGACCCTAACTTTTCGCAGCTCACACCGAGCGCCACCATCGACTTCGAGCTTAACGGCACTCCAGATCAGGCACCCTGGAGCGGTCAACGCGGCCAAGTCTCGCGGCATGAACTCCGTGGAATTCGCGTCTTCGACGACGACTGCGCTCGCCACTATCTTCAGTCGCGGGAAGCAGCCACCTTCCAGCCTGCGGCCCTTACCCATCTTCAGCAACTAGCAAACGGCCTCAGTCAGGCGTTGAGTCCTCGGCTTCAGGCGGAGGTCACTGGACTCACAGTGGATGTGACGCCGTTCAACGTCATTCCCGCCGATACCGATGCTGGCAGAGCAGTGCATCCGATCAACGCCACAACGAATCTGGCTCGGGCGCACGCACTTGCCGAACTTACCGTAGAGGAGCAAGCAGAGCTTGCTCGCTTGCCTCAGGAAATCAGCGAAGCGGATCCCACAGCCAAGGCGACACTGCTGGACAACACCGCTACCAGAGTCGACGAGTTGGTCAATGCCATAGGCAACGCCGCTAGCGTCGTGTCAGACGCAGCGATCGATACCGTGCAGTCGGCGCATCGAAGATTGCAGGACGCCGAAGAAGCCGAGCGGGCTGCTTCGGCCCTTCTGCAAGCCGAAGATACCACTCAACTGCTTCCCGGTACGGGGCAGGGCCCTTGGGCGCTTCTGTTCAACGCCGCGCGCAAGTATTCGACCGGTACAGCGTATCCGGAACAAGCCTTCCCGGTCACCAGCGGAGGTGCGCAATGCGTGCTTTGCCAGCAGGAGTTGAAGCCAGAGGCAAAGGACCGTATGCAGCGCTTTGATCGCTATGTACGGGATACGACGTCTGAAGCTGCTCAAGCTGCACGCAATGCTTGGCAAAAGCACGTGCGCGACGCTGGACAGGTAACAGTCACGTTTACCCTCTCTCCGGTCATGGCCGACAGCTTGCGCGGTCGCATTGAGACTCTGCCGGATGATATTAGAACCTTCCAGGAAGACTTGCTCACCCGCCTTGAGTGGCTCAGAACCGCGATTGTGAACGGGGATTGGCAGGATAGACCAAGATACCGTGGCACCAACCCAGCCGCTTCGATGCGCCTGATCGCGGACAACTTGCGTGCCGAGGCGACCGCCTTGCGCGCAAACCTCAATGCAACAGCCCTAGCGGCGAAGCGACTTCGCCTGAAAGAATTGGACGCGCGGCGCCTGCTATCGGAGCACATCGACAGTATTGCTCTGGTGGTCGGTAATCTAGGCCGCAAGCTGAAGCTTCAAAGGTGCCTTGAGGATATCGGGGACACGCGCCCGATTACCTTATTTGCAGGCCAACTTGCCAAGACTTACATCAGTGAGGCACTGGCAGGCAGAATGAATAATGAACTAAGGAAGCTTGACCTTTACCATATTCGAGCCGAGGTCAGTTCAACCGGCAACGCGGGATCAGTACGTCTCGGTATTCGCCTTTCCGGTAGCCGGCTCGACCCGCACCTAGTGCTCAGCGAAGCCGAGCAGCGCATGTGTGCGCTCGCGTACTTCTTTGCGGAACTCGACCAATCGGGATCCTCTTCAGGGATTGTTTTCGACGATCCGGTATCGAGCCTCGATCACAATCACCGAACTGCTGTGGCACGAAGAATCGTCGAGGAATCTTCTAGTCGGCAAGTTATCGTATTCACTCATGACGCGGTGTTCTTTGGGGAACTGACCACCCTTTGCGGTGATGCAGGTCCTGAACCCAGTATAAAGTCGATCAGCTATCGCGCCGACGGCCCCGGCTACATCGACGCGGGATTGCCCTACGACATGCGGCGACATCGCGAGCGCATCAATCAACATCGCGCCGATCACCAACGGATAGCCGCCAATTTTAACAACCCTCCAGGGGATGAAGAACGACTTACGATCCGCAACTCCTATGACGACCTTAGAGTGACGATCGAGGTCGGAATTGAGGACACCATTCTCAATAAGACCGTTGTGAGGTTCCGGGACAACATTTCGGTCGGCCGACTAAACGGAGTGATGATTGTGCAGGATGAGGAATACCGTGAGGTTCAACGCCTGCACGATAAGTGCTGCCGAAATGTCCGGGCGCATTCCCACGCCGCGGGCCAGCAGCGTGCGGTGACTCAGCCAGCTGAACTGCTACAGGACATTGAGGCGGTGAATGCACTGTTCCAAGGAATTAGCAGGCGCAGAAACTGACCATCATCAATCGGTGATTCACCCTAGGCGATGGATCAAATACTTAAGCTGGATTGGGGAGTGAGGTAATTCGAGCCTGACCTACCGCCATCCTATTGGAGACAGCTCATCAGCGGTATGACAATTTCGTTATGAATGTGAATGAATGTCCAGGCTGCTACCGGCCAAACCGCTCGGACTGCAAGAAAGACAACGAAGCAAAAGAAAGATCTCAGCAGGTACTCATGCGTCATTTTTATGCAGCTGATCTTTTGGTTTGTGCCGTTGTAGTTGTATATGACTGCTCTCAGCAGTTGTTTCACAAGTTGCTCTTCAGGCTTATTGGAGCTGAAGCTGTCTGCGATATCGCCTGCTCCTAACTGTGCTGTGGCAGAGGTCTTGATGGTCTGCAACGCCCAAAAACCTGCACGCATAAGGTAAATTAGCGCGCAAATGAATATCACCAGCAGGGTGCCTGCCAATGTTTTACTGATGTTCTCACCCCAGAGGCTAGGGAGGATAGTTGCCAGAATCGGCATCAGCGCTGTAATCGCCGCGAGATAAAGTCCGGCTTTGGAATCTGCCCCACGACGTCGTTCTTGTTCCGCGTCAAAGAGCCTGCGGGCTTCCTCCAGAGCAACATCACTTTGTGCTGACCAGGATCCTTGGTTAACCTTGTCCCTTTGATTTTGAAGCCATTGGTGCTGAGGTGAGTCAGCAGGGGGCTGCGATGAAAGTGTAAGGCTAGGCCACAACCATTGTGGGATTAGCTTTGGCACTGGGCGATTTCCTCTAGTTCATCAACTATCGCGGCGGCAATGGGGTAGCCGGTGAGATTTTCAATCCAGGCCCATTGGCCATTCGGGTTGATCTCAAGAAACCACAGTTTGCCCAGTTGATCGCAGATTAGGTCAATCGCTCCATAACGTAGATTCAAGCGCTTCATCATTGCCAAGCACTGTTCCTCGACCTCGCTTGGAAGTTCAATGCATTCATGCTTGAGATCGGGCCGGCTACCCTGGCGCCAATCCACAGTGGTTTCTTCGTGTTCCTGAGATTTGATCGCGGTTGAAAACACCTGGCTGCCTACGACCGTAACTCGAACGTCATACTGTTTTTTGATTTCGGTCTGGGCAATGAGCGGTGCCAAGGCAATAGCTTCTTCGTCGCTGTCGCGAAGAGTTTCCAGTCGGGTGGTAAAAATTACCCTCTCATTGTCTCCGCTGATCAAAGCCTGCCGAAGCGGCTTTCCGATCGCGGGTCCAGCCGTAACAATTTCTCGAACCGAGGCGATATCGTTCGTGATCTGGGCATGAGGCACGTTGAAACCAATCTCTGTCGCAAGCATCAACTGCCGTGGTTTGTCCTCAGCAGCGAAAATATCCATCGGTGAATTCAGCCAAAGGCCATCCAGGCGAGCATACAAGCTCTTAAGAAAGGCTCCCCATTCTGCATCCACGTACTCCCTTTCACCTTTATCCGAAATGGAGGAGGGACTAGCAGGTGGTGCGGGACGTCGAAAGTATGCCGCGCGCACATCAGCGCCCTGCAGTATTCGCCCTTCGAAAGATAAGGACCATGCGCTTCTCGGATAAATGGCCATTGTGCAGCGAGTCAAAGCCAAATCTTCAGTATTCAAGCGGAAGAAAGGCGTCTGCCGGCGCTTGAGCTCAGCTACTACATAGTCGATCGTGATGTCGCGGCGATTTGTGACTAACAAAAGCATGCGTTTTCCTTAACTCTATCTGTACGGATCAGCAATCAAATCCATGGAGCCGGAAACCATCGTCATCTGTTTCCTGCTCTACCTTGGTTTTGGTAACTAGCTCCAGCAGTTGACTCGCGGAATAGTTGTCATCGACTTCGTGAACTGTATCTGTCTTGGTGACTAGCTGCAGGAGGTTGTTGCATCCCGTTGGTCTGGTGTCGTCGTCACTTTCGAGCTGCTGATGAGTCTTGGTTATCAGCTCAAGCGCAAGGTAGTTGTCGTCATCCTCTTCATTATGCACTCGTGTCTTGGTCATCAGTTGCGAAAGTGCTTGATTGTTTATAATGGGCAGTACGCCTTGCTCCGTTTCGACCACCCACATTTGCTGCTCATTGCAGTAATAGCCAGGAAGCTGATCTTCACCAGTACGGGTTTTTCCAGTCCTAGCTAGAAAAGGGGAAATATTTTTTCCGCTGCGATTATTTCGAGCTTCCATGTTGATTGTTTTGTCCATGAAGCCAGTCCTTAAGATTAATCGTTCGAAATGGGCTTAATGCTACTTTGCGTTAAATTAATGAAAACATGATGTTCGGGGGCGCGCCCCATACTATTGCGATAGCTCAGCAACGTAGCTTTTGACCAGAGCGTTCAAGGAACAACACTCCAGTTTCAGAGACAAAGCATTGTTATATCCAAAGTATGTGCAGCTGAGTCGAGCTGTGAAAGAGCCATAGGGCTTGGATGTCCATGCATTTTAGCCAAGAGTAAGTGAACCTGTCCCCATAGATATCCATACATGGAGACATTAATCTTTCACTGTTGAATCTAACGCCTGCGATAGCAAGCATCAATCCTAGCTCCATGTTCTTAGGCGTCAGAATGCTCTTGGCTAATTCTGCCAGTGGTCACCGACGACTATTGGTTCGTCTTCTGATATTACCTCACTATCAGCACTGGCAAAGATTTCTAAATCGATCATGTGAAAGTACATGTTGACACAGACCTTACTACTAAGGATCGCCGTTATTGGACGGTGGTTGCTCTGAAGTATCGGTCGCAAGAATTTCTGCCATCTCGTGTACCAGAGAGCTAACTGCAGTTTGATCGAGTTGTGCAAGTACGTACTCGATTCGAGAATGCATAGCACCAAGATGCCGAAACTGGTTGGCACTTCTGATCAGATTGGCCGCGGTGCGGCCCCGTAATTCCGGTGATGGTGCTCCTTCGCTGGACAGCATCTCGCGGAATTGTGTCTTCAGTGCTGTTGCAGTAACCGGGGTTCCTTCGCTGATCGTTAGGGCGATCAGTCCCATGATAGCTCTTTCAAAAATTCCCCAGACGGTTTCGTGTCTTCCGCCTTTGTTCGCCCAAACCATCAAGAGTCGCTTACAGCTTTCATAAAATTCTGGGCAGTTCCGCTGTTGTCCCTCCCAGGCCGCTTCGAAAAGATTCTCAGTGAGAGAGTATTGCTCGACAAAAATCACCGCATCTCTATCGTCCGGTAGCCACGACAGCGTCGAAATAAGCCATACGGCATGTCTTCTGAGTTTGTCCTTCAGATGTTGCGAACAGGCAGGGGCATTGGATAGTGCGTTCAATATTTCGGAGACCCCCACAGCCCAGTCGATGACATCGAAAGTAAAGGAGGAACGCTTCTGCACTGCAAGAAGGAGAAGTTCTTTTTGCGGGTCATACATCTGGTCAGCCCAATTTTCGATATTGAGGATAATCTCGCCAGCACGAGCATTGTCAGCGGGCGCTTCCAACAACTGGTTGACCAATGATGTGAGCCTTCCTCGGAGTGAAGAAACGCTAGTGCTCGAAAAGTACGGTCCGAGCGTATTGCGGTGCATAGAACCTAGCTGCGTTTCAGGTGTTTCCAGAAACAGTTTCGCCGCCTCGGCCACGGCCGAACGCAGTTGGCGAACAGTGAAGCCGATATCGTACTTCCCTTTTTCCAGTAAATCGTAGGTGATGTCCGCAAGCTGCTCTAAAGAGGTGAGCGTGACGGGTTGATGGCTTGTATTGAGTACACCGACATAGGAAAGATTGGCAATCTTCTGCACCGCGCTGACAATGTCGGTCGGATTGGTATGGTCAAGCGCAAGTCTGGACGCACGGCCCATCAGCCGGGTACCCTCCATCATTAGGTCGGGCTTATCGTGCGGAATAATGGACTCGACAGCAGATGCTAAGTAACCCGACGCAAGTAGCGCATGGTGTTTACTTTGATTATGCCCCGGATACTCAATCTTAAGATACACGCCATAGAGCCCCCCAATCGCACGCAACGTACTCTCAGCTAACCGTTCGTCACCCTTCGTCAAAGAGGTTTGCATAGTCTGCCGGAGTTGTTCTAGCGCGGTGTTAATGAAGTTATCGGTGGTTCCAGACGTCTCGAAGAGGGGGTTACTACCGACGAAGGTACCGTGTTTCGCCGCGCAATATGTGGCATTAATCAACATGATGCGCTCAAACGCATAATCAGTGACTTCGTAGTCGCCCTGTTCCGCAAAACGCTTAGCGTAAGAAATGGCGTAATGTATCGCTTGTTCAGCGGATTTGGTCCAGAGGGCATTTACCTGATAAAAATCGGCTTTATGAACGTTGAAATGAAGCTCTGTGTCATCTTCAAAAGAGCCGGGCTTTGGTGATTCCCTCAGAAGCATGACGGCTTTGTCTGCCAGTCTATTCCATCTCCGCAAGTCCCGCTGAACCAACATCGACATGATGGAGAGTTGCTGGATCGGATTGATAAGCTGGAGAGCGCGCCGGTATGCATAAAGAAACAGCAGCAAAATCACGGCGATTCCCCAAATCGCTGTAATGATCGCTGGTACAGCCCAGTTTCCGTCTGGGATCAATGCCATCCCCGCGATAGCTAGAGCAGTAAGGAACGATCCTAGAAATGAGCCCAGCAACCTACTGTCAGAACTTAGCTGACTGAACAGTCCATGCGGCATGCGCTCGACATTGATCTGCATGGCGAACACTACGAGCGAGAACGCGATAGTTGCGGCACCAATCAGCGCCGATCCAGAGCCTACAAAGAGACTTCTTAGCGTGGCCAATCTCACCTCATCATTGAAATATCCTCCAACTATGCCTTGCAGAAAAGGCAATGCGATTCCGCTTAAAAGCATGGCGACCAGCAGAACCATCGTTACTATCTTCAATTCATGTCTCTGGTGCCAATGGTTAAATAGGAGGGGAATCTGGAACAAGCGAAAAGCATTCGTTACGTAAACGTTCTTTAGCCAAGCGCGTACCTTAGTCATGGTCATTTTGTTAGTCATTTCCCCCTAGACTGAGGCCTGAAAATAGATTTTTTGAAAAGTTAATGGGCTTTCACATCTTAATATTTAACAAAGGCTTTTGCCTCGAATTACCCCAAGGCCACGAAAAAAATGCCTTGAATCGATTCAATGAATTTAAATTTTCTTTAATCAAGATACGACACTCACAACCCTCTCCCAATGAAATAACGCGTGTAACAGCGTCAGGGCATTGTCTCAGGAGTGAGTGGTATATCTATGTACAGGCTTCCGTCCTGAAGTTGGGAACAAAGCACCCCACCTTTAGCTACCATGTCGTCCACGATGTCCCCAATGACCTCAAATAGGCTATGATCACTCCACGCACCGTACTGGGCAGCGATTGCGTTACAGGCTTCGTCCAACCGGTGGAAGTACGCTTCAAACCAATGACCAGCAACTGTTGCTTCAAATTTCGGCCTTAGCGACATTTCTTCGCCGTGACCGGCCAAGTTACCAAGATAGTATGCAGCGAATTTCAACAGGTTACCGTAGGCTCGATAAACCTCGCAGTAAACCTTTTCCAAGTCAGAGTGTAAGCGGTAAGCCTTGATTGCTTCGTTAGCTTCCTGACGAGCACTACCCATGTGTGTGATCAGCGATTCTTCATACCCTTCTGTAGGGTCTTCACCGAACCCAGCGCTGAGACGCGTGGCTGCATACTCATCCCAGCAGGCTAGGATCACATCGCTGCGTACCTTGTCACGAATGTCAGTGAAGCGTTTACGCAAAAGTACCCCTGGAAAGGCTACCTCATACGTGCCGGTAACCTCGACGTGTGCACACTCGTGGGCAACGATATGTATCGCTAACTGGAAATCAGGATGGTGGTCATCCAGAAGCGGCCAAAGGAACTGGGCATTAAAGACGATATGGCTTTTCAGCATGCCCTCTCGAAGCACTGAGGGCGTCATCGCGACGCCGACGACAGACCCCTCTGATGGTTTGAGTGTGTGACTGCTCACGTAGCCGCGATCTAGCTCAATCAGTGCTTGTGCATAATTCTCGGCAACCGTCACCCCGTCCAGCTGGGATAGATTGAACACACGGCTAAACTGACGAACTACTTGACCAATCATGGTTGCGAGCATGCGCGCTTCGTCTTCGCTGGCAAACGCTCCCTGGGCGGTAATTCCAAACTGTTCAGGTGCAGTGGTCGGTGCTTGGTTAGTTTCTGTCTTGTCGGTCGATTCTGCCACAATGATGTTTTCTCTGTTCTCAAGAGTTGGGCTTTGAAGCAAATTTATAGTTGAACCTACATTTGTTTTTCCTTGTTAAAGGGCTGCTTGCCCCTTGGCAGATTATCGTTTCACCAAGGAAAAATTATCGGCAACTTGCTTTAAAGCGGTTGTTAATCATTGGCGTTCTAAAGACAGCAATGGTTCCTGGCCGTGTGAAAACAGAAAAAATCTGGCCTGGCGCAAGAATCTTTTCCTTCAGCTGCCCGTTAGCCCCAGCTGAGCCAATGCTTCGATAATTGCCGACCGCTGCTGTTGTGATATGTGGAAATTATGGAATCATCAGAAACCAACTGCATTCGCGATCACGACCCTAGAATACAGAAAAAAAGGGCTGTTACGCCCTCGCAGCCCTCATCAACCCATTGACTCCCAAGATCTTTATGACACGCTTCAGATTGTATGCCAACACATGAAGGCTCATTTCCGTGCTCACATTTCTGAGCCGCTTTGTCGTGAAGTGTGTCGCCCCCATCCAAGCCTTCAGCGTGCCGAATGGATGCTCTACCGTTTGTCGCCTCAGTCGCATCATCTCTGGACTCCAATCGAGACGTGACTGCGCGGCTTCAAGCACATCTTCGTGTTCCCAACGCTTGATCCGCCTCTGCTTGCCAGTCGTGCATTTTTCTTTCATATCGCAGCTTGCACATGCCGAGCTCCAGTAAGCATGCAGCTTCATCCCTTTTTCTATCGTTTCATAACGCCATATCAGTCGCTGTCCAGCTGGGCAGGAATATTCATTGCTTTCAGGGAGGTATCGAAATGCGCCTCTTGGAAAACAGCCCTTTGCCTGGCTTGGCGATGTCAGCGGCTTGGGGAGGTAGGTAATTATCCCTTCCTTATGGCAGGCCAGGATTTCGTCGCCCTTGAAGTAGCCTCTGTCAGCCACGACCTTCAGCTCCTTGCTGCCAGTGGCCTCCCGCGCTTGCTGGGCCATGTTAAAGAGCTGCCCCCGGTCATGGCCGATGTTGGTCACCTCGTGGGCCACAATCAAATGGTGCTGGCTATCGACCGCAGTTTGCACGTTATAACCCACATTTCCGGTACCTCTGCCGCTGGTAGCCATCGCCCTGGCATCCGGATCCGTCAGGGATACTTGCTGATCGGGAGACTTCAGTCTCTCTTCTTCAACTGCGTGTAACCGTGCAGTTTCTTCCCGTAGCTTCGTGATTTTTTCCTTCAGATGCGCTGTCTTGGCCTCGGCCAAAGCAGGCTCATCTCGATCGGCTGCATCAAGCTGACCAAGGTACCGATTGAAACTTTCTTCGATCTGCTCAAGGCGACGCTTCATCTTGGTCGCTGTGAAATTGCGGTTGCGGTTGTTGACGGCTTTGAACTTACTGCCATCGATGGCCACGATGCCTTGGGAGAACAGTTCCAACCGGCGACAAAGTACGATGAACTCTCGACAGACACGGCGGATGGCCTCACCGTTGTCCTTTCGGAAGTCCGCTATAGTCTTGAAATCCGGCGTAAGGCGCTCGGTCAGCCACATTAGCTCGACATTGCGCTGGGTCTCTCGCTCTAATCGGCGACTTGATTGAATACGATTGAGATAACCATAGATGTAGAGCTTCAAAAGAATAGACGGATGATAAGCCGGTCTCCCGGTGGAGTGCGGATCAACACCTTTGAAGCCCATCTCTTTAAGGTCGAGACCTTCAACAAATGCTTCAATGGCACGGACCGAGTTATCTTCGGCGATGAAGTCGTCCAAAAGCGTAGGAAATAGCGTGCTTTGGTCTCTGGCCTCGCCTACCACGAATCGCTTCATCACCATTTCCTCTGGGAACCTTGGCAAAGTATAGCGGCCACTACGTTTTCACACAGCCTCGTTCGTCAGCTGCCCCTTTGTAACTACTCATGTCGCAGCTATCTATCATTAGGTTTACCATTGTGATCTCGGAAATAGTCATCAGTCGCTACTAGACCCAAGTTGCCATCCGCTTTAACTACATCAGCACAGGCATCTTCACCGAATAAGTTTTGCACACGCCGCTCCTGTTTTAAGAACGCTAAAGTACTAAAAAAACAGCTTTCACAGAGGTGTAGTTCGTACCGATCACCGTCGTGTTGGGTGCCATAGCCCCAGTGCGCTTGAAGCGTGGAAAATTCAAGCGCCTCATCCGCTACGCGGGCTGAGGTTAGACATACATCGCATACCACATCAGTCACAGCATCAACGGCCACTTTTTCAATAACCTTCATCTTTTCTTCCCTGCATTGCCCCTAGCCCATTTTAGCCTAGCACAAGATGCTTAATTCGACTGAGTAACGTAAGCTTGGGTGAACAAAAGCCAACCCGCTAGATAAGTAGGCTCTGCCATGGATATGAAAGCCCTCAGCGAACGCGATATTTGCACCAAGTTCATTACCCCGGCGTTGGTGCAGGCAGGGTGGGATGTCCAGACGCAAATTCGGGAAGAGATGACGTTTACCGCTGGGCGGATTATCGTGCGCGGGCGGCTGCATACCCGGGGCAAAAAGCGCCGTGCCGACTACCTGCTGAGCTTCCATAAAAATCAGCCAATTGCGGTGATAGAAGCCAAGGATAACAAGCACAGTCTGGGCGATGGCATGCAGCAGGCGCTGGCCTATAGCGATGCGTTGGATGTGCCTTTTGTGTTTTCCAGCAACGGCGATGGTTTCCTGTTCCACGACCGAACGGGTCTTGGTGGACAAACTGAAACCACGCTGACGCTGGCCGAGTTTCCCTCTCCTGATGAGCTATGGGAGCGCTACTGCCAATACAAAGGTATCCAGCCAGCCGCTCGCCCCGTGGTTGAACAGCCTTACTACGATGACGGCAGTGGCCGAAGCCCACGTTACTACCAGCGCATTGCCATCAACCGCACTGTCGAGGCCGTGGCTAGGGGGCAAGATCGCATTCTGCTGGTAATGGCCACGGGCACGGGTAAGACGTTCACCGCCTTTCAGATCATCTGGCGGCTATGGAAGTCACGCCATAAGAAACGTATTCTTTTTCTGGCTGACCGCAATATTCTGGTCGATCAGACCAAAAATAACGACTTCAAACCCTTTGGTCAGGCGATGACTAAAGTCACCAACCGCACGGTGGATGCTTCTTACGAAATTTACCTGTCGCTCTATCAGGCTGTGACCGGCAGTGAAGAAGAACAGAACATCTACAAGCAGTTCTCACCGGATTTCTTCGACCTGATTGTGATCGACGAGTGCCACCGGGGCAGTGCAGCGGAAGACTCCGCCTGGCGCAAGATCCTTGATTATTTCAGCGCAGCAACCCATATCGGTTTAACCGCCACGCCTAAAGAGACCAAGGAAGTCTCGAACATCGATTACTTCGGCGCACCGCTTTACACCTACTCGCTCAAGCAGGGCATCGAGGATGGCTTTCTTGCCCCGTACAAAGTGGTTAGGGTAGATATCGATAAAGACCTGCAGGGCTGGCGGCCCAGCAAGGGCCAGCGGGATAAGCTGGGCCAGGAGATTGAAGACCGTATCTACAACCAGAAGGATTTCGACAAACAGCTTGTGCTGGAAAAACGCACCCAACTGGTCGCGGCCAAAATCACCGAGCTGCTGGAAAGCACCGACCCCTACCAGAAAACCATCGTGTTCTGTGAAGATATCGACCACGCCGAGCGTATGCGTCAAGCCCTGGTGAACCTCAATCCTAAGCGCGTGGCCGAGAACCGCAAATACATCATGCGCATTACCGGCGATGAGCAGGAAGGCAAGGCCGAACTGGACAACTTCATCGACCCCGAATCACGCTACCCGGTGATCGCCACCACCAGCAAGCTGATGACCACCGGCGTGGATGCCCAGACCTGCAAGCTGATTGTGCTCGACCAGCGCATTCAGTCGATGACTGAGTTCAAGCAGATTATTGGCCGGGGCACTCGTATCAACGACGACTACCACAAGCACTGGTTCACGATTCTGGATTTCAAAAAAGCCACCGAACTGTTCGCCGACCCGGATTTCGATGGCGAACCAGTGCAGGTCTACCAGCCCTATTCCGATGATGCGCCCATCGTGCCCGAGGATGAGCAAGACGGCGCTCTGGATATGGGCGTGGAGAATGGTGAAGAGGATGAGGCCGTCGCAGGCGTTGAGACTGACTGGGCCGAGTACGACGTCGACGACAATGCCACTTGGGAATCTGACGATGTGGGCGGCCTGAGCACCACAGAAGGCCCCGAACCCCGTCGCAAATACGTGGTGGATGACGTGGAAGTCAGTATTGTCGCTGAGCGCGTTCAATACTTGGGGGCGGATGGCAAGCTGATTACCGAAAGCCTTCGCGATTACACCCGCAAACAGGTGAAAGCCCAGTACGCTTCCCTGGATGACTTTTTGCGTAGCTGGCAGGATGCCGAGCGCAAGCAAGTGATTCTTGATGAGCTGGCCGAAGAGGGCATCTTCTGGGATGCGCTGGTGGCCGAACTGGGTCAGAAGTGGGGCGAAGAACCCGACCCCTTCGATGTGATCTGCCATATCGCCTTCGACCGACCGCCGCTAAGCCGTCGCGAGCGCGCTGAACAAGTTAGAAAGCGCGATATCTTCAACCGCTACGAAGGCCAAGCCCGGCAGGTGCTCGAATCCCTGGTGGACAAATACGCCGATTCGGGCATCGCGCCGATAGAAGACCCCAAGGTGCTGACACTGGCCCCCTTTAGCCAGCTAGGCGCACCGATGGAGCTGATCAACGCTTTTGGCGGCAAACCGGGCTACCAACGCGCCCTGCATGAACTGGAAGACGCGCTTTACCAGACCCCCGCCTGATACCATTGCCTTTTTGTTGGCGGTCTGCACATTTTCAGGCCGCTATTAACATGCCTACGGAACACACCTCATCATGTCAATTAGCAGCACGATCAAATCCATTCAAGACATCATGCGTAAAGACGTGGGCGTTGACGGCGACGCCCAGCGAATTGGTCAGTTGGTGTGGCTATTGTTTCTGAAGATCTTCGATGACCGCGAGCAAGAGTGGGAGATGTTCAACGACGACTACCGCTCGCCGATCCCCGAGCCGCTGCGCTGGAGGAACTGGGCCGCCGACCCGGAAGGGATGACCGGTGATGAGCTGAAGGATTTCATCGACACCATGCTATTCCCCGGCCTGCAGCAGCTACAGCCCAAAGGCGATGATAACCGTGGCGTGGTGATTCGCAATGTTTTCGAAGACGCCTACAACTATATGAAATCCGGTCAGCTGATGCGTCAGGTGATTAACCGGCTACAAAGCGGCATCGATTTCAACACCCAGGATGATCGCCACCAGCTGGGCGAACTCTACGAACAGATACTCAAAGACCTCCAAAGCGCGGGCAATGCCGGTGAGTTTTACACTCCACGCGCCGTGACCGAGTTTATGGTCAACCGCGTTGACCCAAAACTGGAAGAAATGGTGATGGACCCCGCCTGCGGCACCGGAGGCTTTCTTACCTGCACCATTGAACATAAGCGCCAACGCTATGTGAAAACGCCGGATGACGAGCAGACCCTGCAAGCTCGCCTGCGCGGTATCGAGAAAAAGCCGTTGCCGCACCTGCTGGCCACCACCAATATGATTCTGCACGGCATCGAAATGCCCGAGCAGATCCACCACGACAACGCCCTGGCCCGCCCACTACGTGACTGGAGGCCGAAAGAGCGGGTCGATGTGATTATCGCCAACCCGCCGTTTGGCGGCATGGAAGAAGACGGCATCGAAACCAACTTCCCAAGCACCTTCCGTACCCGCGAAACCGCTGACCTGTTTATGACGCTGTTTATCCACCTGCTGAAAGATGGTGGCCGCGCGGCCGTGGTACTGCCGGATGGTTTTCTGTTTGGCGAGGGCATGAAAACCCGCCTCAAGGAAAAGCTGCTGGAAGAGTGCAACCTGCACACCATCGTGCGCCTGCCCAACGGTGTGTTTAACCCCTATACCGGCATCAAGACCAACCTGCTGTTCTTTACTAAGGGCCAACCGACGAAAAACGTCTGGTATTACGAACACCCCTACCCGGAAGGCGTGAAAAACTACAGCAAAACCCGCCCGATGAAGGTCGCCGAGTTCCAGACAGAAATGGACTGGTGGGGCAGCGAGGCCGATGGCTTTGCCAGCCGTGAAGAAACCCATCAGGCCTGGAAGGTCTCGATCGATGACATCAAGGCGCGCAACTACAATCTGGATATCAAAAACCCCTGGCAGGGCGAAACCATCACCCACGACCCAGAGGAACTGCTGGCCCAGTACCAACAACAACAGGTGGAAATTCAGCAGCTACGCGACCAGCTGAAAACCATTCTCGGCGATGCCCTCACCCGCGATGCAGGAGAGCAGGCATGAGCGCGCATCAACTGATCACCGACCATCTGGATCTATGGACGCAAGCGGTCACCAAAAAATCCACGGCAGGAAGAGGGCGTAGCGGCAAGATTGAGCTGACCGGGGTTAAAAAGCTGCGGGAGCTGATTCTAGAGCTGGCGGTGCGAGGCCTTTTAACTGACCAACTTTCTACCGATGAGTCATCAAACAAGCTGCTCGAGAAAATCATTCATGAAGTCAAACAGCTGATAAAAGACGGGCGCTTCAAAGTACCTAAAGAGACCAAGTCAAACTCAGAGGTAGAGGCTCCATTTAAGATTCCCCAAACATGGACTTGGTGTTCGTTGGACCAAATTGCTGTGATTGCCAGGGGAGGCTCACCAAGGCCTATAAAGGCTTATACCACCACCGACTCGAATGGCCTTAACTGGATAAAAATCGGTGACGCAAATAAGGGCTCAAGGCTAATAACCAAAGCCGCCGAAAAGATTATCCCTGAAGGCCTTCATAAAACTCGCATGGTCTATCCTGGCGACCTAATCCTGTCTAATTCAATGAGTTTTGGGCAGCCATATATTCTGGATATTGAAGGCTGCATACACGATGGCTGGCTACTGCTAAGAACCCCTGAAGGCCTTGTTGATAAAGTCTTTCTCTATTATCTACTGCTTTCACCTTATGCAATGAATGCTTTTACAGATTCTGCTGCAGGCGCGGTCGTGCAAAATCTTAACGCCGATAAAGTTCGTCTTCTTCATGTGCCATTACCCCCACTGGAGGAACAACACCGCATCGTCCAAAAAGTCGATGAGCTGATGGTCCTCTGCGACCGGCTGGAACAGCACACCAGCGACCAGCTCGACGCCCATGAAACCCTCGTCGATACGCTGCTTCGCGTCTTAATCCAATCCGCCAATGCCACCGAACTGGCCAACAACTGGGCGCGCCTGGCAGAGCACTTCGATACGATGTTTACCACCGAACAAAGCATCGACAAGCTCAAGCAGACGATTCTGCAACTGGCAGTGATGGGGCTGCTGGTTGAGCAGGATGCGGGGGATGAGCCCCCCATCGACTTTCTTACCGAAATACACACAAGAAAAACCGCACTCGCAAAAGAGAGAAGAATCAAGCGGCCAAGACCACTGACTCAAATGGACGATGTCGAGCAAAGTTACCTCGCTCCAACACACTGGGCTTGGGCTTCATTTCAGGATATTGCTGACGACATATCGACAGGGCCATTTGGCTCCATGATTCATAAGCACGATTATGTTGAAGGTGGGACTCCTTTGATTAATCCGTCTCACATGGTTGGGGGCCGTATTAAAGAAGATTCATCTGTCACTGTCACCCCAGCGAAAGCCGAAGATCTATCCAGCTATAAATTGGCCGCAGGTGACATTGTGATGGCTAGACGAGGTGAAGTCGGTCGTTGCGCAGTAGTGACAAACAGGGAAACTGAATGGTTATGTGGCACTGGCAGTTTCGTACTTCGATTCCATCCCGCCATGAACAGACGGTTCATCCTTTTGATGTTCGCAACAGATACGGTCAGAGAGTATCTAACTGGCAACTCCGTCGGCACGACCATGACAAACTTGAATCACGGTATCTTGAAGAAAATGCCAGTTGCCTTGCCATCTGCAGAAGAACAACACCGTATCGTCCAAAAAGTCGATGAGCTCATGGCCCTCTGCCACCACCTCAAAGAGCGCCTGAATCAGGCCAGCGACACCCGCTGCCAATTGGCGGGGGCGGTGGTGGAAGGAGCGCTCAGTTAATGATTTACAGAAGAAAACCAAAGTTCTTTTTAGAGCTGTGGATCTGCTAAAACACCATTTTGAACTGAGGCCAGATGCCCAAAAAAAGCTTAAAACTGTTATATGGCTATTTCTTTAATTTAATCAATACTTTAAATTCGGGTAACATGTTATGAAAAGCGGTAATTTTGTGAACGAACATCTTGATGCGCTGACCCCAACACTTGTTTGGCGGCACTTTCGTACGCTGTGCAATACGCCTCGCCCATCCGGCCATGAGGCCCAGCTCGTTGCGCTGCTGGAAGCCTGGGCAGAGACTCAAGGCATGACCCACGACCGTGATGCCTTTGGCAACTTGCGCCTGTGCAAGCCGGCGACCCCGGGGTATGAACACGTTCCCGGGCTTATTTTGCAGGGCCATCTGGATATGGTGGCTCAAGCCAATGCCGGGCACGCGCATGACTTCCAGCGTGACCCGATTGCCACCTATGTCGCTGACGGCTGGCTGCATGCCGAGGGCACGACCCTGGGGGCTGATAATGGCCTGGGGGTGGCCGCGATTTTAGCGCTGCTTGAGGACCCCGAGCTTACCCATGGCCCGCTGGAAGCCTTGTTTACCCTTGAGGAAGAAACGTCAATGGGCGGTGCACTGCATCTGGCCGAAAACTGGCTGGAAGGAGAGCGCCTGCTGAACCTCGACAGCGAGGATCACGGCGAGGTGTTTATTGGCTGTGCGGGTGGGGCCGATGTGGTGGTGAATGCCCAACTGCCCAGCGCCGCACTCAGGCACGACGAGTGCCTGCTCAAGCTGTCGCTGACGGGATTGAAGGGCGGCCATTCGGGGATGGATATTCATCAGCCGCTGGGTAATGCCAACCGGTTATTGGTGCGCGTGCTGCGCTCACTCGAGCATGTCGATGCCCGGTTGCTGAACTATCAGGGCGGTACATTGCGTAACGCGATCCCTCGCGAAGCCTTTGCCGATATCGCCCTGCCCGTTGACGAGCAGCAAGAGGCGCTGGCCATTGTTAGCGAGCTGACACAAACGCTGCAGCGTGAGCTGGGTAGCGGCGATGAGGGCATGCGGCTGGTTGCCGAGCCCATCAGCCCAGGCGGAGACGTTGAGCCGCTGACGCTGGATGCCAGCACGATGCTGGTGGCCGCGTTGCATGCAGCCCCCTGTGGCGTCGAGCGGATGAGTGCCGATGTGCCTGGCGTGGTCGAAACGTCCAATAACCTGGGTGTGGTAAGCCTGGAGAAAGGGCGCTTTCACCTATGCGCACTGGTGCGCTCGCTACATGACAGCGCCGTCGCGGCTATGGCGGACCGCTTTAAGGCACTGTTTGGCCTGATCGGGGCGCGGGTCAACGTCGAGAACAGCTACCCTGGCTGGGTGCCCAACCCCGATGGTGACCTGCTCAAGCGCTTTAACGCCTGCCACCAGTCGCTGTTAGGGAAACAGCCAGCGGTCAAGGTGATTCATGCAGGGCTTGAGTGCGGCATTCTGGGCAGTAAATACCCACATCTCGATATGCTGTCATTTGGCCCGACGATTCGCGGCGCGCACTCGCCGGATGAACGCGTTGAGCTGGCAACGGTGGACGAGTTCTGGAGTTTGTTGAAAACGCTGGTGGAAGACCTGGCGAAGAAGCCCTGAACCCAAAACGGCACCCGATAGGTGCCGTTTTCATACGACGACTGGCTTCTGAATCGCTTATTTGCTGAGGTAGGCGTTCAGCATCCAGATGGTTTTTTCCTGCTCACGGATATAGTCGCTTGCCTGCGATGCGGTGCCTTCATCGTCGGCGTCTGACGCGATGGACAGCAACTCACGCTGCAATTCAATCAATGCCTGATAGCCACGCAATACGCCATTGACGCAGGCGGTGCCGTCGTGGACGTCTTTATCTTCCTCAATACGCGAGAGCTTGATGTAGTCGCTGTAGGCGTGGACCGGTTTGTGGCCCAAGGTGAGAATACGCTCTGCAACTTCATCCACTTTCGTCAGCAGGTCGGTGTAAAACTCCTCGAACTTGGCATGCAGCTCGAAAAAATCATTACCCCTGACGTTCCAGTGATAGCCACGAACGTTCATGTAAAAAATCTGATAGTTGGCGAGCAGGTGATTGAGTTTTTCTGCCAGCTGGCTGGCGCTGCCTTCGTGAAGACCGATGCTGTTGGTATCGGACATATTTTGACTCCTTGGTGATCACCGCTGCGCGGCGACAAACGTTGGTGATTAGGGTAAGGGGGCGAGCTATCGTTGCAAAGCAGGTTTTTTGCATTGCCGCCATAGCGCAAGCCCATTACCTATCGATGTATAACTACTAAGTGCAGACGAGCCCGACCCTTTTCAAGGGTGGGCCGCCTGCCAAAGCCGAATCAAGCTTTCGCAACGGGCTTCAAGCAGCTCAGCTGTGCGTGGTAATGCGTCGCTTAACGCCATCGGGCCATCGGCAAGTGCAAAGGCGGCGGTCACACCTTCCTGCAAACAGGCCTGCCAGCCATCGCCAAGACTGCCCGCCAAGACAACTACCGGTACTTGTTGCCGCGCGGCCGCTCGCGCTACGCCGATGGGTGTCTTGCCGGAAAGGCTTTGGCCGTCCAGGCGTCCCTCACCGGTAATTACCAGGTCAGCTTGGGCGAGCAAGGTGTCAAACCCGGCCTGCTGCATAAGCATGTCGATGCCGGGTTTTAGCGTGGCGCCGAGAAATGCGTGCGCCGCAAAGCCCATGCCGCCCGCCGCACCTGCGCCGGGCAGTTCGCGGACATCACGGCCCAGGACATCGGCCGTGATGTCGGCAAAGTGGCTGAGCGCCTGATCGAGTTGCTGAACATGGGCGGGTGTCGCGCCTTTCTGTGGCCCGAAAACGGCGCTGGCGCCATGCTCGCCCAACAGCGGGTTATCGACATCCACCGCGGCGTCAACGTCCAGCTTGCAAAGCCGTGGGTCCAGATCTTCTAACGACAACGATGCCAGGTCGGCAAGCGCTGCCCCGCCTGGGGGGAGCACTTGTCCGCGGCTATCGAGCAGGCGAGCCCCCAGCGCCTGGAGCATGCCGGCACCGCCATCGTTGGTGGCGCTACCGCCTAATAACAGCAGCGCCTTCTCTGCGCCGTGATCCAGTGCCGCGAGGAACAGTTGGCCCACGCCATAAGTAGAGGTATAACGGGCGTCGCGTTCGTTCTCGGCGAGCGGTTGCAATCCACTGGCTTCTGCCAGTTCGATAAACGCGGTACGCTGATCGGCAAGCCAGCCCCAAGCGGCCATACATGGACGGCCCAGGGCATCCAACACCGTTTGTTGGCGGCGCTCTGCCCCGGTTGCCGCGATCAGGGCGTCAAGGCTGCCCTCACCGCCGTCAGCCAATGGGCAGATCAGCTGATGAAAGTCAGGGGCCGCCCGCGCTGCGCCCCGAGCCATGGCATGTGCCGCATCCTCGGCGCTCAGTGCGTCTTTAAAACTATCGGGGCAAAACAGGATATGCATGGGCACCCTTTTCGTCGATCATGGTCTGTAGAGTGAGCTTAGCGTGCCGTGCCGAAGCAAACCAGCACCATCCGTCAACCCAAGGAGTGGTTATGAAGTGGATGCCTTTCAGTTTCATATGCCTGCTCGCCCTGGGGGGCTGCCAGGCCGTGCCGTCATCGTTGCCCCAGGCGGAACCGCCGCCGTCAGAATCCTGCTATTTCCCTAGCGATGCGCCTTCAACCTTGACCGCCAGTGTCGATGTGCTGACTGAATGGGGCTTCAGCCTGGACTCAAGCGATACCCGCTTAGGCTTGTTAAGCGCCAGTCGTGAGCGAGAGCTGCATGGTGCGACGGATCTTTACGAATCGCCGCACTTCCGCTCCCGTTCTGGATTTAACGTATTCGGAGGAGTAGGGATTGGTGGTGGTTCGCGGCTGGGGGTTGGCTTGGGCGGTGGGTTTGGTCAGCTTCCCGTCGATGTGGAGCGTGTATCGCTGTTGTGGGATAACCATCACGTACGACTTTCACGCGACATTCGCCGGTTTGACCAATATGGCAGCCTGCGCGAGGGCCGCAGCGCCAGTAACGACGATTTCTGCGAGCGCTTCCAGCGTGACCTGGACGCGTATACGGCTACAGGAGGCATCACACCATGAGAGTGATTCACTGGGCCGCGATCGGCCTACTGGTAATGCTCAGCGGCTGCGCGACAACGCCTTCTTCAGAGCCGCGCGAACTGGTCTATCGGGCGCCTGCGGAAGACACCTTTCGCGCGGCGGTTAGCCTGATGATCGAGCAAGGCTATGTCGTGCGTCACGCCGATTTATCGCTGGGACGCGCCGAAGGCGTGCTGGCACGCTGGCCGGGCTATCGGTTACTGCTCGAAGTCAGTGAGGTGGGCAGTGAAAGCCATGTGAGCGTCTCGGCGTGGCGCGGTAGCCAGCCGTTACCGCCTGATCGCCTAGACCCATGGTTAGTGGCACTTCAAAGCCGCTTGGGGTTGGCACCATGACGTTTTTTCTGCGTTGGCTGGCACCCCGCTGGGGCGGCCTCATTGGTGCGTTGAGCCTGTTGGCAAGCGCGAGCGCCATGGCTCACCCCCACGGCTGGATCGATATCAGCGTGCGTGTGCTAACCGATGATGAGGGACGGGTAACTGGCCTTCACCAAACCTGGCAAATGGATCCGTTCTATAGCCTGGTGGTGTTCGACGAGCTGCAGCGTGTTGAAGGGGCTACGCTCGACGAGGGTCTGGATCAGTTGGGTGGCGAAATACGCAACAATCTCGCAAGCCAAGGTTACTTTACCGAAGTGCGGGTGGACGGTGAGCCCCTGCCGCTGAATGAGGTGAGCGAATACACCGCGATGCGACGCGATAACCGACTAACGTTTATTTTTATCCTGCCGTTTGCATCCACACCAGCATTAAGCGGTAGCACTCTGACATATCAAGTGTATGACCCGACGTATTACCTTGAGGTGGTGCATGAAGCGGAAGACGACGCGCCCAGCGACAACGCCCTTGTGCTGCGGGCAATGCCCGAGTGCGAGCTAACCGTCCTGCCCGCAGACCCGGACCCTGAAAAAGTCATGGAAGCGTCCCTCCTGGATGCCGACGAAAGCGGCGAGCCGGAATTAGGGCGCTATTTTGCTGAAACGGGCCAGGTGGTGTGTCCATGATGTCTCGGCGTTTACCCTGGGGGCTGCTGTCCCTGTTGGCATTGGGGGTTGCTGTCGCCAGCCTTGTCGTGTGGCAGGGCGGGCTAGCGTCAATGAGTTACACCCTGCTTGGCTGGCAGCGTGACCTACATCGGGAACTTACCCTGGCGCTGACGGCGCTTTCGGAACAGTCAGCGACGGCCACCTGGGCAGCACTGCTGGGTGTAAGCTTTGGCTATGGCGTGTTTCATGCCGCGGGGCCAGGGCACGGTAAGGCGGTACTGGCGACATTTCTGATGTCTCACGGTGGTGCCGTGGGACGTGCCCTGGGGCTTTCGTTTGCCGCGGCGCTTCTTCAAGGGCTAACCGCCATCGCGTTGGTGGCCATTCTCGTTTACGGCCTTGGCTGGGTAACGCGTCAAGCCATGGGAAGCGTCGTCTGGGTGGAATACGCCAGCTTTCTATTGGTGGCCGCTCTGGGCGTATGGCTTTGCTGCAGAGCTATCGGCCAACTACGCCGAGCTTATGCTGTGAACGACCACGACCACGACCACGACCACGACCACGACCACGACCACGACCACGCATGCTGCGGGGGTCACCATATTAGCCCTCAGCAATCGCTGGATTGGCGCACCGCGCTGATGACCGTCGGCGCGATTGGTATGCGCCCCTGCAGCGGGGCGGTACTGATGCTGGGAGCGGCGGGCTTGCTGGGCCAGTTTGCAGTAGGGGTGGCCGCTGTCGCCGCGATGTCGTTGGGTACGGGGCTCACAGTGTCGATGCTTGCCCTGGCCAGTGTTGTCGCGCGGGGTTGGGCAAAGCAGCGACTGGCGCGTCGGGGGGCGACTCACCGACGCGCCCAGCGGGCAGCCGGCTGGGTCGCGCTCGTGGGGGGCATCGTTATCGTAGCGCTGGGCGTTTCCCTCTGGGCGGCAGGCGCCGCCCAGCCTGTGGGTGACCCGGTGTTGGGCGAGCCGCCTTCGCGGTCAGGCAACCCGCTCACCGGCGATTAGTCCCCTAAGTCCAGCGTTTCAATCAGCGCCGTGAGACGTTCTTGCATGCTCTGCTGCTGGCTGGGTGAATAGGGCACGGCACTGCCATGACCCCAAACGGGCGCTGGCCAGGCGGCGTCATCGTGATGACGAATCACCACGTGCACATGCAGTTGGCTGACCACGTTACCCAGCGTAGCGATATTGAGCTTGTCGCCGGCAAAGGCGGTTTTCATTGCCTGACCCAACTGGCCGGCCTCCCGCCAGAGTTGTTGCTGCTCGTCGGTTGTCAGCTCAAACACCTCGCTTAGCGCAGCACGCCTGGGCACCAGCACCACCCAGGGGTAGCGCGCGTCGAGCATCAACAGGGCGCGGCAGAGCGGTAAATCTGCCAGTGGCAGCGTATCGTTAGCCAGTCGCTCATCGAGTGCAAAGGTCGTCATTACGGTGATCCTTATTGGATAGGGTAGGGTATGGCCTTCAAAGTAGGCGCAATCCTGAAAAGGCTGTTACCCTGAAAGTGCTTTTAGCTCATACGTATTGAGTTGAAGTATCCCGATAGTGATTGAATTTGTTAAGGAGAACACTCATGAAAAAACTACTGGCAATGAGCTTTATTCTTTTAATGTCGGCAGGCGCGCTGGCAGGCTGCAATACCATCAGTGGGGCAGGCCAGGATGTAGAAGAGGGCGGTCAAGCCGTCCAGGACGCCGCCAGCTAAGCAAGGCGGCACTTAGCGGGCCGACGTTCAGCGTCGGCCCTCTGCGTTATAAACGCTTTTTTATGTGACAGGAGTTTCAAGGATGATAGGTCGACGCGGTTGGCAGTTTATTGTTTTGACGTTTTTACCGCTTTTCTTGGCGGCCTGCGCGCAAATGCCTGGATCGGGTGACGATGTTCCGAGTGCGCCACCGCCCCCAAAAGTTGATAACGCTCAACCTTCCGGTGATGAAAAGACAGCCTGCCGTCTGGAAGACATTCAATCCGCTGTGGGTATGTCGCTTGACGACACATCAAGCGACGCGCTGGCGCGTCAAAGCGGTGCTGAGCAAGTCCGTGTATTGCGGCCAGGGGAGGCTGCCACACTGGACCATCGCCCCGAGCGGCTGAATATTCATCTCAACGATAATGACGTGATCGAAGAGCTAAGCTGCGGCTAGCCCGCGTTAGTCGTAGCGGTCCTTCCAGCGTTGGCGGTTGACCTGTTCTTTGAGTAACTCCAGAACGTCGTACACCACTTGCTCGGTAACCCGGTCACTGCCTTCGTCTGGTGTCAGCCAGCTATCAAAGCCATTTTCCGCCGCGCCTTCAACGAGCCTTTGAAACTCGGGGGAATGAATCGACAGGGCGACTTCGTCCACCAGCCGTTGGGCAACGCCACTTAACGATGCTTCCATGGCGCTGGTCGCAGGCTCCCCCATGGGCAGGAGTCGCAGCCGCTGGATTTCGGGACTTTCACGCAGCGTACGGCTGACCAGGTCGCTAATCGCCGCCATGATGGCGTGTCGGTTTTGCTGGTAGGCGGTCCCCACCGAGGTCTCAAGCCGCTGGGCAATTTCCTGGATGAGTTGCTGTTTGCGAGGCATGACGACACGGTCTATTACCTGTTCGGTCAATGAATCGCTTGAGCGTATCTGCTGCTGAACATTACCCAGCAACCGCAGGGCGATACGGTCCGAAAGCTCTTCCAGCAAGATATCGTAATACTTGCTGAAGAACTTATAGATCCACCAACCCCTGACGTTGATAAGACGCAGGCGATGCAGCCGGTAAAGCAGCGAGATAACCCGCAGAATGCGCAACCAGCGAAACCCGCTCAGTGGGATGCAACCGAGGACGTCGTACCAATGTACAAAGGGGTAGAAAAACCAGCGATGGTAGCGACGCTCGGCAATCGCCACGGCCCAGCCCAGCAACACGTCGGCGATAAAAATGCCGACAAAAAACAAGTCGATGGTAATAAAACGGCTGTGAATGGTTGTTGCGTAGGCGCTATGAAAGCTCGGTGATATCGCTTCTATCGTCTGGTTGATCGGGGTGAGTAAAAATAGTGAATCAAACAACAACAAGCCGAGGTTGATAACCACGGCCGCCAGAATGAAAAAGTCCCAGCCGATATGCGCGTACTCAACGCCCTTGGGAAGGTTGGGGTAGCGCTCCCTGGCAGACATGGCAGCTCCTTTGACTTAGTTGGCGGATGCCGCGCAAGACTGGATCAAGTCGGCGTTTGTGATTGATGCTGCTGTTGGGCGAGCTGTTCTTGATGCTCGGCTTGTTTACGCATTTTCTTGCGCAGGGCGGCTTTCTCAAAGCGTAGCTGCTGGAGTGGCGTTGCCAAGGCAAGCGGCGGAACCCTGGCGGGTTTTCCGTCGGCGTCCACCGCCACCATACTGAGATAACAGCTATTGGTATGACGAATCAGTTTATTGCGGATATCTTCAGCCACTACCTTGATGCCAATTTCCATCGACGAGCTGCCTACGTGATTGACACTGGCTAAAAAAGTCACCAATTCACCAACGTGGATGGGCTGTTTGAAAAGCACCTGATCGACCGACAGGGTGACCACGTAATGGCCCGAGTAGCGGCTGGCGCAGGCGTAGGCAACCTCGTCGAGTTTTTTGAGAATCGCACCGCCGTGGACTTTGCCACTGAAATTCGCCATGTCAGGCGTCATCAAGACGGTCATGGACAATTCGTGCTGACCGGGCAGGGCGGTCATGGAGGTATCCGACATGGGCTCTACTCGTCTCTTGAGATCAATGTAAAGCGCCTGCCAAGAAGGCAGGCGCTGACGCATTGCAGTGGCTTAAAACCACACCAGGCCAACCGAAATGATGGCGCCGGTAATAAACAGCTGAACCAGGCAAAAGCCCATAATATCCTTGGCTTTCAGGCCCGCAATCGCCAGAACAGGCAAGGCCCAGAACGGCTGCAGCAGGTTGGTCCAGGCATCACCCCAGGCAACCGCCATGGCAATGCGTGAAATATCCGCCCCCAGTGCTTCCGCCGCGGGCAGCATGACCGGTGCCTGAACAGCCCACTGGCCACCGCCTGAAGGCACAAACAGGTTGACGATCCCGGCGCTGATGAACGACCAGAATGGCAGTGAGGTTTCAGTGGCAAACGAGATCAGCCATTCGGACATGCTCTGTGCCAGGCCTGACTCCACCATGATGGCCATAATGCCGGCATAGAAGGGAAACTGAATGACAATGCCAGCGCCCCCTTTGATGGCTTCTTGCAGGCTGTTAAGCAGGTTGCGCGGGGTGCGGTGAAGTACAATCGCCAGAAACAGGAATAGAAAGTTCACCACGTTGAGGTTCAAACCACCCCCACGCAGCAGGAAATGGTCGGCCAGGAAAAGCAGCCCGGGAATACCTACCAGCCAAGCCAATGAGGTGCTGTTTTCCAGTTTTTCAGCCGGGCGGGTAATACGGCCTTTGGTCTCTGGTTCGTCGTCGAGCAGCTTGGTGTCTACGTAGACGCTGTCTTTTTCGTCCGGCAGCATCAGCCGGTTGACCAGCGGAATTGAGATAAACAGGCAGGCTACGATGGCTAGGTTAAAAAACGCAAACACCGTTGAGCCGGTGCCGATAATGCCAATGTCATCAGCGGCGAAGTGACCTTCGGTGGCAATGGTGAGCGGAATTGACCCCGCCAGGCCCCCGTGCCAGACCACAAAGCCGGAATAGGCGCTGGCGACCAGCAGGCGGTAATCGACGCGCACCAGACGCGCCAGCTCCTTGGCAAACAGTGCGCCTACCACCAAGCCGAAGCCCCAGTTAATCCAGCTAGCCGTTAACGACACCAGAGTGACCAGAATAATCGCGCCACCGGGGCTTTTCGCAGTACTGGCGAGGCGTTGCAGTAGCCGTTTGACCGGTGGCGAGCTGGCCAACATAAAGCCGGTAACCAGTACCAGCAGCATCTGCATGGAGAAGGTCAATAAACCCCAGAAGCCATCGCCCCAGAAACGCAGGACGGCCAGTGGCGTCTGGCGCTCGATAGCGATCGCCGCGGCAGCGGCAATCAGGGTCAGCAGCAGTACAAAGATATACGGGTCGGGAAGATAGCGCTCAACCATCTTCACCGCCGGCTTGGATATCATTTTCAACATGGCAGGCTCACTTTTTCATTATTAGGAAGTGCATTGCTAATATACTGGGCAACAGCCGCTTTTTCATCCTCACAGGCAGATTTGACAAGTGCTTGATCAACGCCAGCGAGTAAGGCGGTAGTGGCGGTAATAGCCTATCAAGACAGCCGAGCGTACGCAGGTAAATACCATGAAGGCGAGCCACAGACCATGGTTGCCAAGCCCCTGGGTTAGCCACCAGGTAGGTAAGTAGGCCGCCAGGCCGATAAAGATGCTGTTGCGCATAGCCGCAATGGATGTCGTGCCGATAAACACGCCATCCAGTAAGTAGCTCCACACGGCGATCAGCGGCATCGCGACCATCCAGGGTAAGTAAGTGGCGGCGGTGGCACGAACCTCTTCAAGACCGGTGAGCAGGGCAATCAACCCATTGCCACCGAGGGCGAACACGAGCGCGGCGCCAGCGGCAGTCCACCAGGAAAAGCGCGCCGCCGCTCGCACCGTGTCGGCAAACGCTGGCCAGTCGTCACGGCCAACGGCACGCCCCACCAGCGATTCCGCTGCGTGGGCAAAGCCGTCAAGGGCATAGCTGGTGAGCATTATGAATTGCAGCAGTACGGCATTGGCGGCGAGGATGGTGTCGCCCTGGCGCGCACCTTGGGCAGTGAAAAACGCTATGGCAAACAGTAGCCCTAGCGTGCGTATAAAAAGATTGGCGTTGACATTAAACAACGCCGCATAGGCGGAAAGCACCCCCAGGCGGCTGCGTAGAAAAGTCCCTTCGAGCTTGCCTAGCTGTCGCAAGACGAGAAAGCTGCCGAACGCCAGGGCGGAATAGTCGGCGATCACGCTGGCCCATGCCACGCCGTCGCTGGTGAGGCCTAGACCCATCACGAACCACACATCAAGGACGATATTCACGCTGTTGGTCAGCACCAGGATCATCAGCGTAACGCGGGCGTTCTGCTGGCCGAGAAACCAGCCCAGAATGGTGTAATTGGCCAAAACCGCCGGGGCCGACCAGAGGCGTATTTCAGCGTAGCTTCTCGCAAGCGTAGTGGCGGCCTCGCTACCATCGAGCAGCCACAGTCCCAGGGAGATAATCGGCGACGCAAAGACAATCAGTAAGCTGCCGATCACGATGGCCATGATCAGCGACTGGCCGAGCAGGTTGCGCACGTCGCTGTCGCTTTCGCGTCCGACTGCCTGGGCGACCAGCCCCGTCGTGCCCATGCGTAGAAAGCCAAACCCCCAGTACAGGAAACTAAACAGGGTGGCCCCCAGAGTGACGGCGGCCAGGTAGCGGGAGTCAGGCAGGTGGCCGACCACGGCCGTGTCCACCAGTCCAAGCAGCGGGACAGTCAGATTGGAGACGATGATGGGCCAGGCCAGCTGCCATATACGCACCTAGGCAGCCGTGATAATGCGGTACTTATGCATCAGTTGGTCGTGCGTTTCGGGTCGTTCCGGGTCGAGTGGAATGCAGTCGACCGGGCAGACCTGCTGGCACTGGGGTTCATCAAAGTGACCTACACATTCGGTGCATAGGTTAGGGTCGATCACATAGATTTCTTCGCCTGGCGAGATGGCGTCGTTGGGGCATTCGGGTTCACAGACGTCGCAGTTAATGCACTCGTCGGTAATCATCAGGGCCATGGACATACCTCACGGATGGCGTTCGCACCCAGGCAATGTTATTACCCGAGTGTTTTACTCAACAATAGCGTCGCTAGCCAGTGTAGTGCTTACGCAACGTCTCTGCGACCTTGGGGTGGACCAACGGGGAAACATCGCCGCCAAGCTTGGCAATTTCCCGCACCATCGTGGAGGAAATGTAAGAGTTTTCCACCGCCGGGGTGAGGAATACGCTCTCAAGTTCCGGGTTCTGGGCGCGGTTCATGTTGGCGAGTTGCAGCTCGTATTCAAAGTCGGAGACGGCACGCAGTCCGCGCAGGATAATCGTCGCGCCCTGTTCGTGCATCATGGTAGTGAGCAGATTGGAAAAACCAATCACCTCCACATTGGGTAACCTCGCACAGACCACCTGAGCCAACTCGATACGGGTGGCTAAATCCAGGTGGGGGTGTTTGCCGGGGCTGGCGGCGATCGCAATCACCACCTTGTCAAACATGCGGGCGCCGCGCTCGATTAAATCGTAATGACCGTGCGTGATGGGATCGAAGGTGCCCGGGTAGACGGCGATATTGACGCGTTGCTCCGTCATGACGTTAGCTCCTCATCATCCAGGCGGCCAAAGGGGTTATCGCTTTCCAGTGATACCGCCTGATCATAACCGGGAATATGAATGCGATCTGCCTGAATATTCAGCTCGGGGCCTTCAAGCACTGCTTCGCCAAACTGATAGCGTGGCGCGTAATGGCCTTGGTCGGCATGCTCAAGATACGCGGCGGCGTTCTCGCGGACGCTTTCGCGGCGCGTTTTCCACGCGCGGATGGCAGCGGCACCATGGCGCTTGGTCAACAGCCGTTCGGTCACAGCAGGGGACAGCACAACGCCGGTCGCGTTGTTACCGCCGAAACCCTTGGCGTTGATGAAGGCGGCATCGGCGTTAAACGGCTGGGCAACTGACGAAAATTGCAGGCGGTCGGCGTAAACGTCGTCGGCCACGGCATCCAGGGTGGGAATGCCAGGCAGTAATTGATGGGCAAAGCTGCCCAGTGCACTGACTAGCTGGTCGCCCGCCGCGCTGCCTTGAGAGTGACCGATAAAGGCTTTGACGGCTACCACCGGCCAGGCGTCGATGCCGTTGGCTCGGGCGATCTCATCGAAGACGTGGGATTCGGTGATGCGGTTTTTGGGCGTGCTGGTGCCATGAGCGTGCAGGAAACTGCGCGACTTCAAGGCGTTGTCGCCCAGCATGTTACGGATCAACGATGCTGACTTGCCCAGCGTAATATAGTTGCCAATACCGGGGGCTGAAATAGACCGTTTGTAGCCGTCGGCATTGACGAACACCTCCGGCACGGCGCCGAGAATATCGGCGCCGACTTCAAGGGCTAAGGCGTCGTCCATCAACAGCACAAACTGGCTGGCCTCGGCCATGGTAAAACCGCAGTTGCGCGCAAAGGGGCGGCAGGCACGTTGGTAATCTGCGTCGGTCAGCAGCTCCAGCGCGTCGAGTGCCTTGAGGCTGGCATCATCGGCCAGTGCGCCCATGGCCCGAAAGCCTTCGATAATCTCGGGGGTAATCGGCGCATCGGCGGTGCCGACCATCACCACACGGCGTCGCCCGGCGCGAATATCATCGATACCCAGTCGCAGGTTGTAGAGAAAGCTCGCGCAGGCACCCAGCGCGGCGCCGGTGCCGCCAACGCTGCCCAGCACGTAGGCGTTCAAGAAATCGGCGGGCATCTGGCCATAGCCTAACGGCATCTGTTTCGAGGTGGCGCGCTGTCCGCTCACCAGGCTCTTGAGCAATCCTCCCCAGCCCTGTTCGTCCAGCTGGCCGATAGAGTTACCCGCATAGACGGCAATATGGTCCGGGTTCAACTGCTGGCGAAGGTGTTCCCAGGAAAGGCCGCTGGCGCCCAGGCAATCACTGGCCCCAAACACTGACATCGCCAAACCGCGAGGGTGGTGGACGCTGCGGTAGAGGCTGGCAGGATCGAAGCCGGTAGGCAATTGAGCGGCCGCGCGTACCTTTGGGGTCTGCGCATCGGGCAGTAGGGCGTTCATTTCGCCTGCAGGCACGCAGACTTCGACCGTACGAAGGTCGATATCCTGGATCTGCCAACTGCTGGGTAGCTGCTCAGGCAGTTGTCGACGGCGCAACTGAAAACGCAGCGGCTCGGCGAGTTGCATGCTCACGTGGCGATTGGCAGGCAGCCCAGGTTCACTAAAACGCGGGTCTTCATTGCGGCGAATTAGCGTGTGGTTGAGAACGTATTCGCGTAACGTATCCGCAGGAGCTTTGATTGACTGCCCCGTGCTGTCGTGCCACCCCTGGGGAGACGGCAAAGCCAAGCGCATCAGTGCCGCAAGCCCCCCTATTGTCTGGCGTTGCTGGTCAGCAGAGAGCGCATCAAGCACGGTCCGGCGGAAGGCCTGATGGCCCGAGGTTCTGCCAGCGGGATTGATGCCGCCCATGCCGACAATCACCGGTAAGTGTGACAAGCCGGGTTCCTCGTGGTGCGGTGGTTTAAATAACAGTTATTGGCAATGCGTAACAGATCGTAAAACCCGCTGCTTATAAGCAAAGAGTCTTACCCGCCGCTTTGCACTTAATAAATATGACAAAATGCATGTTGCTGCCAGTGATCATATCACCGTGCGAGCAGCGGCGTCATGCCGCAACCATGCTGGGCTGGTAGAATCGCCTTATTTGCGCGATTTATTACGCGCTGATGCCCGGGGCGGGTGACATGACGCGACGGTCAACAGACCACTTTACAAGAGATCCTTTTACAAGAGAGTCAATATGCAGCAGCCTTCGCGGCCGGTGGTGACCAATCAGCCAGGCCCTCACCACGATTTGGCTCGTCGGGTCAGCCGTGGGCTTACGCATCCACTGCGCAAGCCGATTGCAACGCATACTCAGGAGGCATTCGCCTCAGCAACGCAATGGTATGAGTGCCAGACAGGCCCGCTGATACTCGATGCAGGTTGCGGCGTGGGGCTCTCGACCCGGCGGCTGGCGGAGCAATTTCCGGATCATACGGTGATCGGTGTTGATCGCAGCGAGGATCGACTTACCCGGGCCCATGGTGAGCTGCCCGCCAATGCCCGGCTGGTGCGCGCCGATCTGGTCGATTTCTGGCGGCTGGCGCACCAGGCCGGGTGGGCACCCGAACGCCACTATCTGCTTTACCCTAATCCTTACCCCAAGGCGTCGCATCTAAAAATGCGCTGGCATGGGCATCCGGTCTTCCCCACACTGTTGGCGCTGGGTGGCTTGCTGGAGGTTCGCTCAAACTGGTCGCTGTATATCGAAGAATTCGCCATGGCGGTTTGTCAGGTGACGGGTCAGCGCGGCGACGTCAGTGAGTGGGTGCCCAGCGGCGAATATTTAACGCCGTTCGAAGCCAAGTATTATCAAAGCGGCCAAACGTTATGGCGTTTGCGCGTGGCATTGGAGTCGACATGACATTTGTCTATTTGGTGCTGGCAATTATTGCCGAAGTGATAGCCACCAGCGCTTTAAAAGCGTCAATGGGTTTTACCCGCCCGTTGCCAAGTCTTCTGGTGGTCGGTGGTTATGGGGTGGCATTCTATTTGTTGAGTCTGGTGCTGCGTAGCTTGCCTGTCGGGATCACCTACGCCATCTGGGCGGGGTTGGGTATCGTACTGGTCACGCTGGTCGGTGTGGTGGTTTTCGGCGAAAAGCCGGACCTGCCCGCAGTAGTCGGTATCGGCCTGATCGTCGCCGGTGTGGTGATGTTGCAAGTATTTTCGAAAATGAGCGTGCATTAAGGAGAGGTGGATGTTCCGCGGTGGCTGGCAGCGTTTTAGTAGCAGTAATTGGGGATGGCGGTCAGCAGTGGGCGTGCTGAGCTTATTGATCAGTTGTCCCTTATGGGCCGACTTTAGCCGGGTGGGCCAGCTCCAGGAAAAGGGGTTTGCCGTTAGCGCCGAGGCACGTTTGCTTAATGGCGATGCAGATGCGGCACCGTTGGCAAGCATTGAGCCGATGAGCCAGCTTTCCCCGGCATCGGTGACCAAGGCGTATCTGGCCGCTGCTGCGTTGCAGCGCTTTGGCCCCCAGCACCGGTTTACCAGTCAACTGATCAGTTCCGGTAGCGTGCAAGACGGCGTTTTACGCGGGGATTTGATTTTCGAGGGCGGCGGTGACCCGGGTCTCACCACCGAAGATATCTGGCGTTTGGTGCAACGGTTGCAGCAAGCGGGCGTGCGTCGGGTTGAGGGTGCCCTGGTTGTCAATCAGTGGCGCTTTGGCCCCGTTGACTGCATCACGACAGACCGTTGTGACGCGCTGACGCGTGTTGCCAATGCTTACAGCGCGCCGCTGTCGTCAGCGGGGGTGAATTTTGGTAGCTGGTGTGCCAATGTCGCCCCGGCGTCTGCGCCCGGCAACCCGGCGCGTATATCGCTATGCGACGGTCAGTCGTTGGGCACCACGATTGACAATCGAGTGATCACCAAGCCCGATAACAGCGGCACCGAGATCTACGCCGAACGGATCACCAACGCCGATGGTGATGTCTTTCGGTTGAGCGGGCAAATATCGACTAATGCCCGGGCACGGGATGTTTATCGTGGTGCGGGGGATGCCGCCGAGGTCACCGCCGAGGTAGTGCTGGATATGCTCGGTCAGGCAGGGATTAGCGTGCGCGATGGATGGCGACTCACCTCGATACGGCCACCCGGTGATGCGCAGCGACTTGCCGCCGTGGATAGCAAGCCGCTACAGGAATTGCTGCTGCGCATCATGAACTATTCAAATAACTACATGGCCGATGTGTTGGCCCTCAACCTGGTGGAGTCCCCCCAGGCACAGCTTCGCGAAGCGGGGCTGGCGTTGGAGCATTATGCCGAGAGCCTGCCGGGGCACGGGCCGTTGACGCTATACAGCGGAAGTGGGCTGACCACCGAAAACCGCACGTCGGCGCATGGTATCAATGTCATGCTGACCGAGATGTTCCATGAAAGCGCGTTATTTCCGAGTTTCATCGCGGCCTTTCAGTCACCCGCCAACGGCGTGATGCGTTTTATCCGGCGCGGTTCCGATACCTTTCAACACAACGTCATGCTAAAAACCGGTACGCTAAACCAGCCGTTCGCCGTGCGCGCTGCTGCCGGCTATTTTCGCACGGCGCAAGGGCATTGGGGGGTGTTCAGCGTGCTGGTTAACGGCAACGCCAGGACACCCTACCTGAACTGGTCGCAAGTGCTCGATCCGCTGACTAAAGATCTTGAATCAATGATACTCGCCAATTGACGACTTTATTTTGAGGCAACTGCCATGAAACCAGGGCATACCGGTTTGACGCATTTAGCGCATTCGACGCGCTACTCATGGAAAGGGTTAAAAGCGGCGTTCCGCAACGAAGCTGCGTTTCGTCAAGAGGTGACCATTACCGCCATTTTACTGCCGTTTGCCTGGTGGATTGGCGAAGGCCCGGTGAGTTGGCTGTTACTGGTAGGCAGCTGCTTTTTTGTGTTGGTCGTTGAGTTGCTCAATAGCGCGATAGAAAATGTCGTGGACCGTATCGGCACCGAACATCATGAACTCTCCGGGCGTGCCAAGGATATTGGCTCGGCCGCGGTGATGCTGTCATTGATACTCGCCGGGCTCACCTGGGGCCTGTTAGGCTGGCAGAAAATCGTCGGCTAACGTAAGACTCAGTTCCGGGCAGCGAGGTCATTATGCAACTCAATGAAGCGTTTTTACCGTTTGATACCTTACCCAAAGCGCTTCAGCCGGTGACGAAGCAAGCCTGGCAGCGTCTCTGTGAAGCGCTTTCCCAGGCGGACAACGTGGCTGAAATGACCGATCAAGCGCTGCCGTCTGCTGATTGGTCATCGCTGTCCGCTGAACGCTGCAAGGCTCTGGTGCGCGTGCTTTCGATCTCGAGCTTTGCGCTCGATACGTTGATCCGTTATCCCGACTGGCTGGCGACGCTTGACAGTGGCGGAGAGCTGGATGCCACGCCCGCAAGGGAAGATCAAATCCAGCTGTTATCCAGCGCGCTGGAAAATGCCGACGACGAAGACGCCATGCACCGGGTCATGCGCCGCTTCCGGCGCGCTCGTATGCTGGGTATTGTGTGGCGAGACCTCAATCGGCCGCCGGGCTACACCATGTGGGATACTGCCCGTGCGGTATCGCAGCTGGCAGAAATTTGTCTGGAAGCGGCGCTTGGCTGGCTCGAACAGTTTTATGCCCCGCGCTGGGGGCTGCCAGCCCCCACGCGGGATGGTGAACCGCAGCGGCTAGTAGTACTGGGTATGGGCAAGCTGGGGGCTGGTGAGCTCAACCTGTCCTCGGACATTGATCTTATCTTTGCGTTTGCCGAAAACGGTGAGACCCAGGGCGGCCGCAAGCCGCTTGAGCACCAAGAGTATTTCACCAAGCTTGGCCAAAAGCTCATCGCCGCACTGGATGCCATGACCGCCGACGGTTTTGTCTTCCGTGTGGACATGCGTCTGCGCCCGTTAGGCGATGGCGGGCCGCTGGTAGGCAGTTTTGCCATGCTTTCCAGCTACTATCAGGATCAGGGCCGCGAGTGGGAGCGTTACGCGATGCTAAAAGCGCGTCCTGTCGCAGGGGATCTGGACGCGGGCGAGGAGTTGCTGTCCGGTCTGCGCCCCTTCGTGTACCGCAAGTATCTGGATTTTGGCGCTATCGAGTCGCTGCGTGAGCTTAAAGCGATGATCAACCGCGAAGTTAAGCGCAAAGGCATGCAGCAAAACATCAAGCTAGGACCCGGCGGTATCCGCGAGATCGAGTTTGTGGTGCAGGCGTTTCAACTGATTCGCGGTGGCCGCGATACCGAGCTTCAGGTGGCCTCGTTGTATACGGCGTTAACACGTTTGCCAGCGCTTGGACTGTTACCTCAAGACGTGGTGGATGATCTGCTGCCTGACTACGCCTTTCTGCGCGATATCGAGCACGTCCTGCAGGCCCTGGAAGACCGCCAAACGCAAACGCTGCCCGGCGAAGAAACGGATCGTGAGCGGGTAGCGTTTGCCATGGGGCACGATGATTGGCCCAGTCTTGTGCACCAGCTGGATGAAGCACGCGAACGTGTCCGTCAGCACTTCGACGCGGTGATTGCCGAGCCAGAAGACGAAGTGGAAAACGAAAGCGATGAACAGACGCCGGGGCTCGAGCAATGGCGACAGCTGTGGCGCGGCGAGCTGGAGCAGGACGAGGCCCTGGAACGCCTGGAGGAGGCGGGGTTCAAGGCACCTGACAAGATACTCACGCGACTGTCTCGCCTGTATCACTCGCGTCAGGTGCAAAGCATGCAGCGGATTGGCTTTGAGCGCCTGGATGCGTTAATGCCCCTGCTGCTGGATGCCCTGGCCGACAACGACACGCCGGATACGGCGCTGTCGCGCGTTCAGCCGCTGATCGAAGCGGTCCTGCGGCGTACGGCGTATCTGGCCCTGCTGCGCGAAAATCCCCACGCCCTTGAGCACCTGATGCGGTTATGTGCGGCGAGCCCGTGGATCGCCGAGCAGCTGGCGCGCTATCCCATTCTACTCGATGAGCTGCTGACCCCCGATACCCTCTATACGCCGGCCGATAAAGACCGTCTGGCGGATGAACTCCGCCAGACACTGAACCGGCTTCCCGAGGATGACGAAGAAGCGCAACTCGAAGCGCTACGGGTCTTCAAGCATGCCCAGATGCTCCACGTGGCAGCCTCGGATATCGTAGGCACCCGACACTTGATGAAAGTAAGCGATTACTTAACCTATATCGCCGAGGTGATCCTGGATGCCGTGCTGGCGATGGCCTGGAAGCATCTCGCCGCCAAGCATGGCGTGCCTAGCGGCTGTGATTCGCGTGAGCCCGCGTTCTTGATCATCGGCTACGGCAAGCTTGGGGGAATCGAGCTGGGCTATGGGTCTGATCTAGACCTGGTTTTTCTCCACGATAGTGATGGTCAGGGCGCCACCGATGGCCCGCGGCCCATCGATACGCCGGTATTTTTTACCCGCTTGGGCCAGCGGATTATTCATCTGCTCACGGCAGTGACCCCGGCGGGCAGTCTGTACGAGGTCGACATGCGGCTCAGACCTTCGGGTAATTCCGGCCTGCTGGTTACCTCGCTTGCCGCCTTTGCCGATTATCAGCGCCAGCACGCCTGGACCTGGGAGCACCAGGCGCTGGTGCGCGCGCGCGTGGTCGCGGGCAACGCATCGCTGGCAGACACGTTTGAACAGCTGCGCGGCGATATTTTGGGGGGCAAGCGGGATACGACCGCATTGCGCGACGATGTGGTCAACATGCGTCAAAAAATGCGCGATCATCTTGCCACCAAAAGCGAGGGGGATGCCTTCAACCTCAAGCACGACAGCGGTGGCATGGTGGATATTGAGTTCCTCTGTCAATACGCGGTGTTAGCACTTGCTAACCAGACGCCGTCACTGCTGACCTATAGCGATAACATTCGTATTTTAGAGGCTCTGGCAGAGAGTGGGCACTTACCAAAGGAAGAGGCGGAACAGCTTCGCGACGCGTATCTTGCGTACCGCAGCGCAACGCACCGGGCCGCGCTGACCGGCGATAAAGCGGTGGGGCGTGCCGCCGACTACGCGGACCACCGGAATGTCGTCACGACATTGTGGCAGCGTTTTCTGGCGCCTTGATGCAGGGATACGGATGGCTATAGCTCAACAGGTACGCCACACAGAGGCGCGCGATGATAGGTAACATTCTTGGCACCTTGCTACCCGTTTTTCTGATTGCCGGGGCGGGTGCCGCCTATGGGCGCTTTCGCACGCCGGATATTCGCAGTTTAAACACCCTGAACATGGAGCTGTTTGTCCCGCTTCTAGTGTTCGCTGTACTGGCCGACCGGCAGGCGCCATTGGCCGATTACGCCTGGCTGGCAGGGGCGGCCGTGGCCGTCGTGCTGGGCTCAGGCGTATTGTTGTGGCCGGTTGCGCGATGGCTGCGTCTGGATCTAAAAACCTTCCTGCCTCCGATGATGTTCAACAATTCCGGCAATATGGGCGTGCCCTTGCTGGTCCTGGCATTCGGTGAGGAAGCGCTTCCGGCGGCGGTCGTGGTATTTATGGTAGAAATGCTGCTGCATTTTTCGGTCGGCCTCTACATGCTCGATCCACGCACATCGCTGTGGCGTTTGCTGCGCATGCCGATTGTCGCGGCGAGTCTGGCGGGGTTGGCGGTCAATTTTAGCGGACTGCCATTGCCGGACTGGCTGTTGGAGGCAATGAATATGCTGGGCGGGGTGTGTATTCCATTGATGCTGTTTGCGCTTGGGGTGCGGCTGTTGGATATCGATTTCAGTGATTGGCGCACCGGTCTGCTGGGCGCCTTGCTGTGCCCGCTGTCGGGACTTGTCATTGCGCTACCGCTGATTGCGTGGTTGCCGCTCAATAGCCTACAGGCGGCGGTGCTGCTGGTGTTTGGCGCATTGCCGCCTGCCGTGCTGAATTATCTGGTCGCGGAGCAGTACCGGCTGTCGCCCCAAAAAGTGGCGTCGATTGTGTTGATCGGCAACCTGGGTAGCTTGGTGGTGATGCCGCTGACCCTGGCGGCTGCCTTTATCTGGCTTCATGCACCCCAGTAAAACCATCTGCCGCGAAAAGGGCTTTAAGGCGTTATCTGACGCCGTCGTCAGCTTTCTTTTCCGTTTCACTTTTGATTTCGTACTGTCCTTCAAGAACATCCTGATGGCGAGAGCCTGAATAAGACTCGGAGTGGTTGCCACCAATGTCCTGAGCCTGTTGAGCGCGCATCTGCTCCATGCGCTTTTTCATCTTGTGGCGGACAAACGGCATCATGGCCCAACCGACCAATAGGAAAAAAAGGCCTAGCACGACGCCAACAATCATCAACACGCCAAATGCCAGCCAGGTAAAAAGCAGCTTTAAGCTACCCATCATGCCATTGGGTTGGGTCCGGGTCGCCCGGGCGCGCCACTGGTGGGCAGCCTGCCAGGCGGCGTTACGTTGATCACGATTCATGTGGGGCATGAAAGCCTCCCTCGTTTGGTGACACTGTTTGGAACACACTGATTGAGGAGAGTTCAGTCAGCCTGGCTTGGCAATAACGTTAAAGCCGCGTTGCATGCAGAGCGAGAGCGCAGGTGTTACGCTTCTTCGCAGCGTAAATGAGTTCATCTTAACAGGGTTGTTATATGTCAAATCATGGAGGAAAGTCGGTGTTCATCGCATCGACGCTGATCATTTTCGGCTTGGTGGTTGTCGGCGCATCGTTCCCGGAAAGTTTTGGCAGTGCCGCAGAGTCGGCACTCGCGACGATCACCGAGTTGTTCGGCTGGTTCTATCTGTTTTCTGTGTTTGGCTTTGTGGTGTTCCTGTTTGGCCTGGCGCTCAGCAAATACGGCAAAGTGCGCCTGGGGCCTCAGGACAGTCGTCCTAACTATACCTTCTTTTCCTGGATTAGCATGCTGCTGGCCGCCGGGTTCGGCGTAGGTCTGGTGTTCTACGGCATGGCTGAACCCATGTTTCATTACATTGACCCACCCTACGGTGATGTGACCGCAGAAACCGAGGCCGCAGCACGCTACGCGATCCAGTACAGCTATTTCAACTGGGGTATTCACCAGTGGGCGGCATTTTCTGTCGTCGGGTTGATCATTGCCTATTTCCAGTTTCGTAAGGGGCAGGCCGGGCTGGTGTCGTCGGTACTATCATCGGTTACGGCGAAGCACCCAAGAATACGCCCTTACGCCTCCTGGCTTGATGTGTTTGCCGTTGTGGCCACGGTAATGGGGGTGGCGACCTCTTTAGGCCTGGGCGTATTGCAGATGAACGGCGGGTTGAATGCCGTCTTTGGCCTGCCGGAAAACGGCTTTTGGCAGTTTGTCATCCTGTTCGTGATGTTTTGCGCCTACATGCTCTCCACCTGGTCGGGCCTTGATAAAGGCATCAAGCGTTTGTCGAATCTGAACATGCTCCTGTGCATCGGCCTGATGCTTTATGTGCTGTTTACCGGCCCGACCATTGCGATTCTGGAGACTATAACGGTCGGGCTTGGCGACTACCTGCAAAACTTTATCGGCATGAGCTTGCGCACTGCGCCGTACAGCGACGAAAACTGGGCAAGCAGTTGGACCATTTTCTACTGGGCGTGGGTCATCGCCTGGTCGCCTTTCGTGGGTACCTTTGTCGCTCGCGTATCCCGGGGGCGCACGATCAAGGAGTATGTCTTTGGCGTGCTGCTGGTGCCGCCGCTGCTGGCCTGCTTGTGGATTGGGGTGTTTGGCGGCGCCGCGCTCAACATGGAAATTGTCGGTGATGACATTGGTCTTGCCGCGGCGACCCAGGACAATATCACTGTGGCGCTGTTTGAAATGTTCGACCTGATGCCGTTTTCCGGTGTGCTGTCACTCATTGCCATTATGTTGATTTTTGTTTTCCTGGTGACGTCCGCCGACTCGGCGTCTTACATCGTGGCGCAAATGACCGATAATGGCTCTATCAATCCGCCGCTTTACAAGCGGGTGCTGTGGGGTGTGTTGATCGCCGCAATCTGCTTTACCCTGATTTTGGCGGGCGGTCTTGCCGGCCTGCAATCGGCAGCGGTGCTTTCCGCGCTCCCGTTCACCTTTATTCTGTATATGATGGTGATCGTGCTGGTGCGAGAGCTGCGTGCCGACCGTAAAGCGATGCTTACCCAACTGTACCGTCGCCACGGTGAAACCCCTGTGGGGGCCGATGCCTTTGAAGCGGAAGAGCTAGGCGAAGAAGAGCGCTTACGCCGTGCGCCCAACGTTGTCAATCGGCGCATTAATCACTGAGGGTATCTCTCCCATGAAGGCTAACGACTGATGGTCAGGCAAACGCGGCACGGTGCCACACGGCGAGCGTCCAAGGGGGCTGTCTTCGACCGCTGGTTAGACCGTGCCGTGTGTGTCGCCGTTATTACGGCAATTATTATTGGGCTTGCCGCCGTTATCGCGCACTGGTGGTTTTAAACCGACCGGCGATACGTCCTTTTTCAACCTTGATGGCCTGCCCATGCGCTGTTTTTAGGCTGTCCGCGGGCGGGTTTCGATGCGGTTTCGGCCCAGATGCTTAGCGTGATATAGGTGCTGATCGGCTTGGGCCAGTAGCGCCGCTGCGCTGATTGTCGCCTGGGCTGATGTGCTGGCGACTCCCATGCTGGCGGTCAAGTGGGTATGCGTACTTGAGTAAGCATGAGGGATAGCCAGTGAAAGCACTGCCTGGCGTAATCGCTGGGCGACCTCAATCGCGGCCTCTTCATCTTGATTGGGCAAAACACAGACGAACTCCTCCCCACCATAGCGTGCCAGCAGGTCATGGGCCGGTTCGATGCAATTATTCAGCACCTGTGCCACCGCGCGTAGCGTGTCATCACCCATGGCGTGACCGTAATGGTCGTTAAATTCTTTAAAGTTATCGATATCGATAAAGATAACCGAGAAGGGTTGGGCACGTCGCTTGGCGCGCTTCAACTGCTGCTGATAAAACAGATCAAAATGCCGCCGGTTGGCGACGCCGGTCAGTCCATCGATATGCGACAGGTGGTGGAGTTGGTCGCGTTGATCCAACCCCTGTTGAAAGGCCTGCAGCAAGTGGTCGAGGCTGTCGACCAAATGCCCCAGCTCATCATGACGATGACCTCGCAACTGCGGTTTATCCCAGTCGCCTGGGCGTTCAGGGTCAGCATGCGCGATGGCGTCGTGGACCTTGAGCAGTGGTCGGGTAATGAAGTAATGGAAGAAGGCAATAATCAACAGGCTGAGGATAAAGGCTTCCAGCACGCTGGACCCAACGACCGATATACTTCGATCAAGAAATTGTTGAGTAAGGCGTTGTTCATCAAGTCGAAGCTCGACCTCGCCCACTACGGCCTCAGGTAAATCGGCGGCGACGTAATAATTCAACGGAATCTGGTAGTGCAGCATATCGCCAAACAGCCGTTGGCTTAACCAACTCGTTTCAACCGCCTCGGTGGGAGCAAACTCGGCCAGGGGGCTGCCGAAATCGTCTCGGATGGCGACTTCGGCAATTTCGTTATCGCTGAATAACCCATAGGCGATCTGGTGAGCCAGGTCAGGGTTTAGCTGAAAAGCGGCTTCGGCGGCAGCGCCGCTGACGATAGCCAGCTGTTGTTCAACCCGTTGGGCAACATTCTCGCGCATCGACAAGGCGTGATTAAACAGCTCCATACTGCCTGCAATAACGCTGATCAAGATAGCCAGCAGTAAGGTGAGCAGCGCTTGCTTGGACGTTAGGCTGCCCGAGCGCAACGGTATGGATGTTTTATTCATGGCGCGAGACTCCGTGTGCCTCGCCAAGGGGAGGAAGGTGGTGCTGTAGCCGTTTGATCAGATCCTTGGACACGCTGGGATGACAGGCAAGATACAGCGGTGCGCGATAAAACGTAAACAGGTGCCTTAGCGCCACGTTTTTTGCGTTGGCCAGAAACTCGCCGGTAGCTTTGCCTGTGACGATCACATCGACAAGTCCCGCGTTCAAGCGCGCCAGGTTTTCGCGTTCATTCGGTGCGCGCAGCACGTTAATTCCCTGAGCGGCGACATGATTGCCCACCGCATCTTCGCGGAAACTGCCCACGCGAAAGTTAGCCAGCTCTTCTACTGAGCTTGCCTTGATATCCCGGCCAGCAAGGCTGAACGCAGCCCACTCGTTGACGACTAGCGGCCCCGCCCAGCGAAAGAGAATCTCGCGTTCAGTGGTGCGGGTGGTGGAGTAAACGCAGTTTTGCTCGCGAAGGCGTGCAGCGGTATAGGCCCTGGCCCAGGGAAGCAGCCGAAACTCTGCGTCAATATCCGCCGCACGCAATGCCTCGCGTAGCACCTGGGTGGCGCTACCCATGATCTGTCCTTGCTCGCTTGGGTAATTGAAGGGTGGATAATCTTCGGTATTGATGACCAGCGGTGCCGCACTGAGTGGCTGGCTAAGGGCCAGCAATAACGTCCCAAGCAAAGACCGCCAGCATGACGCGATACGTTGTTGTAACGGGTGAATGGGTGACCTCGCGGTCTTATTGTCCAGCACGAACATCCTCCAGGGCTTCCTGCAGGCGATTAATCAGGCCTTGATCCGTGGTGGGGTTGATAGCAAAGTATAAATCCGATTCGCTTAATATATGCACGGCATTCAACCGACTCGCCTCAACGCCTTCCCGGGTGGCGATCCAGCGCGCCACCTCATCGCTATAGGCCCATAAATCGACGCGCCCACGACGTAACATGTGCAAGGCGCTGCGGTTATCGATGGCCGGGCGGAGTAACTCGGCCGGATAGCCGGCTTCTTGCAGCGCTTGAGCGCCAATATCTTCACGAATCACCGTGATGCTCAACCGCTTGTCAATTGCCTCTTCCAGCGACGCGAGCCGAGCGACCTGATTATCCCAGGTCAACAGTACGACCCGGTCGTGTGCGATGGGACCAACCCATTTGAAGTGTGCTTCTCGGGCAGGGGTACGGGTGGTCGAAAATAACGCCGTATTGGGCTCGTTTTGCGCCAACTCGTAGCCGCGTATCCAAGGGTAGTAGAGAATATCCTCACGTTTGAAAGGTGTCCCAGCATGCTCAAATATTGACTCAAGCAGCGTGACCGCTCGACCTTGCAACTGGCCAGTCTGTGGATCCAGGTAGTTATAGGGAGGGTACTCCTCGGTAACAAAGGTGAGCGACGTTAGGTCGGAAGACGAGCCGCCAGCGAGTGCCAGCGGTGCAAGAAGGGACAGCAGCCCTGCTAGCCACCGCCCGATGATCGGCTTTCGACGACAACTCACTACCCCCGCTTCCTTCATGTATTAACGTCCCTGTTATTAGATTATCAATCAAACTTAGAGCAAGCCGCAGCGACTGTCACCTCTATTCTTCCAACGATAGGCATGTCGCTTTTGTGTGCCAACCTGATACGCTTGGCATCTTGTTAGCTGGTGAGAGACATCATGGTCCGCGCTCAACCTACCCAAGCTGCTTCAGGCTTCGCTTCGCGTCGTGAAATTTTTGGTTGGGCGATGTTCGATTTTGCCAACCAAGCCTATACATTGCTGATTATCACCGTGGTGTTCGGCGAATTGTTTACCACCGTGATTGTCGGTGACCGCGGCGATAACTTTCGTCTTGCCAATCTGCTGTGGAGCCTCGCCCTGGCCACCAGTTATCTGTTGGTGGTTGTCACCGCACCGCTATGCGGTGCGATCATGGATGAGCGGGCAGAAAAGAAACGCTTTCTGCTGTTCAGCTACCTGGCCACCGTTGCGACGACCGCCATGCTGTATTTTGTGGCGCCGGGCTATGTAGTCCTTGGGCTCATCCTCATCATCATTTCGAATTATGCCTACTCAATGGGTGAGTCATTTATCGCGGCCTTTTTGCCTTCGCTGGGGCCTCCCCAGGCGCTGGGTAAGATCTCCGGATTTGGCTGGGCGCTGGGCTATATCGGCGGGCTCTTTGCGGCAGGTTTCACGCTGGTGGTGCTGGGCGAAGCAAGCGCCGATAACTTCGAGCGCATTCGCTGGGTAGGCCCCTTCGCTGCCGGGTTTTTCCTGGTGGCCGCAATACCTACCTTCATATGGCTGAAAGAGCGGGCAACGCCGCAACCGCATCTCGGATCCTACTGGCATACGGCGCGTCGGCGCGTCACGGCCACTTTTCATGACCTCAAGCATTTCAGGGATCTGTCGGTGTTTCTGGTATCGCTGCTGTTTTCGATGGCAGGGGTGTACATCATCATCGCCTTTGCCTTTATTTACGGGGCCCAGGTGATCGGTTGGGAAGCAAGCGTGCGCAATATCATGTTCATTATTGTGCAAATTACGGCGGCCGCGGGGGCGTTGGGGTTTGGCTGGATTCAGGACCGACTGGGTGCCAAGCGTACCTATCAGATTACCCTGGGGCTGTGGATCGCCGCCATTCTGGCTATCTGGCTGACCCCGCAGTTCACCGACTGGGTGAACCAGGCAACCGCATGGCAATGGCAACCCCAATATGTCTTTTTGTTCGTGGGGTGTTTGGCCGGGTTAAGCTTGGGCTCCAGTCAATCTGCGAGCCGCGCGCTGGTCGGCTTATTCTCGCCAACGACCAAGTCAGCGGAGTTCTTTGGCTTTTGGGGGCTGGCCAACAAGCTGGCCGGTGTCATCGGGATTGTGTTGCTGGGAGGGCTACAGGCGTTGGTAGGCCTCCAGGCATCTATCTTGCTGTGCGCGGTATTATTTGGCGTGGCGATGCTGATTTGTGCCAGGGTCAATGAAGCCCGTGGCCGCCAGGCAGCCCTGAACTGGCAGGCGTCCCCTTAGTGGCTTGTGTCGGCTGTGTCGATATGCTTAGCTGCACAATCATGGATCCCAATACAAGGAGTTGATATGGGCATTGAAGTCGGTGGATTACTGGGGCTTATTTGGCTCGTCATCATCGTTTGGGCCATCATCAAGGTAGCGAAAAGCCCTGCGGGTGGTCTTGCCAAGTTACTATGGATACTGGTGTTGCTGTTTTTCCCACTGGTCGGGCTGATCGTGTGGCTGCTGCTTGGACCGAAAGGATAGCGCAGCGTTACTGGTGATGTAGATATGAATAAGGCAGGCCCCGGGCCTGCCTTATTAAGTAACCGACTATAGATTAATGGCGATCAGCTTTGTTCTTCACCGGGAGGCGCCTTGTAATGCCCGGGAATTTTAAGCTTCTCTCCGTTAGGCAAATCGCGCACTTGGGTAGGAACGTAAACGCGTTTGATGACACTTTTGGGTTTGTCACTTCCCATGACCGTCTCCTCCTGTCAGGTTGTCGACAGCGTAGGCACTTACATTAGCTGTCGATGTGGCAAGAATCAAGCGGCGGCTTTTGGGTAAAATGGTTAGGAAACGTGCATATTGCGTCGCCTGGCAGGCGCTTGGGCACTTTTGAGGTATTCTGGAAATAAACATAAACAGTCTGCTTTTGTACGGGGTAAGCAGGCGATAAGACACATAGCTTAAGTGGAGTTGACAACTAGGATGGTGGATCACTTAGAAGAACAGTTTCAGACGCTTGGCAGCCAAGAATCGCACAAGCCTGATTATCCCGACCAGGATCATGTCCTCATCATTGAGGATGACCAACGCCTGGCTGAGCTGACGCGGGATTATCTGGAAGCCAACGGCTTTCAAGTTACGCTGGAAGCTGATGGGGCGAAGGGGGTGGATCGCATTCTGACCCTGCAGCCGGACTTGGTGATTCTTGATTTGATGCTGCCCGGGGAAGACGGCCTGGCGATTTGTCGCCGCGTGCGGCCCAACTTTGCGGGCCCGATCATGATGCTCACGGCACGTACGGACGATCTGGATCAGGTGTTGGGGCTTGAAATGGGCGCGGATGACTATGTGCCCAAGCCTGTTCAGCCCAGAGTACTGTTAGCCCGCATGAGGGCGCTGCTGCGGCGTGCCGATGGGCCAGCCTCTGATGGCGAAATACGGCTGCGCTTTGAGAATCTGGAAATCGATAATGCCACCCGCGAAGCCTGGCTGTCGGGGGAGCGCATCGACTTGACCAGTGCCGAGTTTGACCTGCTGTGGCTGCTGGCGCGCAATGCCGGGCGTGTGCTCACCCGTGAAGAGATTTTTAACGATCTGCGGGGGATCAAATACGACGGGCAGGATCGCTCGATCGATGTGCGAGTGTCACGTATTCGCCCCAAGATTGGTGATGACCCCAACCAGCCCCACCGTATCAAGACGGTACGTAGCAAGGGCTATCTATTTGTGAAAGACAGCTAATAATTACTCAGAAGGACAGCCACATGCGGCGGGTGCTCAGCCACGGCTCGTTTTTACGCTTTTATCTGCTGCTGGGTGCCGCGCTGTTAATGGTGTTTTTAATTGCCCTGGGTGGGCGCGCCTTTATCGAGCAGGTCAGCCGTGAGGACTATCGCGAGGCATTAACGGCGCTACCGATGTCGTTAATGGCGCAGCAACTCGCCGACAGCACGCCGCGCGAACGCCAGACGCAGCTATCGGGTTGGGCTGAGCAGCTCGATATGCAGTTGACCCTTTTGCCGTTGGAAGACGCCTCCCTAAGCTATTTCGAACGTGCCCGCCTGGAGCGAGGTAAAGTACTGGTGGAGACGTCCCCCTGGCGATTACAGCGCCGCCTTCCTGGCCAATCCTGGCTGTTACAGGCCGACTTCCCTAACTGGAGCGAGCGACAGTGGCACGCGACGATAGAGATGCTCGGCGCTTGGCTGTCGCCATTTGACGGTAGCGAACGGCGTGAGCGGCTTGGTGCATTGGAGCAAGGTGGCTGGCCACTTGCGCTGACCGATCGCCCGCCTGCTGAGTTGAGTGATGCGCAGCGTCGCCAGCTCGATCGTGGCGAGGTCGTCACTCGGTTACGCGGCGAACAACTGTCGATAAGCTTCATCTATCAACTGCCCGACGGCTCCCAATGGCTTAAAGCAGGACCTGCAGCCGGGGGTTCCAACCTGCCGATCAACCTTCACTTGCCGTTATTGATGGCCCTGATGGTCGTGCTGGCGCTGATTATCTACCTGGTGATGCGCAGTATCGAATCGCGCATGGCGCGCCTGGAACTGGCGGCGACACGCATTGCCAGCGGTCGCCTGGAAACCCGCGTCAAAGTCGAAAGCGGCGACTTTCTGGGGCGCCTGGGCATGGCGTTCAACGGCATGGCCAATCAGGTGCAGTCGCTGTTGCGCGGCCAGCAGGAGATGATTCGCGCCGTGTCACACGAGCTGCGAACGCCGGTAGCCCGTATCCGTTTTGCAGTGCAAATGGTCGAGGACATGACCGATCAGCCTGCTATACGGCGCCAGCTTCAGGGTATCGATACCGATATTGCCGAGCTGGATGAACTGATCGATGAAATTCTCACCTATGCCCGACTGGGGGGCGAGACGGTCAACGGCGCCGAGCTGGAAACGTCGCTGGTGGAATGCAGGGCGATGGCCGAGCGGGTGATCGACTCGCTTTCGCCGCTTCATGAAGGCTTGGCGATAACGCTGGCGCCGGGGCCTGACATCGAGCTTCTGGCTGAACCTCGCTACCTGCAGCGCGCGCTGCAGAACCTGGTCAGTAATGCCTGCCGCCATGGTCAGTCCAAAGTGGTGATTGGGCTATGGGATGAGCCCCACCTGGTACGTATTGACGTGGAAGACGATGGACCGGGGATTCCAGCCGATGCGCGGGCTGATGTGTTCAAACCCTTCGCTCGTCTGGATGATAGCCGTGCGCGCAGTTCGGGGGGCTACGGGCTGGGGCTGTCGATTGTACAGAAAATCATGGCAGGCCACGGCGGCAGCGTCACCGTGGATGCCAGTCCTTCCCTGGGTGGCGCGCGGTTCACGCTGCTGATTCCGCGTCGCGAGTCGCCGGCTTGATGCCGTTGAGGACGGCAAACGACGTTTCCTGTGCGGTGCGTAAGAAGTCCTGCATCCACGGCGCCTCTAGGGTTTCTTCCCGGACGGCCGCATACAGCGTGCTCCACACGCCCTGCTCACCAAGCTTGACGGCGCTTACGTAGTCGCGTTCCAGGTACTCCGAGAGTGCCCAGTTAGGTAGCGCACAGACACCACGGCCGCTGGCGACAAGCTGCATCATCATGATCGTCAGCTCGGCGGTGCGGATTTCCCGTGGGCGTACATTGGCGGGTGTTAAAAACTGGCTGAAGACGTCAAGCCGTGACTGCTCGACTGGGTAGGTGATCAGGGTTTCATCGGCAAGTGCCTCAGGAGTCACGAAGCCCTGACCGGCAAGTGGATGTTGCCGGGCAACCGCGAGTAATCCTTCATAGCGGAACAGCGGCGCGTAGTGAACCCCCTCTATTGGCTGCGGGTCAGCGGTGATCACCAGATCGAGCTGTTCGCGCGCGAGCGCGGGCAGCGGGTCGAAATGGTGGCCGCTGGGTATATCGATCTCGACCTCGGGCCAATGGTCGCGAAAGTAGTCTACCGTGGGCATCAGCCACTGGAAGCAGCTGTGGCACTCAATGGCCATGTGCAGCCGTCCCATTTCAGTTCCCGCCATGCGCGCCAAATCGCGCTCTGCCTTACGGACTTCAGGCAGAATCTGATCGGCAAGTTCCAGCAAACGCAATCCGGCGCGGGTGAACTCCACCGGCCGGGTCTTGCGCATGAACAACGGGCTATCCACACGGCTTTCGAGGTCTTTCAACTGATGCGACAGTGCAGACTGGGTGAGGTGAACCCGCTCGGCGGCCTCCACCAGAGACCCCGTCTCGCGAAGCGCCAGCAGGGTGCGCAAGTGGCGTAATTCAATCATGGTGATTATTTTTCATGTTTAATATTAAAAACATTAGTTTGATTCATTTATTGGTGGTGCCCAGACTATGTGAAATCATTCACGTTGCAAGGTCTCATCATGACAGTTTCTCATATTCTCGGCTATCCCCGCATTGGCGCCCGGCGCGAGCTTAAAAAAGCCACCGAAGCCTACTGGCAGGGCGAGTGTTCCCGCGAAGCGCTCGAACAGACTGGCCGCGACTTGCGTTTGCGTCATTGGCAAGCCCAGCAGGCGGCGGGACTCGATCTGGTCAGCGTGGGTGACTTCGCGTTTTACGATCAGGTACTGAATGTCTCGGTCCTGCTAGGTTCGGTGCCCGCGCGCTTCAAAGCACAACAGGAAGTGGCGGCGGGTGACGTTGACCTGGATACCACCTTCCGCATGGCACGGGGACGTGCGCCCAGCGGTCAACCGGCCCCCGCCTGCGAAATGACCAAGTACTTTGATACCAACTATCATTATCTGGTCCCGGAACTACACGAAGGCCAGCGCTTTACTCTGGCTTCCCACCGGCTGTTCGACGAGGTCGACGAAGCGCTGACCGCGGGATTCACCCCCAAGGTGACCCTGACTGGTCCGCTCACCTGGCTGTGGCTGGGTAAATCCCAAAGCGGTGAACTGGATCGACTGACGCTGCTGGATAGCGTCCTGGACGTCTACGGCGAAGTGCTGGCACGCCTTGCCACCCTAGGGGTCGAATGGGTTCAACTGGATGAGCCTGCGCTGGTGCAGGACTTGCCCCTTGATTGGCAGCAGGCCTATGAGCGCGCCTATCACCGCTTGCAGTCCGCCCCTTTGAAGCTGATGGTGGCCAGTTACTTTGGCGGTCTGGGTGACAATCTGTCGCTGGCGACCCGGCTGCCGGTGGATGGGCTGCACATTGATGCCGTGCGCGCGCCCCAGCAGGTAGACAGCGTGATTGATCGCCTGGGGCCGCATCAGGTGCTGTCGGTGGGTTTCATCGATGGGCGCAATATCTGGCGCGCCGACCTTGCCGCGCTGCGCGAGCGTTTGCTGCCGCTCAAGGTTCGTCTGGGTAAGCGGCTCTGGCTGGCGCCAAGCTGTTCGCTGCTGCACGTGCCGGTGGACCTTGCCCAGGAGACAGACCTTGACGAGGCGCTGGTCGGTTGGCTGGCCTTTGCCCGCCAGAAGCTCGACGAAGTGGTGTCTCTTACCCGGCTGATTGATAACCGCGCCACCCCCCTTGATGAGCAGCGCTTGAAAGCAGCAACGCAGGCGCTGGATGCCCGGCGTGAATCGGGCCGCATCCATCAGCCTGCCGTTAGTGTTCGCGTTGCCGCTATCACGGCCAAAGATAGCCAGCGTCGCGTCCCCTATGCCGAGCGTGCGGTGGCGCAGCGGCGTGCCCTGAACCTGCCGCTGTTGCCCACCACGACGATTGGCTCCTTCCCGCAAACCCCCGATATTCGAGCAGCGCGTCGCGCCTTTAAAGCAGGGAAGCTAAGCCAGGCCGACTACGAGGCGCGCATGCGGGCAGACATCGCCTACGCGGTCGAGCGCCAGGAAGTATTGGGTCTGGACGTGCTGGTACACGGCGAGGCCGAGCGCAACGACATGGTGGAATACTTTGGTGAGCAGTTGAATGGCTTTGCCTTCACCCGCTTTGGCTGGGTACAAAGCTACGGCTCGCGGTGCGTCAAGCCGCCGATTATTTATGGCGACGTGACACGTCCCGCCGCCATGACCGTACGCTGGAGCGAGTATGCGCAAAAGCTGACCAACAAGCCCATGAAAGGCATGCTGACAGGCCCGGTGACGATCCTGCAGTGGTCCTTTGTGCGCGATGATCAGCCGCGGGACACCACCTGCCGTCATATTGCGCTTGCGCTGCGCGATGAGGTGCAGGATCTGGAGCGCGCCGGTATTCGCATCATCCAAATCGACGAGCCCGCCCTGCGCG